>NZ_JBGUQY010000051.1:0-44946 GCF_045131395.1 Fibrobacter sp. | reverse complement strand
CGAGGGTTTGAAACTTTCGCCAAGGAGCTTCGTCAGTTCGTGGCGATTTTCGAGAGTAATTGCTTCAGGCATTGTTTACACTCCTTTTGTTGTTAGTCCTTGACAGCGACCACGCCCTTGAAGAAAAGGCAACGTGCGGCAAGCTTGTCCTTGACGGTTTTTGCATCGATGTTTTCGTCGATGATGGCAGCGGCATCGGCAAAGCAGCCGGTGCGTGCCATATCGGCATAGCCCGCTTCATCAGCAGCGGTCTTGATGTCCTTGAGAAGGTAGCCGACAGGTTCCTCGGTTGCGTCGGCAATCGGGAAGAAGCCACCTTCGACGGCGTCTGCACCCTTGACATCTTCGGACTTATTGCCGATGGTGAGGGTCGCAGTCGTTTCGAGCGTGATGGTGGTGGAATCGGTACCAACAGCCTTGGCCTCGAGAACCAACTTGCCGTTCGTAGTGTCGGCAGTCACGGTGAACTTCGTGTCTGCGGCTGCAGCGGTCACGACCTTGCCAAGCACGGCCGCAACAGTCGTGTCGCTAGCACCGATGTTTGCAACATATTCGGCAGCACCGATTGTGAGAGTCACGGTCTTGTCTGCAGCGGCAGTGTACGCAGACAAGGCGAAGGAATACTTAGCCTTTGCGCCATCGCTCTCGATGTGTTCGACAAGGATGGTTCCACGCTTGAGGTTCTGGTTCTTCCCGATTTTTACAGTTTCGCGCTGGATCGGAAATTCACCAGCGATATCATTGTCGAATTTGAGTTCAGACATGTCTTACCCCTTTTTGAAAAATTCGTTACTTACTTCAGCAGCCCATTCGGAATGCTTCTTGGTTTCGTCGGAAGCGGACGCATCAGAGCCACCCTGAACAGAGTTCTGCGCAGCGTTACTCTTTTCAAGCGCATCAATCGCACGCTCTCTCTCGCTCGCTTCGGAAGGCTTTTTCTTGGCTTCGTCAAGTTCGGCACGCACCTTCACAAGGTCTTCAGCCTGGGTCTTGATTTTTTCCTTCGCTTTAGCAAGAGCAAAAGTCGTCGCCTCGGCAACAGTCTTGTCGCCATCGACGAATCCGGCCTTTTCTTCGCCGGTAATATCGAGACCAGCAAAGACATCTTCGATAGAAGCGACGCGGGCCTTGTAATCGGCGACAGCCTGGGCCTTCACGGCTTCCATATCAACAGCTTCGGGTTTTGCTGCACCCTCGGCTCCTTTAACGTTAGTTGCCATGACGGCACCTCCATTACTGATCCCTTGGCGTTTCATTTCTTCGCAGACGTCATCAAGGGACATAACGCCGTCCGCAAGGTTAGCGGCGACAGCCTTGTCACCGATAAACACGCCTCCCTGGCCGTAGTTCTGTTTAACATCTTCTGCAGTAGTACCACGATTTCGAGCAACTGCATCAACGAACACTTCGGTAAGGGAGTTCAATTCTTCTTTAATCAACTGCAAGCCCTTCGGGTCATCCGGAGTCGGTGCTTTATTCGGGCTCAAGTCAGAAACGACGACAGTCGTTTCAAGAACGGAATCCTTGAAATTGGTAAACGCACACAGCGTACCAATAGAACCAAGAGTTCCGTTGCTTGCGGTATAAATCTTTTCGCAACTAGAACCAATCCAATAGGCCGCAGAACACATCATGCCACCGGTACGGGCAACAATACCGTAAGGTTTCGAACCGCGAGCGTTGAAAATCTTGTCGGCAAGATCAGCAACGCCGTTAACTTCACCGCCAGGGCTGTTGATATCAAAAATGATACCCTTTACAGAATCGTTTTCAAGGCATTCTTCAAAAGCAGCTTCGATGCTATTGTAAGTATCCCAGCCAAGCCAAGCCGTAAAAAAATCAGAGCGGAACGAAAGTGCACCATCGACGTGAATCACGGCAATCCCATCTTCGCGGTACGTGATATTGTTTACCTGATTCGGTTCGCCGTCAGCCTTCCACACACCTTCGTAATTTCCATTATCGTCAAATAACGGCTTGAAATCCGAAGACGCCAACAATTTCGCATCTTCCTTGCGGATAGCCAAACGGGCACTCAAGATTCTATTCAACATTCCTTTTTTCATTATCAAACCTACTGCAAAGCCGATTCCTCGGGATTGTCGCTTGTCACGCTGAAATTTTCAGTCTTGGATACAGAACCAGGTTCGCCAAGGTTGAGTTCCTTACGCAGAGCGTATTCCGAAGACAGAGCTTCGGCAACGGTCCTGTAGTCACCACCGTTAATCTTAGCGCACGCCATATCACGAGAAATAAGCTGCTCGTCAATCTGCATCTTGATGGCTTCCGTCTCCTTCTTCGGATCAAGCAGGAACGGAGCGTCACCAATCCAAAGGCACTGACTCCACAGTTTACGCTTTATCGGATTTTCGAAAAAGCCCGGCGCATCGACTATTCCTAGGATAACCGCATTCGCAAGCCACTTTTCGTAAATCGGCTTGCAAAAATCAGCGACAAAGTTCATGCACATCTTATTGAAAGTCTTTTGGCTTTCAAGTAGCGCCGCACGCACGGCGTTATAGCTGCTATTAAATTTCCGGAGCACGACTTCAAAGCTAACGCCACATGCGGCAGCAGCTTCGGCAAAAATGCTCTCGACAAACGGCTGGTAATTGACATTCGGACGTTGCGGGTTCAGGCTGCTAATTTTCTGCCCCTGGGCAAGCGACCAAACGGCCCCAGGCTTCATTTCAAGAGCCGACTGCTCTCCGCCAGGAATAACATTGCCATAACTGTCGGTCTTTTCGACTCGTTCATCTTCAGGGACATTGCCGTACAGATCTTCCGCTTCGTCCGGGACATTGTTTTCGAGCACGGCCGTAAAGCAGGCGCTGATGACAGCTGCCATGAGTTCCGCATCCTGGTAACGTTCCTGTTGCTTGAGCTGACAGATAATCGGCGCAAGCAGCGGAACACCTCGACGCTGGTCTGTACGGTCGGAAGTAAAAACGTGGATTACGTTCGGATTGCCAAACGCATCGAACGCAGGAACCCGAACGGAATCCACAAAATTCGTATAATCGTCAAAACTCCAGACAGGCTTCTGGGTAAAATGGTAAGCCACCGGCGCATGATTCCGGTCAACCTCAATACCTTCGGCGATGGCATCGCAGTTCATTTGGCCAATCGGATTTTGACAGCGTTCACCTTCCAGCAGCTTGATATTCATGCCGAAAGATTCAAAACTCTTGTCGAAACAAGACAAGGCAAAGCAGTCTCCGCCCAGAAGCGAAGTCTTGAGCGCAAGGTCCTGCAGCTGCATGAAATTGTTAGTCTTTTCGGCATCGCACTTTTTATCGGTCGCCCAAAGATTGAACAGCACCTTGGTCTTATCGGCCCAATTTTCAGCATCTTCGCTAGTGAGCCCGAGCATTTCGGGCCGCATCAAAACCGGACGGGCCTTGATTCCAGTTCCCACGACATTTGTGTCGAAACTCGAAATCATTGCCCGGCTGAAAGTGTTGTTCTGGAAAAGTTGGCGGCTACGGCGACGCAAGATGTCGAGGTCGGCGGCAATATCGCGGTCTGCAGAACCGTTCGGAGCAAAGAACGCCCGGAGAGCTTCTGTTACAATCGAAGCTCCCTTCCACGCGATTCCATGAGCACCTACAATATTCTTTGCCATAAGCCCTAATGCGGAATAGACGCAACGCAGAACGCCTTGCCACGACGCAAACCTTTCGCCGTGGCAAGACGACCCAACCACAAGTCAAGAACTTCCTGGCATTCCTTAACCTTTGCACGGTTAAGAGACCGCCCGCCAATGGAATAGCTTTCCGCATCCATCGCTTTTTCAAGAGCGGCCTGCGCTTTATCAACCATGCGCTGGCAAAGTTCAACAGGATAAATTTTGGCCATACACATAAAATAGCCCTATTGCAAGAGCAAAAGGGCTAAAATGACACAAGATTTTTTTTGATTATTTTGCAGTCGCCATCGCTTTTTTCAGGTTTTCATCAAAATACTTTTCCATCTTTTGGTCAACCACTTTTTGGACCACCCCCTTAAAATCCCAGCTTTTCTTGATCTTGGCTTCCTTTTCTTCACGGTACAGCCAATCCATTTTCGAACGGTCAGCCTTATTCCTGCGAGCAACAACAACCTCTCCACCTTTTGTTGTCATCTTGAAGGCGTGCGGTGTCGCAACTTTTCCACGCTTTTTCGACTGGTGAGTGTCGGCATACTTGAGCAAGTTTGACGGTTTAAGCGATTGCTTCATGTGGCCGGTCGCCGTTCTTCCAGGTTCCTGAATCGACTTGTCCGGAATAGCCATGCTCTTACTTTTGGTCGGTTTAGCCACACCTCCGGTCGTATGGATTTCCATAAATTCAGTATTCGGAGCGTTCAGGGCCACAACAGCCACAGGATTCTCTTTCGTCGCCTTTTTTACCTCAATTTTTCGCGGCAATGTCTTGTTACGGACATGAAACGCTTTCGGGTAAGCCTCGCGCAAGGCCTTTTGGGAATCAAAAGCGCACCTATTCAGGGCACCGACAGCAGCAAACTGAACCTGCTTTATTTCCTTTTTGATTTCTTTTTCCAGCGTTTTCGCCAGATTTCCCAAAGTGCAGTTGATTGTACTCATAGTTTCATCCCTTGGTTGACAACAAAACCTCTACGAACCGGCGCTTTTCGGGCCGGATTCCTTGTATAACTGACACCAGCAGCAGCCATCTTGTCCACATCGACGCCAACCAAATTGAGGGCTGCACGCGAATACACCCTACAGTCAAGAGCCTCGTTACGGTCTCTGACCTTTTCGTAAGAATAGGTCAGAAAACCGCGACTCATGTGTGATTTTTTCACTTCCGATTCGGCAAGCTGCTTGAAATGTTCCTGATCATAGACATCTTTCATCGGGAAATGGCAATATCCCGGACCAGGATTATTGTACGCAAGAACATTGAAGAACCAATCCTTGACAGTATCAGTGCCAACGGTAATAAGCTTGGCGTTCTCTGCAGAGGATTTTTTCGTGGATCCCGGGCGACTGATGACAGGCCTATTCGGACCACGCGCGCCGATACTGGCATAAATTCGACGCCATTCACGCTTTGCGCAATACTTGTACACGGACGTAGTTTTATGGCCACCCGAGTCCACAAGAGCCGACGCGATGTAAAGCTGCGTACCGTCCATTTTCTCGTAATGCGATTCCATAAGGATTTCATCAAGAGTTTCCCACACTTCCGAGCGGTCAGGGTCTCCAGGAATAATTCTGTAGTCAATGCTCCAGCTTTCGAGCCCTCGGCCCCAGCCGACAATTTCCACTTCCAAACGGTCATCCTGGGTATCTACGCCAGCAGTCAAAATCACGACATCATCCGGAACTTCGCATCCATATTCTTCGCGACGCAAGAACAATTCCGAGAAATCGTGTCGGACCTGGTTTTCTTCATCCCATGCACGTCCCTCGACGTTGTTGGTCCATACCTTTAATTTTTGCGGGTCACCCTTTGCTTCCAGGAACTCCGTCACGGCCTCTTCCCAGGAATACCACCCAAGCGGGCTATAGAAAGCGCTCAAATGGTAGCTCGGGTAAGCTCCATTCGGATTCGTGGGCACCCACTGCCCCTGCGCCATCAGTTCAGTCTTTCGCCATTCCTGATATTCACCACTGCAATGTGGGCACTTCATGCGCACGGTGTACGGCAAGTTATTGCCATCAGCATCCTTGTCCCACACCAAGTTCTTGAATTCCCACACGTGCAACTCACCGCAATGCGGGCAAGGAACATTGTAGTAGCGCTGGTCGCCAATTTCGAATTTCTTGGTAATGCGGCATTTGCCCTTGATGGTCGGAGTCGAGTTCCAGAATCGCTTTCTGCGCGGAAAGTTTGTCGTTCTGCGCTTCACCAGGTCGCACGGGTCACCTTCGCCGTTGCAGTCGAGAGGCCAACCCGATATTTCGTCACAGAGCACCACCTGCAGTGGCTTCGAGCGAAGCTGCGAAGCGGATCCACCTGAACCGAGAAAGAAGATGCCACCCGGGTACTCTTTGCAGCCGGCAGTGTCGCCCGTGAAATACTTGTCCATCTTCATGGCGGCAAATGTCGGAGCAAGGCGCTGGCGTTCAAAATCGGCGGCGGCATCGTCGGTGGTCTGATAAAGGCCTATTGGGCAAGGGCTTTGCAGCATGTAGTAAAGCGCCGTGTTGATCATGCACTCGGTGCCGCCAATCTGCGAGCCCTTCATAAAGGCCACATCGCTGCAGGGACTCTGCGGGCTGAGCATGTCCATGATTTCGACCAGGTAAGGCGTGCGGTCATTAGTCCACTTGCCCTTCGAAGCGGACGCCTCGCCAGCCAAGAGTCGGTTTTCTGCAGCCCACTGGCTAATCGTCTGATCTTTGGGCGGCGTGAGCCCCTGAATCAACCCGCCAAGGCAGAAATCCACGTTGCCTGTATAAGGCAGCGTGTTTTCGAATTTCTGCGCAACGGCAGTCGGTTCTGTCAGCTGTTCAGCCATCAGTCGAAAAAGTTCTCCGGAGTACGTCCGCTCAAGTCCTTGAGCACCGTAATCGATTCCTTGCGGATGATTTCGCCTATTTCGTGGTTAGAGTCCTTCATGGCCACGCGGAGCTTTTCAGCTTCGATTCCGGACATGCTTAGCTGCTCCTGGATATGGCCAACAATCTTCGGAGCAAGCTGCACATACATGTTCATGACCTTTTCCTGAATCATGGCACCCATCTGGTAAGCCTTCAGGAACACAGTCTGCTTGTCGACAAGGCGACCTTCCAGTTCGTCGGCCTTAAACTTGGCGACTCTGGCATTATGGAATTCTTTTTCCGCTCTCGAAACTTCAAATTCTTGGCGTTCCTGCATCACGGATCCGAAATCGATTCCCTGAACCGGTGCCGAAATAGGCTTCGGGGCTACCGGATTCTCGTTACCGAGAATGTGGGCCGTCGCCTGGGCATCGATATTGTCGTAACCGGCGGCCATTTGCCCGCGTGTCGGCGTTGTTACCTTGCTGCGATTCTTCTTGAGCGTCCACTGCTGCGCAGAGACTACCTTGTGGTAGCACTTTTCGCCACGCGAATTCCGGAAGGTATCGAGACGCCCCTTGGCGGTCGCCTTTGATACCGCCGCACCAGAGACCCCCATTTGTTTGGCGAACTGGGCCCCTGATTCAAGTTCTTCGTCCGTGTATGAATGTTGGTGGCGTTGGTAGTCCATTTGTAACCTCTAAACCAAGATTAACCAAAAGACAACCTTAAAGGTTAAGCAATGACACAAGAAAAAAACGAGCGCAACCCAGGACCCCGTTAACCCAGCCGAAAATCTCAAAAAATTGTGGCGAAAGTGGGTCGCCAAAAACCCCATTTGCTCGCCCAGGCTTAGCAACCCTTTTTGACGGGGGTACCCTGGGCGGGGTGGGGTGCCCTGAACCGCTTAACTTTGAGTTTAACCACTTAACTTTAGACTATCCGACCCGCCTACTGACAGCCGTTTTCACCAAGCGCAAAGCCGTTCCGTACAAGACCAAACAGACGATTAACCGCTCGGGATAGATAACCGTCAACCAAGGTTAAGTTTTGGGCCTAGAACCAACGCAATCGAGGGGTTATTTGGGCCGTTAACCCACGAAAACGCTACCGTGCGCGACCACTTGATTAACCAGTTAACCGCGGAAAACCATCGTCACGCACTCGCTCGCGGCACCCAGCGCGGCCCGCAGCGTTCTCTTTTTACCCCGCCCGCCTAGCACCATGCCCAAATGCAAAATGGCCGCAGAACGCGCGTATATGCATATAATTTGCCATGAGCTTCACGAGGCCCTTGCTAACAGGGTATCGAACCAGGAAGGACGTCGCCCGCACACCACAAACACCGTCCATAAATACAACACCGCCAATTTTTGACAATTGCAAAATTTAAACCTGTTGAAATAAATTTAAATTCTTTCACTTTTTACACAAAAACGACAATTTTCGAGCAACACAAAGCTTTAAATTTAAAATTTCAACTGGTTGAAATAGGGGGTTGACTCTTAACTATATTACTTATAGTAAAGGATAATATTTATTTATATAAAGAAAAATAAAGTATTTGATAATACTTCTTTCTTTTTGATACTTTTTCTTTCTTGCGGTGGTCGGACAATCGGTAGCCGAACCGACCGCAAACAGAAAAGGCCGCCAAGTGGCGACCAGTAAAGCATAGATTGAATATTTTTCACCTTTTCCATTCAATCTTATACAAATACCCTATTTCGGGATTTTCGTATTCCGCGTAATACCTTTTATGTTTTGTGTCAAAAGGAATTTCTTCCACAAATTCAAACTCCGCTAAATCGCATTTTAATTTTTTACGATGCAAAGTAGCCGGTTCCGTAAAGGAGTCTGGCTTGTACCCCAGGAGAATGCTAAAAACAAGATGACCTACCGGATGCTCAACCATTGTCCCAAGAAAAGGCTTAGACACCTGGTCCGAATCATTTACAACAGTTTTCACACAAATGACACTCGATTCATCATAAAGCAACGGTTCGGCAAGTTTAATTTTTGCAACGTCAAAATCATAATCGCCAGAGTTATTTGCAGTAACTTTTGAAACGACTTTGTGTTTTCCCGCCGTGACTTCAGGAAGACGCCTGCCAGTCCATTTAAACTTATGCTCTATTTCTGACAAGCACAGACTCTTGCTTTGGATAATTCTTTTTGTCGTGCAAGTGATATTTTCACAATCTTCAGTCCTGTAAAAACAAAATGACGCAATTCTTTTGAATCCTTCAGGATACTTGTTTTCAGCCCTTTTCGAGACCAAATACAAAAACGCAACAACAAACAAAATCAGCGACAAACAAACAAAAGAAAGGGCCACGTAAACGGCCCAAGGTTTGTCGACAAACAAGACTATAAGTCCAATTACAGAAGACGCCTGACAAATAACACCTAGCGTAGATCTGAATAATACGGATAAAAAAGAAAAGGCTTTCGTAGCCATATTACATATCAGTTCCCATGATTAACATCTCCTTTCAGATAAAAAGTTCTTCTAGGCTGATTCACATTAGGAATCCGTATCCATAGTTAAAACCTCCGTTTCATTTACAAATATATCAATTTTTTCTCTATGATTGTCAAATAAAATAAAAAAAATCAAAAATTTTTAAAAATAATTTAAAATAATCAAAATTTAGCCAAAAAGTCACAAGAAAAATTTTGAAATTAAAAACAAAAATCCATACAAAATGTATGGATTTACGCTTTTGTTTGACGATTTTTAACAATTATCGGACAACCGGGCTTTTCCAGCCTTCGGCGCGGACAAACCAGTACGCCCACACGGGCACACCCTTGACCTTGCAATCGGGCTGGCGGGCGCACTCGATCATCCAGCGGACGTAATCCTGGTAATAAATCTCGATGTCGCCCTTGGGCCCGTGGCGTAGCGCCGGGAGCCCATCGCGCACCCAGGCGTAGACGGTCTTGGGTTTGACGCCTTCCTTGGCGGCGAGTTCCTTGGGGCTGTACTTGCCCAGGTCGGGCTTAGCCTTGGCAGCCTCGGCGCGACTCGCCACGATGCAGAAAAGTGGCCTATCCTGCATCTAGGGTTTCTCGGCGACGGACTTTGAAATCAGGCGCACATCGCTCGCAAGTTTCTTCTCGTAGACGGCACGCATGGCGTCCATGGCATTCAATGTCGTCGCAAGCACTCCGGCAGGATCATTGCTCGATTCCAGGTCTTTGCGTGCGGTCGCCACGCATACCGTGAGCCAGTCCAGCACGTTTTCGAGCGCGAGGCGTTTGCCCTTGCAGATGGCGAGCTCTGTTTCGGCAAAATGGTCTGCAGCGATAGTCATGCCCTTTTCCAGGGCGGCTTCGTATTCCTTGTGGTCCATAGAGGTCTCCTTCAGTTAAAAGTTTCCAATCTTCGCAAACATGCGCTTGAGTGCGTCTTCCACCTTGCTGTCAAGCGCCTCGTGGGCCTTGCCTACGCTCGACAGGTACGGCTTGCCGAAGAGCTCCTCCACGGTCATGCCGAGTTCCAGCATCTTTACGCACATGTCATAAGTCGGAGTTCGCGATCCGGCAGACCAGGAGTCCACCGTAGACTTTTTGGTGCCGAGCTTCGCGGCAAGCTCGGTGTGGTCCGCGATTCCGACGCGGTCGATAAATCCTTGAATGTTTACCATGCCCTAAATATAGTACATAATTTGACAAAATGTCTAATTTTTTAATAAAAAATTTGACAAAATGTCTAATTATTTGACAAAATGTATTATATTTACACCAAAACACTAGGAATTCGCAGGGGACGCATGAAAACTATCGGACGAATATACGCAGTTTTACTTGAATGCTTTACCGCCCGCATCAGCGCCGAAGAGGCCCTGGAAGCAATCCGCAAGATTCTGATGATGTGAAAAGGCCCGGAATAAATCCGGGCTTTTATCGTCAGCAAAAAAAGATCAGTGGATTTTGCGGATTACGCAGTATCCAGGAACCAGCTTGCTTTCCTTTGACTTGTAGACGACCGTAATATCGGCCTTGACGTTTGCACCAATCTGCACCTTGGTTACGTCGACTCCGTCAGCGACCTTTACCTTGATCCTATGTTCTGACACGGCCGGGACTTTCGCAGCCCATCCGCTCTTTACGGAGTCAAGGTCTGCCGCACGAATCTGTACATCGACTTTTTCAAAATCTTTCAGATCTTGCACGGAATCAAAGTCCAAGCTGCTGGGCAAAGTATCTACGACATCTTTTGGTAGTTTATACGCGTCAAAATCCTTAAACCTGAGAGAATTGCTGTCACCGAAGGCGCTGAAAATCTTGTAGGAATCCTTCGCCAGTTTAATCGAGTCCGAGCGAGGAATCGCACGCTCTATGATTTCGCGAACGGCATCGGCATCCTTCCCCACGTCGGCAGATATCATGTTTATGATTGTCGTATTGTTTGAATTGATTATTGCAGACGAAGACGCTTCGTCGGGAGCAACGACATTGTATGCAATAATGCCGCCAGCAATCAGCAGCGCGAAGAAAAGAATGAACGGTACTGCTTTGTGATTCATAAACTTCTCGTGCATTTCCTTCATGAATAAATCCATTTGCTCTTGTCCGCCAAAGCCGAACTTCACAACCAGGTCATCGTAAAGCGATCCGATTTCAATCTTGTTGACATCAACCGTGACCGATTTGATTGGCGCGTCGAGCAGAGCGGAAAGAATTTTAGGGAACCTCTTTGCAATCCCATCAAATCCCTGAAGAGAATCGACAACTTCCTGCAATGACGGCGTCGTTCTCCTGTCGAAGAAAAAAGGCATTGGCAAAGAGATTTCGTTCGATTCCATAATATACCATTTATTTTTGTCAGCGGGCTGCCAAAAGTAACAATCTAAACTTTGCCGCCCGACTTGCGTTCAATCGCCTGGCGAATAAGGTCCTCGATTTGATCTTTCGAAACAAATCCCATTTCCAGGAGTTGTTCGCGCATACCTTCGAGTAGTTCAGGGTGCGCTTTAATGAATTCCGGAGACGGAGCCGCCGATACAGGTTCGGGGGCGAGCTTGTGGGTGGCGGCGTAGTCCACGCCGAAGAGGGTTTCAACGGTTGCGCCTTTTTGCAGCAGGCGGACAATGGCGTTGTAATCTGGACGGCTACTGTCTTTATGCAGATATGCCCACTTGTAAACAACTTTAGGGCCGATTCCAGCAAGATCAGCGAGACCTTTCATATCTAAACCAGTCTCTTTTTGAAGAGTTTCAAGGTTTACTTTCTGTAAATATTTGTTTTCGGTTTCGCTCATATATTCAAAAATAGCCATTTCTACAAAATAAAAAAAATAATTCTTTAAAAAAAAGAAAAAACTTCTTGCATTTCTTTCATTCAAATACTATATTCTTCATATCAAGAACTAAATTCTTTGATACAAAGAAAGAGGCTCATAATGGCAGAAACAATTCAAGCTAGATTACCGGCTGAAATGACAAAGATTGTTAACGAGATCAAAGTTCAGCGCGAAAAGAATCTAGAACCAACATCTACGAAATCGATAATCATTGACGCGCTCAAGGAAATGCACTCCAGGCTCAAGGAGTCGCAGTATGGCACGCAGGCGTAACACAATCGCTCAATTCGTGAGCTTCGATATGCAGGCGATGGCAGCAAGAATCCAGGGAATGACCGACGCAAAGCTTGGCGCTTGGTGGCGCAAGGCCGTCATAGACTGCTGTTCGGGCTGCATTGACCCTAAGACAGATTTTTTCATCAAAGAACAATATGGGATTGCCGCGACACGAATGACCGACGCTCAAGAGCACAACGCCAAAATGTATCAAAACCGCAAGAACAGACTTAACGACCAAGAAACCAACAACGGCACTGCTACCACATCCTGTGCCTGTACGATAAGCGCAAACCCCTCGCAGGAGGCCCCTACCCGTAAGGCCGGGGATGAACTGACTAAGTCCGGAAACGGACTAACCTGGAATCTAGCTACTTCCTGCGAGGAACATTTAGACGAGGCTCGGCAAAGCCACCAAGATTCTCCTTCCGGAGAGGCTCTGGTAAACCAAGGGTCTGCATCGGGCTCAACCGTAAGAAGGTTGACGAAAGCACCACAGCCCGGTGCAGATTCCCCTGCCGACCTTTTCCCCGAAGATACCGCCAAGAAACCTTACGGCACCTGCAAGCACGTGATGCTTACCGACGCCGAGGGGCACCACTTGCGCGAAGTCTACGGCCAGGACTTGGCACTCGCCATCGAAATCCTTGACGCCTACCTCGAAAACAATCCGAAGGCGCTCAAGAAATACAAGAACCACGCGGCCGTGCTCCGCAAGGGCAACTGGGTTTGGCAAAAGGTGCAAGAGAACAAGCTCACCGCCAAGCGACTCGAAAATGCGAACGCACCAAAGAACGCCAAGAGCTTCAAGCAGCAGGACCTTGACGCACGCACCGAATTCTTCAGCCACTCCATCTTTGACAACGGAGACGTTCAATGAACACCCAAGAACAGGTAAACAAGTTTTCCAAACTGCTCAGGATGCAAGTCATAGAATTCCTTGTCAAGGAAGACGTGTTCAAGTATCGCGGCGAGCGTCTGAACGACGCCGACCTCGCAATGACCGTCATGTTCATCGACAAGATTCCATGCTGCACCCGCAAGCTGCGGTCGCTATTCGCCGACGCGCACCAGTACCACGAAGACATCGGAATGATGCCGCACGCTGCCACCATCGCCGACCTTGAATTCTGCATGAAGCAGCGCTGCATCGGCTTCCAGTGCGAACAGCGCATTGCGCATTCGTGGATCCCGTACAAGGAAGACGAAGATTTGCGCAGACTCCCCGCATTCAAGCAGCTCGCGCAAATTTACGCGCCGCTTATCCAGGCCGGCAAGAAAATACTCCCTCCAGTCGACCGCAAGGCCGTCATGAGCGAGGCCCAGGCAATCATCAACCAAGTTTCTAACGCAATCACCGCATAGGAGTTTTATGTCAACGAATGTATGCACTTTTGTCGGCCGCCTCGGCGACAACCCGGAAATCACTACCATGCCGAACGGCAAGGAACGCGTGCGTTTTTCCATCGCCGTGGATCGCAACTACAAGCGCGAAGACGGCAGCCGCCCCACCGACTGGATCCCGGTCGTCATTTGGGGTTCCGCAAATTACGCCCGCAAGGTCCACCTGGGCAAGGGAGACAAGGTGTGTGTCACGGGCCGCTGGGAAATCAACAACTGGACCGACAACGACGGCATTCCGCGCACGACGGGAGCCCTGAACTGCACCGGCATCGAACTCACGGGCCACCGTACCACCGACAAGAACCAGGCTGCACAGGAAGGTGCCGCCGCTACCAATCCGGAATCAAACACCGCAGTCGACGAAGACTTGCCGTTCTAAGGAGGAAATATGGCCAACAAGTATTTCGTGGAATTCAAGAACAACCGTGGCGAATGGGAACCGCTCGGCATCATGACTCGCACCGACGCTATCTGCTGGGCGTGGGACCATGGCCACCCCGCGCTCCAGATGCAGCGCGTATCGCCCAAGCAAGCCCACAAGGCGAAGGCATAGAAGAGGCCAACGATGGACGCCGACAAGATTGTGAAACGACAGAACTTCAACCTGGCACTCGAAATGCTCTGTGCCAAGGTCGGAAAAACCAGGGAGTTTTTCTGGTATATCCGCCGTCGCAATCCCGACGCGACCATCAGCCAGATCGCCGATTTCAAGAAAAAGATGGTCAGACTCCTGGCATTCAATTACGATGTCCACCGCTGCCCTAACCCGATTTTCAACGCAAGGCTGAAGCCCTCCGACAAGCAGGGAGCCGAAGATTTAAGATACCCACCCGAATGGAAGAAGGAAGAAAAATGAGCGTCACAAGACTGAAAGGAGCAACCAGCTTCGGGACCTACGTGGTGAGCGTTACCGAGATGCTCGGCAAGATTTACAAAATCGATGTCAGCGGCAAGCCGCACCCGAGCGTCACCGAAATCTGCAACACTCTTGCCAATTCCCACACGAAACTCATCGACGAATCCATCAAGGCAATCAAGCTCACGATGGCCAAGCATAACGAATATAGAGGTTACACCAATGATTAACGAACTCATGATAGACATCGAAACCACAGGACAGAAGCCCGGATGCAAAGTACTCACTCTTGGAGCATTTGGCTTCGACAAGAACGGCAACCAGGTAGAATTCTACGTGCGCTTCGACGAAAAGAAGATGGGCGAAACAGGATTCACCGACGATCCGTCCACGATGGCATGGTGGCACAAGCAAAGCAACGCCGCATACACCGAAGCTTTTGGCGGCACCGTGGACCCTAAAGAAGGTCTTTGCAACTTTAAAAAGTGGTTCTACGACAATTTTAACACCGACAGGTTCAGCGGATTCCGCGTATGGTGTTGTGGCCTTGATTTCGATTTCCCCATCCTCCAGGAATTCATGCGCGTCTATGGATTTGCATTCCCCTGGAAATTCTGGGACCAGTACGATTACCGTACCATCAAGAACGTGTTCCCTATCATCAAGAACGAAGAAGGCAACACCCTGAAGCACACCGCGCTAGAAGACGCCAAGGCTCAGATGCGCGGGCTCCGGGCATTTTACAAGATGGTCGAAAACCGAATTTAGAGGAGTTGACCGCCGATGTATAAGCCCTGGAAAACGATTGACATCAAGTTTATCAAGATGGGCATTCTCCCGCAGAACAGATCCGTCAGGGCTTGCCGAGTTTTTTGCACGCGCAACGGAATCGATTTCCCTGGCAAGAAAGTCATCGACGAAAACAACAAACTCATCGAAAGGCTCGACGAACGCTATTCACCCCAATCCAAAGGCATCGAAATGAAAAAGGAAAACAAAACCATCACGGCGAGCATCAAGGATGCAAAGCCTGAAAAACCGAAACAGGGCAAGGAACGCTCCTACAGCTTCCGCACTATCTCTGCCGACAAGATCCTGAACGGCAACAACATCAGGGCCGTCAACGATATTTCTGACCTGGTCGCAAGCATCGAGGCTCTCGGCATCATCAACCCGATTACCGTCACGCCTCAGCCCGGAATGCCCAGCGTATTCCACATCGTCGCAGGCTTCCGCCGTTTTGCCGCAGCCCAGAAGCTCGGAATCGAAAAGATTCCCTGCCACGTAATCGAAGGCAACGACGAAACCCCGGAAATCGCCCTGAGCGAAAACGTGAACCGCATCAACATGACGCCTTACGAAGAATGCAAGGCAGTCAAGAACCTGGTAAACAAGAAGAATACGGTGCAGCAGATCGCCCGCAAGTTTGGCCGCACTCTCCGCTGGGTTTTGGTACGCAAGAAGCTCGCGGACGCCGGCGATAAGGTTTTGAATAAAGTCAAGGAAGGCACAATTGAACTCGCTGCAGCTGCAAGGCTTGCAGACTTGCCCGATGACGTCTTCAAGAAGGAAATGACCAGCTGCTACCGCACCGACAAATACTTTGTTGACGGAGTTTTGGAACGTTACCACAAGGATTTAAGCCGTGCCCCTTTCGCACACGAAGAATGTCTCAAGTGTGCAAAGTGCAGTGCTTGCCAGAAAGACCTTTTCGAGGACGAACCGAAAGCCTACTGTCTGGATCCGAATTGCTGGGCTAAAAAGACAAGGGCAGCAGCAAACGGCAAGGTTAAGGAATTGCAGGCCGAAGGCATGAATGCTAGAATCGGAAAGATGGAAAACGGCCACATTACTTACGATGACGAAGCATACAATTATAGAATCGAGAGTTGGCAAAAAAAAGAACTTGAAAAAGCTAAGGAATCCGGGATCAATCAGCGTGCCATCGTTGACAGCAAGACTGCAAAAGTCCTTAAGTATTACGACAAGCGCGACCTGCCCGATTACCACGAAGAAACTGAGGAAGAACGGAAGGCCGAAGAAGAAAAAGAAAGAAAGGATTTTCAATTCCGAAGCACCAAAGAAGACATGACGAAGTCACGCATCCGCAAAGCTATCAAGGCAAAGATTGAAAAAGACGGAGATAAGGACGACATCATTGCACTGCTTTTATTCTGCGTTTACGACCTCGACGACACCATTCACGAATCGCAATTCGATGTTTTGGGAATCAAGAAAAACATAGATGAATGCATAGGCTTTTCCGACATTGACGACCAAGTAAGGCCTTGCGATATCCACGACGCCATTCTCGGAAGTGTCGAACACATTCTCAAAAGAATGTACGAAATAGACACCCTCAGGAAAATGTACTCCATCATCACGTATGGAAATCCGAAAGACGCGGAACCCGTAGACGATGAGGTCGAAGACGAAATCAAGCGCATTCACGAAAAGAAAAACGAAGAAAACAACCAAAGCAGCAACGAAGATTCCGAAAACAAGGAGGACGATGATGAGTAACGAGAAATCCAGCTCCCCCATGTTCCAGGCAACCTCGATGATGCTCGAAGCCATGCGCGACCTCAAGGAAAAGAAGATCACCCCGCAGGAGGCGAATTCCATTGCCTTGCTCGGCAAGGGCATCACCGACATGGCCCGCGAAGCCACGAACTTCGTCCGTGCAACTGGAATGATTCCGACAGACAGCGCTTTTGGATCCACTTTCCGCGACATCGAACCGAAGGTAACCCGCGAAGCTCTTGCAGAGCAGAAAGTCCGCCTGGAAGCTAAAGGATGTACGCTTCTTCCCTCCAATCGCGCAAGCGGAGAATTCTGATGATTAACAAGTGGACAGATGCTGAAATCGCCATGTTGCGCAACAACATCCTTCCGGAAGGAAGGACGCTTTACAGCGCCAACAACAAGGCATTCCGCCTCGGAATCAGCTTTTGCCCGGTCACGAAGAAGTCCTTCAAGGCGCAGCGTGCCCAGGCCGCCTACGTCACGGGCTCCGTCATCAGGGAACTGCAGAAGACGGGTAAGGTGCGGGCTACCGCCAGGATGTACGGTATATCCTACACCACGGTAATGGATATCGCAAGGAAAGCCGGCATCCAGGTGAACCCAGATTCCGTCGCAAAACGCAACGAAACCATAGTGTTTGAAGGTAGGAACTACGCCTGGCATGATTCCGGTTACTACTGGAGATGCACGACCGGAAAACGCGAGAGTCTCGCACGGTTGATCTACGAACGCGCACACGGGCCAATCAACGGCCGCATGATTGTGACGTTCAAGGACGGCAACAAGTACAATCTCGACGTCGAAAACCTGGTGTGCATGACGCCGAATGAGCAAAGCCGCAAGCGCTATGCCGAAGACCCGCTTTACCGTGCGCAATGCCTCGCAGCACTCGCGCTCGGGAGGCTAAACACTCAAATCAACGAAACAATCGACCCAGAACTCAAAAAGAAAAGAATGGAAAAAATGTGGAACTCAAGGAGAGCTAAAAATGGCTAAAGAAAAAACTGAATTCGAAATTCTTGCTAACACTTTGAAGGCAATGAACAAACAATGCACCGCCAAGGTCAAGTTCGGCCGCGCTGCACTCACCGCAATTTTCGTAAGCTTCAAGACTCAGCTGGCTTACGCTTGTGACGGTCACCGGCTCGCAATTCTCGACCTGAACGGCCACATGGAACATAAGGAAATCGAAGAACTCGCTTTCTATGCAGACATGCAGGCGATTGAATACGCCAACGGTTTCGCCTTGATTTCGGCAAAGAAAAAGGAATTCTTCATCAGTAATTGCGGCCAGGGAATGCTCGACACGTTGGATCCGAATCAGACTTTCGATTATCCGAACGTAGAAAACATTTTGCCGAAGGCCGAAGGCTTGCAGCACGTGTCCGAAACCGGGGCCGTATTTATCCCCAGCGGGCTCAACGCCATCGACAAGGTAGTCACTGCAATGGAGCAAAACACAAGCAACTCTGTTGCAATCCGCCTTTACGGCAAGAAGAACAAGAAGGGACGTCCCGGCCTTCACCTCGCATTTTACAGCCGCCTGATCGTCGGCCTCGTTCCGCTACACATCCCGGAAGAAAACCTCGAAGAAATGCCGACTGACACCGATTACTACAACGCAATCCGCTTCGCTCCGGAAAAGGATCCTGAAGAACACGAAAGCGGATTGGAAGTAACCGAAACCCACATCGAAGAGCCCGAAGACAACGAATCCACCGAAGACAAAAACGAGGACTAAACCATGCCATTGCCAACAAACCACCAAGAAGACGTTATTGAATGTCTTAAAAACGCAAAAGATGTTTTCAACGCTGTCGGTCCTTTTTTACTCGGGAAAGACCAAACCGGAATTCTTATTCACGGAGTTGCAGCAGCGTCCAATTGGATTGACAAAGTTCTTAAAGAAGAATCTGCAAAAGGAGAAAAATAAAATGAATCCCACATGCGCAAAAAGCCTGTACAACCTGGAAGACTCTACGCCAATAGATAATATCGCTTTGGCTATGGAAGAAACAATGAAAGAGCTGTCTGAACAATACAGTTTCCCACGCGGAATCGCAAGAAATAAGTTTAGAAGGCATCTTGCCAAAATCAACGAAACAAACGAATAGACCTTAAGCCCGTGCACGGCCGCATTTTACCACAACACAACGGTAAATACTCCCCTATGATAACAACCGTGCGCAGGCAACCCTTTAGCCCGATGGCAGCATAAACTGAAAGTGAAACCCCAAAACTTTCTTCTTCTAAACCGTAAACAAGCAAAACCGCCGCCGGAGGGCAAACTTTTAACGGAGAACAACATGGCAAAACGTGGCAGACCGAAAAAGAAAAGCTTTAACGAACTCTTGCGCGAAAAGATGGCCAGGCTTGCAGACGAGGCTATCGAGCGCCAGATGCCGAAAAAGTTGGACCGCGAAGCTGGCGAATTCAAGACTAGCGAAAACACCAGGAAAAGGAATCGCGAAGCCGTCAACCGTTACTATCACACCGAAAAGGGAAAGGCCAACAACCGCAAGAGCTGCCGACAATACTACCAAAATCACCCAGAACGGGCCAAGGGATATGTCGCAAGGTACAAGGAAAAATTTGAAACAAAATACGGATGCAAGCTGAATTCTTGGCTTTACTGGCTCACTCGTTTAAACAGCGGCAAGGTTAAGCCTGAAGACGTTCCGGAAAGATTCAAGAAGATCCTGAACGAATGGAAAAAGAAAAATGGCGTTGTTTCATAAGGAGTATAAAGAATACGTCATCTGTTCGACCTGCAAGCTCACGAAGTTCTGCAGGGAGGACGGCAAAAAGTTCATCTGCTACGCCTGCGACCACGGCAATTTCCCGAGATTCAAACACCTATGGCAATCGATAAACAGCACCTTCTACCCAACCACCACCCCGCACCGCTCTATGCAACAGTACCCAAAGCAGAATATGACGCGCTCAAGCGAAAGCTCGACATCTGTCAAAAGGAATGCATCAGAATCGCAGAACTCTATCAACGAGATAAACAGCTTTTCCACAACAAGATTAAACGAATCATTCGCCACATCAACGAATTTAAAAAGAGGTAAACAATGACCGACATTCACAAATTCAAAATCATCGACAGATTCCTGAATGCCGCCAGGGAATCTGAAGAAAAGGACCCGCGATTCTGCGACAAAATCGTGAACACTGCGACAAGCTGGGAAAAAATTGTTCCCATCATGAAAAGCAGTGAGATGCAGCCGGTTTATGCCGAAAACATTCTTTTCGGAAAAATTGCAAGCGCCATGAACAATTACAAAATCGGCAGCAAAAACCAAGCGCTTAAGGAATTCGCCGAAAGCGGAGCCGCAATCATGCGCGTGATGGAAATCATCGAAACCGAACTGGAGGAACAATGACAGAATCCGCAGTTTTACCGCTCGCAATCATCGTTGTTTTCATCGCCGTCACCCAGATTTTCGCCTGGACCCGCGACGATACCACCATCGAAAAGCTCAAGCCTACCGAACGCGACATCGCCGTGACCGCAGCGTCAACGCTAGACGTTCTTTTCGCAGCTATCATAACCATCATTTGGATCTGGTAAAGGAGACCTCCATGACCGTAGAACTCGCAACTAAAGGAGACTTAGCCCAAATGTTCTCCGAATTCGAGCAGCGCCTTCTTGCAAAGCTCAAGGCACCGCAATCCGCAAAGGCCGAAAAGCAAACGTTCACGCTGAAAGCCGCTGCCGATTATATCGGCGTAAAGCCGCGCAAGCTGGGCGACCTTGTCCGCGCCAAGGAAATCCCGCATGTCCGTTTCGGCAAGGAACCGAAGTTCTTGAAAGCAGACCTTGACAACTACCTTTTCCAGCACCGCGTCAGCAGCTCTGCAGAGCTCGAAAGCGCTGCAAACAACCGGTAACCCGGAGAATGGCCAATGAGCAAAACTTTCAACAGCTTTGATTTGATCGTCATCTGCAGCCTGCTTTGGAACGCTATAAAGGCATTCGTGAAAGTCTTTGTAATAATGGCAATTCTCGCCGCAATTGTATGGTATTTGGTGGAGGCCGTCGCAAATGCCTAAGACACTTTGTTTACCGATTAAAAAGCAATGGTTTGATTTAATAAAAGCTGGCATCAAGACGGAAGAATACCGCGACGATACACCTTATTATCAGTCACGACTTATTTGCCAGACCGAAGATCAGGAAAAAGACTCTTACGACCTGATTTACGGCGGTAACATCATCGGAGGCGTCAACCACCTGGCTATTCAAAAGATGCGTCGATACGACTTTGTTGAATTCCGAAACGGTTACGCCAAGAACGCGCCAAAGATAAGATTCAAGAATCCAAGAGCCCGCTACGATTTCGGCAAGCCCGAATGGGGCGCGGTACCTGGCATAATTTATTTCGTTATCACATGGGAGAATTGAAATGCATAAATCAGATTCAAACGAACACATTCAAGATCCGTTTATAGACGCAATGGCTAATTCATTCGCTAGACCCGTAATACCAGAATTTAGCCTCAAAAACGAACTTTCCAGAGTATTAAATATTTATAAAGATAGCCGAACAATCATTGTTTCCGAATCCGAAAAAGAGCGCGAAATGCGCAAAGAATTCGGATCAGAAACCCTGTATAACTTCTGCAGCGGACTTCTCATTGGATTAAAAATGGCTAAGGACAAATAATATGCCTTAAGCAACAATATTGCATGCCAAGACCAAAAGGCACTGAGACACAAACTATGACATTTATTTACTGGAATGACGACTACATGTTCATTACGCGCCGCGACCATTCAAAACAGGGAGGCCGTCTAGGCAAAGGCATTATCATAGCCCCAACGTCTCCGTTTAAGGGCGTATGCAACCATTGCCGCAGTCTTAAAATCGTCCGTCACTACCCGTATTCCGCCGCAGACAACAGCTTCGGAGTATTCTGTGAACGTTGCATGAAGGAAATCGACGAGGAAATGGCTGAAACGGAGGCAACCCGATGAAGCTGGGGATATGCTGGCTCTGTGATAAACAGAAGAAGGTTTTACAGACATCTGTTGACGGTCATCACCGCTGGCTCTGTAAAAAATGCGAGAACATAAACAAGTATTTTAAAACACAAGAGGGAAATGAGTCAACCGAACAACAAAACAGCAACCGGCGAATATTACGACGGTAAAATCGAAACTATCGATTATCTCGAATTTATGACCGAATCGCTCATAAAGAACGGGGTTGCCCCAAAAACGGCATACGATGTCGTTGCAGCCCTAAAGTACCCATCCCCTCGTCTTGGTGCAAAAGCCGACACTCCTATCGAGCTTGACCTAATGAAGGCAGAAAACTACATCCACCGCGCAAGAACCGGGAAATGGCTTGCCAAGGAATTCCTCGACCCGTTTGGAGAAAAATAATGGTAGAACTGAAACACTACGACATTAAAGACATTGAAGCAATAGACGATGAACGCGTTAAGAATGCGAAGCATGGGCAAGTGACGTCATGCACTAGAGTCTACATTAAGGAAGATGTTGACGATGCCATCGGGGAGCTCAAGGACAAGAACGAGGAAATTCAAAAGCAAACAGACATCGCATGGGGAAAAGTTAATGCGATGTATGACGAAATATCGGAACTCAAAGCAAGAATCGCCCAGCTTGAAGACGATAACGCCTTGCTGCGTAAGAACAACGCCGAACTCCGCGAGGCTACTAGGTGGATCAATGTAAGCAAGGGATTTCCTGCCGTTGGAGCAAGCGTCCTTATTAGTGACGGTTTTGTTAGAATGGTAGGCGCTCTAATGTACGACTATACTTGGAATGTTGACGAAGTCTTTTATGATGTAGACGAATATAAGTTTTGGCTGCCGCTGCCGGAAGCACCGGAGGTGAAATGAAAAAACATGTAGACCACATCATGTACGAGCTGCGCCAGGACGCAAAGGCGTTCGGAATCATGGCCGCCGCCGTGATTGTCGCCACCGCTGTTATCATTGTGGTAATGTAATCAAGGAGGCGAAATGAGCGAAAAGCCGTTTGTAAAATTATTCACGCCATGCCCTAAGTGCGGTCAAGACCCTACACCAACGAATAAGGATGGCCGTTGCGGAAAATGCGGAGCGTGGCAGGTCATCGCCTTGGAGGAAGTAAGCCCGGTAAGGATAGGAAGAAATTGCGTCGTATGCGGAGAAGGGGTTGATCTTATGGGACTTGGCGACAATCGTACTATATCGCCGGATTCAAAGGCGGCGAACAAAACCACTATAAGGACGAAAATGAACGAACACTTTGAACACCTAAACAGAAGCTATAATGCCATTCTCGAAAGCCTTCAAAAAGACGAAGCCGGATTTGCGTCAACACAGCTGCACTACACCCGCGACCGATTCAACGATCTCAAAGGGATCCAGGACTACCTTGTCAACCATTCTTTGATAAGCATCGACGAAAACAGCGCTTTCCAGGACGTCCGGAAAGAAATCGCAGAAATCATTCAGAATCGGCTCCAGGAGCGTCTTTTGTGGTTAGCCAGGGGAATAAACGAATCGATTGAAATTCGCAAGCAGAAAGGCTGCTACAAAGGCGAATTCGATACAGCGACGATCCTCGCCAACGCATTCAACGACATCCTCGGCCGCGAATACGGAAAAATTTTCGACGGTCATCCGGGAAAAAAATAAAAACTTTTAACTATATTCCAAATCATGAACACTGCCCAAAGACTTAAAGACCTCTACGAGTTATTTATAGCAGGTGGCATTTCTGCCGCCGATTACAGAGAGCAAGAAATGAAAATCTTTGATGAAGAGAAAATTGAAAGTCGATTAATGCAGCTTCGCGGATTTAGCGAAGAAACTGCAAAGACGATTCAAGCTCTTGCCAGCGTCAGCGACGAACGCACAATTGAAATTGAAGAAGATTTCGAGCCTTTAATCAACCATTTCCAGGATTAAAATCATGCACGATATAGTAAGAGAAGCCGAATTAGCCGTAATGGAAGGATATTTGATGGAAGGAATAAAACCGTCTGTCAGAAAAGCCGCAAATGAAATTCTGAACGATTTTAAAAAGTTTCCAAAAGCAAATCACGTTGATCGAGACTATTTGGCCCTCAGACCAAGACAAGTGACCAATTTCAAAAGACGCTAAAAAGCGTCTTTTTTGTTATGTCAGGGCCTTTTTTTCGGAATTTGGTCACGTTTTGGTCACGCGTACACATTTTTACATAAAAACAGAAACGGCTCCAACCCGCTTAAATAAAGGGATTGAAGCCGTTTTCTTGCTTTTTATAGTGCCAAAGGGACTCATGGCGCTATTAACGTAATGAAATAAATTAAAACGCAATAAACCGCATAATATCAACTAATAATCAAAGCCTGCCACATTTTAAAACGTTGCGTTTGCATACATTTTGCTAAGTTTTCGGTCACACCTTGGTCACGCGTGACCGCAAAATTTAGGAGTAGTGTCTTATGGCATCAGGCACGCAGAAACGCCGGGTAACGGTATTTGAAAGGCCCATGAAAAATGGCGGCAGCAGTCTTTGGCTAAACTACCGCATCGACGGAAAGCGTCATCGGGAGGCGTTGAATCTTTTTCTAGAGCCGGCCAAAAATTCCGCCACAAAGATAAAAAATATGAACACGTTTGCGCTGGCAGAAGCCATCGCAAGGAAACGTTCTGACGAACTGGACCAGGCAGACCACGGCATCCAGATCGCCAAGAGCCGCCACGACCTTTTTCGTGATTTCGCAAAAAAGACTATCGACGACGCCAAGACGGATGGTCTAAAGCACGCCCGAATGGAATTGCTGGTGGGTTTTGAAGAATTCAGACCAGGACTCCGCGTTGTAGACATTACCCGCGATGTTTACCGCGATTTTGTCAAGCATATGGAAGACGAAAAGAAATACGCCAATAATACGATTCTGCATCGATGCAACGTATTGAAGGCAATTCTGCACATAGCAAAGCTTGACGGCGTGATAGCCATGATGCCAGACTTTTCCGGTCTCACCCCTGCCAAGATACAAAGCAAGCGTAATTTTCTTAGCATCGACGAGCTGAGAGCAATGGCCGGTGTGAAATTTGAAAAAGACGCCGAAATGTGGGAACGGGTCAAAAGGCCATTTCTTTTTTCATGCTTCACAGGTCTCCGGCTTTCAGACGTTCGAAACCTGAAATGGTCGGACATCGATAACGACGTAATTTTTTTACGGCAGCAAAAGACCAAGGAAATCGTTCAGATCCCGCTGAACTCGAACGCCAAACGATTTATGCCGAAAAAAATCCCTGGGAACGACCGAGTTTTCCATGACCACCCCACTTGCGAAGAATGGCACAACCGCAAAATCCGTGAATGGGCCGAAAAAGCTGGAATCACAAAGCACATTTCTTTTCACGTCGCCCGCCACACATTCGCTACATTGACGCTGGCAAACGGGGCCGATTTGTTTACAGTCAGCAAGCTTTTGGGCCATACCAAAATTACGACAACGCAGATTTACGCAAAGGTTCTTGACGAAGGCAGACGCAAGGCCGTCGATGCAATTCCAGAGTTATAATTTTTGCAATTTTTAGACACGAATTAAACATAATGTATAAAAATCGAGAATTTTTATACATAGAAAGGCGACCCGCACCGACGCGAGCCGCCTTGAAGGAAAGATTGGCTACTAGACAATGCCGGGCACAGTCTTTGCTGCCATCTTGGAAGCAACAGTTTCACCGTTGCCATGATCCATCAGTTCATTGATGCATCGAAGAGTCTTGACAGAATCCTTGAAGCCATCGAGAACCATGTGATCCTTGATTCGACCGCCATCCTGTTCCACCTGATCATTCAGGTCTTCAAGGTGGCGGCAAAGCGTTTTTTCGGTACGCTCCAGGACCATTTTCACGCGTTCATTCATTACGCAACCTCCGTGGTGCCCTGCATCTTCGCAAGAAGGACCGGAACGTCTTCGTTGGTAAACGAGAATCCGAAATAGCTTACTTTCGGCACATTGGCGAAAGCCATGTCGAGAGCAGCTTTGGCGGAATCCAAGTTCACCATGCCGTCGGCATCAAGAATCCCGGACATTTCCATCCAGGGCTTGACCTTGGATACAAGTGCAGCTGGATTGCTCTTAAGAGCGCCAAGAGCGGCGAAGCCCAGAAAACGGTCACCCATTTTCGGGATCATTGCCACCTGGTCAGCCATGAAACCAATGAAGCCGTCAACAGCCTTTTCGAGAGAAATATGCATAAGCTACCTCTTTTTACGCAGCCTGCGACGTGCTGGTGGAAGTGGCGGGAGTCGGGGTGACGGTTCCGCTACCGGCGGCGACGGGAGGGACGGGCGGAAACGGGGACACGAAAGCGGGCCCCCAGCCCGGAGCGACAGCGTAGTTCGGCACGAACGGAGCGCTGATGCGGTTCACGATTGCAGAAAGCCCGGCGATGCGGTCACCCAGGATTTGGTCGCGCAGCGGGTCAGTCTTTTCGTCGGCGAGAACGCGAGCTTCAAGGTTTGCGACACGTTCGGTCAGTGCTGCAACCTTGGCGTCAGCATACTTTTCGGACTTGAGCTGAGCGATTTCGTTGTCCTTTTGGGCCAACTGGTAAACCGGGTTAGCTGTCGGGTTCTGGTTGCCAAAAAGGCCTCCGATGCCGTTGCCGTTGAGCACGCCGCTAGCAAGTGCCGTGCCGATAACGCCGAGAGTAAGACCGGCGGTTCCCACGCCCTTGCTGGCGTAGCTATCGTTTTCGTAAGTAGCCATAACAATCTCCTTTTGGGATAAATGAAAACCGCCGGGAGTTTCCCAGCGGTCTACATCAAAGCTAAAAGAAGATTCGGCTCGAATCGTATTTTAGGAAAATTTGTGTAAATTTAGTTTGTTAAAGAATAAGGCTCGACGATTAAAAGATAATCGCAATTCCGACATAACATTGCGACCATTGTTTCAGCCGGCGCAGACTCCATAAGTTTTTTTTCGTCGCGCATCATGCCGACAAGGACGCAACCCCGCGAATCCTTGACCGCATCGTTTCCAACATGAATACGTATTCCGCGAGACGACGGAACAGATTTGTTGTACAACAAAGGAAGTTCCCGCTTGAATTTCGGACTTTGCGAGTTCTTTACACAATAACCACCTACAGGAATCAATTTCGAACGATTCTCTAATGTCCAGCAGATAAAATGATTATTCAGGCAAAGTTCGCCAAATACGCCTTTTTTGTCTTCAGTCAAACCAGTACGAATTAAAACAAGTTCAGGTTTCACAACTACCCTACCTTTTCAAGTTTGCTCAAAAAGTCAAAATTACCGTATGAGTTATCACCCCAATGGCCACAAGCCCCGATCATCAAGCAGAAGTCGATAGTCGACGCCTGGAACCGGCTGCATCCAGCTTCGCGGAGACCGCCACGGCAAAGCGCATCAGAATCATCACGACTAAATATATCGTAACCTTTTTTTTGATAAAGGTCATCATGCAGAAAAAAGAAAGCGTTCTGCAGAGGATTCTTTGGATCGTAGGATTTAACCCGAAGCAGCTTTTGACCGAGCCACGGAATCGAACCGCAGTTGCTTACATAACCAGGCTCTACTGTCCACAGATAATTTCCAACGTTTGTAAACAATTCCATTTGGAATTGCCGTTCAAACGGATAGACAATGTCATCGCCAATCTTTGCCTGGCTAACGGCCAAAGGCTTGATGATTGTCGCTCTTTCAAGAACAACTTTGCTTGCCATGCACTACCCCGCTACAATTCGCCCCAATCGTCGGCGTCAAAAAGCCAACAGCCGACAAATATAACCACCATGACAAAAGAAATCGTCAACAAAGCTTTCATTTGCGCCTCATATTCTTTGATGTACGTTCGTCAAGAATTGCCGCATAAACACCGATTTTCGTATCGATGCTATAAAGCAAATCCTTTATGCTTCCAATGTCGTTCTGCAAATTGGTAGACCGCTCTTCGATAGCGTCTGTTCGATATTCAAGCACGCCAAGACGCGTCTGGAACGACGCATAAAGTGCAATCGCGGACGCAATAGTCGTGGCGTAAGGCGCAAGCAACTTAAAGAACTCTTTCATTCTAAAACTCCCACATCCAATTAGTAATTCGGGCTTGCAATTACGGGATAAACGTTATTACCGAACTTCATTACCAGCAGCGCGCACTTGCCAATGATACTCGTCTGCTTTGTTGTTCCGCTCCACAACACGACACCAGAAGTATTTTCATTGATTACGCACAGAACTGAGTTTGCAGGGGCTGTGCTGGCAAGCCATGTTTCCGCATCTGACGCCGTGTGACCCGAAGTTTCGTCGATAACAAATCGCAGTGCGTCGCCAAGCGTCAGCTTGCCCGTCGCCTTGACAGTGTTGCCGGACACCTCTCCGTTGACGGACTTGATGTCGCCATTGCTGGTTTCCACGCCTCCGTCGGCAGTAACCTTGCCTGTCGCAATCATGTCTTCAGCAGACACATCTCCAGTAACAGACATATCGCCGCCAACAGACGCTCCGCCGCTCACTTCTAGCGAGTCGGCGGCCACAGCGCCCATCTGAACCTTCGGGTCAGTATCGTCGCTGTCGCCCACCAGCTTGTTCAGCACCTGGATATTGCCGCCCGAGGTCTTTTCGGCCAGCTTGTCAGCGGAGACTGTAGCGGACTCCATTCCGACAAGGTTGGTAATCGAATCGCCATGCGTTCCGTGCTCCCATTTCGAGTTACCGACGACGAACTTCTGTAGGGCCTCGATGATGCCTGCGGAAATTACTGCAAAGTTCGAGATCGTGGGGCCAGTGCCCTGCACGACTCGGAGCAGCCCACCATTCGCTCCGATAGTTACGGACACAAAAACGCGGTCACCTTTTAAGGCATCGGCAAGTTCATGATCAGACATGCCGGTTACAGGACTACCTGTAATCGATTCGATCGCATTACAGAGCTCTTCCTGGACTTGATTGCACCACTCAGAACTGAACTGGGTCGCCTTTCGGCCAAGAGTCCTGTTGCCATCAACGAACATGTTATTGACTGCAGTCGGTGTAGATATTCTTTTCATTTGCCTTTCTCCTATAAGAATTTCCATACGTCAATAGACGCCTTGCAAGTTGGGCAATTAGTTTTCATACGCCCAATTCAATTTCACTTCTGAACGAACAATGAAGGTCACAGTTGTGCTAGAAGATGGCTTTTGTGCTGTAATGTCAAACTTCCACATGAATGTTCGCCCATTGATGTTTCCTACTTTCAGTAGTCCGTTAATCATGCAGTCGCACTTGTGGCCGCTACTCAAAAGGTATTCAAAAATGTCGCTGTATGTATTGGAACCTGAGATAGTGGAGCCGAGAGAAGCTATATCAACATCCTCTACGGTTAGCTTGTTGTCTAAACCTTGATATTGGTCTCTGCAAGTTATAGAAACAACACCCTTGATAGGTTGCCCAGCGTACCGCGAGTTTTTAGCTCCACCAAGATTCGTGTACACACGGACAATAACTTTGTTGTTAAGATTGTACACCCAAAATTGGAACGAAAGAGGACTTGTCCCCGCACCATTAAGACGTGCAAGATTATGGGTAAAGTCTAGTGTGCTGCCCGATTCTCTAGCAAAGCTGCCGTTCAATACATGAGGAATCGTAGTACAAGGAGTAGGAACCCCGTTGTTAAAGTAAACAGGTACATTGTAACCGCCTGTATTGAGATGTGCACCGCCACCATCAACCATTGCTAAAGATGTTGCAGCATAGTCTGCGTTAGTTGCGAATGATGCGCTGCCGACACTCATCTGAGACGGGTCGCAAGCCTTGACTTCCCCGTTTGAATCAACGTACACGGGAATGGATGTGGAGCCTACGCCATTAGCATCCGCAACTGGTAAATAACCAGAAGCTACCGATGGTAACGTAAGTGTATTATCAGCATCTGTTGATGGTGCAGTATTTCTTAGCGTCGTCAGCTTACCGCCATTCCTATATAATCTAAACACCACTCGGTTATTATTACCGAATCCAGAAGTATTCGAGTCATCACCTGCTATAAAAATGAATCCATTTTGCGCATCAGAGTATAATCTGAAATTCTGGCAACGATATACATTTCCTGTGGCCTCACGATATATAAGGAATGAGTCTGTGTGACCCGTCAATAATTCTCTCGGTCGTGGTGCAGGACACGCATAATTATACACCGCCTGACTCGTCGGAACCCTCGTGGCGTCGTTCGTAACGGAACTTGCTGTCGGAATTCTCGCCACGTCAAACGTGCCGCTGTTTATCCATGATGCGGCACGTGTTAAATCAAATGACACTATCGTCGGTGTGTACACATATACATTATTAGGCTCGTCAGTCGTAGGCTCTACCTGCCCTGCTGTAGCTGAATATGATGTGTATGTAAACGTACTTGTTGTATTGTACAGATACCCACCCGAAGCGTGTTCGCCAATGAAAGCAGAGCTTCTTGATTCTGAAGAACCGCACTTAACCCAAATTTCAACTTTTCTGCTTGATATAGCACCACGAGATACGATGCGAACATCGCATTCCGACAAGACTTTTGTTGCTACAGCAGTCATAGATACTGCGTAAGGCTTATTTGCATTCTGTGAGCGTATGTTGAAATCAATGAGTAGTGTAGTAATTTTCCAATCTGAATCTGTGTAATTTATTTCAAAAGCAGCCGACTTATTGCCATAAGCACCTGTAAAACTTGTTTCGGCAACCTTATACCACCGATAGCCGGATAAACCATCTACAGATATGGATGCGTCAGCTTTAGCTAACTTTCCATCATCCAGCGACTTGCCCATTGCAGCACTAAGGGCATCTGTTGTACTAGAAGAAGTAAGACTATTGACTACGGACGGGACGCTAGGGTAGCTAGGCGTAGCAAATACACCACGCTCGTTAAGGAACTTGCCCGTGTCTCCGCTAGAACTGTTGATACCGAGAGAATCTTGCTTGTTCGCCAATGCGTCCGCAATACCGCCACCGCTTGCGTAGTTGGTAGCGGTAGTAGCCGAGGTCGCCGTCGCTGCATTGCCCGTGTAGCCGTTTTCCGACAATCCTAGCACCGAGCTAATCTTGCCCTTGATGTAGTTCCAAAGATTTGTAATGGCTCTTGCGAAGAAAATTCCGTTACTATCAGATGGAGTGCCGTACTTGAATACTATTCTAGCGGTATCATCGGGGTCGGTGTTTACGCTGTTAATGTCCGAGAACAAGTTGTTCGTAGCAGCATTACCGCTAGTCTTGCCCGTTCCGCCCTTGTTAATCGGGAGCACGGAGAAAGAAGGCTCGGCACCTATCTGTGCAGTAGTCACGTTGTGCGGATTGCTGGTGTTGCTTACGTGGCTGTTCCAAGCGGTCTTGTCGCTGGCAGTGACGCCGCTTTCGAGCGTTGCCATTTCGGCGGCAGTAAAAGAGCTGTTGTTAAGGGTGTATTCGTAGCCCCACGATTCCAGCAGTTCGGAGAACTTGAAACGCTCCACCTTGTCATCGACGCCCGTAGTCTGCGGGTTCTGGATTTCGACATAAACGTAGTCGTTGTTAGTAGGCGTGACGCCCGAAGGCCACGTGTGGCTATTGAGCGCAGCGGCTATCTGCACGTCCGTGGCAGGGTAAGTAAGGCTCAAATCGGATAGGCTGAAACTGCCGAGAAAGTTTGCCGTATTGGTCGCCACGCTGGAGTTGACGAAATCCGCGACAGCCTTGCTGGATCCGAACTCCGTCGTGGACGTCGGGTCGATGGACTGTTTTTTGTTTGCGACGTCCTCTTTCAGCGCGAGGTTTGGCTTGTTCTTGATGAAGTCAGGCTTACTGGAATCTTGCTGGTCCCAATCAGCGGGAATCTGCGGTTTTCCGTCGGCGTTGATGGTGTACACATCGTGGCCGTCCGCTGCGATGGTCTTATCCACCGTGCAGTTCTCGCCAGCCGTGACAACGGTCTTGGCGGCGGCTTCTGCGGCCATGGCTCTCGTTTCTTCTGCGGATACATCATCGGAGATGTCAATCGCAATTCGCTTGATCTTGCCGATGAGGCGAGCGATTAAGGACTGCTCGACGATATTCTTGTCTGGGTTCACGGCCATGGTACACTAATCTCCTTCACTTTCGGTTTCGGCAGGGTCGGCAGGGGTGTTCTCCCACAAGTTGTCGAATGCGGATTCTCCGACTCCGGCAGCCTTCGTGGTGCCGCCCACGTCGCTGTCGCGCAACATGTAGGCTTCGTCGTTCTGTGCGTCCGGCAGGTCCTTGACTCGTATGCCAAGTACCTTTTCGCCAGACGGCAGCTCTATAGGTACAGGATTCACAATATGGCCGCTAAGAACAGATGCTACAATAGGCGTATTATCATTTACCACGACTACATTATTACTGTCATCAACAACAACAAGTTCGCGTTCAACTTCCTTGTAAGCATACAGCAATTTCGTATGCGCTGGTTTAATCGTATCATACAGAGTTTCTACCGGTTCATTCCACCAAAACTGCAAATAATCGTTGCACGTGTCATTACAAGTGCAATAATGCCAATCACTGGATTCAGCCTCAATTTCAATCATCCAGTAAAAATTTGGATCGTCATCACCAAAGTCAACGCCCTCAAACTTAGGACGGTCTTCACCTTTCCAATACTCGTAGATACTAACATTCAGTCCAAAAAGTGACGAAAGGCTTTTAAAATACGAGACTGTAACGCCGCCTTTTTTGCGCGATACACGATAAATTTCGGCAAGTTTTCCAGACGCAGAATCCCGTTCAGCCCCCTTAATCGGGAGTCCCAGCTCACGTTCCCATGTTTCATAGGACGTCGTTTTTGCAGGGCTAGATTCAAAGACAAGGTCTCGCAAAATTTTGTACACCGCAGAAAAGCCAAGAGAAAAACCTGCAAAAAGTTTCCACCAGTTTCCAGCTTTGCCCTTAAACCAGGCGAACCCGCGCGGTAGCAATCCCAAAAGGGCGCTTCGAAATTCTTCGTTTTCGTAATCAACACCGTCACGCACGACATTATCACGCCGAGCAACATTCCAAACATTCAATTCTCGCAGAGCAACTACAGTAAGCGCGAATCGACCAAACAAGATATTTTCGCGAACGACAAGTACATCGTAAGAGCCTGATTCTTTCGGCGCAACAAATTCAAGAGACGCTTCGTCGTAATTAAGAATGGATAGTTCGGCAATCTGAGAAGGAGTCCCGTTGCCAGCCAAAACCTTGCACTTGTAATCAAAGCCCGATCCAAAGACATAGACCGAGCCACCTTGGTTTACACGCAGCGGACTTATTTGCTGAACCGAAAGCACTACACATCTCCGTTCAGAAGATTGATTCCACCAGCTTCAATTTTCGAAACTTCGGCAACCGGACTTTCGCCAGAGAAATCCAAATCCATTTCAAGCACCTGGACCTGGGAACCGCTTTTTGTCACCGACTGAATAAAGAAATTTTTCGCAGCAGAGTTCGACCGCACATGCAACCGCAACGTTTCGAAATCAACAGAAGTTCCAGGTTGCATTTTTTGCAAATACTGTTTAATCGCAGTCGTAACGCTTTCGCGGACATACTGATTGTAAGGAGCTACCGAGGCGGTAATCGTAACGGGAACCGGCGTCACCGCAAACACACGCACATCGGCAGTGACCGGTCTACGGGCATCATCTTCGATATAAGACTTCACTTCAGCAACTTGATCTTCCGTCGGCACGATGTTTGCTGAATTATAATTCGCCAAAGCGACGCTTACTGAGTTGGTTTCAGGCTGATTTGGGAAAATAAACGCATCCGTAACGAAAGAAAACCTTGTCGCCCAACCATAATAGTCGTTCGCGGCACCGCCATGCACAGGATTTTGGATTCGATTCAAAAGGCGGGCACGATAGTCTTCCGCCAATTCACCCCACACCTGGATATCACCATCAACTTCAACAGGATCCGCAACGCCACCGGATATCAACTCGGACACAACAGAAGCGACGCCAGCAACTGCACCATCCCTAAACACCAAAGGCACGCCATTGCCCAGGTCAGAGTCCTTACCGACATCCAACGCAACAACAGGGATACCGACATGTTCAGAATCAACTATAACATCATTAGGCACTTCATACTCAATCCCCGACTCCTCATCGACCAAAACAGTCCCCTGCGGAATCGTGACCGTAGAAACACCTTCTTCCAAAGTAACAGCAGCCGTTCCGGAAGATTTCAACGGCACCTTGTGCGGGATTCCGTATTCAGCACCAAAGCCTTCAAGAGCCGACACATCGCAAGTAGAGACGAAACGATTTTTCCAGATCCGTTTTGCAATCAAAATTACCATGTACAAGGCCCCGCCAAGCACATGCGCAAGCACCTTCAGCACGGTCTTGCGCAACACTGTAGACTGGCCGAAAAACTGAACCGCCAAGGCATTTTCGACGATACGGACAAGTTCCTGCAAGCTCTTAAATTCCATCAGTAGCCATCCACTTTATTTCGTAAGTATAAGCGTTATCACCGCCATCAGGACGTTCAATAGTGACTGTAATATTCATCGTTTCTTCATCGGCGATTTTAGCTTTACAGCCGACAGACTTAGCAACGCCATCCTCAACCATCCACGACAGAGCTTCGGAAATCAGGTTTTCAACCGATCGTGCCGTCACTTCTGTCAGTTTTCCAGGAAAAGCTTCATACAGGTAGCCGCCAAGATTTCCCTTCTCGTCAAGGGCATCACCCCACCATCCACCGACATTCGGCTTAATATTCGCAACTTTACCAAGTTTTCGTTCGCGGGCGTAAGTTCCAATCGATATCACGACCGCATTTTCAAGACTGTCGGAAGTCAGCAAATCACCTTTGACTTCATCGAAGGCAAGGTCAAAATCACCGGAACTTCTGCGATACAAAGCAAGGTCGCTCATCGCAATAAAAATAAACAGCCCTTACATAGTAAAGGCCGATTTTGACACAAGATTTTTTTAGCTACGAAAGCCCGCCGGTATGGGTGGCGTCACCACCCTTCAAAGTTAACGGTACGGCATTGGCCTGTGCAGATGGAGAGCCCACCACAGACACTTCGTTCGGGAGCGCTGTAATCGTCACCTCGGCCCCACGCACATAGGTATCGATGGCGTTTGCCAGCGACTCCGCAGCAGATTCAGGCGTGTTGCCTTTCGTTGTCATTATCGCAATAAGAGACGCCTTGAGCGCCGACTTGTCAAGAGCCATTTACTAACCTCCTGTAATTGGTGTAGGCGTACTCGGAGCACCAACAACAGCAGTCGGATGCATGTGCGTTTGAAGACTTATGCCGCCAGTTTCGACAACTTCTTCGGCAACTTCATTAACGCCAGCAACAACATCACCAGTGCCAAGCATTTTTCCACGAACAAGCAAATCAGACGCCACAATAAACTTTTTCCCGGAAGCCGGCACAGAAACAATAGACCCGTCATTTTTTAAGGTAATGCTGGATCCAAACGGGGAATGCACCCTCACTTCGCCTTCTTTCAGGTCCGGGCATTCGCCCCGAGTAGATATAACCACACCGTTGTCGCGGGACCCGCCGATAAAAAGGGCCACCCCTTCAACATCTCCCTTTGGACGGCTAGAAAAGCCGAACTGTTGCAAAAATTCAACATTTCGGCGTCGCTCGCCTGCAACAAGCTCAATATCAGCCAACAGCTCACCGTTTTTGTAACGGCTAGCCGATATCACGCAACGGCCCACCATCAGGCGGAGTTTCGCCATCAACGGTTCAATCAAAGACTCGAAATTCATTTCCCTTGCACCGCCTTCTTGATAGACTTCCACGGATCTGCTTTAGGACTTTTAACGGATTTTACCGCCTTGACCTTCTTGGATTCCGGCTGAGGCTCAAAAACTTCAGGTGGGACTAGCGTCAAATTCGTCATTTCACCCGAAGATCCCCAGGAATATTCTACAGAAGACACAAGCAAATCAATCGGAGTCTCAACAAAAAGCTCCGGGGCTTCAAAGGAGCAAATCACTCCAGGAACCCAAAGACCCGACGAATGTTCCCAACCATGGACCGTCGCCCTGAATCCCATCGATTTAGCCCTGCGAACACGGCACTCCCAATCCGCGCGGGCTTGCACCTTGTCTTTTTCAACCGCATTGGAATCCACGACAATCAGTGGACGGTTTCGGGCAACGTCCGAATCCGAAGATGTCGCTACAACCTTATTTTTCGCCTTGCCGGTTCCGTAAACCGTATAGGTCGAAAAACGGTCAACAAGCGAGAAATCCACGCTCGCCGCCATCAGGTTTTCACCTTGCTTCAAAGCCGGCCCACGCGGGCACGAATCAGGCTTTAGCAGATACACTTTGCCCATGCCGTCGGAACAGCACAGGATTCCGCGTTCTTTGCAAAGCTTCGTGATTGTGTCAAGCGCCTTGGCTCCAGGCTCGACAGAAAACTTCTGGAACGGGCCGCCAACATCCACGCCCATGCGATTCGAAAAAGAAAGACCGAAATTAGCGCAGACAATACGGATGATTTCGTCCATTTTCTTATTTTCCCACTCCAGCGGGTTATCAATACAGCAATCGGCGATATCCGCAGAACATTCGCTACCGGAAACACTTACCGAATGCGAACCGGCCGAAAACGAGGTTGAAAGGCGATCCACGAACCCGGAAATCACCTTGGTCCCGTTGACGGCCACTTCGACAGAATCCCCAGGGAAAAGACGCACACGGTCGCCATCCGAATTTCTGGCAACCAAGGTGAGCGAAAAAGCCGCCGCAATATGGTCAAGCGAACGAACCACGCGGGCATCCGTCCACTCCGAAAACTTACGGCCGTTGGCGAAAACCTCGATCATTTGGATAGCACCCTCAACTTTTCGCGGGTCATTACCAACGGGTCGCCGACATCGTTACGTTCCATGATTTCGTCAACACGGTCCAGGTTACCGTAACAATCAAAGCATACCGAAAGAATATCTCTAGTCCCGTTCAACGGCAATTCTACGACCACTGCAAGTTTCGACATTTCGTCACGCAGATACTTGAGTGCCGTCGCTTGCAGATCCATTAGAGTTGCGTAATCTTCGACAGACCCAGCCTGTTCGGCCGCATCATCAAAAACTGAACTGAGCAAATCTTGCATTTCACGGGCTTCTTCGACACTTTTGAAAGAGCAATCCACCACAGATCGGGCCGCCATTGCCGCAGCGCTCATGAGCGCCAATCGGTCAACTTCAGAATTCAATTCATCTGCCGAAGAATAGGCGGAGCCTCTTCGCTTAGCCATTATTGATTGCATCACGATCAGGCTTTCGTTTACGTATCCATTAGCGTCATCGTCAGACACCGTTTCTTTAGTCAACGTCAACAGATTTTGGATACGATTCGCAAAGTCTGCTGGAGACATCATAATTAGCCGAATGTTTTCGCGAATTCTCGAAAGCGTATTGACGAACGCAGAAACACTACGAATAGAACCACGCGCATTTTCAATATTGTCAAGCATCTTGGTGGTAGAAGCCGCCACCGAGTCAACAACAGATTTTGCCTTGCCCGCAATACTGAAAACTTCGGTAAACATCGACTTAGAAGAACTCAACGTCGAATCAGATTTACCTATTGCCGACCCGCGTAGATCCGCAACACTTTGCGCCTGCTTCTCTACATTCTGTTCCGGAACAAACGTGATTTCGCCTGAAATGAATTCCTGCTCAGCCTTTTTGAAAGAAAAGCTGTACGCCGTGCAGCGAGCGTTCATGCGGCCATAATGCGGATGAACGAACTCGAAAGCGCCTTCCTTGTTCAACGCCTCTTCCAGGCGTTCGCGCTTGGTTTCGCAATCAGTTCCAGTCAGGTAAATGTTGCAAGAAATCGAAAGAACCTTTTTACCGACATCTTCGTTTACATGACCATCAGAAAAAGGCAACGGCTTGGTCACGACTTCGCGACCGCCGGAACTTGCGGTTTCCTCCACAAAAAACGGAACTCCGGCGTAGGAACCGCCGACACACTCGATAGTACCGCTAGGAGTATCGATAAGAACTTTGTGCAGAGAGTCTGCATATTCGTTACGCCAAGCCATCAGACACCTCCCAGCACATAGCCACGCGACCAGTCAAAATCACCCTGTTCAGGCGGAGTTACCTGGACGCCGCGAGGCATGTTCTTGAAATCAACAGCAAAGCGGCTGGTAGTGGTCGTGCGGGATTCGCGAATCGTCTGTGCAACAGAAGCCCCAAGGCTAGAAGACGAAGAAGACGATTCAGGAGCGGAAGAAGCCGAAGAAATGTCACGGATTGAAGGCTGGTCGTCGTCACCGAGAAGATTTCCCAAAACAGGAACACCTTTTAAAATTGATTTTATTCCGGAAACAGCCGATTTTACGCTGCCAATGAAAGTGTCATAAAGAAGGTTTCCTATTTCAGAAATTCCCGTCTTGAACCCTTCCCACAAATCTGAAATAGCAGCGGGCAAAACTTTGAAAAAATTCAGCCACGGATCAACAAAAATCGAAACAAACCCGTCCCACATCCATCCGGCTACAGCAACAAACTGTTTTCCAAAATCCTTGATTGCACCCCACACATCGTCGACAATAAATGATTTAAGCATATCTAAATTATCAATAATGCTGTAAATCGCATTTTTCCAGGCTACTATTCCAACCAATACCGCGCCTACACCCAACACAACAGGACCAGAAATAACTCCTGCAGCAGCAATCAATGCAGGCACCAACGGAACTACAGCGCCAACAATGGCTGTAACACCACCCAAGATTGCCAACGTTCCTGGACCAATCATATCAACAAGACCGACAACGACGTTCAATACTTTTGGAATATAAGGAAGTCCCCCTTTAATAAAATCAGAAATAGACGTAATGATAAAACCGACCTGCTTTTTTATCTCAGGGCCATTGTCTTTTATAAAACCTTCTACAGTTTTAAACAAATTCGTGAACACAGGAAACAAGTCTTCCATCAACGAAATTTTTATAGACTTGATAGTTCCATTTACGTCTTGTAAAGCGTCTTCGAAAGCTTCAGCATCTTTCGCCCCCTGTTCGGAATATCCTGCTCTAGCAGAATCCAATTTTTTCTGCAAAGATTCACCGCCTTCACCAAGCAATTCCGACATTCTAAGACCAGACTTGCCAAACAATTCTTGCGAAACAAAAGCCTTTTCTTCAGCAGAACCAAGTCTATTATAACCATTGGCAATTTCTTTTAAAAGAGAAGTAGAATCCTTGAATTTCGAAAGATCTTGCCCCCCAAGAATGGAATCAAAAACCTTAAACGCCTTCGCATCTCCAGCACGGGCCTTACCAAGATTTACATTGAAGCGTTTAAGGGCTCCATCCATTTCCTCTGTAGACATTCCAGCGTGCCGTGCAGCATCGTCAAAAGCCTGGTAATCCTTAACAGATAAGCCGACCAAACGTGACGTCTTCGCAATCCTGTCACCTTCAGATGCGTAAGTTTCAACGGCACCGACAAGACTTCCAAAGCCATCCACGACTCGTTTCACGCCAGAAGTGAAATTGGAAAAAAGAGTCGACGCCGAAGCCAATCCCGTTAGTTTTTGCGAAAAATCTATTTTATTTTTAAGGCTATCTAACACTCCGCCCGTTTTTCCAAGCTCTGAGTTAAGTAGCTTGACACCATTGGACGTTTTCACAAAGGTATTGTTAGATAATAAATTTATAGATACGTTTAAAATGGCCATGCAACAAAAATAATTGCACGACCATTAAAAAACTTATTTTGGGAACAACTTTTTTTAACTCAGCTTGCAGGAGGCGCAAACAAAACTGGCCACCTAGAATAGCGAGTTTTATGAAGGAACATCGTCCAAAAAGCCCAAGCAAAACCAGGGCCGCAATTTACCAATGCTATCCAAGATACCCCGTAAAAGAAAGATTCCGGACGATCCCAAAACATCACCGCCAAGAAAAGGCTAAAAAATGCGCAAACGGCTATACCGACCACCCACACACTGGACGCATACTCGCCAATTTTAGTGTCGTAAAGACGCTTACCGTCAATCCAGTCATTACTCACATAGAACGTGTAAAGATAATACGGGAGCATAGCGAACACATAGACAATAAAATTGTCGGTCCATACAGGAGCCAAAACACCCACCAAAAACAGAACGAACGGAATGACAGCGCAAAGCATAAAAATTTTGCGTTTCAAGACAGCCTTTCCAACAGCGTCCACATTCATGTCATTTACCGTTTTCATTTTGAGCCTCCCTACACCTATAATATATACAAAAATCATGTCAAAAATCAATAAACTACGTAAAAATTGAATTATTCTTATTCCAAGTTGTAATAAAAAAAGTGACCAGCAGGTCACTTTTTCGTGCTAATCCATTTCGCGAATTTTTCGGCAGCCGTCAAGCTGAATTTAAACTCTTCGGCGTTAAGGTTCATTATTTGATCATACGACCAGTGAAAAACCCCAGCCAACGTCGCAAAACCGTCATCAAGACCTAATTTTCGCCAGGTTCGAAAAAAGGCTTGATTACCTTCACGAGAGCACGGACGTCACGGGCATCCATATTGTCGACAACGCTTTCAGAAAGCCCTGTCGCGCAAGAAACAAGCTTAATCTGCGCATCTCCTTCACCCTTACTGTTCGAAACAGCTCGGACGTCACGACCAATAAAAGACTCCTTCACGGTCACGGTTTCAATTTTTGTGCCGTCAGCTTTGGTAACCGGCGTAATCAGTTTGTATTCCATATTTTTACTCCTTTTATGGGTTTAGTTGGTAAGCCGCGCCGGGGCCTCAATCCCCGCCGGAATGCGGTTAGCAATCAAGCTCGCCGCAATCCGCCCCCAAGTAACGCGGATATAAGCCGTAGATAAGGCATCGAACTACGACTTTTGGTCATCCGCCGGTTTTCCGGAGAATTCAACCGTCACTTCACCTTCTTCGCAAGACTCGGTAATGGGAGCGCTGCAACTTGCACCAGTCATAACGAATGTCTTTCCTTGAGGCTTTCTGAGCGTGATTGTAGCGTTCTTGATTTGCTGAAGTTCAACAATGTCAAGATCGCTCGTATCAGTCAAGGTGACAGAAATCTTGCTCGGGTTTTCGCCCACGCACTTGTAACCGTTGACAACTCCACCAGGACCGATAATCGGTTCATAGTGCTTGCCACCATATTCAATATTCGGATGACCCTTCAAGTTGTAAATGAAACCATTTATCTTGAATTCGTACTCTCCGCCGACAACTTCAATTTCGTCCATCGTAATCCTCCTTAGTCATGAACAATTTTGGATTTCGAAACAAAGAACTGCTTGATCAGGTGTGCCGGAATCAAGAAATTCATCGCATATTCATTCTCAGGATCAAGCTCAACGACGACATTTTCGGCAAAACCCGCACTGTCGTAAACGAGGCCCTTCTCTTCCCAGACCTTGTAGCATTTGATGAGCTCAGCCTTACCGAGAGAAGGGGTCATTACCTGCTGGCCCTTGCCAAACTTGCTTCCATCCGGGGCAAGTTTTGCATGCGGATACTTCAGGGCGAGATAGTTGTTCCAGTCCCAACGCAGGTAACTGAGAGTAAAAACAGTTTCGAGCTGTAAATAGCTCTTGTCCTGGACTCCCTGGGCATTGCGCTTGTAAGTCGTCACAATGCGGCTGGTAAACACGCTACCGTCTTCGGCAGCGACCATCAGTGCACAACCAGACTTGAGAAGGCGATTGTTGCCGTAAAAGTCCTCACGGTCATCACGCTTCGGGGCGACCACGCCAGCGACAGCGTAATTGTGCAGCGGCTTCGCAGGGTCATTCAGGGCCTTGGGAGCCACGCAACCGAACAGCGCGGACGCCTTTTCGGCACCGGAAGTCGGGGACTTCGGCAAGGCAGCAAGAACAATTTCCTGGGAGTTCAGCGCATTCGCCTTATCGGTGTAATCAGATTCAACGCCGCCGTTAAGGCTGAAGCACATCACACCGGTCTGCTGGACAACCGCCGTCCAGCGTTCGTCAAGCATTTCCTTGATGTAGTTAATGTTGTCGGTATCTGCAGAGCCGATAACGACCATATTGAACCAGTTTCCGGAACAGGTTTCCTTGACTTGTGCGTCTTCGTAAAGCGGATCCGCACCGCCGTTTGCCATAGCGGAAAGAGTGATACTCAGGCCATCCGGAAGGACTTCGCCTTGGTTATGGTTCCAGCGAACGTCAAGACCGTTGCCGCAAGCACCGAGGTTCTTGGCAGTAAGAGTGACAACATTGCCAGGATTAGACCCGGCAACATCGACAACCTTGTTGCCAATGGTGATAGTCGCGGTAGATTCCAACGTTACCGTCGTAGAATCCGTACCAACAGCCTTCGCTTCGATAACAAGCTTGTTGTTCTCAGTATCAGCTGTAACGTTGAATTTTGAATTGCCCGCAGCAGCCGTAGCAATCTTCGAAAGCACGGACGCAATCGTAGAATCCGAAGAAGACAAATTTACGGTATAGACCGAGGAACCGACAGTCAATGTAGCCGTTTTGTCATCTGCCGCCGTATAGGCACTCACAGCGAAAGAATACTTAGCCTTTGCCCCAGGATCTGAAGTTGCAATTACCGGAAGACTTGTCTTCGCATTGATAGCTGTCGCAACCTTGCTGGCAACAACACCGGCAGAATCACCTGCAGAGACATTCACCGGGCAAGGCTGTCCAGAAATCATCAGGCGAATCGTTCCGCCGGCAGCAAGTTTCGGAGTTTCTTCCGTACCTTCGATTTCGAAAGTCAAGGAACCTTCGGCCGCATCAGCGGTCGAATCATCCGCCACAGGGAGAGCCCAAAGTTCGCTCGATTTTGTATTCTTGCGGAAGGCCTTGCACATCAAGGCAAGCTGCGAGCCAGAACCAAACAAGGCGTCAGCCTGTTCGTCGCTGGTAATGAGAGTAAGTGAACCGTTCTCGCTCATCTTGGAGCGGAGCGGCTGGCCAATAATCAGGTTTTTCCAAGGCATCGCGCCGGACTTGGCAGACATGGAGCCGCCGAATTCCGTCGAGAAGATTGGATACATGTTATCGGCAGGAATTTGTTCAAAAGAAATACTCATTTCTTAATTCCCTGCGGAAATATCCGCTGTTTCGGCTTCGGCCTGTTCGCCAGGTCTCAGCACAGTTTGAAAATCCATAGACTGACTACCAGTTTTAATCGAGTTATTCGCACGCAAGAAATCTTTCGTCGCGGCAGACCTGTCGATTTTCGCAGTGAAAGAAACTTCAAAGGTAATCGTCGCCGCACCTCTTGTAGTTTCAGAGCGAACCGAAAGATTATTAACGTAAGAACGCAAGACGCACTTCGTCACAAGTCCTTGATAGGGTCCATCCCAATACGGGCAAGGGTCTATCACTGCAGCAACAGCATGCATGGTATCGTCCAGAAAATCATTCAAATCAGACCCGGAACTAACGCCTTCAATATTGCTTTCGCAGTCCAAAAAACTACGGGCATAAATATCGATACGCAGTTCCGATTTTGCAAAATAAAAACGGGGACTCGTACTTTTGTCATCAAAATCGATGTTCGGCACATTGACTATGATAAACGATTCTTCATCCGGATAAGCCTTCATTTCGCGAGACGCAGAAACATTCTGGCCTATACCGAAAAGGTTCGCAGCCTTTAAAGAATCTACAACAGCATGGCGAAAAGCCTTGATGCAATTCAAAGTCCTTGGCGTCACGCTCATTTCGATTCCTCCAGGCTGTAGACAACGGTCCCGTCTTTTTCAAACACAAAATCAATAGCAGAAAGTTTCATCGCACGATGAAACGGCGTAGAGCCCAACGTAAACACGTCGCCCTTGCGCGGTTTCGAATCAGGGAGATCCGAAGACCGCACAAACAGGCGCGGAGCATGGGCAATCACCGAAACTTCACCAACGCTTTCATTGGACACCCCCGGCGTATCGAAAAGACCTTTCATCTGGTAACTTGCGCCACCGCGAGTCAGGGTCACGAACTCGCCGAATTCGTCCTCGTTAAAGAACGAATCGTTGAGGTCTTGCATGAGGTCGTCCTTGAAAGACATCGGCAATCCTTACACCACCTTACGGGAGATGATGCCGCCGCCGACCTGCGGGACAAACAACGGACAAGATTCTTCTTCGAGAATCTTGGACTTGCCGTCCTTGATCCAAGTATAGGCGTAGGACTGGCACACGTTCAGCGAACCGTCAGTGCCGTCGGCGATGGCACCGTAGTGCATCTTGAAGCCAGCCCCGGCACCGATAATCGTGATCTTGTCCTTCGGGTACATTTCGACATCCTTCTTTTCCGATTCGGAATAGAAGAAATCGTCATAGGTGACGATGTCCATGCCGAGAATGTGAGCCATGCGGGTCACGTAATCGGTATCCATTTCACCCGGTTCGATTTCGCCGAAGTTCATGCGACGGTTGTCCATGTAATCAATGACAGCCTTGTTCTTGATGAAGGCTTCATAGGCATCGGAACCCATGACGCAAAGGAATCCACGGCCACCACCATTTTTGGCAAGAAGACGTTTTTGAGCAAGAAGGTAAGTAATCGGGTTGGAATCATTTGCGTCAAACTTGTCAGCTGCAGCAGCAGGAGTCAAATTAGCTCCAGGAATGTTCAGATTGATGGTGCGCTTGCCGCCATCAAAAATCACCTCCACCTTGCCGGTCGTCATGGCTTCGACAATCTGCTGTTCTTCACGACATTCAATGGACTGACGAAGTTCGAGAGTATCCTTCATCAGCTTCTGGAACTGAATCTTTTCCGGAGTCGCACCACCGTTGCCGTAGGTAAATACCTGTTCGGCATTGGCGGCAACCTCGACGTCACGGCGAGTCAGATTGCGTTTCGGATGCAGCGTAGGGACAGTCACGACCAGGCGTTCGTAACCATCGCGACCCATCACCTTGCCATCTTCGTCATCGTCAGAGACATACGGCGCGATGAGGCGTGTCTGCTTTTCCTGCTGGAGAATAAGGTTCTTGGTCTTGTGCAGGTCTGTCGCACACATCTTGCGGAAGAACTGCGAGGGTTTGAAACTTTCGCCAAGGAGCTTCGTCAGTTCGTGGCGATTTTCGAGAGTAATTGCTTCAGGCATTGTTTACACTCCTTT
>NZ_JBGUQY010000050.1:0-4773 GCF_045131395.1 Fibrobacter sp. | reverse complement strand
GATTTGAAGCCGTTCTACGCGCGCGGCGTTGTTGGGCGTGAAGGTGATTTCACTCTCGCGGAGTTCTATTCTGGCGCTAACTCCTTGAAGTTCACCGAAAAGTCAGGTGCCGACGTTCGTTTGGCTATATTTGATGAGTTCATCAATGTATGGGTGCCTGGGTTGAATGTGGCGGCCGTGGCCGTTATTCGTTCATTCGAATCTACTAAGTGGGTTCGGTCTCATGAGTTCATGAAGCTTCGCGGCGTTGTGAAGCAGCAGCTTTATGATGCGTCTCTTTATGAGGCTGTGTTGTCTGGCTATATGCATGATGTTGCGCTGACGTATTCAGATTGGTATCTGAATGGCGCGAACTCGCTGCCGTTCAACGGCCGTCTTGTCGTTCGCAACTTCGGCGAGCAGGCATGTCTTGTTCTGATGGTCATTACTCAGGGTAAGGTCCGCTACGTCGGACTTATCAATACGACCACGCGCGCCATCATCTTGCAGGATGGCTCAGACGGTACGTTGCCATCAGGTGCAGAGGGATATCCGCAAGAAGTTATTGCGTGGAATCCCCAGTGGATGCGTTATGTTTGATTTTTGTGAACTAAAATAGGGCGGAAGTGTTAAAAAAGGGCTTCCGCCCTTTTTTTTGTCTTTATTTTATTTGATTTTTAGCGATTTATTTGTATATTTGTAATAGTTCAGAGATGGAAGTGTAGGCAGAGGTGCCGCACCAGGGCTCTGGCTAGGGATGAGCAGAAAGGGGGCTCGCGCCCCCGCTCTTTTTTAAGTTTCACAATTAAAAACATTTACTATCATGAAACAATTTTATTGTTATCTAGGCTCAACGCCTGAAAACCATCACGAACTCGTTTCTATTGGGCGGAAGCTTGGTTTGTGGGATTGCAGACGAACGACTATTGGCGATAAAATCGCTGAACTCGCCAATGACGGCGACGAGCGCGCCGCGCGAATTTGCGCTGAGCATCCTAATTTTTTTTCATTTGTTTGTGATTTATAGTTTGATGTTTCCAGGGAGGGCTTAACTGCTCTCCCCTTTCATCCTCTTACCTTCTGACTTATCTTTTATTTATTTATTTATTGAAGACTTTTTAACATTATGATTTCTTCTAGTTTTTTCGGCCACTTGACGCAGGACGCCCGAGTGGCAGGCGCGGACGGCGCCAAGTTTCTCAGTTTTACCGTAGCAGTTAACGACGGTGGTGATGCGTACTTTCTTGATTGTGCTTATTGGTCGACTTCTTTATTGACTTACTTAAAGAAGGGTTCCGCGGTGTTTGTGATGGGTAAACTCCGCGCGCGGCCATTCGTTGATGGTAAGGGAGCTCCGCGCCCTGGTCTACGTTGTAATGTGCTTGCAGTCAGACTTGCAGGTGCCACGCCGCGCGACGGCGAGAATTCAGAACCTCAGACTATTTGATTATGATTTGCAATATTGACTGGCTCAATGTCTACTGCTTTGAACGCGGCGTCAAGGACGCCGCCTTTTTTAGCCTTAACACAGATTACGTCGTAGAATCACGTGATTATGGTACACGTGTATTTATGGAAATGTTTACCCTTAAAGATGTGAGGGGCCGACCCCTCCTCGAAATTCGTAGACGCCCGATGTCTACGGGAGTTCTGCCAATTGATGCCTGCCATATTCGGCTATCTAATTACATGTGCTATGGGCGGCGGCCGATAGACTTCCTGCGCGACTTCTTGATTAAATTTGACTACACATTTAAATCAATTCAGAAGATTGATTTGTGCTGTGATTTCAATCTGTTTGACAACGGGCTAGCGCCTAACATCTTCGTTGACCATTACGTTTCTGGCGTGTTTCGAAAACTATACCAGTCGCGAATAGCCGCCCACGGCGTGAATAGCGGCGACGGAGATTTGAACTTTCACTCGTTTTCGTGGGGTTCCAAGACGTCAGACGTCTTCACGAGATTTTACTGTAAGTCTCTCGAACTTGATGCGAATAAGCCATATATATGGCAGATGTGGCGTGACAATGGAATCGATGTCTCGCGTCCTGTTTGGCGCGTTGAGTTCTCTATGTCACGCGGCGTGCAGAAGCTGACAGACGGCGAGCATTGCTTCCAACAGACATTGACTGTGTACGATACGCAGTCGAAAATTGCGGCCGTCTTTCTCGGACTTGCATCCCATTATTTCCGATTTAAGGACGCCCGCACCGCCTCACGCATCTACAACGCCAAGGACGTGAAGCTGTTCCCGAACGTCTCGGCACTATCAGTTGAGCGGAATATCCCTGATGACGCCGATATGCCTTCGAAGCACATTGACGGAGCTTTTTTGGGACGAGCGGCACAGATATGGAAGACCGACGGTTATGATGATGTCATCCGTGAGCTATGCGGCCAGATATGGGAGCGAGCTAAGCGGATAGACCCGCGCGCGGGCTTGCTTCGGAGATTTAGATCCGATTAGTGTTTTTTTTGTGATTTTATTTTGGAGGTCGACGGCGTCGTGATGATGCTGTCGACTTTTTTTTGGGGATATTTCACTTGCAAAAACCACTACAATAGTAGTGGTGTTGAATTACAAGTAACACACAAGGCCAACCGCGCCAAAACCCTTACGCAAGCGGTAGTCGGGAGTAAACTCTCTCGCTCGCTTCACTCCCTCGTTCGTCTACTCCCGACCCTCGTTTGTCGGCTGACGCCACCCTTACAATCGCTCACTCGCTCGTCTCGCTCGCTCGTTCGCTCACAAAGCGGTAGTCGGGAGTAGACTCTCTCGCTCGCTTCACTCCCTCGTTCGTCTACTCCCGACCCTCATTTGTCGGCTGACGCCACCCATCGAAAAGCGGTAGGCGGCCTTTGCCCTAACGCTCGCAAGCTCGCTATCGGCCGCCCCGTATTTGTCGGCTGGCGCGACGCTCGTTTGGGCGCTTAACGAAAAAGTTGCTCGTACCTCTCAATTTTTCTACGCCCAAACGATTTAGTGCTCTCTCCTCGGCTCCGCCGCTCGCAAGCTCGCTATGGAGCCATCGTCGATAGCATGGGGCCCCTGGAATATGTAACGGCGTCGCGCCACGCTTTTGCAGCCGTTTTCATGTGGCGCGCGCCTGGCAGGGTGCTTTCGCTCCGGTCGCTACGCTCCCTCCGACCGCTATCTTATACGCCCTCCTCCGTCGGGCTGCTTTCGGCTCTGCAAGGTCTTGCAGGCCGAAAGAAGGTATAATTTTTTGGCTCCGCTCGCAAGCTCGCTCCGACCGCTATCTTATACGCCCTCCTCCGTCGGGCTGGCTCTGCGCTCCGCGGCTTAGGGCTTCTCGTCGCTCCGCTCCTCCTGCGCCCTGCGCCGCGGTGCTCGTGCGTGGTAGTTGTTATTCACAAAGCCTCCATACGTAAACAAATAGGTAGCTCCCACACCCCCGGACGGGGGAAGGGAGCCCGCTGTCTCATGCGTTCCGTCGTCGCAAGGCGGTGGGCTTCTCAGGCATTTTTTACGCCCTTCGGGCAATGCCTTCGAAGCCCACCCCCTTTGCTTCCTCCTCCACTTGCAACGTCAGCCTCTATAAGCCCCTCGGGGGGTGTCCCTTCGGGAACCCCCCGATGGCCTTATATAGGCTTCCTCTCATCTCAATAGGTATCGACTTCGTCGATGTCTCTGTTTTAAGGCGGCTTCGCCGCCTCGGAATAGGTATCGACTTCGTCGATGTTATTGCGTTAAGCGCCGTCGGTCGCTGCGCTCCCTGCGCACGGTGTTTTAACATAGCATAAAGATTACAGGTTAACTTTTAAGCGGCTCCGCCGCCCCCTGCCTCGAATTTTTTAGTTAAACTTCCTTAATTTTTATTAAATTGCACACTGATGTTTTTGGCCGCTCCGCGGCCTCGTTTTTTTAACATTTTGCCGCTTTTTTTGGCCGCTGCGCGGCCGAACCTCCTCCGAGGTTGTTTTGAGGTTACTACGAATTTTTGTACCTTTGTAGCGTGTTTATATGTTTAATTTAGATTGACCTATGAATTGTATGAATTGGAAGAAGGTGTTAGAGATTGCAGCCGCTATCATTGCGGCCATCTTAGGAACGCTCGGCGTTCAGTCGTTCGTCGGCTAATGGCTGACGGTTAGTGTTTTTTTTTTTTTTATTTTTTTTTTTATTTTTTTTTTTATGGGAAAAGGAACAGGTTTATTTGGCAACTTCCGCGGAAAGGTCGGTAATGTGGTCGGCTCAATAGCCGACGGCCAACAGATTGTGCGCGCCTACAATGGGGCGCCAAAAAATCCAAGATCAGCTGCGCAAGCGATGCAGCGAATGAAGATGCGTCCTGCGTCTTCGTTTTTCTCAGCTTTCGAGACAGTGCTCTCGAATGGCTATGAGGGGGTGGCTTATGGTAACGCTTCGCGCCGATATTTCATGTCGAATGCCATGTCTATGGCTTCGGGATTTCCTTATCAATTTAAGGACGACCCGCGCGTGCTTCCAGGCGAGTATCTGTGCGCGAAAGGCTCGTTAGCTTCTGTTACGGACTTGTTTACCGAAGGGCAGGCGTCTGGGAATATTCAGGATTTGACATTCCAGGCTCCTCAGACGGCTGTCGAGGCAGGCACGCCAGCTACGACTGTTGCACAGTATGAGGCCGCGCTCGCAGAGCTCGGTATTCAGTCTGGCGAGCAGATTACCGTTATGGGCTTCACGTACAAAGACGGCGCGATGAAGGATTTGAAGCCGTTCTACGCGCGCGGCGTTGTTGGGCGTGAAGGTGATTTCACTCTCGCGGAGTTCTATTCTGGCGCTAACTCCTTG
>NZ_JBGUQY010000049.1:0-92269 GCF_045131395.1 Fibrobacter sp. | reverse complement strand
GTGGCAATGGAAAAGCAGCTCCGCTTCGCAATCCGCGAAGGTGGCCGTACCGTTGGCGCTGGCTCCGTAACCGAAATCATCAAGTAAGGAATTATCATGGCTGGTGAACGCATTCGTATTCGCTTGAAGAGCTTCGATCATCGTATGATCGACCGCTCTGCTCAAGACATCGTGAATACAGCTAAGAACACTGGGGCACGCATTGCCGGCCCCATCCCTCTTCCGACGAAGATCCAGAAGTATACGGTGATTCGCTCTCCGCATATCGACAAGACTTCCCGTGAACAGTTCGAATCCCGTACGCACAAGCGTCTTATCGACATCCTTGATGCTACGCCGCAGACTGTAGATTCCCTCATGAAACTTGACTTGCCGGCAGGCGTTGAAGTCGAAATTAAGGTTTAATAACAATGAACGGTATTCTCGCAAAGAAATTGGGAATGACCCAAGTGTTCACGGAACAGGGCGAACGCGTTCCTGTAACGGTTCTCGAAGCCGGTCCGTGCGTGGTCGTTTGCCATAAGACAGAAGAGAAGGACGGCTACACTGCTGTCCAGATCGGCTTTGGTCTCAAGAAAGAACAGCGCGCCAACAAGGCAGAAATCGGCCACTTCAAGAAGGCTGATGTCGCTGTTCGTGAACACCTCGCTGAATTCGATGTCGCTGATCTCGAAGCCTGGCCGGTTGGCAAGGAATTCGGTGCAGCTGACTTCGCCGATGTGAAGACGGTGAACGTCTCTGGCCTCTCCAAGGGTCACGGCTTCTCCGGTACCATCAAGCGCCATAACTTCCACAGCGGTCCTCGTTCTCACGGTACGCACAACATGCGCGAACCGGGTGGTACGTCCGCTCACTCTTATCCGGGCCGCGTTTTCCCGGGCAAGCGTATGGCCGGTCAGTTCGGTAACAAGAAAGTGACCGTGAAGCACCTCCAGGTCGTCAAGGTTGACGGCGACCGCAACCTGATCTTTGTCCGCGGCGCAGTTCCCGGTGCAAAGAACAGCATCATCGTGGTGAGGAAAGACTAATGGCTACAGCAAAGCTTTTCGCCGCTACTGGCGATTTCAAGAATGATATTCAGCTCCCGGCCATGTTCGATCAGGAAGTCAACAAGGTCTGCATGTATTTGCATATCAAGGCTATTCTGAACAACAACCGTCAAGGCACTGCCCAGACCAAGAACAAGTCCGCCGTTAGCGGTGGTGGTCAGAAGCCCTGGAAGCAGAAGGGTACGGGTCGCGCCCGCTCCGGTCAGAACACCTCCGCTGTGTGGGTTCGCGGTGCCAAGGCTCACGGTCCGAAGTCCCATGACTACTTTGAAAAGGTGAACAAGAAGGTCAAGAAGATCGCTTTCCGCTCTGCTCTCGCTGCTAAGGCTGCCGAAGGCAAGGTGCAGGTGTTCGAAGCTCTCGCTTTCAACGCCCCGAAGACCAAGGATCTCCTCGCCGTCCTCAACAAGGCCGGTCTCGAACAGCGCAACGCTCTCTTCCTCGTGAGCGAAGCTGACAAGAACCTTTACCTGTCTTCTAACAACATTCCTTGGTGCCGTTGCGCTCGCGTTGCCGATGTCAACACTTACGACATCGTTCGCGCCAACAACGTCGTCATCTCCCAGGCAGCTCTCGCCGAACTGGAAGGAGGCCGCTAATGAGTGAACTTCACGAAATTCTCGTTGCACCGCACATTACCGAAGCTACCGCCCGTCTGATGGCTGCTTCTCGCAATGACGTGCACAAGTATGTATTCAAGGTTGCCAAGACCGCAACGAAGACCGAGATCAAGGACGCTATCGAAAAGCGTTTCGGCGTCAAGGTTGATTCCGTCAACACCCTTATCAACCGCGGCAAGATGAAGCGCGTTCGTATGGGCATGGTCGCCGGCAAGAAGTCCAACTGGAAGAAGGCCTACATCACGCTTAAGGCCGGGCAAAAGATTGCCGAGTTCGAAGGAGTATAATCATGGGTCTGAAGTCTTATCGCCCGCTTACCCCGACGCTGCGCTACAAGCAGATTGGTGACCGCAAGGAAATCACTGCGGATAAGCCGTACAAGCCGCTCACCGAAGGCATCAAGCGTAGCTCCGGCCGTAACAACGCCGGTGAAATCACCTCCCGCCGTCGCGGTGGTGGTCACAAGAAACTGTATCGTATCATCGATTTCAAGCGTCAGTTTGCTGGCATTCCCTGCACTGTCGAAACGATCGAATACGATCCGAACCGTACAGCTCGTATCGCCCTGGTCAAGTACCAGAACGGCAAGCGCTGCTACATCGTCGCCCCGGCTGATGTCAAGGTTGGCGATGTGCTGAATTCTGGCGAAGGTGCCGAATTCCGCGTGGGTAACGCTATTCCTCTCCGCGATATTCCGCTGAACACCATTATCCACAACATCGAAATGAAACCGGGCAAGGGCGCTCAGATCGCTCGTTCCGCAGGTGCCGGTGCAGAACTCGTCGCTAAAGACGGCAAGCTCTGCCAGGTCAAGCTCCCGAGTGGCGAAGTTCGCTACATTCCGGAAGATTGCCTCGCCGTCGTGGGTCAGGTTTCCAATATCGATCACATGAATGAATCCTCGGGTTCTGCAGGCCGCTCTCGCTGGCTCGGCATTCGCCCGTCTGTCCGCGGTGTCGTTATGAACCCGGTCGATCACCCCCTTGGTGGTGGTGAAGGTCGTACCTCTGGTGGTCGTCATCCGTGCTCTCCTTGGGGTAAGAACTCTAAGGGTGCCAAAACTCGTAACAATAAGCGTACCGATAGATTCATCGTACGTCGTCGTCAGAAGAGGGCCTAATTCATGTCTAGATCCCTTAAGAAAGGTGCTTTCGTGGATTCCCACGTTATGACCAAAGCCCAGGCTATGGCCGGTTCCGACAAGAAACAGGCTATCAAGACCTGGTCCCGTCGTTCCACCATCATTCCTGATATGGTCGGACTTACGTTCTCCGTCTATAATGGCAAGCAGTTCATCCCCGTGTACGTGACCGAAAACATGGTCGGCCACAAGCTGGGTGAATTCTCCATGACCCGTACTTTCCGCGGTCACCGTAAGACTGAAACCGCTGCTGGAGGAAAGAAATAATGCAAGCTGTTGCTAAAGTGAAAAACGTCCGTTACGGCGTTCGCAAGCTCCGTCGCGTTGTCGACCTGGTTCGCGGCAAGTCCGTTGCAGAAGCATTCGCAATGCTTTCTATTCTCCACACGCAGACCAAGGGTGCTCCGCTGGTCGAAAATGCTCTGAAGTCCGCTGTCGCTAACTTCAAGCAGAAGGCCGCTGGTGCCGTTGCCGCCGAAGAACTGGTCGTCAAGACCATCACTGCCGACGGTGGTTCCATCATGAAGCGTATCCACCCCCGTTCCCAGGGCCGTGCTTTCCGTATCGAAAAGCCGCTCTCTCACATCACAGTCGTTGTGGCCAACAAGGAGTAATTACAATGGGTCAGAAAACTCATCCGAATGGTCTTCGTCTTGGCGTTATCCGCGGCTGGGAATCCAAGTGGTATGCCGAAGACAAGTTTGCCGATCTTCTCTATGAAGACATCGTGCTCCGCCGTTACTTGATGAAGCGTTTTGAACATGCCTCCCTTTCCAAGGTCGGCATCGAACGCACCGTCAAGAAGGTGAACGTGAACCTCTTCACTGCCCGTCCGGGTATCGTGATCGGCCGTAAGGGCGAAGAATTGGAAAAGCTCAAGGGCGAACTCCAGTTCCTCACCGGTAAAGAAATCTATATTAACGTCCAGGAAATCAAGCGCCCGGAAACGGATGCCAAGCTGGTTGCCGAAAACATCGCTCGTCAGCTCGAAAAGCGTATTTCCTTCCGTCGTGCCATGAAGCGCGCCATCCAGTCCGCTATGCGTATGGGTGTGGAAGGTATCAAGGTGCAGTGCGGCGGCCGCCTCGGTGGTGCTGAAATTGCCCGCGTCGAAAAGTATGCTGAAGGCCGCGTGCCTCTGCACACTCTCCGCGCCGACATCGATTACGCGACTGCCATTGCTAAGACCGTTTATGGTTCCATCGGTATCAAGGTGTGGATCATGCACGGCGAAAAGATTGGCAAGGACGTCATGAACGATAACAAGAGAGAGAAGTAATTATGCTGAGTCCTAAAAGAACATTACATCGTAAGCAGATGAAAGGCCGCATGAAGGGCGTCGCCTCCCGCGGCAACTCCATCGCCTTCGGCGAATTCGGCATTCAGGCTCTCGAAAAGTGCTGGCTCACCGCTCGCCAGATCGAAGCAGCTCGTATCGCCATGACCCGTAAGATCAAGCGTGGTGGCCGTGTGTGGATCCGCGTGTTCCCCGACAAGCCGATCACCCGTCACCCTGCAGAAGCTCGTATGGGTAAGGGTAAGGGCGCTGTCGAATTCTGGGCAGCCGTCATCCTCCCGGGTCGCATCATTTTCGAAATGGGTGGTGTTGAACGTGAACTGGCCATGGAAGCTCTCCATGTCGCAGCACAGAAGCTCCCCCTCAAGTGCAAAATCATCGAAGAATCGGAGATCTAATGAAGGCACGTGAATTAAAGGAACTGGGCGTTGACCAGCTCAAGGAAAAACTGGCTCAGTTGAATCTCGATTTGTTCAATTACCGTATGGCTGCTAAGCTCGGTAACTTGGAAAAACCCTCTTCGATCCGCAATACCCGTAAGGATATTGCTAGGGTCAAGACCATCCTCACCGAAAAGGCCAAGGCATAAGCCGGGCAGGAGCAGGAAATGGATAGAAACCTTCGTAAGGTAAAGCAGGGTGTCGTTTCTTCCGACAAGATGGATAAAACCATCACTGTCGTGGTTGAAAACCGTAAGCGTCACCCGGTGTACAACAAGATCATGACCACCACCAAGAAGCTCAAGGCTCACGATGAAAACAACGAAGCCGGTGAAGGCGACCTGGTGGAAATCATGGAAACTCGTCCGCTCTCTGCAACGAAGCGTTGGCGCCTCGTTCGCATTGTAGCTAAGAAGAAATAATCGTTTTGGAGTAAGGCGAATATGATTCAAGAAGAAACCAGACTCGTCGTGGCCGATAACAGTGGAGCCAAGGAAGTCGCCTGCATCCGCGTTTTGGGTGGCACCAACCGTCGCTATGCCAGCATCGGTGATGTCATCAAGGTTGCCGTCAAGGACGCAATCCCCCAGAGCAAGGTGAAGAAGGGTTCCGTAGCTGACGCCGTCGTCGTGCGCACTCGCAAAGAAATTGCCCGTCCGGATGGCACGTTCATCCGTTTCTCGGACAACGCCGTGGTTCTCATCAACAAGGATGGCGAACCTCGTGGAACCCGTATTTTTGGACCGGTGGCTCGTGAGCTCCGCGACAAGAAATACATGAAGATCATCTCCCTCGCACCTGAGGTTCTCTAATGGCAAACATCAAGAAGAATGATAACGTCAAGGTGATTTCCGGTGCCAACAAGGGCAAGACCGGCACCGTGATTAGTGTCAAGGGCGGTAAGGTGACCGTTTCGGGCGTGAATGTCCGCAAGCGTCATGAAAAGCCGTCCCAGACCAATCAGACTGGTGGCATCATCGAAAAGGAACTGCCGATCGACATTTCCAACGTGATGCTCCTCGAAGGCAACACTCCTGTCCGTACCCGTATCGTGCGCGAAGCCGGCAAGAAGGCTTCCCGCGTGAGCGTCAAGTCCGGCAAGGCTATCTAGAGGTAACACATGAACCAGATGAAGCAATTTTATCTCGAAAAAGTAGTTCCGGCCTTGCAGCAGAAGTTTGCTTACAAGAACGTGATGGAAATTCCCCGCCTCCAGAAGATCGTGCTCAACATGGGTGTCGGCGCTGCCGCCTCCAACCGCAAGATCCTGGATGAAGCCGTTGACACTCTGACTGCTATTACCGGTCAGAAGGCTGTCGTCACCAACGCCAAGAAGGCTATCGCTCAGTTCCATCTGCGCGAAGGCATCGGCATCGGTGCTAAGGTCACTCTCCATGGCGACAACATGTGGGACTTCCTCTTCCGTTTCATCAACATCGACCTCCCGCGTGTCCGTGACTTCCGTGGTCTCGCACGCCGTGGCTTTGATGGCATGGGTAACTTTACCCTCGGCATCAAGGAACAGACGATCTTTGTTGAAATCGACATTGACAAGATTTCTCGTACCTTCGGTATGGACATCTCCTTCGTGACCTCTGCAAAGACTGACGAAGAAGGCCGCGCCCTGCTCGAAGAACTTGGACTCCCCTTCAGGAAGTAAGGTAATACCATGGCAAGCAGAAGAATGATTGAAAAATGCAAGCGTACTCCGAAGTATACCGTTCGTGGGTACAACCGTTGCAAGCGTTGCGGTAGGCCGCACGCCTTTATGCGCCGCTTTGGCCTTTGCCGTATTTGCTTCCGCGAAATGGCACTCGCCGGCGAAATCCCCGGTATCACAAAGTCGTCTTGGTAAGGAGAGTATACTCATGGCAATGACAGATCCTATCGCCGATATGCTCACCCGTATCCGCAATGCCGCTTCGGCAAAGCTCCCCGTGGTGGACATTCCTGCCAGCAACTTGAAGCGTGAAATCGCTCGCGTGTTGCAGGAAAAAGGTTTCATTAAAAAGTTCGTCGTCGTTGAAGACGGTAAGCAGGGCGTTCTCAAGGTCCTCCTCCGCTACACGAAGGGCGAATCCGCTATCCAGGGCCTCCAGCGCGTTTCTTCGCCTGGTCTGCGCCACTACGTCGACGCTGCTAAGCTTCCGCGTGTCCGTAACGGCCTTGGCTATGCTATCATCTCCACATCTAAAGGCGTGATGACCGACCACGAAGCCCGCAAGGAAAACGTGGGTGGCGAAGTCATCGCAAAGGTATGGTAAAGATGTCCCGTATCGGTAAAGCTATTATCAATATCCCGGCTGGCGTCAAGGTTGCCGTCAACGGTCAGAACATCAAGGTGGAAGGTCCTCTCGGCAAGCTCGAAACCGACGTCCACGAACTGATTGCAATCAAGCTCGAAGGCAACCAGCTTTCCTTCTCTCGTCCTGACGATCAGAAGTTCACCCGTGCTATCCACGGCACTACCCGCGCTCTCGTTGCCAACATGGTCGAAGGCGTCACCAAGGGTTTCCAGAAGACGCTCGAAATCGTCGGCGTTGGCTACCGTGTGGAACAGAAGGGCAAGGACCTCAACTTGGTTCTCGGCTTCTCTCACCCGGTCATCTTCAAGGCTCCCGAAGGTGTCGAACTCAAGGCTGTTGACCCGCTGAAGATCTCCATCAAGGGCATCGACAAGCAGAAGGTTGGCCAGGCTGCGGCAGAAATCCGCAAGTACCGTCGTCCTGAACCGTATAAGGGCAAGGGCATCAAGTACGAAGGCGAAATTGTCCGTCGTAAGCAAGGTAAGAAGACAGGTAAATAAGGGTAAACTATGACTGCAATTGCTAAGAAAAGAATCCAGTCCAGAATCGCACGCCACGAACGTGTGCGCAAGTCTGTTGTCGGAACTGCAGAATGCCCTCGTTTGGCTGTTCGCCGTTCCTTGTCTCACATGGTCGCCCAGATTATCGATGACGAAAACAACAAGTCTCTCGTCCAGCTCACCACGACTGCCAAGGAATTCCAGGCTAAGTTCGGTGAAATGACGAAGTCGGAACAGAGCAAGCAGCTCGGTATCCAGATTGCTGAAGTCGCGAAGTCCAAGGGCATTGAATCCGTGGTCTTTGACCGCGGCGGTTACATCTATCACGGTCGCGTTCAGGCTCTCGCTGAGGGAGCTCGTGAAGGCGGACTCAAATTCTAGTGAGGTACACTTTGGAACGCGAAGCTCAAGTTTCTGAATTTGAAGACAAGGTTGTACACATCAACCGTTGCGCTAAGACCGTCAAGGGCGGTCGCCGTATGTCCTTCTCCGCTCTCGTTGTCGTTGGCAACAAGAACGGCAAGGTCGGTGTTGGTCTCGGTAAGGCTAAGGAAGTTTCCGAAGCTATCCGTAAGGGTACCGAAGCCGCCCAGCGTAACATCGTTGAAGTGCAGCTCCTCGACGGCACCATTCCCCACGACATCGAAGTCAAGAGCGGCGCTACCCGCATCCTCTTGATGCCGGCTGCTCCGGGTACTGGTGTTATCGCCGGTGCCGCTGCCCGTGCCGTTCTCGAACTGGCCGGTGTGCGCAACATCCTCACCAAGATTCACGGTTCTTCCAACCCGAGCACTGTCGTGAGCGCCTGCCTCGAAGGTCTCTTGGCTCAGAAGAACAAACAGGACTGCGCCGCTCTCCGCGGTGCCAATGCCTAAGGAGTAATACACGATGAAGAAAGTTCGTATTACTTTGATTAAGGGTACTGTCCGCCGTCTCCCGATGCACCGCGCTAACGTGGCTGCTCTCGGCCTCCGTAAGATCGGACAGTCTGTTGAACACGTTTTGACCCCCAGCATCCAGGGCATGATCAATGCCGTGGCTGACATGGTGAAGGTCGAGGAGATCTAAGATGGAACTCAATACTCTCAATCCTGGCAAGGCTGCCAAGGGCAAGAGCCGCAAGCGCATTGGTCGCGGTCCGGGTTCCGGTTGGGGCACCACCGCTGGTCGTGGCCAGAAGGGTGCCGGCGCTCGTAAGAGTGCTCAGGCCGGTCGCGTCGCCTTCGAAGGCGGCCAGATGCCGATCCACCGTCGTATCCCGAAGCGTGGCTTCAAGTCTCACTTCGCCAAGGACACGCAGATCGTTAACCTCAAGAAGCTCGCTTCTTGCAGCGTGACGGACTTCGACGCCCAGGCAATGTTTGACCAGGGTTTCATCAAGAACATCGAACTGCCTATCAAGGTCCTCGCATTCGGTACCATCGACAAGGCTATCAATGTAAAGGTTAACGCTATCAGCGAAAAGGCTAAGGCCATGATCGAAGCTGCTGGCGGCAAAGTCGAGATCGTCTAATGGAAGCTCTCAAGAAAGCCCTTGATGCGTTCGCTAATGCGTTTAAGATCGAAGACCTGCGTAAAAAGCTTCTTTTTACGCTTGGTGTTCTGATCATCTATCGCCTTGGCGCACACATCACTATCCCCGGAGTGAATTCTGCCGTTCTGGCGGAGTTCTTCCGTAACTCGAATAATTTGTTCGGCCTGTATGACTCCTTCACGGGCGGTGCCTTTGCTAAGGCAACCATCTTCGCCCTGGGTATCATGCCCTACATCAGTGCATCCATCATTATCCAGTTGATGGGTTCCGTTATCCCGGCTATCCAGATGTTGCAGAAGGAAGGCCAGGAAGGGCGCGCCAAGCTGAACCAATATACCCGTTACTTTACGGTAGCTCTCGCTGCCTTGCAGGGATGGGGCATTTCTGTGTGGCTTTCGTCCCTTAAGGTGACAACCGCTACCGGTGCCGGAGTGTCTGTCTTGGCTGATGACTTCGCTACGGGCGCCGGAAACATCGGTTTCCGTTTACTAGCTACCCTGACCTTCACCGCCGGTACGATCTTCGTGATGTACCTGGGCGAGCAGATTACCTCGCATGGTGTTGGTAACGGTATTTCTCTTATCATCTTCGCCGGTATCGTCGGCGGCCTTCCGCGGGCTGCCCTTGCAGAATTCGAAATGTTTAAGGAAGACATCCAGCCCCTCGCTATCGAGATCTTTATCTTGGCAGTGGTGGTCTTGATTGTTGGCTTTATCGTATTCGTCGAGCAAGCGAACCGTCGCATTCCACTCCAAAGTCCTCGCAGGACTGTCGGTTCCAAGGTCGTGGGCGGCCAGTCCAGCTATTTGCCCTTCAAGGTGAATACCGCTGGCGTGATCCCCGTGATCTTTGCAAGCTGCATCATGTTCATTCCGGCCATGATCGCTTCCTGGTTCCCGAACGTTTCTGCGATGCAGTCCTTTGCGGCTGCGTTCATCCCGGGTCACATTACCTATAGTGTGATCTTCGCTCTCCTGATTATATTCTTCACCTACTTCTATACGGCAATTCAGTACAACCCTAACGATATTGCCGAAAACCTCAAGAGAAGTGGTGGATTTATTCCGGGAATCCGTCCGGGTAACGAAACTGCAAAGTACATAGATCACGTTTTGACGAGAATTTCTTTGCCTGGGTCCCTTTTCCTCGCTTTAATTAGCGTCGGACCCCTCCATTTGAAAGACGCACTCAATATGAGTTTCTATATTGGGGGCACCTCGGTACTTATCGTGGTCGGTGTGGCGCTGGATACGCTCCGTCAACTCGAAGCCCAGTTGCATACCAAGAATTATGAAGGTTTCCTCAAGCATGGCCGCATTCGCGGCAGGATGGCGTCTTAGTGGCTAAAGAAGAAGGAATACAAGTAGAAGGTGTTGTGTTGGAAGCTCTCCCCAACGCTTTCTTCCGTGTCCAACTCGGAAATGGCCACGAGATTCTCGCTCATGTTTCAGGAAAAATGCGTCGGCATTTCATTCGAATTTTGCCGGACGACAAAGTGTTGGTAGAGATTTCTCCCTACGATCTCAATCGTGGGCGAATCACATACCGTTACAAGTAATAGGTATTTTCAAAGAAAGGTCAAACCTATGAAAATCAAAGCCTCCATCAAACCCAGATGTGAAAACTGCAAGATCATCCGCCGTAAGGGTGTATTGCGCATCATCTGTTCGAAGAACCCCCGTCACAAGCAGAAGCAGGGATAAGGAGATCGTATGGCACGTATCGCTGGTGTCGATTTACCGAAAAACAAGACTGTTGAATACGGTCTGACGGCAATCTATGGTGTCGGTCTGTTCACCGCTAACAAGGTCTGTGCTCAGCTGGGCATCGACAAGAACAAGAAGTGTGACGACCTGACTGAAGAAGAACAAGGTAAGATTCGTCATCTCCTCGAAGACGAATACTCTGTGGAAGGTCAGCTCCGCGCAGAAATCACCTTGAACATTAAGCGTCTGCAGGATATTGGCTGCTACCGTGGCCTCCGCCACCGCAAGGGTCTCCCCGTTCGCGGTCAGCGCTCCCGTACCAATGCCCGCACTCGTAAGGGCCCCAAGAAGACTGTGGCTAACAAGAAGAAGTAAGGAGATTCATCGTGGCTGAAGAAGAAATTAAGGAAACTGCTGCCGCTGCCGAAGCTCCGGTCGCTGCTGCTACAGAAGAAAAGGTCAAGAAGGGCAAGAAGCGTATTGACATCCAGGGCATTGCCTGCGTGTTCGCTTCCTTCAACAATACAATCGTTTCTATCACCGATGCTCGTGGCAACGTGGTAGCTTGGGGCTCTCCGGGTAACTCCGGTTTCAAGGGCTCTCGCAAGAGCACTCCGTTTGCTGCCCAGCTCGCCGCTGAAGTCGCTGCCCACAAGGCTTTCGACCTCGGTATGCGCAAGGTAGATGTCCGCGTCAAGGGTGCAGGTGGCGGTCGTGAATCCGCTGTCCGTGCTATCAAGAATGCGGGCCTCGAAGTTCTCTCTATTCGAGACGTGACGGGCGTTCCGCACAATGGTTGCCGTCCTAAAAAGAAGAGAAGAGTCTAATTAAAAGAGGTATCGCCAATGATGTGGAAATCACTTCAGATGCCGCGCAGCTTCCAGAAAGTGGAAACCGGCGAAGACGGTCGCTACGCCAAGTTTGTCGTAGAGGCTTTGGAACGTGGCTGGGGTATTACCCTCGGTAACGCCCTCCGTCGCTCGCTCCTTTCCTCTCTGCAGGGTGCGGCTATTGTCTCCGTGAAAATTGAAGGCGTCGATAAGGAATTCTCGACGATTCCGGGTGTGAAGGAAGATGTCACTGACATTATCCTGAATCTCAAGAGCATCCGCGTGAAGCTCCTGTCCGACCACGACGAAACGCTCCGCCTGGACATGTCCGGCGAAGGCGAAGTCACGGCCAAGGACTTCATGGATAATCCGAATGTCGCCATCCTGACTCCGGATGTCCATATCGCTACTTTGAACGGTAACGCATCGCTCTCCCTGGAAGTGAAGATTTCCAGCGGTCGCGGCTACGTCACTGCCGACGAATTGAAGGACAAGGACGCTCCGATTGGCGTGATCGCCATGGACGCCAACTTCAACCCGGTGCAGAAAGTCGCGATGCACATCAGCGATACCCGCGTTGGCCAGAAGACGGACTACAACCGTCTGGAACTGGAAATCACGACTGACGGTTCCATTGATCCGGAAGACGCTCTTGCATACGCTGCAAAGCTCCTCATGGACCACTTGGAAATCTTCATCAACTTCGAAGGCGATCTCGAAAGCCCCGAAGAACTTGAAATGGATGAAGAACGTCAGCGTATCGCCCAGCTCCTGCGCACCCGCGTGGACGATCTGGAACTCTCCGTTCGCTCCAGCAACTGCCTCCGTATGGCTAACATCCATACCGTTGGCGAACTTGTGCGCAACAAGGAAAACGATATGCTTAAATACAAGAACTTCGGTCGGAAGTCCTTGGTGGAACTTAACGAGGTGTTGACCTCCATGGGCCTCTCTTTTGGCATGGACGTCGATGACTACTTGAAGGATTAAACATGAGACACGGTGTAAAAAACAAGAAATTGGGCGTTAACGCTCAGCACAAGCGTGCCATCCTCCGCGCTCTTACCACTTCTATTCTTGAGAAGGGCATGGAAGCCGAGCAGAGCAACCGCTACGTGCGCACTACTCTCCACAAGGCTAAGCTCGTCCGCAGCTGCGTGGATCGCATGATCACTTATGCAAAGAAGGGTGACCTTTCTGCACGTCGTGAAGCTTCTCGCTTCGTGATGAGCCCGAAGGCTGTGCAGGACCTGTTCGCAACGATCGGTCCTCGCTATGCTGGCCGTAACGGCGGCTACACCCGCATCATCAAGCTCGGCCCGAACCGCGCTGGTGACGCTTCCGAAATGGCTCTCGTCGGTCTCGTCGAAGACGAAATCGTCGTGAAGACCAAGAAGGCTGCCGAACCTGCCAAGTCCGAAGCTGTGAGCATGGTCGAAGGCGAAAGCAAGGCATAATTGATCTTTGCAAAAAAGATTGAAGAAGGGGTCCGACTCATGTGAGCCGGGCCTTTTTTGTTGCCTTGGTGGCTTGCTCTAATTTTTTTTTGTATTTTTATAAGACCTTTATCCATTTTGAAAGCTACTTTTCTATGCGCCATTTTCTAGCGATTGTACTATTTATGGTCGGGGCCGTTTTTGCGGAAAACACCCCCTATATTAATTTGACTGCGGAAAATGCAGCGTCGATGCAGCGTAGCTCCGCAACGCTTACGCCGAGCTATGCTGAGAATCCGGTGGATTCCACGTACCTGTTGGGACCGGGTGATTTTTTGGATATCGGTCTTGAGAATAACTATCTGACTGTGCAGATTTATCCGGACGGCGGCGTGGCCATTGAGGAATGCGGCTCGGTAAATGTGTTGGGTAAGACTCTTGCCGAAGCACGTGAAATGATTCTGGACCTTGTGTCCAAGCGTTACAAACGCGAATACTGCTTTGTACAACTTGCTGTTCTGAAAAAGTTCCGCGTGAATGCCATGGGTGCCATTCCCCTGGTGGGCCAGCAGCTGGTTGAACCGCAGACCCGTCTGAGTTATTTTCTTCGTCAGGTGGGTGGTACCTTGCCCAATGCCAATACCGAAGACATAATGGTTTTCCGCGGTAAAGATACTTTGCACATCAATTACTCCGCCATGAGTTCGAAGGGCCTGTTTGAAGATGACGTGATGCTCGAACAGGGCGACCGTGTCTTTGTGCCTTTTGTCGAAATGGGTGACAATGTGGTGTTGATCTTTCCGGGGTACAGGACTAGTGTAGCTTATCAGCAGGACCGTACCTTGCAGGACTATTTTGAACTTTCCGGCGGCACCCGCATGCATAATTTTGGCTACAAGGCACTCTGTGTCCGTGAACCGGGTCAGAAGCCGAAGTGGATTACGCTTTCCGAAATGAAGCAAACGAAGGTCGCTCCTAATACCGAGGTTGAATTCTCGGTTCAAGAGATGCTTGTTTATGTCGGTGGCGCAGTCAATATCTTGGGCCGCTATCCCTATGACCCCTCTTGGCATGCGCTGGATTACGCTGCTGCAGCCGGTATCAATACCAATACGGGTACCTGGCGCCAGATTAGGGTGTGGCGCGGCAAGAAGCCTGAACCCCTTTCTCTGAGCGTGACTGAAGACCAGATTTTGCCGGGGGACTATATTGAAGTTCCCAAGAGTCATTACGAATCGTTTAAGGATTTTACGTTGTTCCTCGCATCGCTTTTGACGGTGATTTCTTCGGCATTCATTATTTACGTGAACTACAAGTAGTTTTATGGAAAAGCAAGAATCTGTTGGTCTTGTAGAAGTTTGCCTTCGGTTGTTGAACAACAACCTGAAGCATTTCAAGCTGTGTCTCTTTATAGTTCTTTTGCCTACCCTTGCGGCCTTCGTTGCCGTCATGTGGCTGATCAAGCCCATATACGGGGCTTCGGCTATTGTGACTCCTCCTCCTGCGTCGAACGACGTTCTTGGTAACGTGAGTTCCATGGTGGGCGGAATGTCTGGCATGGGTACTCTCCTGGGTTTTTCGAACAGCAACGAAGACGTGAACGCCGTTTGGACCATTTTCAATTCTTGGGAAATTCATGACCAGGTTATCAAAGAATTCAACCTGGCGGACCATTACAAGTTTGAAGGCAAGTTCCATGCGGATTTGCTCAAGGAGTTCCGTAAGAACTTCAATGTGGAATTCAACACGGAAGACATGTTTTCTGTTTCTATTGAAGACGAGGATTATAAGCTCGCGGCAAAGATGGTGTCCTTCATTCTTGCCAAGGCGGATTCGGCCTTTAACGCCTTCAAGACTTCGCAGGCAAGGCAGTCCAGAGAGTATTTCCAGAGCAGGCTTGATTCCTGCGAAAGGAATATCGATTCCCTGCTCAAGGACTTTGTCCAGTTCCAGGTGGACAATAACTTTTACGATCCGGGAATCCAGATGGAATCTACGATCAAGTACTTGAGCGAACTCCAGGCGAAGCGCGAGGAAGTTGCCATAGAGCTTGCCTACGAAAAAGCGGATCGTGGTGAAGACAGCAAACGGTACAACGAACTTTCCAAGCGTTACCGGGGGGTTAATTCCGCCCTGAATAGCACCTTGAAGGGGCGCCATGAGAATTTGGGCATGGTGACTTTGAAAAAATCACCGGCTTTGGCTGCGGAGTATATGCGCCGCGAAACGGAAATTCGTGTGCAGGAAGCCATGTACAAGCTGCTGAGGCAGCAGAGCGAACAGATGCGCATGGAAGAAGCGAAGATGCTTACGAACTTGCATATTTTGGAACCGCCTTGGGAAAATGACAAGAAGGTCCGTCCGAGACGAGGCATTATCCTGATGTTCACGGTGTTTGTCTCGTTCCTGTTGGCAACCTTGCTTGCTAACCTCATTGAATTCATGCGTGTCGAAAAAGAGAAGAAATCTGGCGCTGCCGCTGAATGGGATTTCTTTGTCAAGAAACTGACGTTCTGGCGTCGGTAAGACTTTGCTATGGAAACCTTAATGGCCTCTCCGGAGTCGTGCGTCATGTTCGCACTGGCTGTGGTAGTTGTGTTGGTTGTTTCTTTCTACAAAGCTGATTTCTTTCGTCCGTCAGTCCTGTATTTCTTTGTGCAGATGGTTATGCTCGGGGTGGCTTATCTCAAGCTCGTTCCGGCGATGACTGATTTTAAGTTGACCACTTGGCTTGTCTGGGGTGGTGGCCTTATGGCCTTTATCGGCGGTTCGGTGCTTACGGAGATGGTGTGGACTTCCAAGGGTGGGGCACGCATGCCGCAGACCTTTAAGCTGCACGGTGAATATAACTGGACGACGCATTTTTTTGCAAGCTTTCTGGCCTTTGCCTATTTTATGATAGGAGTAATCGGCATTGTCTCGGTGGTGGGCTCCCTGATCATATTTGCAGATAGGCCTTCGCTGTGGCTTTCCGGTATAGATAGCCCTGTCCTGAAGTTTTCGGATTTCTTTATGTCCGGCGCGATGGTTGTCGGGCTCTTTTCGGTGTCGTCTTTCAAGTCGCTCAACCCTGTGCGCTGGGTGCGTTACGCCTCTAGGTTCATGGTTGTCTTTACGATGGTCCTTAGCTTTATGGCGTTCCCGAACCGCGGCATCAACATGCTTTGCTTAGGAATGTTCCTGCTGTTGTTCAACTATTTGCATGGTCGGTTTACCTGGAAGACGCTCAGTTTCGTGGTTGTCTTTATTGTGATTTTCTTTGTGGTGGTGGCTTCGCTGAAAGGTCAATACGGTGATGATTCTGCCGAAGACTTGATGAAGAACAAGATGGTGCAAAAGATTGCGCTGTTGCCTTACATGTATGTGGCGAACAACTATTGGAACTTAGATTACGCATTGAACCAGCCTGTGGATGCCAGTGAACACGAATGGACCTATGGCATGGATGCGTTCTACGGAATAACGCAAATGTTTCGTGTTGGCGACGGTTTGCGTTCGAGCTTTGGATGGGATTCGCCCTTTAACGAAAGTTCCGTGAAGGTGAAGAGCCTGAACACGATTCCCTTCTTGTGGGATGCCTACAAGGATTTTGGGTTGCTTGGAATATTCTTTGAACCCTTCTTCTTTGGAATCCTGTTCACATGGATGTACCGCCGCATGGCGGTGGCGAAGACGCCCTTGGGAATTCTCGTTACGTGCGTGTTCCTGATGTGGATCGTTTTCTGGAATTTTACGACTGGCTATAAGCAGAGCATGTACTGGGTCTGGATGGGCTTTTTCGCCCTTGTTTGTACCCTCAGTTCCGGAAAGGGTATTTTACCAATGAAGAGCGCCCCTGCGCAGATAGTGGACCAGAAGAAAGACACTGATGACAGCGTCGCCGGTCAAGGCGAATAGGGGAATGTAGCTGTTGGGCAGAAGCATGCCCGCGCTGGTGCAGGCCACTACGTTACAGAGGCCTGCAGAACTTACGATAATGGCATAGGTCCAGACGGCCTTGTTTTTCAGGAGGCCCGAAATCATGGAAGTTCGGGCGGCTTGGAATAGGAGCGTGAAAGAAAGGATTCTTAAGATGGCGGCGCTGCAGGAGAGAGAATCTTCGGTCCAGTTGACGGCAAAGAAAAACAGCTGCAGGAACTGCGAAGGGAAAAGCCAAAGGGGTATAGAGCATGTCGCGATGAAGGCCGTAAAGATCAGGATTTCCTTGATGTGGATGTTCTTGTCTTTTGACAGGTGCTGGTTTACTAGGTTCGACGAAATAAAGTGCACCATGATGCCGGAACAGAGTATCAGGATCTTGTGTCCGAAATTGTAGGCGCTCAGGAATTCAGCCGAAGCGAAACGGTCGGCGACGTAGAGGCCCACGGGGATGTAGGCGAATGTTGCAAATCCCGAAATGGCGTAGGGTACGCCTGCCTTGAGCATAAGGGCGACAAAATGGATGGTTTGACGCGTAAACCGTAATAGGGATGTGTTGATGGCCTGGCTTACTCCGAAGAAGAATGCGGGGAGTGCGGCAATGACCATGGCAAGTGCGATATATTCGATTTTGTTGACCTTTAAATAAAGGAGAGCGAATCCCATAACGGTCATGTACGAAATGGAATGCAGTAGCTTGGAAAGGAAAAGTTTTTTCCAGAATTTACCGCAAATGAAATACCAGTCGAAGAAGGCGTGCTGGAACAGCAGCCCGAAAGTGAGAATCAGTTCGCCGTAGAATATGGGATGGTCGTGCCTGGCGACGATGGCGAAGATGGCCATGATGACTGCTGTGGTCATGGTGCATATGAGGCGCAACTGAAGGACGTTTTTGAAAAGGGTGCCTGATGTGGCGCGGTACCCGAAAAAGGCGAGAATCAATGTGCTCATGCCAAAATCGGCAATGGAGCAGAATATGGAATAGTCTGTTTGCAGGAGACCAAAAAATCCGTATTCGGAGTGCCCGAGATTTTTAGCGATAAAGTTCTGTACGAAGAACGAGATTCCTTGAATGAGGAAATTTACGGCAGCGATGAATACGCCGATTTTTATGTTGCTAAAGACTTGGGGCACGATGCGAAAGATAAAAGATTTTGCAGAACGCGTCATCGGTATAGTTTTGTATATTTGATATATGGGAATACTTCAAGGTCAAAGTTTATTCTTTAAGCCGGGACCGCCAGCTGAACCGGGAAAAGCTTACGTGCCGCTGGTCGATTTTTTGTTGAAAGAAGTTCGCGGTGAATCTGTCTTGGATATTGGTGGTGGTCGTGGTGCTTACGCTCTGGAATTAAAAAAAGCCGGTTACGACACTGTGGTTGCTGACATTAACGCCAAGTCTTTGGAGGTGGCTGTGGCCAACGGGCTGAAGACGAAACTTCTTGATGTGGGCGAGTCTGTTGGCGAAAAAGTGGCGGATACGGTCACCTTGGTAGAAGTTCTTGAACATGTTGATGACCCGAAGGCTTTTTTGCAGAATGCCATTTTGGCTGCCCGAAAGCGAGTTCTTTTTACTCTTCCGTGTACAGAATCTTTTGAAGAACTGTTTCCGATAGGCCTTTCCTATGCGCATATCGCCGTTTCGGATCATTTGTGGCATTTTTCTTATTCTGAAATGAAATCCTTGCTCGATTCTATCGGCATGCCGTATCGTCTTGAAATGGGGGATTACCTGTTCCCGCATATGTCCATGGTTACCTTGCGTCAAAGCATGAAGGGCCCGTTGGGATACTTGGCGATGCTTCCATTGCGTATTGCGAATCGTCTGGGGCTTGTGCCTAAAAAATATCCGTCCCGTTTTTACGGGGTTATCGAAATTTTGTAACCTCTGTAGCCCAATTTTTTTCTAATTTTGGGTGCAAAATCGCGAGAGTGGCGGAATTGGCAGACGCACCAGACTTAGGATCTGGCACTTCGGTGTGAGGGTTCGACTCCCTCCTCTCGCATGTTTTTCAATACCTTTTTAACAGACTCTCGGAGTTCATATGAGCGTAGAAATCAAAGAAACAAGCGCAACCGTGCGCACCCTCGAAATCACCATCCCGCAGGCAGACCTCACTGCTCCCTTCGAAAAGAAGCTGGGCCAGTACAAGAAGCAGGTCTCCATGAAGGGTTTCCGCCAGGGCATGGTGCCGAAGGCAATGATCCTGAAGCAGTTCGGCGGCGCTATCCGTCAGGAAGCCGTGGACGAAGTTGTCAACAAGCTCGTTCAGGACGCTCTCAAGAATGCAAATATCATCCCCGTCGGCCAGATGAAGGTCGTGGATTTCAAGGACGACAAGGAAAACGACATCGCACTTAAGGTGGAAGTCGAAATGGATCCTGAAATCGATATCAAGGGCTATGCCGACACGGGCGTTACCGTTCCGGAAACCGCCGTCCACGAAGAAGAAGTCAAGGAAGAATATGACCGCTTGATCCAGATGTGGAGCAAGGACGAACATGTGGACCGTGCTGCCGCCAAGGGCGACGTGGTCGTGGGTAACTACCTCGAAGTGATTATCGACGGCGAAAAGCAGGAACTCCCGGAAAACAAGGAATTCCGTAGCCTCCTCGGTCAGTCCGCTTCTCCGGGATTCGACGAAGGCCTCACCGGTGCATCTGCCGGCGAAACCAAGGAAATCAACTTCAAGTACCCCGATGACCACAAGGACGAACGCTATCGCGGCAAGACCGCTCAGTTCAAGGTGGAAGTCACCGACGTGCGCACCATCGTTCCGCCCACCATGGACGAAGAATTCTGCAAGCAGATCGGCGTGAAGGACGTTGAAGAATTGAAGAGCAACCTCGCCGAAGGCCTCGCTAGCCAGAAGCAGGACGCCGCCAAGAACAAGGCTATCAACGAAGCTCTCGACAAGATTATCGAAGCCAACCCGTTCGAAGTGCCGAAGGCTCGCGTCTATGACCTGATCAAGTGGACCCTGAACCGCAACGCCCAGAGCGAAAAGGACGTGGTGGAACCGACCGAAGAACAGCTGAACGGTCTCACTCCGGAAGCTATCCGCGAAATCAAGAAGCACCGCATTCTCGACTTTATTGCAACTAAAGAAAAGATCAAGCCGTCGCAGGCTAACGTTGATGAACGCCTGAAGCAGATGGCCGCCGCCTACCATGTGGACTTTGAAACCCTCAAGGGCCACTTCCGTCAGTCCGGCCGCATCAACCAGCTCCGCGATGAACTCCGCGTTCAGATGGCTGCCGACTTCATCGTCGGTATCCGCCCGGCTGCTGAAGAAAACAAGTAAGAGGTAAACTGAATGATCATCCCTACCGTCATTGAGACCACCGGACGCGGTGAACGCGCCTACGATATCTACTCCCGTCTCCTCAAGGAACGCATTATCTTCTTGGGCACGCCGATTAACGACGAAGTGGCGAACAACGTCATGGCCCAGCTGATTTTCCTTGAATACGAGAATCCGGAAAAGGATATCACGCTGTACATTAACAGCCCGGGTGGTTACGTGTCGGCAGGGCTTGCCATTTATGACACCATGCAGCATGTTCGCCCCAATATCGCGACCATCTGCATTGGTAACTGCGCCTCGATGGCTGCGGTGTTGCTTGCGGCAGGTACCAAGGGCAAGCGCTATGCGCTCCCGCATTCTCGCATTATGCTTCACCAGCCGTCGGGTGCTGCTACCGGTCAGTCTACCGATATCCAGATTACCGCAAAAGAAATCGTGCGCACCAAGGAAACCTTGGCCGAAATCGTCGCCAAGCATACCGGCAAGTCCATTGACGAAGTCCGTGAAAAGACCGACCGCGATTTCTATATGGGCCCCGAAGAAGCAAAGGCCTTCGGCGTTATCGACGAAATCTTTGTTCCGCGTAAAGAGGAAATTTAATGTATCGTAGCGGGAAAAATCACCCGACTGTGGTTTGCAGTTTTTGCGGCAAGCCCGCAGAACGCGTCGAGAAGATGATTACGGGCGCAGGCGTTCAGATTTGTAGCGACTGCGTTGCCATGTGTCACCGCATTATCGAAGAAGACCGTGCCCGCGCCAGGCAGGAATCTGCCGCTGCCGAGGCCTCTTCCAAGCCCCTCCCGCTACCTACCGAAATCAAGGCCCACCTGGACGAATACGTCATCGGCCAGGACCAGGCAAAGACCGCCCTCTCTGTAGCTGTGTATAACCACTATAAGCGTCTGCGTTACAAGCAGGCCCACCCCGATGCACAAGAAGTGGAAAAGTCCAACTTGCTCCTGGTGGGTCCCACTGGTTCGGGCAAGACCCTTCTGGCCCAGACCATGGCACGCTTCCTGGACGTCCCCTTTACCATTGCTGACGCTACCGTGCTGACTGAAGCCGGCTACGTGGGCGAAGACGTGGACAGCATCATCGTGCGCCTGTTGCAGGCGGCTGATTACGACGTGGCCCGCGCCGAACGCGGTATCATCTTTATCGACGAAATTGACAAGATTGCCCGTAAGACTGCCAACCCCTCCATTACCCGCGACGTGAGCGGCGAAGGCGTGCAGCAGGGTCTTTTGAAGCTTTTGGAAGGTACGGTTGCCGCAGTGCCGCCGAAGGGTGGCCGTAAGCACCCGGAACAGCCGCTGGTGCAGGTGAACACCAAGAACATCCTGTTCATTTGCGGTGGCGCCTTCGAAACGCTCGACAAGATTATTTCCCGCCGCGTGAATACGGGCGGCATGGGTTTCGGCGCCGACATCCGCAGTGCCGAAGAAAATTCCCTGACAGAACTTTTCAAGCTCCTGGAACCTGATGACTTGATCCAGTTCGGCTTGATTCCCGAAATTGTGGGCCGTTTGCCCGTTGCCGTGGCTCTCGAAGAGCTCGACGAAGCAGCCCTCCTGAATATTTTGACTCAGCCGAAGAACGCCCTTGTGAAGCAGTACAAGAGCCTGTTCGAAATGGACGGTATCGAGCTGAAGTTCGAAGACGACGCCCTCAAGGAAATCGTCCGCGAAACCATGGCCCGCAAGACAGGTGCTCGCGGCCTCCGTTCCGTGATGGAAAAGACCTTGCAGAAGGCCATGTTTGAAATGCCGGGTTCCGGCAACAAGCAGTACGTGGTGACCGCAGAAATTGTGAAGAGCGGCTTGCAGGCTCCTTCGGAGAAGAAGTCTGAATCTGCCAAGAAGAGCCGCAAGAAGGCATCTTAAAACGAAAAAACTCGTTATAAATCGCTGGCTTACACAATGTCAGAATTAAATCGTGAATCCATGGTGGAATTCTTCGGTGAAGAAGAATTCAAGAAGTTGTGCAATCATGAGGCGGGGCACGCCCTGATTGCGTATCTGTTCAAGCGCCCGCTGGAATACGTGAAGATGGACATGTCCAAGGAACGTCCGGGCATTACCCACATTGCTGGAAGCGAGCTGGAAGGCGATGCCCACATCGCCATGGCGGGGCACTTGGCGGAATTCCTGATGCGCAAGGATTTCGCTTGCGACCTGGATACGGTCATGAAGGATTTGCCGGCGGAGCTTTACAAGAGCGATCCGGATTACCAGCGCTTTCAGGCGGCCTGCTATTACTTTCAGCTGGCGGAAACCAGCGTGGTGGAGCAGGATTTTAACATTCTGATGGCCTGCCGCAAGTCCCTTTGCGGAATTGCAAACGCATTGAACGAACGGCTCTATTTGAGCCGTAGCGATATCGAAGAAATCTTGAAGGGAAACTCGTAGTTACTTACGAGTTCTTTTTCGAAGCCTTGGCGCGTTCAGCCTTTACGGTTTGCACGGCTGCCTTGAGAGCTTCTTTCTTAGCCTGCTCCTCTTCAGGAGTGGGCTTTGTATCTTCCAAGAGGCGGTCGGCCCATTCGTCCCAGAAACGGCAGCGTTCGCCTTCGAGTTTCATCTTGGCGAATTTCACCGGTTCGGTTTCGACGGCGAGCGTCACGACCGATTCCTTGTAGGCCTGCGGAAGGCCTGCCACGTGGGCCATACGCTGCTTGAGTTCGGCCACGGTAGCATCCAGAATGTCGACTTCGAAACGGCGCTCGATATAGCGGCGTGCAATGAAGCCCAGAGCCATGAAGTAGTCGCCCTGGTTGCCTTCGGCGAGGTAATTCTTCTGGCGCAGTTCCTTGAGGGCGAGCACCGCTTCTTCATAGGGCGGAAGTCTCGGGGCGGCCCCTGCCTTCGCAAATTTTTTATGCAGGAACCAGCCGAGGAACACCAGCAGGGCGACACCTACCACAATTAGCACGATGTAGAGCCATTGCGGGAGTCGCGGGTCGTCCATCGGGTCTTCTACTTCGAGGATGTCGTCTTCTTCGCCGGTGGTGCGGGTAGAAACCTTGACGGCTACTGGGTCGGTGCTTACCTTGACGGTGTCGCTACCGACCACGGCGTTCACTTGCTGCGGGGCAATCAAGAAGTCGCCGCTTACGAAGGTATTGAGCGTTGCAAGCCAGGTGAACTTGGCGGTACCCTTGGGCATGCCCTCGGTCACCTTTTCGTTCTTCATTTCCTTGACTTCGAAACTGCCGAGATTGCCTACGAAGCTGGGCAAGTCTACGATGGCGTTTTCGGGGGCCACCACCTGGATTTCGTAATTGAACATGTCGCCCACGAACACTTGGGCGTTATCTACGTTAGCCTTGACGGATACGTCGAAGGCGAGTGCGCTTGTGGCATAAAATGCGATTACAGTAAAAACAGATGCGAATAAACCAAAGAATCGAGACATAAAAACCTCTGTGCAAAAGAATATACAAAATTTGTATCTTTAAGGCCGTTTTTTAAAGGTTTTAGGAATCCTCATGACCTACGCTTTAATTGCTTATCTCGTTGTTTTAGTGTTTATTGCCTTGCGTAGTGCGTGGCGCGTAAAGGACATTCCCGATTTCTTCGTGGCACGCAAGGCGGCTTCTGCGAAAGCGGTTGCCGGAAGTCTCGTGGCGACGATCTTGGGCGGGTCGGCCGTGATTGGCGCCGTCGATAGCGGCGCTAGGCTCGGCGGGGCCGCCAGCTGGTTTATGCTGGTGGGAGCTCTCGGGCTTTTGGCGTTGATTCCTTTTGCGGGGCGTGCCTATAGTCATGGCAAATATTCGCTACCGGACTTGGTGGAAAACCTGTACGGCAAAGGCCCGCGAGTGGTAGCGTCCGTGGTGATTCCGGTGGCATGGACGGGCATTGTGGCGGCGCAAATTATTGCGGCGGCAAAGTTGCTCATGACCTTTACGTCCATGAGCTACACGACGGCGGCCATTGTTTCGGCGGCGGTGTTTACGGGCTACACTCTTGCAGGCGGCCAGCTTTCGATTTTGCGCACCGACTTTATGCAGGCCTGCCTCATTATTTTGGGACTTGTCCTGCTTGCAGGTTTTGCGCTATTCGGTGGTGCTTCTGGTGCGACTCCCGCTGCATCTTCTCTTTCGACGATTTTGCAGGGGGCGCCTGAATTCCCATTCAACCAAAACTTCTCTCCTCTCGACTTGTTCTTGCTGATTCTGACCTATGGCACTACCTATACGGCGGGCCCCGACATTTATAGCCGCATGTTCTGCGCCAAGGATACTGCTACTGCCAAGAAGGCCATTGCCATGGCGGCTTGCACGCTGATTCCTGTTGCCTTCATTATCGGATTCCTGGCCGTTTTCGGTGTGGGGCTTGAAAACGTTCAGGGCGCCCGCATTACGGCTATAGCAAATGCAGTTCTTCCGCCGGCCTTGATTCCGCTGTTTGCGCTGGCGTTATTGAGCGTAGTCCTCAGCAGTGCCGATACCACTCTCTTGAGCAGTTCCGTCATCATTAACGGTTTCTGCCGCAAGCCTTCTTTGCTCCTGGCACGATTCCTTATCCTTATGAACGGGATGGTTGCCTTGCTGTTTGCGCTGGTGTTTACCGACATTATCGGCACATTGCTTTTGGCCCTTGCGGTTTATGCCGGAGCGTTCACCGTTCCTGTTCTGTGGGGACTTTTGGGCCTTAAGGCAAAGCCCAAGTTCGTGGGCGCTGCCATTATTGCAGGCGGTCTTCTCGCCCTTGCCGGTAAGCTTTGCCCCGCAGGGGCGCTGGGAGCCCACACCGGGGACATCTTGCTGATTGCGGCTTTTGCCGTGAACGGAATTATCCTTGCCTTGGGCCGCAAGGCTCAATAAGGTTTAGGCGGCCTTAATCTCTTTGTTCAGAATCTTTTGACTGCGTATGGCGACAGTCGGATGTTCGCGGTAAACCACCGCGAATAATTTCGTATAGGGAATTTCGCATTCGGCAAGATCGCGCATGGCGGCCTTGGCCACTTTCTTGCCGAGCTTTTCGAAGGCGTAGCGGTCAGCTTCGTATTCCTGGTGCCAGCAGTACAAGTGAAAAATGATGCGGAATGGAATTGCTGCCAGGTGCAGCCAAAGGACAGACTGTATAAGGGACATGCCGTGGCTTGCCAGCAAAAAGGCGAAGAGCCATACGGCCAAAAGCAGCAATGCCACTTTGGCCAGGTTCCGCAAAATGCTGTGGCGCAGTTCCTTGTGGCCTTCTTCGTGTTTTTTCACGAATTCGTTTTCGGTGGGAGTCTTTCTGTTCTCCGGCAGCGGTACGATGTCGTTAGCCAGGGGAATCAGCCGCAGTACGGCGAAAATTCCACCCGGCATTTGGGTAAGCCTGCGTTCGCGAATTTCAAGCACCAGGCGTGCCGCAAATTCAACAACGAGGAACGTTCCGAGTAAAAGCCAGGGAGACATTATTCAGGCTTATTCGTCTTGGCGATGGAATTCAGACGGCGCAGCTTCTCTTCGACTCGGGCCTTTTCCCATTCGGAAAATCCCTTGTCGATGGGGTGGGCGTCGTCGTAGTCGTCGAAAATCTGGCGGCCCCGTTCGTTGTCCTTGTCCAGCCCGTGGGTCACGCGTTCGAACCAGTCTTTTTCCAGCTGGCGGTAACGCTTGAGCAGTTCGTCGAAGGTTTCGGGCAGGGAGACCATGCGAATGGCATCTTTGTTGATGTCGTTTGTGGCTATGCGGCGCAGTTCCTTGACGGGCTGCGTCTGCAAATTGGGATCGGTTACAACCAGCGTGATAATTTGTTCAAGAACGTAACGTTCCAGGTATTCCTGGTAAGTCTTGATTGCTTGCTGACGAATACGTTCGCGCATGAAGTTTTCGCCCAAGCCGTCAATTTGTTCCTTGGTGTAAATGTCGCGGATTGCTGTCACCTGCAAACGCTGGTAGGCATCGCAAACGTAACGTACCGTATCCGGGTTGAAAATGCTGTAGAATGCCGAGGGCACCATGCCCTTGCCGCGCAGGGAATACTTGTAAAGGTTGCGGTCCAGTGCGTAGGCGTTGCGGGCGTAATTCCAGCCCGGCACAATTTCGTTCAGGCGCGGAGCGACACCGACCAGTTGCGGGTCTCCCGGGCGAATTAGGGAGAAGGGGAATTTGACGCGCTGCGGGAGCGTGGTAAGCCCCGTGGCAATCAGGGTAAAGGGCGATTCGCGGTAGTTGGCGGGGAACTTGATGTTCACGCCAAGGCCGAAGAACATTCCTTGTCCGGGCATCACTTCTTGGTCGGGCATGCGTCCGGTATGGTTGCTGCCCACGTTGGCGCCGTAACCCAGGTTGCCGCATCCGTCGGGCCAGAGGGCCGCTATTAGAAGGGAGTGGTGGTGCATTTGGGTCATGGGGCCCATATAGGAACTGTTCACTTCGCCTTCTTCAATGTGGCAGCACGGCGCAATAATCGAGGACTTCACGATTGCCTTGCAGGCGACAGTGGTACGGCTCATGAGTACGGAGCCCTGCACTTCGGCACCGGTATGAATGGTCACCGACTTCTGCACGTTGGAGTTTTCGAGAATCACGGAATCGTAAACGTGGCTGGGTTCTTCCAGGGACGAAAGCACCACGGAGTTGCGGATTTTTTCGGCGCCTTCAATGCGTGCGTGGGCGCCAATCCAGCTATTACGAATAATGTTGGTGTTGCAGACCACGGCACCCTTGCCCACCACGCCAAAGGGGAAGGCGGTTTCTTCACGGTAGGCCTTCAGCTGTTCGTCAAAGGCTGCTGCGACTTCGGGTTCCGGCTTGTGGAAGAGTTGCGCTTCTACAAGTTCCATGGTAATTTCGGGGAACACGGCGACATTGCGTCCGCCCATTTCGTTACCCACGTGCATGGTGTTCCCGATCATGTAGCTGATCTTTCCGCTACTGATAATGGAACCCACGTTCTGGATCACCGCACTGCTGCGCACCAGGATGTTGCTCAACATGGCCACCTTGTGGACCAGCGCGTTTTCGATAAAGCAATTGTGTACAAGACTGTCGTAGATGCCTGTGGGGAACGACACGTCGCCCGGCAAGAGCAGCGTCCCGAAAAATTTCGGCAAGTAGACTTCGCCCATGAACGAGGAACGGTTGATCCGGTTCGGGTCAAAGTCGGGTTCGACCATCACCTTGTCCCAGGATTCGGAGCGGTTACCGTTCTTTTCAAGAATCTGAATTTCGTCTTCGGTCAGGTGGCGGTATTTCGCGGTTCCGGACCTGATTCCCTTGAAATTTTCAACGGAGGTCGCCAAAATGCTGTTCTTGAGCGCTTTTTTCAATTTTAACAGTCGTTGCATGGCATAAAAATAGCCTAAATTTGGGGCGATGATGAAAGAGCTCCTCTTTAATTTGATACGAAAACACAAGTATAACATCTCTATCTATACCGAAGAGATCTTTGAAAGGCGTTGTCAAGAAGAAATTATCCGCAGCGATGAGGATGATAGCTCCTTCGTATATCTTGAATTTGATTTTGAAACATTGAAAAGAGAGCTTTCCGACGAGGGGAGCTTTATCCAGTTCTGGAATTCTTTTTTCTCGGTGCTGAACAGCGGTAGCCGCGGTAGCGACATTATCGGGTTCCTGGAACATGAATCGGGGCTGGGAATGTTGCTGCTGGATTCCAAGCTGGATGGCTGGCAGCGCATCAAGGGCCGCATTGAGCAGAAGTCCGCAGGCACCAATCTCGAAAAGATCAGTGAAGTTCTGGACAAGACAGTGAAGCCCATTCTTTATCCGGCCTGTATACAGAACCTGACGCCCCAGGCTACCGCCGCTATATAGTTATGGCTGTCTCCAAGGTCCTTGTCATCGGTTCGGTTTATCCGCGTTTCCACGAAGACGCCGAAGTCCCCTGGTTGCGTACTTCCATTGCGCACCTTAAAAAAGCTGGCCTGGACATACAAGTTTTGGCCCCCTCCTACAAGGGTTTAAAAAGTCACGAAATCGATGGCGTCAGGGTGAACCGTTTTCGCTACGCGCCCGCCTCCTGGGAATTCCTGACCCACGAAGAAGGCGCTCCCAGCAAGATGGCAAATAAGCCCTGGCTTCAGCTGCTTGCGATTCCCTACATCATCAGCGGATTTTTCAAGTGCATTAAAATCTGCCACAAGTTCAAGCCAGACATCATTCATGCGCACTGGCCGTTTCCCCATGCCTACATTGCGCTGGGTGCCGCTAAGTTGTTCAAAATCCCGCTGGTGCTGAACTTCCACGGTGCAGAACTCCTGCTCATCCGCAAAAAGAAATGGGTGCGCCCGCTCCTTAAATTTGCCATTAGCCAGGCCCAGGCCGTGTTCGCGAACTCCAGCTTTACCGCAAGCAAAATCAAGGCGCTCCGCAATGTGGAAGTCGAATGGAGCCCCTACGGAACTACGTTGGAAGGGGGAAGCCTCCCCCTCGTTTCTGCCGCTAATGCGGCATCCACTACCCCCTCTAGCGGGGAAGTATCCCCGCAACGCCCCACGCCGCATGAAGTAAACGACAAATGCGTAGGTCGAGAGTCGCGGACAAGCTCGCTTGGACATGACCGAGACCAGCATTTGGTATTATCGCGAAGCGATAATCACAAGTTCAAAATCTTGTTCGTCGGGCGCCATATTGAACGCAAGGGTATCTGCTACCTGATTGAAGCGGCCAAGTACCTGCCCCGCGACCAGTTTGAAATCCGAATCGTCGGTGTCGGCGATCTCACCGAACAGTTGCACGTCATTGCGAACGAAGTGAAGCAATCCAATCCGGATGCTGCCGAAATCATTTTCACCGGAAAGCTTTCGCCCGAAGCGCTCGCCAACGAATACAAGACTGCAAATGTCTTCACGCTCCCGGCAATTGTCGACAGCAAGGGTGATACCGAGGGCCTTGGCGTCGTCCTTATCGAAGCCATGGAACTCGGCCTCCCGATTGTCGCAAGCAATGTGGGCGGTATCCCCGATGTGGTTATCGATGGCGTATCGGGAATCCTCGTTCCCGAAAAAGACCCCCAGGCCCTCGCAAGCGCCTACAAGCGCCTCGCCGCCGAGCCCGAGCTCGTAGAGCACCTGCTCGCCGGCTCCCAGAAGCACATCGCCGAATGCTTTACCTGGGACGGCATTATCGAACGCCAGATCGCCGTTTACAACAGGCTTCTTTAATTTTCCAAAAATTGCAGAAATCTTCTGCATAAAAAACGCCGCTTAGCGGCGCTTTTTTGTTAATTGGCTTCAGTCTTTTCTTTTGCCTTGAATTTAATCACCCAGATTTCGGAATCAGATCCTACGCGTACCGGCGGGCCCCAGCAATCAAAGCCGGAACTCACGAGCCAAAGCACTCCGCCGAGCGCTCCCTTGCCATAGGCGAGTTTCCACACGTAGTCGATAATGAAGGTGACCGGGAAGAACTGGCCATCATGCGTATGGCCCGAAAGGGCGAAGTCCGGGAGCCTGCCTGCATGAGTTTTTTCGATTCCCTTGGGCTGGTGGTCCATCAAAATCCAGGGACGGTGCAAGACCAGGGTGTCGTAGGTAACGGTAGCGACGGCTGCCGAATCTGCGGTGGAATCTTGCGTTACATTTTGTGCGATTGCGGTAGTCGTGACCGTGGAATCCTTGGGGTGTTCCATAATCTTTATAGAATCTGGAATGAGTTCACTAAGGGGCTTGCGTTCGGCGTCCCTGCCGCGGGCGACCATGAAGTCGGTGCGGCCCGTAAAGCAGGCGTTGCCCAGGCAGGCGGTGGAATCGTCGAGCACCACAAAGCCCACCTTGCGCATCCATTCGTTGGGATTAGAACCCGAACGTTCCAGCATGGATTCGTGATTGCCGTTGATGGCGACTGCCGCCACTTTCGCGCCGTCGGTCAATTTTTTGAACAAAATATCGTAGCCGTAGCGGTCCATCTTTTCGGTCGAGATATCGGCCAGGTCGCCACCGAACAACAGGTAGTCGGGTTTAATGGAATCGACCTGCGCAATAAAGCGGCCCAGTTTCTTGGCGTTGAACAGGGGATCCACATGAATGTCGCTAAAGAATACGGCCGTAAAGCTTTCGGTGTACTGGCTCGGCAAATCGATGGTGAGCAAGTTGGTTTTGTATTCGTCGTTGTGCGGAATTCCGTATGCCATGAATGCAAAGGCTACGCCGGCGGTTATTCCCGCAAGCCAGCGGCCTACGCGGCGGACCTTGTGACGGCTCAGGTGGTGGGGCTGGGTAAGATAGTAGCCGATTCTATAGAGGGTCCAGGGAATGTAAAGAATTAGTGCGTTTGGAATCCAGACTGCAAAAAAGGTGACAAGGCAACTTCCCAAAAAAGTGTCCCTGAAAAACATGCCTATAAAAATGAGGAATAAGACGGCGGCACCGATAATTTTCCCGATTTTGCCCTTGGCTGTAGAACTTACGTTGACGTAGATGAGCACAAGGGCGGCAAGCAGTATGAATAGGAATGCAATCATGTGTTAATAATAGCAAATCTATTTGGGAGTTTAACTATATTTGACCCCGTATGGCTTTATGTATTGAATCTGATCATTTGGAAAAGGTCCAGAGGATTCTGGCTCTTCATTTTGAGGGGCTGGAAGTTTGGGCGCATGGAGCCCGTGTTACGGGAGTGGATCTCACTCCCGATACGGAACTGGAACTGGTGGTTATTTCTGAAAGCCCCCTTTCTTTCGAAGCCATGACCGCTGTGGAAAAGGCGTTTGTGGATAGCGGGCTTCCGTTCCGGGTCGATGTCATGGACTGGGCTAAACTCCCTGAATCTCTCCAAAAACAAATCAAGAAAGAACACGATGTGGTTCAAGCCGCTGCGGAATCCTAGTATGAAACGTCTTTTACCTTTTGCTTTGGTGGCAATGCTTGCCGCTTCCGCTTTTGCCCAGGACGAAATTCGTGAGGCAAAGAATTTAATCCAGAACGGGCAGTGCGCCGAAGCCATTGCTCCCCTCCAGAAAGTCTACAAGTCCAGCTTCCGTAAGTCCTCCGGCGAGAAGGCCGCCGTGATGCTCACGGAATGCTACCTGCGCGAACACAAGCGTGACGAGGCCCTGAAGCTTTCTTCCCGCTTCCTGGAATACTACGTGAACACGGTGTATCGCGAACGCATGGAACTGGCCAACGCCATCGTGATGGTGGAAAAGGGCAACGTCTATGAAGGTGTAGAAGCCATGCTCCGCATTCTGGCCTACTCCAAGAACCCGGCTGCCCGCAGCCGCACCAAGGATGTGGCCATCCAGACGCTGGCCGCTTCGCTGTTGACGGCTGACCAGCTGCAGGCCCTTTTGGAAAAGTACCCGGTGGACAAGGACATTGTGGGCTGGCTGCAGCTGCAGATCGGCCGCGAATGCCAGAACTCCAAGCGTTACAAGGCTGCCCGCTATTGGTACAAGAAGGTTGTGGCAGGCGGGGTGGCCGAAAACCTCTCCAGCACTGCCGAAAAGGGTCTTGAATCCTTGGAAGACCGCGGCGCCGGTATGCCGACGGTTCTTGTGCTCGCCCCCCTTTCGGGCGACTTCGCCGAATTCGGTGCGGCGGCCATTCAGGGCGTGATTCTCGCCCACGAAAAGGCCGGACTCAAGGGCAAGGTGAACCTGCGCGTGGCCGACACCCGTGCTGACGCCGCCCAAGCGCTCCTCCGTACCCAGCAGGCCATTAACCAGGATAGCATTGTTGCGGTTATCGGCCCCATCATGAGTGCCCCGGCCGCCACCGTGGCCGCCTGGCTCGGAAGCAACTTCCAGAATATCCCGATGCTTACCCCGACGGCTACCGACGACGGTATCGCCAAGATGGGCCCGAATATTTTCCAGGTGAACATCACTATGGATAACCTGGCCAAGAGCATTGCCGACTTTGCCACCAAGTGCTTGAACATCCGCGAATTCGCCGTCCTCAGCCCCTTGGGTGGCTATGGCGCCTCCATGTCCCAGAGCTTTACTACGGCTGTGGAACGCCGCGGCGCAAGCGTGATCGCCTTCCGTAACTACGAAGAAGGCCGCCCCGACTACAAGACCGAATTCAGCCTGCTCCGCGATGTGCGTTTCAAGCAGCTGAACCGCCGTCAGAACATTGCCCGCGGGGCAAATGACCTGGATGCCGTGAATGCCAAGGAACGCCGCTTCTACATGCAGGATTCTACCTTCAACATTCCGGGCATCTTTATTCCGGCGACAAATCCGGGCGACGCCGGCCTTATGGCTGGCCAGGTGGCCTTCAACAAGATTTCTGGCGTGTTGTTGGGCGCCTCCGGCTGGTACGGCCGCGAACTCCTGATCCAGGGCAAGCGCCAGGTGGACAGCTCCTACTTTAGTGTGCCCGCCATGGACATGGGCGGCAACAACGACAACCTCAAGAAGTTCGTGAGCGACTTCAAGGAACGTTGGGGTGCCGAACCGGGCGAAGACAAGGTGAGCGGGCTCAGCTACGATGCCGCAAACATCGTCTTCAGTTCCATGGCCAAGAATCCGAACAGCCTTACGAACTTGATTAACAATACCGCCAATTTCCAGGGCGTATATGGCGATATCAAGTTCAAGCGCGGCATGAACTTGAACACCAAGATTGTGACAGTGAACAAGGGCAAGTTCGAAACCGTTGAAGGCTGCCCCGCCAAGTAAAGTTCGGCATTACTAGAATTAAATAAATTCCGCTGCATTCGCAGCGGAATTTATTGTTTCTAGGAGGGAGAGAAATTCTTAGTCTTCTTCGCAGGTGGGGCAGAGCGAGGCGGCCACGTAGTCCGGGGAATCCCCGTTGCGGTAGTAGGCGTGCAGGCTATCGTCATCCAGGAGATCGTCCAGGTTCCCGCCCCCGGCAGCATCCAGCTCTTCCTTGACGCGAGTCTTGAATGCCATGAAGCCGGAGTGGATCATGTAGAATGACAATGCAGATGTTTTATGGAAAAGTTTCATAAGACCTCCGTCGTGTTATTCCTTTTTGGTTTCCCGAATCCCTAGTTTAACAAGATAGACTGTTGTTTATATGTTGATAAGTTGTTGACCTTACATACCAGTTATAGATAATTTTGGGCGTCCAGGCAATAGCAAAAAATGATGTAAGGATTAAGAAAACTTTTCTTAAATTTTGGGAAATTTGCAAAATTTCGCCACTTTTGTTCGAAATGGCTTTTTGTAATTTGTTGTCTGTCAACATGTTAAATGGTGCCTGATTGCCTATAGGGTGACCCTGGAGGAGGCCTCCTTCGGATATTCCAATTTGGACTAAAAAATAAGGAAAACATAAAAACGAAATATGGTGAATTGGGGTCGTTCTTTGTGGATAAATCGTGAACTGAGGTGTTTTGTCCATAATCTATCAACAGAAAACGTCGTTGCGAGCACCGCGAAGCAATCCATTTTTGAGGTTTTTGCAGGCGAAGTTTCTATTTTTGGACCGATGTATTTGCGGAATTTTTTGATTATTTCTGTTGTCTTTGTCGCTGCCTGCCTTGCCGGGGAACCCCTTTCCCTGTCTTTGTCCAAGGAGCAGGCGGAACTTTGGTCCAAGGCCACTTCGGCAACCATGGCGCTCCGCTATGGCGACGCCTTCGAGATTTCGAAGCAGTTGCGCTCTCAGAACGAAGGGGCGGGTTGCGTGCTTGAGAATGTTGTACGTATCAGCGTCTATGACGACAAGGGAGATACGGCTTCGCTCGTGAAGGCAGGGACTTTGCTGGAATCCTGCAAGACTGATGGTCTATGGGATGCACTGCGCCGTTTTGAAATAGGCTACGTGCAGGGCGAGACGGGGCATTCGGTAAAGGGAGCCATGACGACACGTTCGGCGGCGAAGGCCTTCGAGGAATCCAAGGAACTGGAGGCCCGCGCCTTCTTCGCCATTTACGCCTACTACATCGACAAGAGCTTTAGCTGGGTGCCCTTCAAGTCGGACAACCGGGAGCTTTATCTTGCGACTCTCGACAGCGCCTCCCAAAAGTCCGAACGGTTCTGGCCCTTGTTCCTGACGCCCCTTATCTGGATGCATTACGACAAGGAAGACTTTGCGACGGGCCTGAAGCTTGCAGAACGCGGACTCAAGCGTGCTCCCAATCATCCGGTCATGTTGCAGATCAAGGCCGACATGCTTTACCGCCTGAAGCGCTATGGCGAGGCTGCCGACATTTACGAGAAGAGCGCCGCCGACTATTTGAAGCGCACGGGCAAGAGCATTCGTTACTGGTGCTCGGTGTTGAACTTGATTCGCATCTACAACGACAAGGGCGACAAGGAAAAAGCCGAAGCCTGGCGCAAGAAGCTGGATGACCCGAAGTACAATGAGCTCAAGTCCTGGATGCCGGGCTCCTTGATGGACGACTTGAAAAAGCGCAAGCTGATTTAACGACCAAACGGGCGCTTAATACTTTGTATAGAAAATTTAACATCTAAAATCGGTCTCCGGTACCCCGAAAAAAGCGTGTTAATAAAGAGGCACGCTTTTTGATGGAGGTACTATGCCGCGACCGCTCCGTATAGGATTTTTCCTAGATGGTTACACGCTCAAGAAGGTGAACGACTACTACCGCAACGTTCACCGGTTCCATTCCTGCCTGGATTTCAGGAGCCTAAGGCTCTGGGTGGAGATGCAGGCGATTCGTTACTTCGAAGGGGACCGTTACCGTAAGCTGGAAATGGAGTCCCACTATTACCACCCTTATCGCGATCCCCATGTATTCGCCCGGGATTGCGAGGGCGTGTTCCGGCTGGAACAGACCCTTATGGAATGCGGCTACAGCGTACATTTCAACAACCCGGCAGAGACGAGTTACGTGGGGCCCAACCTGTCGCTGATGGAAGACGCCTTGCTGATGGCCATGTACCGCAAGCTGGATGCGGTGGTGCTTTTGACGACCCAGGGGGAGTATGCGCCGCTTCCGGACAGGCTGAGGCTCATGGGGGTGCCTACGCTGGTGCTGGGCTGGGATTTTGTCTACCCCAAGGCGAAGTACAAGGTCCGCTGGAAAACGGATTCGTGCCTGAGGCGCAGCTGCGCCCATTACGTGGCCATGGAAAAGATCGTGGACACGGACCCGAACGGGAGCGCTCCCCGTGGATTTTTCTTTCAGTGTGAACACCCTTTTGACAAAGGACGTAATCCTCGACCAAAGGTGGCGGTGGGGCGCGATCCTCAAGCGCCTCGCCGCCTTAATTAGATACAAAAAAGCCCCGCTTTGTGCGGGGCGTTTCACATTCTTGTTGATGCGATAGAGCCGAGCGGTCATTAAAGTTTATCGGCTTGTTTCTTTTCCCACTGAGACAGGAAGTACCAAGTCAAACGGAGACCCAGGAAGTAAGTATCGCCGACGTTGTCGGTTCCGTGGGGACCGTAATCCTTGCCGAAGTCTTCGATGGAGAGGTCGTTGTAGCGGATGAAGCGGTAGCCACCGTAGGCGCCGACGGCGAGACGACCCAGTTCGATGCGGAGTTCAAGTTCGGAGTTGACCGTGGTAGCGAGAGTGCTGTAGAAACGGTCGCGCATGATGTCGTTGTTCTCGATGTTGCCCTTTTCTGCAACGGAGAAGTTCGAGGCGAAGTGGAAGTTGATTAGGTTGAAACCGAAGCCCACGGCCGGAATCAGGTTGATGGGCGCGTTTTCGCCAAAGAGCTTCCAGCCGAACATCCAGTCTGCACCGTAAGCGAACCATTCCACGTCATAAAGGGCGTAGCTCTTGGGGCAGCGGTTGCCGTCGATGTCGGTGGGGGTGTAGTAGTCACGCGGGCGCTTGGATACCTGGGGCCACATGAAGTTAAAGTCGAACCAGGTCAGGAACTGCTTGTACTGGGCACCCACGTTGACATGCATGCCGAGGTAGTAGTCGTTGAATTTCTTGTAGCTGGGAGTGCCGTAGTATTCCACCAGCAGGGTGTCGTAGCCGCCTTCGCTATTCTGGACGGGGGTTTCGACCAGGTGGCCGTAGTCGGCGAGGGCTGTGCTGTTCACGTAGCGCTGGAATTCCTTGCGCATGCCGCGGTAGTCGGCGCCAATTGAAATGAACCCGCGGACGTGGTCCTTTTCGTAAAATCCTTCTTCTTCGTCAGCGAAAGAGCTGGTGGCGAAGGTGAGCAAGCTGAGAGCGACAATGCTCAAAAAAGAGGCTATCTTTGTTTTCATAAAAGATTCCGTTGCTAGTATACGGCATATAAAATACATTATGTTTTGGGTTTTTGGCATAAAAAATTTCATAAGATGTTAAAAATCAACGATTTACGCACTTTTTCAGGACTTAGAATGTTGAATTTTTGTGGAAAAATGGCCGTCAACGCCTCCTTGGGGGTTCTTTTGGCGTTTTCGGGGTTACTGTTGGGCGCCTGCCGGAATAATGGCGAACCTGAAAAGAAATCGGCCGATTGCGGGGAACTGCCGGCCCTGGAATACAGCAAGAATTTGAAGGTGGGGACGCTTTGCGGCGAGAAAGTCGCCGAAATCCGTTCCATTGTGGGTCGCGACACCCTGGTAAAGCGATTTACCTTGGGCGATGCGCCCCAGAAGGTGGTGGCCCTTTCGTCGGCGCAGATTGGCTATATGCTGCGCCTTGGCCTTGAAGGCCGCATTGTGGGCGTGGGCGAGGGTAAGTATATCGCGGATAGCGCCCTGTATGCCCGGGTTGCCGCAGGCCAGGTAGCCGAGGTGGGGAGCGGTTCTACGATTTCTCTCGAAAATCTGGTGGCGCTCCAGCCGGACTTGGTCATGAGCTTTGCCACGGGTGGCGGACATGACGACTACGAACGGATCGAGGCCTTGAAGCTTCCGCTGATGCTTACGTCCGAATGGCAGGAGGACGGTCCCCTGGCCAAGGCGGAATGGATTAAGTTGTACGGAACGATGTTCGGCGTGGATGCCTTGGCGGACTCAATTTTTGAACAAAGTAAGAATGCGTATTTGCAGGTTGCAAACGGGGGAGTTGCGGGGGTGTCCCCCGCTAGAGGGGGTAGCGAGCAACAAGGTGCGAGCGAGGGGGAGGCCTGCCCCCGTGTGTTGGTGGGCATGAGCTACGGCGGCGTGTGGTATGCTCCGGGCGGAAACAGCTATACGGCAAGGCTTATCAAGGATGCGGGCGGCTGCTACTTGTGGGCGGCGGATACCGGCCGGGAACTTCAGTTCACGTTGGAAGAAATCATGAAGGTGGCCGACAGCGCCGATGTGTGGGTGAATCCCGGCATGTTCGGGACTCCGGAGGAATTGCTTGCTGCGGAACCCCGCGTAAAGCATATCAAGGCCTTCAAGGACAGACGGGTGTGCCAGAATGACGGACGAAAGGGCCCCGGTGGCGGCAACGATTTTTACGAATCTGCGGTGGCGTACCCTGCCGAAATGCTCCAAAATCTGAAGGGGTGTATACAGAAGTCAACAAATGGGGCTGATTCTGGCCGAACGGGTTTTGATTGGTACCATAATATTTTTATCTTTTAGCCCATGAAAACTCATACAGGTATTGGTGACTGGATTGCAGCCAACTATGAACTTGGGACGCCCTTTTTGCAGCAGGTGCCCAGGGACTGTGCCGATTATTTGCTTTTGAATGCCCAGATTCGCGAATATGACTCGGGCGAAATCATTATCAATGGCGGGTCTATTGGCGATTCCTTCTGCGTGTTGCAGAGCGGTCGCGCTTTTATTTGCGGTGAACTTTTGGCCGACGGCCACTACAATACCCTTGCGACGTTAGAAGCGGGTACTTGTTTTGGCGAAATGTCCATTATCTGTAACGAGCCTACCAGCAATACTGTTGTCGCAGGTGAAGATGGCGCCACGGTGCTCCACATTCCTAGCGACGAGTTCGTGAAGTTCCTGGACAAGAACCCGAACATCATGGTGTACCTTTACAAGGTGGTGGCCGACCGCCTGCGTGCAAAGAACAAGGCCTTCGATGAATTCGAAAGGCTTTCGCTCCTTGCTTCTGCAAAGGTGCTCCCCTTTATCGATTTTGCGCAGACCATGGAAAAGAGCCGCGTTACGGGAACGGTGTTGTTCGAATGTAACGGCGAAAAGGGCTTTATTGCTTTCCAGGACGGTCGTATCTGCTGTGCCAAGTGTGGCAAACTGGCAGGCCCAGACGCATTGGAAAAGATGCTCTCTTGGGGCGACGAGACGCTGTTCAAGCTGGATACCCACTTGATGCCGGATATCGTGAACATCAACCAGATGTCCGATACCACCAGTCTCATTCTGGATGCGCTCAGAAATATTGATGAAAAACAAAATGCCCATTAAGGGCTAACACATGCCCAAGATATGGGCAAAGGATAAAAGATGAATTACGCAGACGCAGGAGTGTCCTTGGCACGTGCCGACGAAGCTATGGTCGGTGTCAAGAAATCCGTACGTACTACATTCAACCAGGGCGTTTTGGGCGACGTCGGTAACTTCGGCGGCCTCTTTACGCTGAACCACCTCGGCATGAAGGACCCGGTCCTCGTGAGCTCCGTGGATGGCGTGGGCACCAAGCTCAAGGTCGACATCGAAATGGGCACCCACGAACTTCCGGGCCAGGATATCGTGAACCACTGCTGCGATGACATCCTGGTGCAGGGCGCTCGTCCGCTGTTCTTCTTGGACTACGTGGCTACCGGCCGTTTGGAACCGGGTGTCATGGACAAGCTCGTTGCCGGTATGGCCAAGGCCTGCCGCGAAAACGACCTCGTTCTGATTGGCGGTGAAACTGCTGAAATGCCGGGCTTCTACGGTCCGGGCGACTACGATATTTCCGGCACCATCGTGGGTGTCGTGGAACGCGAAAACATCATCGACGGCAAGAAGATCAAGCCGGGTACCATCATTCTTGGCCTGCCTTCTACTGGCCTCCACACCAACGGCTACTCTCTCGCCCGTAAGGTGCTCTTCGACGTGGCCGGCTACAAGGTCGACTCCATGGTCGACGGTATGGACAAGTCCATCGGCGAAGCTCTCGCCATGCCGCACCGCAGCTACTACCCGAGCCTCATCGATCTCTGCAACAAGAAGATCATCCAGGGCCTCGCTCACATCACCGGTTCCGGCTACCAGGGCAACATCCCGCGTATCCTCCCGGACGATGTCGACGTGATTATCGACCGCACCACTTGGGATCCTCCCATGATCTTCAAGCTGATCCAGCAGGCCGGCTCTGTCGAAAAGGACGAAATGTACTCTACCTTCAACATGGGTATGGGCATGCTCATCTTCATCGACCCGGCAGACAAGGCTGAAGTTACCGCTCACCTCGAAGCCAAGGGCGAAAAGTGGGTGCAGATCGGCGAAGTCGTGAAGGGCACCAAGCAGGTGAAGTTCAGGGACTAATGTTCTGGCATGTGCTTGCAATAGCTACGATTACCTTCTGGGGTACTAGCTTTGTAAGCACTAAAGTTTTATTGCACCACGGATTTTCCGCGGTGCAAATTTTTACCCTCCGGTTTGTGGTAACCTACTTGTTGCTCTTGATATTGAGCCACGAGAGGTATCGTTGCGAAAGCAAGAGAGACGAACTGGTTCTTTTTCTTAGCGGTTTTACGGGATGCACGCTCTACTATTGGGCCGAAAATTCCGCGCTGACTATCGCTCCTTCCAGTAACGTATCGCTTATCGCCTGCGTGACCCCGCTGCTCATCATGATTTTTGGCGGGCTCCTGTACAAGAGTGAACGTCTTGCCAAGAAGCAGGTGCTGGGCTGCCTTGTCACTTTTGTGGGAATGGTGCTGGTGGTGTTGAACGGAAAATTTGTCCTGAAGCTTTCGCCCCTCGGCGATTTTCTGGCCTTCTGTTGCGCCATGATGTGGACCGCCTACTCGCTGGTGATCAAGCAGCTCCGGGGTTCCTATACTTCGCTCTTTATTACCCGCAAGATGTTTTTCTACGGCGTGATTACGTCGATTCCTGCGATGTTTATCAATATGGGCGAAGGCGCTCCGAGGAACTTCGATATTCCCTGGCAGAATTTCGCGGAGCCTGTGGTGATATTCAATTTCCTGTGCCTTACGGTGTTTTCGTCGCTGTTTGGTTACCTTATATGGAATAAGGTCATGAAACAGCTGGGCACCGTGCTGGCGAGCAATTACCTTTACGCCGTTCCCCTGGTGACCATCATTACGGCAGTCATTGCCTTAGGCGAGCGCATTACGCCGGTTGCCCTTGTGGGTGCGGGCGCCATTATCGCGGGAATGGTGATGGCCGAGCGTAAAAATAAAAGTCCGAAAAACTGACTAGTCTATTTCAGTAAAGCGGTCTACTATGGTACCGTCGGCGAGCGTGACCTTGCTTTCGAAATCTTCGCGGGCGCGCACCCATAAGGTTCCCTTGGGGTGGTCGGGCGTTTCGTATTCGCTGCGGTAAATCACCAGCGGCTTGACGGATTCACAGTCGAGAGCGTCGGCGGTGATGACCGTGTAGATCATGGTCTCTTTCTTGTAGTGTCGATAGCGGTGATTGGCGATTGCTTTCGACATTAGCGTTCCAGAAATTCAATGAGTTTCGGCAGCAGGGCGGTGGCGTCTTTTACGCCGAGGTCATAGAGCTTCACGAGCTTGGACTTGTCTTTTTCCAGGCGGTCTATTTTGAACGGCTCGCTCGGGCGGATTCTGAACGCCGTCCCGCGATTGCACCATTCGTCCAGCGTTTTCAGGCACTGGTTGTAGCGTATGTGGCGCGTCCTTACCGCCTCAACATATTTCGGGTATTTGCGGTAGATAAACTTGTACAACGGGAAGAGCGTGTACGGTTTCTTTACGTAGCCCGCGGGCCGCGTCACGATGACGACCTGCTTTGCAAATCCCTTCTTCGCCATGATTTCGAACGGGATGCTGTCGGCAATGTCGCCGTCCAGGAACTTCATGCCGTCGAGTTGCACGATATGGCTCAGCAGTGCAGGCGAAGACGATGCGCGAATTTTTTCCATGTCTTCGTGCTTGTCCAAGTCGCGAGTCAACAGATATTCTGCAAGGCCCGTTTCTAGGTTAGAGGCGGCGGCATAGAATTCGGACTGCATGGCGTTCTCGCGGAACTTCTCGAAATCGAATGGATCGATGATGCGCGGGATTTCGTTGTAGCAGTATTCAACTTCAAAAAAATCGCCAGTGCGAATCAGGTTGCTCCAACCCATGTAACGCTTGTTCGCCGAATGGACTACATCAATTCGCCTATTCCTTTCGCGCTGTTCCGAGAGGTAGTTGCAAAGGTGCGTCGCGCCGGCAGAAGTTCCTGCGTATCCGCCGAACTTGAGGCCGTTATCTAGCATCACGTCAAGTACGCCCGACCGGTAGGCACCGCGCATTCCGCCACCTTCCAACACGAGGGCTGCATCCTTGTACATTGCCATCAGGTGTTCTCCATGAGCCACTGGAAGTCTTTCGGATGTTCTACGAACTTTTCAGGGTGAATTTTGTGCTTTGCGAAAAATTCTTCGCGGGTCATCCACACGAATCCGTCGACTTCACCCGGCTGTGGCACCAAGGAATTCGCCTCTTCGTCAGAAAGCATTACCTTATAGACATCGTAGTATTCGTTGTCGAGGTATGCGCCGCCGTTAAGCACACTTTCGTGTGCTGCCTCGAATAGATATTCGAGGTCGCGCGAACTCTTGGTGATTCCCAGTTCTTCGCGCAGTTCGCGCACGGCGGCATTCAGGCTAGAATCGCCGGCAGAAATATGCCCTGCACAGCTCGTGTCCAGAAGCCCTGGGTTGCTTTCTTTTACGCGGGCCCGCAATTGGAACAGAATCTTTCCTTCGGAATTGAACGCCCAAATATGTACCGTGCGGTGCCAAAGGCCTTCGGCGTGAACCTTGGTGCGTCCGCAGGCATAGCCTGCCGGTGTTCCGTCGGCATTCAAGACGTCAATTTGTTCTTCCATGGGACATCCGTTCTTTAAGTTCGTTGACAACCAGCCTGTATTCGCGCATCAGGTCTTCGTGCCTGACTCGAATATAGTCGTAGTCTCCTTCGCTGCATGCAAATTCCATCAGCTTTGCGATACTTGCAATGTTTATCGCGCCAATAAACAGCGATGCGCTCTTTAGCGCCTGTACCATTAGACGGTAGCTTTCAAAGTCTTCTTCCTTGAACAGCTTGGTCAAGACAACGTCGAATTCCTTGTCGACGTAGATCATGATCTTTTTGCGGTAGAGGGCCTCGTTCCTTTCGCAGCAGTAAAGGCCTACCGACGTGTCCAGGATATCGTCCGGCAAATGTTCGGTTGTCTTTTTCGGCTCAACTTTTTTTACCGGCTTTTCTTCTGTTGCCACGACGACAGCCTCTTCTTTTTTGGGCAGTTCATCGTATTGGTTTACCAGATTCTTGGGCAGGTATTTCAATAGGATTGCGAACAGGGCGTCTTCGTGTACGGGCTTTGTCAAGAAGTCGGCAAAGCCCATGGTTTCGCAGATGGTTTTTGCCGAGGCATTGTCGTCTGCCGTAAGCATCACGATGGGGGTGTGCTTGTTGGGGTGATCGTCCAAAGTCTTCATGATGGTGAGAATGTTCAAACCATCGATAATCGGCATCGTATGATCCAAGAAGATAATGTCGTAGTGGTTGCGCCTGAAGTATTCGATGGCTTCCACACCGTTGGATACGGGGTCGAAGCGGGCGAGGGTCTCTTTCATGAGTCCGTTCATGACGCGCAAGTTCATGGGAACGTCATCAATGGCAAGGATCGATGCGTTGGGGGCGTAGAAATGAATGGACTTGTTTTCGGAGGCCTGAACAAACTCGTTGTAGCGAGTCTTGAAGTCGCCCATCAGTTCGTTCTTTACCACCTTTTGGGGAATGGTAATTTCTACCACCGGCAGGCCGTCGGCAATGAGGCTGTTCTTGATTTCGCCGCCCAGGGCGATCACGAGCATCTTCACCAGGGAAAGGGAGGGACCTGTCCAACTGACGCCTGCATCGGGAATGTCAATGACCAAATTGATATTCTGGATGGTGACGGCTTCATTCTCGTTTTCGATCCAGCGGTAGCCAATCTGGATAATGTTGGCCCCGTTTACCACAAGGTGTTCAGCGTTGAACAGGATGTTGCTTATAATCTGCTGCAAGCGGGATTCGTCGCCTTCGAGATGGGTCGGAATCGAAGAATCGACCAACAGCTCGAATTCTGCGGTTTTCTTGCGATGGCGCGCTGCGTTAAGACTGTCGCAGAGGACGGCAAACAGGTCGTATTCCTTGATAGAAACATCGAGACTGTTTGTACGGATCTTGTTCATGTCCAGGATATCGTTGGACAGCAAAAGCAGTTGCTGGCCGGAAGCACGCATGTCGGCGATATAATCCTTGAGCGAAGGATCTGTAGATTCCCTCAGCACGATGGCACCCATGTTCAAAACATTCATTGCGGGTTCGCGAATGTCCTGGCCAATGGATTCCATCATGCGCAAACGTTCCAGTTCGTCGCTTGCCAAAAGGCTTTTCAGGTTGTATTCGCGGTGCTTGCGGGTCAAGAAGAATCGGATGCCGAGACCGGTCAAGAACAGAAGCATCAGGAGTCCCACGACCCAGAATACCAGGAAGGACAAACGGTCCAGACCGTCGGATACATCTTCGGCGGCGACCATTCCTGCGAGCATAAAGTCGTTATGCTTCAGTTTTGCCATGTAGAAGTAATAGGTCTCGTTGCCGAGGACAATGTTTCTTGATGTTGCGAGGCCACGATCCAGGTCCTGACGGAGCTTTATGTAGATTTTGTCGATGTCGGTATTTTCCCAAATGGAATCCTTGCGCCATTCGCCGGTATTGTTCTGAATCAAAACCCTGCCGTCGTTGTCGATAATCTGGGCGAAGCATTTTCTGTCAAAACAGTCTACATCGAAGAAATCGTTAATTGGAATCTTGTTGTATTGCAGGTACAACACAAAGCGGACGTTGAGGCGGTTATAGACGGGGACGCCCAGCATGATTCCCATTTCTTCGCTATAGCAAATGGATTGCTTGCCACGGAAGGATTCCATGATGCAGCGGTAATTTTCATCGGGCAGGATAAAGGTTGAATCGCCTGTACGGACGGTTCCGTCTAAAGAGATAAGGCCGTAACTGGTATTTTCGCCTTTCAAATCCGAAAGGGTCAAGAAATCCTCGATGCGAGACCCGTCCGCTTCGATCTTGCGGGAAATCATCGAGAGCGTGTTCAGGCGCATGTGCATCTTTTCGTTTGCAAGGTCGGCAATCAACACGGCCTGCTGTGAAACTTGCCTGGAAACATAAACGTTCAGTAGGGTATCGAGCTTTACTCGGAGCAGTACGCAAACAAGGCATAGCACGCATACGATGGCGGCGAGCCATACCACCATCTTGATATTGATTTTTGTACTTCTAGGGCTTAATTCCATCGTTTACTCCCTTGACGTACCAATCAAATTGATTCAGCATGGCGTCGTCGGTCATGCTTTCTCCTTCGCCTACGCGAATGTTGCCCTGGTTGTCTTCGATCGGGCCGTAGAACACGTCGAACTTTCCTTGGGTGAGCCTGAGTTTCTCGACTTCCACGACTTGACGAATGGTGTCTTCTACATTCTTGGTCAAGTCAGATAATTCCATGATGCCGCTTTCGAGGCCGAGCCAGTAAGCTTTGCCCTCGAACTTGTCCTGCATGATTTCTCGAATCTTCGGGATATAGAAATTCTCCCATCGCCAGACGGGGGCTGTCAGGAAATGTTCCGGGAATCTTCTGGCGTTGTCCCTGTTGTAGCCGATAATCCAAATGCCCTTGTCGTCTGCAATTTCGTAGGGCGACAAGGCGTCTACATGGGTTGCCAGGACGTCGATGTTATGCTTGTCCAAAAGGTCGCGGGTGGCGTCTGCTGCCATGGATTCGTCGGTCCAGGAGCCGGTCCAGCTGATATATACTTTTGCGTTGGGGTTGACTTTCTGCACGCCCAGGGTAAAGGCGTTGATACCGCGATTGACTTCCGAAATGTTGAACCCTGCCACGTAACCGATTTCGTTGGTCTTTGTCTTGAATCCGGCAACGATGCCCGAGAGATAGCGCAGCTGGTACATGCGCCCAAAATAGGTGGACAGGTTTGTTGCCGTCTGGAGCCCTGTGGCATGCAGGAACTTGACTTCGGGGTGGTTCCTTGCGATAGCCAATTCGGGTTCGCCAAAACCGAAAGAGTTCGCAATGATGATCTTGGCCCCGTTTTGAATGGCCTGTTCCATAATGTTTTGGGCCGTCGAATCGATAGGCACGTTTTCGTAATAGGCGACTTCGAGATTCAACAGCTTTTCGGCTTTTTGGATTGCTTCGTAATGGGTCTCGTTCCAGCTGTGGTCATTACGGAGTCCGGCCATAATCATGGCTACCCGGAATTTTGTTTCGTCATCCTGGGGCTTGGTTTCAGGGCCGAACATGAATAACATTCCGATAATCATGGCGAGCGCGATTGTAGATGCAAGGATGGTCCATTTCATCGTTCTTCAAGCTCCCTTTGGATGTTTTCAATCAGCTCTGCATGCAGAGCCATTGCCAGGTCGTGATTTTCGTGAATGACCTTCAGTCGAGATTCCAGACTTGCATTCTCAAGATTGCGGAATTTTTCTGCCATGGAGGTGGCGCCGATTGCAATCGAAGAGTCGTACAGAACGTGCATGTAGAAGCGATAGTTGTCCCAGTCGGAATTCCTGTAGCACGCATCTACGTTTCTGCACAGCGGGGAAGCGACGTATTCCTGCAACATTTCCACATAGATTTCTTCGTCGTCGGCGCAGTAATTCAGGCCGGCCTTTATGTCCAGGAATTCTCCAAAGTTCTTGAATCGGTCCAGCGGAGTGGCGGCAGTGACCGGGCGCAGCTCGATCTCATCGTCATCGAATGTAGATTCGATCTGGTTGTTGGGCGCGTTGATTGCGTTTGCCGAAGGCGTTACCGGTTCACTCAGGTCTTCGGGGGTGAGCACCAGTTGTTTCGGTAGGTACCATTTCAGGGTACGGCGCAGGTCACGTTCCTTTAGGGGCTTTAGCAGGTAGTCGGCAAAACCTTCGGCCAGGAAGGAATCCTTTGTCAGGGATTCGCCTTCTGATACCAAAACGATAACGGGCGTGTCCTTGTTGGGGAACTTGTCCATCATCTTCATTTTCCTGAAGACGTCCACGCCGTCCATGACAGGCATCATGTGGTCCAGGAAAATCAGGTCGTAGTGTCTGGATTCGACCAATTGCAGGCACTGGTGGCCGCTAAGGGCTTCGTCGATCTTTACTTGGGAATTCTTCAAGAAGCCGCGGAACATCTTGAGGTTCAGTTCCACGTCGTCGACAATCAGGATTTTCGCTTCGGGTGCCAGGAAAACTTCCGCTTTTTCTTTGTTCTTGCGGGATGCGTTCCTGTAGCGCATGGCGAAGTCACCCATGGGTTCCGAATTTAACACCAGCTGCGGAATTTCGACCAGGAACGAAGACCCTTCGCCGTAGCGGCTGTTGATAGTCATGTGCCCGCCGCATTTTGCCAGGAGTTCTTGCGTTAGGCTTAGGCCAAGGCCCATTCCTTCGACATCGCTGTTTTCCGTTGAACCGTCCTGGATATATTTTTTGAAAATGGAATTGCGCTCTTCGTTGCGAATGCCGATGCCCGTATCCTTGACAGCGATCTTGAGCATGATATAATCGTCGGTCTGGAGCGTCCCTATGGGTGGAACGTTGTCGAATCCGACGAACAGCGATACGCCGCCAACTTCCGTAAACTTAATGGCGTTGGAAAGCAGGTTGTTGATAATCTGGATGATTCGGTTTTCGTCGCCCCACAGGCAAGAGGGAATGTCGGGGTCACAGTCTATGTGGAATGTCAGGCCCTTTGCTTTTGTCTTCGGCTCGTTCTCGTTGTAGCATTCCTGCAGAATGGTGAATACTTCGTATTCCATGGATTCGATGCTTAAACGGCCTGATTCAATTTTAGTGACGTCCAGGACATCGTTTACCAGCGAGAGGACGCTTTGGCCTGCACTCTGGATGTTGTTGGTATATTCCTTCATGTTGTCGTCGTGCAGGTCTTTTTGCACGATGGAATTCATGCCGAGAATGCCGTTGATGGCCGAACGAATTTCGCGGCTCATGCTTGTAAGGAATGCCGTTTTGGAATGATTGACTCGAACCAGTTGCACATGCTTTACGAATGCGGCTATGATTAAGACGACAAACAGTACGAGTGCGAGGAATACGATAATTGCGTCTCGCAAAAGGGCCTGGTTCAAGGGTCTCCAAAGCTGACGTTCTTCTACCAGGCGTACGACATACCATTCATTTTGTACGAGCGTTGAAAATACGCGATATTCCTTGCCTCTCAAATTAAAGACAAAGGGTTCGTTTCCTGCAAACGAAATGTTGCGTGCAAGTTTTTCTTCGTCTGAGCCCCAGAATTCTGCTGACAGATAGTTGCGGCCATTCTGGGTGATGTCGGTGTGAGAAATGACCGAGCCCTTCTTGTCGATAATGACCAGCATGTTTGACAAGTCGCTCTTTCGGACATTTGCAAGCAGGTCCTTCAAGTACAGGTCAATGGCAAGGACGCTTTTCTTATCCGAAAGGCGCAAACTGATGGTTACCACCTGTTCGCCACTATGGGGGTTCATGTGGGTCGGAATCAGGGCGATCTTGTCCTTTTCCATAGGGGCGTTCTGGTACCAGGGGCGATTCGAGGGCGCATAACCTACGGCAGGAGTCCAACGTCCGCCACTGAGGAATTCATCGCGGAGCAATCCGAATAAATTGCACAAGGTGAAATCGCTCGAATGCTTGTAATATTCCGCTTCGGAAACCAGCAACGATTCAATCTGTGCCAGCATGGCTCCATGTTCCAAGCTCTTTTCCGCTATGCGTGAGGTTACTCGCAGTATTGACTGGCCTCGCGTCAAGAACCCGTTGATTGCTTCGGCGTCCTTTTCGTTAGAATAGGATTCCGCTAGTAGTGTTTCTTGCTTGACGGTGTCGGTGTAATCTTTGAGCATGTATACGCTTACTGCGGAAAGGCCTATGCCCACCGCAATAAGGATTGCTCCGTAAAAAGCCCTTAAGCGATTTTCGCTTTCTATAGTCTTGAAGAACACAATCAAAATATAAGATATATTTCGGGAGAAAAGTCACTATGCTATATTTCAATACATGAAGTTTGAAAAAGATGTATTGATGGGGCTCTTAAAAAGGGCCGAATCCGAGGGAATTTTCAACAGGGCGGTCGCCGGGTTCATTTTACCCGACGGAAGTCGCGAGATTTTGACGCTCAACACCCCCGAAAACACGGTTTTCGACATTGCAAGCCTTACCAAGGTGTGTCCCACCTCCTCGCTCGCCCTGAGTTACATTCTCGAAGGCAAACTATCGGTTGACACCAAGGTCATCGACTACATCCCCGAACTACAAACAAACTACCGTGAAGATATTCGAGTTTTCCACCTGCTGACGCACAGTCTCGATTACCGCGTGCCCATGAAGACTCTGCGCACGCTGCCTGCCGAAGGAATCCTCGACGCCCTTTACACCTACCAATTCGAAAAGGCGCCCGGTGCAGACTTCAATTACGGCAACCCTGCCAGCGTTTTGCTCGGAATCATTTTGCAGCGCCTTATGGGCAAGGACTTGCAACAGCAAGGTCGCGAACGATTCTTTATTCCACTCTCCATGAGCCGTTCCGGCTGGGATCCCCTTGATCGCGACTGGAATCCGATCCCGAAGGCGGAAATCTCGCCGACGGAAATTTGTGCTTTTAGAGGTCGAGAAATCCAGGGTGAAATTCACGACGAAAGCGCCTGGGTTCTGCGAAAGCTGTTCCCCGTGGGTAGCGCCGGCATGTTCAGCTGCGTGCCGGACTTGCTGAATTTTGTACAAATGATTTTAAGTGACGGCGTCGGCGCGGACGGCAAACGGGTTGCCCCTGCTGGCATTTTGAATATGGTCAGCGAGAACGCCTTTGCCGGCAATTCCGCAGGCAAGTATTCCACCGCCAAGGACGCCTGCACCGCCCTCGGCTGGGAACTCAACAGTCAAAAGTTCATGGGCGTTAAAATCTCGCCGCGCACCTTCGGTAAAACCGGATTCACCGGGGCAAGCATCGTGGCGGACCCTGACAAGGGTGCCGCCGTCGTACTGCTCAGCAACTTCACCTACCCGCACCGCGAAGCGAATGCCGACCGCATCCACGCCTTCCGCGCCACGCTTAGCGACGCTTTCTTTGGGTAATCTCATTTTCTATATTTGTGCTCGATGAATTTCGAGCCTACAGCACTTGCCCTTTACGCCGCCTACTTCGTGTTAGGCGCAGTGGTAAGCCTTATCAACAGCATCGCAGGCGGCGGCTCCACCTTGAGCCTCCCCGTCATGATTTTCCTTGGCTTGCCTGCAACCGTTGCAAACGGCACGAACCGCATCGGGCTTATTATCGGAAACTTCAGCAGCGCCATCAACCTCATGCGCCACGGCTACCTGAACAAGAAGATTTTCTTGCAGCTCGCCCTCCCCACCTTATTTGGCGCTCTCGTCGGAGCATGCTTCTTGGTACGCATCGGTGACAAGCTATTCCAGGCCATTCTCGCCGTCGTCATCTGCCTTGTGGTGGTCATGAGTAACCTGCGCAAAGACATTTTGGGCAAGCCTCCTGCAAACCCGCCTGAAAAGCTCACGCTTAAAGGCGCCCTCGGATTTTTCGCCATCGCCATCTACGGCTGCATTGTGCAAGTGGGTGTCGGATTCGTGCAGATTTTTAGCCTTACGCGCTACACCGGCCTTTCGCCCATCAAAATCAACGCCCTCAAGAACTCGCTCACCAACGTGTTCCTGCTGGTCAGCACCATCGCCCTTGGAATCAACGGAAAAATCGACTGGCCTATCGCCATCATCATGGCAGCAGGCGCCTGGGTCGGCGGTTATTTCGGCAGTTTCTTGCAACGCAAGAAGGGCAACAAGTTCATTCAGCGCTTCATTAGCGTCTGCAGCATCGGCATGGCTATTGCGCTTGTCGTGGACTTAATCACTAAATAGAATGTCATGCCGGACTTGATCCGGCATCTCTTTTTTTATTCTTGCGCTTTTTAAGCCGTTCCCCGAGTCCTGCAATCAATTGCGCGGCCAAATCCTCGTTACCGGCAGCCAGCAGTTCCTTTTGCGGCCGCGGCAACCGCTTAATGCGTGCCTCCAGCCGCAAGGCCTCTTCGTGGCTATTCAATTCAAACTTTCTTAGAATACATTCCGGCGGGAACGCCTTGGTAAACTTCGCTCCCTTGCCGCACTTATGTTGCTCAAAACGAGCTTCTACATCTACGGCATACCCCGTATAGATGCGGTCACCCGCACAACGGAGCATGTAGACAAAATGAGGCATTACGATTCTTCGTGATGAGCCTTCGATACGAAGTTCATGTAAATCGTGCCAAGGATTGCGGCACAGAAGCTACCCAGCAGAATGCCGAGCTTGGCGGAATCCTGACGGTCGCCCACCTCAAAGGCGAGGTTAGCCACGAACAGGGCCATGGTAAAGCCGATACCGGCAAGCATACCACCACCCCACAAAACTTTCCAGCTGTAGCTCGGCTTCACCGATACGCCAATCTTCACGGCGAGCAAGCTGAACAAGAAAATACCGATCGGCTTACCCAGAATCAAGGCCAGGGCCACAGCGCCCATCACCGGCACTTCCACGCCGCCCAGCTTGATTTCGACACCCGCGTTGCTCAAGGCGAACAGCGGCATAATGAAGAAGTTTACCCACGGAACCAGCGGCTTGAAGAAGCGTTCCTGCATCGAAATACTTTCGCGGGCACCACGCTTCAGCAAGGTAAATACTTCGTACTGTTCGTTGCGGTCCTTGGCTTCGCCCGAAAGAGCTCCGCCCACGCTGCCAGCGAAATGAGCAAGCTTACCCTTTGCAAGCACAGGCTTTGCCGGCACCGAGAGTCCAAGCAGCACGCCCGCAATAGTCGGGTGCACGCCGCTCTTCACAAAGAACGCCCACACGGCAATTCCAATCACGCCATGCAACAGCAAGTTGCGCACGCCAATGCGGAACATCACGTTAATCAGCGCGAGCAGAGCAAAACCCACGCCAAGTGCAACAAAGTTCACGCCGTCGCCGCTGGGGTAACCGATTGCAATCACAAGGATTGCACCGATATCGTCTGCAATGGCCAAAGTCAAAATCATCACGCGCAGGGCATGGGGCACCTTCTTACCAAGGATCGCCATACAGCCCACCACAAAAGCAATATCAGTCGCTGTCGGGACACCCCAACCATGAGCCGCACTATGTTCGCCATGGGGGCAAAGCAGCAAGTAAATCAAAGCCGGGAACAGCATACCGCCAGCCGCCGCAATAATCGGCAAGCTCGCCGCCTTCGGGTTCCTCAATTCGCCATAGGTCATTTCACCCTTGACTTCGAGCCCGATATTAAAGAAGAAAATCGTCATCAAGGCATCGTTAATAAGCCAGTGCAAATCACCCGCACCAACCCAACTGCCAATCGTGAGCGCAAAAGGCATGTGCCAAACATGGTGGTAAGATTCAGGGCTAACATTTGCCCAAATCAAGGCCGCAATCGTCATTATGATCAAAACGATGCCACCGGTGGTCTCCACCTTCATCAACCGTTCCATCGGCGTGATGATCTTGCGGATAGGGGTCTCCGGGAACAAATCTTCAATCTTGTCGCTGCTCGTTACTTTTGCCGACATAGCTACCTGTAAATAGGGTTGAGTGATTCAGCCTTGCACCTTACAAAATAATCAATTTTTTTGCTGGCGACTGCTCTAATCAGTAATTATAAGCAATTTTTTATATATGAAAGGGGGAAGCCTCCCCCTGTTTCGCACTTCGTTGCTCTCCACCCCCACTGCGGGGGCACCCCGCAACGCCCCGATTAGTCTATAGGTAAAGACTTTTGTATATTCTTAGTGTCAAAGAGACTATAAGATGCTAGATAAAGAAGTTTTAAAGACCGTCAGCCGCATTGAACTTTCTGTTCGCGGCACGCTCGATACCGTGATGACCGGCGCTTACCACAGTTCCTTCAAGGGAAACGGTATGGAATTTAGCGAGGTTCGCGAGTACATGCCGGGCGATGATGTGCGTACCATTGACTGGAACGTGACCGCACGAACGGGCACGCCCTATGTGAAGAAGTTTATCGAAGAACGCGAAATGACCATGCTTTTGATGGTCGATGCGTCTAGCAGTTCGGAATTCGGTTCCGGCAAGCAGATGAAGGGCGAAGTCATGGCGACTTTGACCGCTTTGCTCGCTTTTGCCGCCATCAAGAACAACGACAAGGTCGGCTTGCTGATTTACACCGACCAGGTGGAACTCTTTATTCCGCCGGAGAAGGGGCGCAAGCACGTGCTGCGCCTTATCCGCGAAATCCTTTACTTCAAGCCGCAGCACCACGGCACGAACACGCAGGTGGCGCTGGAATACGCCGGCAAGATTTTGAATCGTCGTGCCGTCGTCGTGGTGATGAGTGACTTTTTGGACGAAGGCTTTGAAAACGCCTTCAAGATTCTGCGTAAACGCCACGACGTGCTTGCAGTCTCCGTCGTAGACCCCCGCGAAATGGAACTCCCGCCTGCAGGCCTAGTGGAACTGGAAGACCCCGAAACTGGCGAAACGCTCCTGATCGACACCGGCGATGCCACCTTCCGCGAAGCATTCGCCCGTGAAGCCAAGCGCCAGGGCAAGGCCACCAAGGAACTGTTCCAGCGCATGTCTATCGACTTCGTGCGCATCGAGACCCACGACGACTTCAAGGAAACCGTGGCCCCGCTTATCGAGCACTTCCGCCGCCGCGCGAAAGCCGCAAGAATGTAAAAACACGCAAAACCATTTAAAAACGAAGGTCGCCGGCATTCACGGCGACTTTTTTATATCCAGTATTTTTTATGGAGACACATTCCTTGGCCTTAGGTGTTATATTAAAAAATTAAACCAGGGATAGGAAATGACCTTAGTATTGAACACGCTGGAACCGGGTGATTACTCGGAGCAGATCAACGCCATTTTTTCGGGAGTGAATTCCGAAATAGAAATTATCAATACCACAGAAATGAATATCGCGCACTGCATCGGCTGCAACCAGTGCTGGCTCAAGACTCCGGGCGTATGCAGCATCAAGGACGATTACGAAAGCATTGTCAAGAAACTCGTGAACACGCGCAACCTGTGGATTGTCTCGGACACTCGCTTCGGATTCATCGATTACCGCGGCAAAAAAGTGTTGGACCGTATCATGCCCATGCTGAACATGTACCTCACATTCCGCGACGGATGGATGCGCCATGAGCTGCGTTACCATGCGCTGAATGTGGGTCTAATCTACAAAGGCAATGGCAACCATGAACTGCTCGAGGAATGGTGCCAACGAACCGCAGCAAATCTCGGCGGACGTTCGCTGGGCGTAATTGCGCTGGACAAAGATCCGCTTCCGATTGAAACATCGCGCGAAATCGTACCAACCGATGTCACGAGCGAAGTCACCCTAGAAAAACACGTGGTCATTATCAACGGAAGCCCTCGCGCCAAAAAGTTCAGCAACACGGACAAGATTCTGCAATCGTTCACCAAGGGCCTAGAAGAAGCGAAGACCACCTACGAACTCTATTCGCTTTCGAATCGTTCGGAATGGGCCAATGCCCGCGATGCATTCATGGCGCACAACCGCATCATCATCGCATTGCCGCTCTTTGTGGAATGTGCCCCCGGCACACTGCTTGAATTTCTGGAAACTCTCCCCACAAAGCGAGAACGGCCCGCTCAACTTTCGTTCATCCTTCATGGAGGCTTCCAAGAAGGCCACCAACTCCGTCTATGCGAAAAGTTCCTGGAATCGCTACCGGCACAATTTGGCTGCGTTTACGGCGGCAGCCTCGTCAGGGGCGGCACCTTCATGATCCGCGTCCTCAGCGAAAAACAGAACAAGGCGATTCTATTGCCTTATCGCGGCATGGGCGAATATTTTATCGAAGAAAACGGATTCCTTTCTCCGGAGGTAAAAAAGTTTTCCAAGCCGGAGCAAATCCCGTGGCATTTCCGCAAGTTCGTCACAATCCTTTTCAAGACTGTGCTCAAGAAAAAATTCAACGAATTCGCCAAGGAATGGGGCTGCACTGAACCGCTGAACAGCCAGCCGTACGCAACTAAGAAGCGAGCATCTCTTTTATCTTACACTTCACGAATTCTAGATCGCTGTTCGTAAGAATCGGAATTAATGCATTGATCTCTTCGATGGATTTGTCCCACCACTTGAGTTTCAACAAGAGTGAAGTCAGTTCGCCGTCAAAACGGTAGCGGATGGTTTCTGCAGGGTTCCCGATCACAACGGTATAAGGTTCCACGTCGCTACCGACCACACTGTTCGCGCCGATGATGGCGCCATCGCCAATGTGCACGCCCGGCAAGATTGTCGCGTTCTGCCCAATCCACACGTCGTTTCCGATAACGGTATCGCCCTTGAAGGGCATATCGCTTGCGGCAGGGGCTTTCATGTTCCAGCCTTCCAGCGTATAGAACGGGAATGTGGAAACCGCATTCATCTGGTGGTTCGCACCATTCATTACAAATTCAACGCCCGCGGCAATCTGGCAGAACTTTCCGATAATGAGCTTGTCGCCGATAAAGTCGTAGTGGTGAGTCACATGACTTTCGAATTCTGAATCCGCGATGTAGGTAAAATCCCCGACAATAATGTTCGGGTTCTTGATGGTAGGCTTGACATAAATTTCTTTGTCGTAGCCTGTAATCGGATGAATCGTATTTGGATTAGGGATTTTTTCGCTCATACCCTAAATATATATCAAATTGTCGCGGGGCGGTAGCCGAGCAGTTTCATGCTGTAAAGCGCAGTGCCCTTGCTGATGCTGCGAACGCCGGTAGCGTAACCGAAAATCTTGCGCAGCGGGACATCGGCCTTCAAAAAGTGGGTCTTGCCATCGCCACCGATTTCTTTCACCTTGCCATCGCGGGACTGAATATCGCCCGTCACAAGGCCAGCAAAATTTACAGGGCACTCCAGTGACAATTCCATAATGGGCTCGTAAAGTTGCACATCTGCGGGCTTAATAAGCTTAGTGACTGCGTCTGCGCAAGCCTTCTTGATCATAGGCGGCAAAGCGCCCTCGGTCCAGGTGAATTCATGGACTTCAAAGCATACGCCCACAAGCGCTCCCTTGCCCAGCACACCGATTTCAGTAGATTCCAAAAGTGCCGAGCGCACACCTGCCAAAATTTCGCGGGGAGCCGTTTCCAAGAATTCAGCGGACAGTCGAATATCATGGGCATCGCCATCGAGCGGCGAGGCCGAAAGCTTAATCGAAATCTTGTGGGGACCAAGCTGGAATGTATTTTCAACCGGGCCCACGTTACGGCACAAGCGTTCTTGCCAGCGAACCTCAGGACTACCGGCTCGCACTTCGCAACCGAATTCACGCTTCAAGCGGGCCAGTAAAACATCAAGCTGCACTTCGCCTACGGTATGCAAATACCAGAATCCGCCATCGTCTTTTTGTACGCGGAAACTGGGATCCATGCGGCCAAGCATATTCAGGCTTTTTTCCACATGATGGTAATCGTCGGAGCCCAAGCATTCTACGCGAGTCTGCAAGAGTGGTTGGTACTTGTCGCGAATCGAGGGTTTTGATTCATCTTCTTCGCAGGCGGGAATCGTGCCGTCCAGAGAAATCACTTGGCCGAGTTCCGTTTCAAAGGGGCTACGCATGGCGTAAATATCGCCGGAGCGGATTTCGTCGACGGGCTGTAGCAAGTTCGCCTTTAGTCGCGAGAATTCAAAACCCGCAGGCCATTCCTTGCGTTCCATATTCGTGTGACTGCGGAACAGCGAAATTTCACCCACGCCCTTAAAGTGACGTAAGCGAATCACTTGGCCTAATTCATTGTCGGCAAATTCCGGCACATCGGGCAAGAAGAATGATAGCGCCGTCGTGAGGCTACGCACGCCGAAGCCTTCCATGGCAGAGCCTGCATAGCACAATGCATAATCATTGCTCTTCGCCAGTTCCTTGAGCCCGCGCAAAAGTACCTTGGGCGGAACCGGCTTTCCTTCCAGCGCAAGCTGCAAGACTTCGTCATCGAAGTTGCTTGCAAATTCTACGGCCTCGGCATAATGCTTCTTGACTTTTTCGGTAGAATCGCTTACCTCTCCCGATTGTGGCCAGGAATCATCTACGACTTCTTCACCCGAATCAGAATGCACCAAGCGGCTCTTGCTGAGTACATCGAGTACGGCAGACATTTTGCCGCCCTTGTATTCGGGGAGAGTCATAAGCACTGGGCGCACGCCCAGAACTTCTTCGATGTTGATCAAGGTTTCGTCAAGGGAATAATCCGGATTGTCCAGCTTATTCACAAAGAGAATCGTTCGCACGCCCGCTTCGCGCAGTTTACGGAAGGCGGCCACCGTTTGCGTTTCAACTCCGCTCGCGGCACTCACCACAAGAACCGCGCCCTCGACGGCTGTCAGCGCCGTGTCGACTTCGGCTCCAAAATCCACATGTCCCGGCGTATCGATAAAATTGAACCAGGTGTTCTTCCATTCAAAATGCGCCACGCCGCTTTCAATGGTAATGCCGCGCTCTTTTTCTTCGGGCATGTAGTCCATGGTGGCAAGGCCTTCTTCCACCTTGCCCGGCCTGCGCACTTCTCCTGCCGCAAAAAGAATGCGCTCGGAAAGAGTCGTCTTTCCGGCATCTACGTGGGCAAGGATTGCAATGTTGCGAACAGGCTGACTCACGACACCCTACTTTTTCAATTGTTCTTCGAGAGCGGCTACGCGCTGCGACAATTCGGCACAAAGCTTTTCAAGAGCGTCCAATCGGGCGTCGTGTTCACGGTCCTTTTCCGATTGGCGGTGCAGTTCCGAATCCTGCATCTTGTTTACGCTGTCTACGGAATTCAGGCGGAAATCGTGTTCCGCATCTTTGGCCACCTGGGCCTTCAATCTAAAATCCTGTTCGCGTTCCTTGCTGTACAATGCGTCAATGCGAACGTCATGCTCGTCATCCTTTTCCTTTTGCATATCCAGGCGCGCATCATGTTCCTGGTCTTTACGCTGGAGCTCGCGGATACGTTCTTCATCAAGATTCATGGTAACCTCGGGTGAAAGGATTTACATAATTAATTTAGTAATTCTCGTCTAGCGTGAGTTCGTTTTCTACAGCTTCTTGTTTGCGTTCTGCAGTTGCATCAAGGGCCTCGGCATGCCCGCGCAATGCTGCAAAGGGGTGGAAAATCTTCGCGCGGTCTTCCATGCTCATGCGCGGGTGCTTTATCAAAAAATTCCAGTCGTTTTGCGGATAGGGCAAATCGATGATGTCGCTGTAATCAAAATTAGGCACGGTGACCTCCGATTTGTCCGTTGCGCTCGATGGTGGTGGCACCTTCTTGCAAGTCCATTCCCTTCACAATCGCATTCTTGCCGAAACGTTTTTTTATCAAGAGTTCCGCTTTCAGGCGTTTCTTTTCGCGCTCCTGCTTTTTCACGTCGGTAAACAAGTCGTATTGCTCGTGGACCGCATCCACAATATCGGCCGCCACAAGGTTCAACCGGCGCACGGTCAGCTTCGGGTCCACAATGCGGTCAAAAAGTTTCATCACCGCATCCGCCATCACTTTCTGCGAGCTGGTATAGTAACCAATATTCGCCGTTCCATGGGCGGGCTTTGGAATCCTTCGTCCGTAATAATCGATTACAGTCTCGCCGAGGTATATTCCCTTGTCTACGTTTTCGCGGTCGTAGCCCACCGTAAGTACCATGGCGTTTGTCACCAAGTCGTGCGCCACCAAAGTCATCGATACCGTATCCACCATTTCGCGTACCACAAGCCTCGCCTTGTCAAAGGGATACGGGTCTTGCAGTACCTGGCCTTCTCCTGTACTTCTGTTTCGCGGTTTCGCCTTCTTGATGTCTGCAATCGTGCAAGGTTCATAACCCCACGCATGGTCTATCAAGATTTCGGCATTCACGCCGAACAGCTTGTACAAAGCCTCCGGATTCTTGGCACTCACGCGGGCAATGTCGCCCATGGTATAAATGCCTCGGCCTGCATTCAACGTGCAATTTTCCAGGCGCTCTGCAATGCCGCGGCCCACTTGCCAAAAGCTGGTCAGCGGCCGGTGGGCCCAAAGCTGCTTGCGGTAACTCATCTCGTCCAGTTCCGCAATGCGCACGCCATCAGCATCTGCATCGACATGTTTCGCCATGATGTCCATAGCGATCTTGCAAAGGTACAAGTTCGTGCCGATGCCGCCTGTCGCCGTGATTCCCGTGGTATCGTACACGTCTTGAATGATTGTCTTCACTAGTTCCCGTGCGGACTTTTTGTACAACTTAAGATACTGCGTCAAGTCTAAAAAGCATTCGTCGATCGAATAGGCGTGAATGTCTTCTGCGCTTACGTACTTCAAATAAACATTGAAGACCTTCGTGGAATATTCCACGTACTTCGCCATCTGGGGCTTTGCGATTTTGAATTCAATCTTTTCGCCCGTACGCCGCTGTACTTCGCGCACCTTTTGATTCACCTCAAAAAGTCGTGCGCGGCCGGGAATTCCGTAAGCCTTTAACGCCGGCGTCACTGCCAGGCAAATCGTCTTTTCGGTACGGCTTTCGTCTGCCACGACCAATTTCGCCTTTAAAGGATCCAGTCCCCGGAGAATACATTCTACCGAAGCAAAGAACGATTTTAGGTCAATGGCGGCGTAAGTGCGTCCCACGTTTTTTACCTGTATTTTAATTCAGGATGCTCGGCGTAGAAAGAATTTTTATCGACATACATCCGTTCGTCTGCAATGTGCATTGCCCTGCGAACATCGGGTTCACCGTAACACGTACCAATAGAGAAGCGTACATTTTCGGACAGTTTTGCCATGGTGCGAATTTTGGCCACACGGGTGTTCAACTCGTCTTCAGTGACATTTGAAACGAGTATCATGAATTCGTCGCCACCGGCGCGGTACACGTCTTCATCCGGGAAAACGTATTGCAAAATTTCTGCCGCTGCGCGCAATACCTTGTCGCCAGAGATGTGTCCCTGGTCATCGTTCATGCGCTTCAGTCCGTTCAAGTCGGCAAAAACAACGGCTTCGGGCGTAGGCTTGCGGCCTGCCACAATTTGGTCGATGCGGTTGTTCATCACGTTACGGTTTTTTACGCCGGTAAGCGAGTCAATCGTACTCATCACTTCAAGCTTGTTCAAAAGCAAGTAGCTTGAAATTTCGGATGCAATAAGGAACGTCGTGACTTCGAGGGTTTCCTTGATTTTCAGCACATCGTCGACATTGAAATTGACAGCCCACAGGTAGCCAAGCAATTCGCCGCTATGCCGCAGCGGGAACAGCACAATCGTCTTTACGCCGGCAAGGTCAAGCATGGATCCCCAAATCGGGTTTGCCAAGCGTAGCTTTTCCATCTCGCGTTCGTCTTTTACGATGATGCAGGTACTGCCGGCAAGTGTTTCGGGCCATGTTTCTGCAATGGCGTAAAAACCTTCGATGTACCGCGACATGGGTCTAACTTTTACATCTTCGCGAATAGATTCTGCAAAAATGGAACACTCCCGATTTTCGGCGTCGGTGAGCAAAATACAGCAATGGTCGGAGCCGCAAGTTTTGCGGATGTCTTCAACAACCTCTTGGAAGGTCTGCTTGACATTGTCTGTACCGCGCAGCTTGATACAAGTGTTGAGCACGTAGGTGGCCGTTTCTGCAGAAAGGTCCGCCATGGTCGAAGAATCCGCCTTGGGAGCCACATCGTAACTATAGATACAGTAGCCGATGTTTTCGGTGTCAGATTCCAGCGGCAATAGGAACATGTTCAGCCAAAGACCCATCATGTAGAGGTCAACGTAGGCATGGAGCGGCTTATCCGACTGCACGCAGCGGAAGCAATGGTCCTCAAAGTTCTGGTTCTTCGGAAAGCATTCTTCGTAGGGGCAACCCGGTACAAACGGATGGTGTGTCAAGGCCTCCATATGATCGCAATGGGCCTTGTTTCCCGCCGCGACACGGATATTTCCATAAGATCCATCCGGGTAAAGTTCCACGGACATTACACAGGCTTTAGCCCTATAATGCGAAAGAATCTTATCAAAATCCATACCAGCTTGTCCTCCTACGGCATTTCTTTTTTACATAGATAATTTAAAAAGATTTTGTAGGTGCTAAATGTCACTTCAGTTATTCCCGGTGCTCGTACAGATACAAATTCGCTTCGGGAACGGCAAGGTCGGATCCCTTGATTTTCCATTCGTCGTCTTCGCTGGTACGGTACTTTACCACGACGCGGTAGCGATTATCCGTCTGTAACACAGCTTGGGGAACGGTCCAGAAATTCTCGGTGCCCACGACCATTTCAAGTTCATGAACATCGCGAGTATCTACGCCATAAATCGTAATGGATTTTACCATGTCCTTGGGGTTACGCACATGGATGATGCTCCAGAATTCACTGGCGCCTTCCTTGACCCAGATGGAGGTGGAATCACCCCAAACGCCTTCTACGCCTTCGCAACTCACGAATTCCCATTCGCCGGAATAACGGCCCACGTTGATTCCCATGATGTCGGAGGCCGGGGCGCCACCCAAGTCCACGCCGCAATTGGCGTCGGGGCAACGGTCGGTAATGCGCACGGTAACTTCTTTCCAGCCGTCAGGCGTTCTCGCTTTCACATGTACGCATCCGCCGCAAGCGGCTCCGCCATTCCACGGGCCTTTATCGTCACCGGGGGAAACATTCACGTGAATGGCTGCATAATATTGAATGTTGGTCTGTCCATAGTTACAGGCGCCACCCAAGCTCGTTTCTTTCGCAGTGATGCTGCCGTAAGTAGTCACTGAACCCTTGCCACCGTTTTCGGTGAGTTCGGGATCTGCCGCGGTAAAACTATCGCAAGATGTGCATTTGCCGTCATCGCCACTGCCGAGGGCGCTACTAGAGGATTTTTCCGTTTGCGTTTCGCTGGAGGCTGGCGTTACAGCGCTAGATAATTCGGGAGTTTCGGCTTCGGAACTCGAAGACTTGACCTCGGCGGAACTCGATGCCGGATTAGAACTTGAGGCAGGACCGGAGTTTGATGAAAGTTGTTCGTCTGAACTAGAAGAAGACTTTGATTCTGCTGATGAACTTTCTGTCGGAGTCGCGCTAGAGGCTGATTCGTCACCGCAACCTACTACAGCCGCCATAGACGCACATAAACAAAAGGCAAGGACAAGATTTCGCATATATTGGAATATACCTAATTATCCATGAAAAGCATGTAAAAAAAGTATATGTTAGCAGGAAGGAGCGGTCTTTGATGGGGTTTTGGCGGTGGCCTCTTTTTTTATATTAAGTATTGAATCGCCTAGGGAGGAATAGGGATATGCAGGACTCGACACCGAAAACAGATTCTCGTACCGAAGAGCAAAATGCCGATTTGCAGACAGAAGCCATGCAGGCTAAAAAAGCGAGGGCCGAACGCATCAAAAAAATGCGCGGCTGGCTTTCGCCCCGCGATTCCGTCGCAGACGATTTCACCGCCGAAGACGAAGCCCTCTATTACGGCAGCGGCCACTCCGGCTGGAACCGATAATTTTTGATGTATAGAAAAATCCCCCGGCAAGTGCCGAGGGATTTTTTTAAAGGTGATGCCGGCGGAATCCGGCATGAAACTCGCGATTAATAGCGGTAGTGATCAGCCTTGTACGGGCCTTCCACAGGCACGCCGATGTAGTCGGCCTGAGCCTTGGTGAGGGTCGTCAGGTGAACGCCGAGCTTTTCGAGGTGGAGGCGTGCGACCTTTTCGTCGAGGATCTTCGGGAGCGTGTACACGACGCCGCTTTCGTACTTGATGCCGGCGACAGTCTGCTTGCCCTGAGCGTTGAGCCAGAGGTCGATCTGAGCGATGGTCTGGTTCGTGAAGCTTGCGCTCATCACGAAGCTCGGGTGACCAGTAGCGCAGCCGAGGTTCAGCAAGCGGCCTTCAGCAAGAATAAGGATGCTGTGACCGTCGGCGAAAATCCATTCGTCGTACTGCGGCTTGATTTCGTTACGCTTGATGCCCGGAATCTTCTTGAGGCCGGCCATGTCAATTTCGTTGTCGAAGTGACCGATGTTACCCACGATAGCGCGGTTCTTCATCTTTTCCATCTGAGCGGCGCTAATGATGCCGGTGTTACCGGTGGTGGTCACGAAGATGTCGGCGTAGCTAACCACTTCGTCGAGGGTCTTGACTTCGTAGCCTTCCATAGCAGCCTGCAGAGCGCAAATCGGGTCGATTTCGGTGATAATCACGCGAGCACCCTGACCGCGCAGAGACTGGGCGCAGCCCTTACCCACGTCGCCGTAGCCGCACACGACTGCAATCTTACCGGCCATCATCACGTCGGTGGCGCGGTTGATGCCGTCGATCAAGGAGTGGCGGCAGCCGTAGAGGTTGTCGAACTTGGACTTGGTCACGGAATCGTTCACGTTGATTGCCGGGAACTTCAGACGGCCAGCCTGGGCCATCTGGTAAAGGCGATGCACGCCGGTAGTCGTTTCTTCGGAAACGCCCTTCAAGGCTTCGCGAGCGCGGGTCCACTGCTTCGGATCCTTTTCGAAAATCTTCTTGCAGGTGGCGAGGAACACGCCCCATTCTTCGCTGTCGGTGGCCGGGTTGAATTCAGGCACCTTGCCGGCGTCTTCGAATTCAGCACCGCAGGTCACGAGCATGGTAGCGTCGCCACCGTCGTCCACGATCAGGTCAGGGGTCTTGCCGTCGGGCCATACGAGGGCGCGGGCGGTGTTTTCCCAGTAGTCTTCCAAGGATTCACCCTTCCAGGCGAACACAGGCACGCCCTGCGGATTTTCCACAGTACCCTTCTTGCCCACTACCACGGCGGCGGCAGCGTTGTCCTGCGTACTAAAGATGTTGCAGGAGACCCAGCGCACATCGGCACCCAGGTCCACGAGCGTTTCAATCAAAATAGCGGTCTGCACCGTCATGTGGAGGCTGCCCATAATGCGGGCGCCAGCCAGCGGCTTCTTGCCGGCATATTCCTTGCGGAGAGCCATCAGGCCCGGCATTTCGGTTTCGGCGAGGTCGAGTTCCTTGCGGCCTTCAATCGCAAGGTTAATGTCCTTAATTTTGTATTCCATGCTAATATATCCTTTTCAAAAAATCTTATTTATGCATAAATATAGTTATATGCATAAAAAGCGTCAAGACCTTATTTTAGGAACAGAATTCCACGCATCTGGAGCGAACGGTTATTCTTGGACCATTCTTCGGTGGACAGGTATTCTAGCTCCAAGGTCGCTTCGCTGGACTCGATGGTCGTTTTTTCGGCCTTTTTCAGTTCTTCTCGGCTGATTTTGAAGCTGTAGACGATGGTATCGGCGTCTGCGTCCTCGTGTTCCGGCTTGTAACGGAAGAATAACGAGTCTTCATTGAATTCAAATTCATCATAATTATAATAATGGTCTACGATTAACGCCTTTTTGGCTCCCGTAGGTACCGTGAGCGGCGTATTGTCTGGCTGGCTGATGTAGGCCTTGAATGGGTCGAACGAATTGTCATCTTCAGTATCGGACACCAATCGGTAGGTGTGATCGAGGTCCCTTAGAGATTTTTTGGTTGTCGTAAAGAGTTTTGGCAATTCTTTACTTTTTGATTCCTCCATCGAGAACAGCTCTCCCAAGATTTGTTCCGATTCTTTGTCTTTGCGATCCTTGAGTTTATAAATGAAGTTTTTGGTGTCTTCTTCGCTTAGCGGGAACTTGTTGTAGCCTTGATTGGCAAGTTCTTTCTTGATGTCGTTTAACCAGACGTGGTGGGTAATCTTAAAAGCATTGATGGGCGAATTTGTTGAAATAAAGAACAGCGCGCAGAAAATGATTGCGATGAATCGGGACTTGCGCTTGATTTTGTCAACCAAGAAGACTACGATAATGGCGTAAAAGAAAATGTTGATGGCGATGGCGTAAACGTATTCAATTTCGATGCCGAATAGCTCTAGCATATTGTAGATGTCGATAGACATCAGGACAACAAGGGGAATGCAGGCTGCGGGGAATATTTTCAGGAGTCGCGTTTCAACGGTCGGCTTTGGGGCCAGTCGCGCCGGGTACATGACAGTGATGAGTACCAGCAGGTAAATCATGAAACCCGTGACGAAGTAGGATGCTGTCGTGAGCGGCAAGTCCCATAAAGCAATGAACTTGAAAATGTAGCCGTAAAAGAGTAGTGTGCCAATAGAAAGCTCCGGAATGAACAGGAATCGGATGGTGCTCGTTGCAAACTTGCTCAGCGTAGGCGGTGCTTCAAGGCATTCGTCGATAGAAGGTATTCCAGAAAAGAATAAGATGGGGGCAACAATGCTTGAACAGAAATAGAAGATGTAAAGGTATATATCTTCGTCAGGGTCTGCATCGAACAGTTCCGAAAATCCAAAGACAAGGCCTTCGATGGCGCCAAGCAAAATGGCCGATACGACAATGGCAGCTAGGGCGACTTTGATGTTCTTTTGCAAGAATACCCAGAATCCGTTTTCGTTTTTCTGTTTCCAGAAAGGGGCAAGTAAAAATCCAAAAGACGAGACTATATAGACAAGAGAAATGGTGCTTGCAAAAGTGATGGCGCTATTTGTATTTTCTTCTAAGTTGGCAAAAACGAGTATGATAGAAAGTGCAAACCATGAGCCGCTTGCAATGGCTTGGGGCGCCTGGCTTGTATTTTTTCGAGATTCCTGCACCAACGCTGTTGTGAGGGCAATGATTGTAGCGGCAATGGGGTAAATGCCCAGCCATAGGAACAGTCGAGCAAAACTGCTGCTAAAGAAATTCGCGAATTCGGTGTCAATAACGAGCGCAAGGAACGTGAGAACGGTGAATGACGAAGCCAGCGGAAACCGCTTGAACGCACTCGAAATTTGGCTCGGATATTTTTTGATTGCTGATAAATTCATTCCCTAAATATAATAAGGCTGCTTCGGACAATGAAAAAATCCCCGACCAGGGGTCGGGGGTAAGTCTTTCGGACGGTTGTCCTAATAAATATGTCGATTACTCGATGGTCAGAATATCGCAGAAACCGGTCACTTCGAAGATTTCCTTGATGGCGGAGCTTGCGTTCTTGACGACCATGGAACCTTGCTTGTTCATGATCTTCTGGGCCATGAGCAGAATACGCAGTCCTGCAGAAGAAATGTAGTCGAGCTTCTTGAAGTCAAACACCAGCGACTTCACGCCGTCGAGCTTGCCCTGGATTTCGGCATCGAGCTGCGGGGCGGTCAGAGTATCCAAGCGACCTTCAAGTGCGATGGTCAACTTATCGTTATCGTTTGTCTTGTTGATCTGCATAATTTTTCCCTCTTTCTCTTAAATTTATAAAAGTTTACAAGACCTTTACAAGGTCTTGGTGATTGCCAGCTCGTTGTTGTCTCCGTTTCTGCGGTAGCACACGCTGTCCATGGTCTTTTTCACTATGAATATCCCAAGTCCGCCGATTTCGCGTTCCTCGGCAGGGAGCGTTACGTCGGGGTCGGCCTGCTGAATCGGGTCATAGGGCTTGCCATTGTCAATGAAGGTGAGCCTTGCAGTAAGGGTTGCCTTTCGGACTTCCACAATCAAAGTCACACGGGTAGCGCCTGAGAATTTCACGATGTTGCTGTAGATTTCGTCGATAGCGATGTTGATTTGCATCTGCGACTTCATGGAACCTTCCATGGGGGCGAGAATTCCTTCAACGAATGCTGTCAGAATATCTTGGTTTTCCGGGATTACGTCAACGATTTTTTCGTAACGGTCCCATGCATCTTGCATTTGCACTTTCTTTGCTCCATCCATTGGTGTAAGGATATCCTGGACAAATGACTTCAGCTCGCCGCTCTTGCCGTTGTCCGAAACGTTGATTGTCTTTTCGTAGCGTTCCCAGACCGGTTCATCGCTTCCGTTGAACTTTATGGCAAGCATGGTGATGTCGTCGAATTGCGGGACATCCTGAACAAATTTATCAATTTCGTTTTTGACAAAAGTACAGGTGTTGGCTGTATTCAAGTCGGCGCACTTTCTAATGGCGTCCAGCAGTCTGTTGTCGCCAAAAAGCTGGTCTTCGCTATTGGTTGCTTCGGTTACGCCGTCGGTGTAAAGGAACAGCGTATCGCCATGTTGTAAGTTAAAATACTGGGGTTTGTAAATGGTTTCTTCCATGGCGGCCATCACGAGGCCGGCCTTGCTCGGAATGAATTCCACCGAGCCGTCTTCATGGCGAACCACAGGCGGGTTGTGGCCAGCCGAGGCAAATTCGATATGACCTGTGCGTAGGTCGATAATGCCCGCCCATACGGTCACGAACATATTCAACCTGTTGCGTTTGGCAAGTGCATAGTTGGTCTTGTTGAAAGCGTCAACGATAGACTTCAGGTTCTTCGTCATGGTGCGCAAGATGATTCTCGAAACCATCATGAACAGGGCTGCCGGCACGCCCTTGCCGGACACGTCCGCAATCACTACGCACAAATGATCATTGTCGATTTTGAAGAAGTCGTAGAAGTCGCCACCGACTTCCTTGGCGGGCAATAGGAACGGCGCGAGTTCGTGGCGGTCATCATCGGAATTTTCTTCCCGTTCTTCGCCGGGGAGCATCGAAAGCTGAATGTTTCTTGCAAGGTCCAGTTCGCGCTCGATACGCTTCATGTCCTTTTGCTTTTCGATGTTGTCCTTGAGTTCGGTGAGCATGTTCGAGAATGCCCACGCAAATTCTGCGACTTCGTCGCGGCCCGTCATTTTCGGGATGGCTACGTTGAAGTTTCCTTGTCCGAGCTTTCTTGCCGCAATGGCGAGTTCCTTGAGGGGCTTTGCCACACGGAAAGAAATAAATAGGATGATGATTAGAATAACGCCGTAGCCACCGAGTGCCATCAGCAAGAATTGGCTGCGCATGGCTCTTTGGTCTTCACGGTATTTCTGAATGGGCCATACCACCAAGAATGTCCAGTTGTTGGAATGAATCGTGGTGTAGTAAATGGCCGATTCTTCGCCGTCTGCTACCGTACCAATGAACAGTCCGCTGGAGTTTCTGACTCTGCGGTCAAAATCAAAGTCCTTATTGCCACGGCGTTCCTTGACAACCACGTCGCGATTTCTTTTTCCCTGGGCGATTCGTTTCGGGTAAGCGACGGCCGTATTTTTTGCTGTAGTAATCATGGCATAGCCGGAGTTCGAAACGGGAATCGATGTAACTTCGTCTTTAAGGAATTCGATGGACATGTCTACGGCGAGCACGCCTGCAAAAACCTTTTCGCCATTATTTTTAGTCTGGAAAATAGGTACGGTGTATATGGCAATCGGTTCAGTGACAAAATCACCAATGAAAGGCTCTTGCCAGCGGCTGGTCTTGCTGTTCTTTATGCTTGCGTACCATTCCTTGTCTTGGTAGTTGGCGCCGTCAATCAGTTTGGTTTCGCCTTCTCCGAATCGGGCGAGTCGCATGTATTCGCCTTTGGGGGTTTCGGGGCCCATGCCGGGTTCGTAGGCGACCACCACGGCTATAATCTGTGGAATGGTTCTGCGGGCATTGAACAGTGCTTGCAGCAAAAAGTCGTCAACATCGGCCTTGGTCATGGAGTGCGAATCGATTTTGACGGCAAGGTCTTCGCCAATGACTTTACTGGCATTGAACAGCTTGTCAATGTAGTTCACGTTGGCGCGGCTGATTTCTTCACCATTTTCGGTGGTCATCTGATTCAGCATCGCCTGAGTTTTGTGGTTCATGATTCCCAAAATCAGGCCGAATACGATCGTGATGGCGGCCAAAATCATCATGGACTGTTTAAAGGCAAGCCCGCGGAAATTGAATCCCATAAAATTCCTCTCTTCTTAATGTTCAAAATATATGTAAAAAAAAGAAAGCGCGAGGGTAAAATGTCGTTTTCCCTAATTTTTTGCCGTTTTTGGTTCATTTTCGCCTTATTTCATTTTTTGAAATCCGGTTTTTGAATATGGACTTATTATATTTATGTTCCCTAGACTTTACGGCGTGGAAATGCGGTACTTTCCGTAAAAGAAGCCCGTGGGTTCGGAAGCACTCCATACTTTTGGAAAGCTTCTTAGGGACGACCAACAAGTTTTGCTTACTTTTAGGAGCTTTAATGGCAAATAAGTGCAAGCGCGGAATCTTGATTAGTAAGACCCCTTACGAAAAACGTATCGCCATCATGGAAGACGGCGAACTCGTTGAACTTGTCGTAGAGGGCGTGTCTTCTAACCGAGTTCTGGGCAATATTTATAAGGGCGTGGTCCAGAAGGTGCTTCCGGCACTCAAGGCTGCGTTCATTGATATTGGCCTCGAAAAGGCAGGCTTTTTGCATCAAGAAGACGCCATGGACAGAAACGAACTTCTCCGTCGCGAATATGGTGATGACGATGACGAAGGTGGTTCTTCCAAGGAAGTCTCCATTGACGAAATTCTGCAAGAAGGTCAAGAAATTATGGTTCAGGTGGTCAAGGAACCGATTAGCACCAAGGGTGCTCGTCTGACCACTCACCTGAGTTTTGCAGGCCGTTTCCTGGTGTGCATGCCGGGCACCAACTTCATTGGTGTCTCCAAGCGTGAACGCGATCCGGCCAAGCGTCGCGAATTCAAGAAGGTGGTCCGCCGCCTCAAGGGTCGCGATGTGGGGTATATCGTCCGCACCAACGGCTTGAACGAATCCGAATTCGAAATCAACAAGCAGATGCGCGAACTCGAAAGCAAGTGGGAACAGACGAAGTACAACTTCGAAAACCAGCCTGCCGAAACCTGCATCTACGAAGAATCCGATTCCATTGAACAGACCGTTCGCGAATACTTCAGCGATAACACCGACTACGTGTATATCGACAACCGCGACGAATACTTCGCCCTGCGCGAATACCTCAAGGTGCTCTCGCCGGACAAGCTCGACAAGGTGAAGCTCTGGAGCTCCAACGAAAGCCTGTTCGAATACTTCAAGATTGAAAACGACTACGCTCGCTCCCTGCAGCGCCAGGTACCGCTCCCGCGCGGAGGAAACCTGGTGATCGAACAGACCGAAGCCCTCGTGTCCATCGACGTGAACACGGGTCCGAAGGTTCACGGCAAGGACCAGGCAAAGATCATTCTCGAAACGAATATCGATGCCTGCTATGAAATTGCCAAGCAGCTGCGCCTGCGTGACGTGGGCGGCCTTATCATTATCGACTTCATCGATATGGAATCCGAGGCCGACAACGAAACCGTCTACAACGAATTCCGCAAGGCAATCCGTCGCGACAAGGCCCCCATTAGCCCCGCTCCCATCAGCCAGTTTGGCCTCATGGAAGTCACCCGTAAGCGCGTCCGCGTGAACCTGATGACCGAAAAGACTGAACGCTGCCCGGTGTGCGATGGCGATGGCCGTATTGCAACGCTCGAATCCACCCTCGGCATGATTGACCGCTGGATGGCTCGCGCCAAGGCAAAGGGCAAGCTCCGCGAAGTGACCCTCGTGGTAAGCGCTCAGGTGATCGACGTGCTCTGCAAGGACCACAACCGTATGTTCAACTACTTGGAATACAAGCATGGCATGAGCATCAGTTTGGTGGAAGACGAACACGCCCACATCAACCAGTTCTGGTTCTACGACAAGAACAACGAAGACATTACTGACCTCTACAAGTTCGTGTAATCCATTCGTCATTCCGGGCTTGATCCGGAAACTACAATTAAACAAGACCGCTCAACCGAGCGGCCTTGTTTCTTTTATGTCAAATAGTTAATTTGTATGAAATTTACTCAGCAACTTGTTGAGCAAATAAAACGGGTCGTCTAATTTTTTTTGCGGTTGTGCCGAGCGGTCTTACCGTGAGCAAAAAGCGACCCGGTGTTAACGGGTCGCGATTGCGAGAGCGAGGCAATATCACATTTTTATGAATGCGATAGAGCCGAGCGGTCTTTATAGTTAACCGGCCTGCACAGCGGTGAGGGCAATCGTGTAGACGATGTCTTCCACAAGAGCGCCGCGGCTCAGGTCGTTCACCGGCTTGGCCAAACCCTGCAACATCGGGCCAATAGCGATTGTGCCATGGGCGCTGCGCTGCACTGCCTTGTAGCCGATGTTACCGGCAGAGAGGCTCGGGAACACGAACACGGTAGCCTTGCCAGCCACGGTGCTGCCCGGGGCCTTGAGGGAACCGACGCTCGGGGTAGTAGCGGCGTCGTACTGGAGCGGGCCATCAACGAGCATTTCGGGGCGGGCGGCCTTCACGAGGGCGGTCGCTTCGCGAACCAGGTCGGCGTCCGGGCCCTTGCCGCTGTTCATGGTGCTGTAGCTGAGCATGGCGACGCGGCTCGGCAGGCCGAAGGCCTTGGCGGTGTCGTCGCACTGCTGAGCGATGCCGGCGAGTTCTTCGGCGGTCGGGTTCAGGTTAATGGCGCAGTCGCCGTAGATGTAAGTCTTGTCCGGCATGCACATGAAGAACACGGAGCTTACGGACTTCACGCCCGGAGCGCACTTGATCACCTGGAGAGCCGGGCGGAGCGTGTCGGCGGTAGAATGTATTGCGCCAGAGACGAGGCCGTCCACTTCGCCCATCTTGAGCATCATGGTGCCAAGCATCACGTTGTCGGCGAGAGCGGCGCGAGCCTGGTCTTCGGTCATGCCCTTGGACTTGCGGAGTTCCACGAGAGTCGGCACGTACTTTTCGGCGAGTTCGGCGCTCGGTTCGATAATTTCAATGTCAGCCGGGAGAGCGACACCCTGTTCCTTGGCCACGGCGAAGATTTCGTCCTTCTTGCCGATGAGCACGGGCACTGCAATCTTGCGGTCAATCACCAGCTTGGCGGCCTGTACGGTACGCGGTTCAGAACCTTCGGGGAGCACGATACGCTTCTTGGCCTTGGAAGCCTTGAGCAAGAGGCCGGCGCGGAACATGGCCTGGCTGGTCTTGCGTTCTGCAGGGGCTTCAGCCAAATCCTTGGCGAGGCACTTGCAGCAGGCGAGCAGGCGCTTGGGGCAGAACAGGTCGGCGTCTTCGCTGTCGGAATAAATCTTGGCGTCGAGGGCGGTGGCCAAGGAATCGTTATACTTCTGGGCCATCACGTCGCTCATGCCCTGGGCGCCTTCGACTACCACGGCGTCGACGGAATCAAAGTCCTGGGAAAGGAAATCGGCTGCGATCTTTTCCATGAGCACGGCGGAATTGTGGGCCTTGAGTTCCTTGGCGGCTTCGGCACCGTTCACGCAGGGCTTGTAGGCGGCGGCAATCAAGCCGGCGGCGGCTACGGCGTCCATGACTTCCTTGACTTTGGCTTCCATATTGGCGGAGGCGACCAGATACACTCGATTCATAAAAAACTCCTGTTGATTTTAAATTTCGCTTTAAAAATTAGGATTTTGACACCCCGAAGGCCCCCTTTTTGCTACATAAAAAGGGGGAAAAAAGACTATTTTGCCTTGAATCCTTCAAAAACTTACAAAATGCCCACACAGTAAAGTAATATTTGCAGATGAAATTCGTAAAATAACCTATTTTTTACATCGGTTGTCTTGTGTGTGGGACTTTCATGGAGAGAGCGGATGAAGTGCAAAAACTTTTTCCGGGGTTTGGTTTTATTCCTTACCCTTTTAGTAGTAAACACCTTTGCGCAGGACTGTGTAGCCATAGCCCATGTAATTTACGATGGCAACAACCTTTACTACGCAGATAACGAAGCGAATTTCAAGTACAGGCAACTGAGCAAGGAAGACGATGGAACTTTCACCGTCTGTTTTACGCAGGAACGCCTTGAAGGTTCAGACCGACAGGGTAGAGAGGACGTTCGCCAGCTGCGATTCGGTTCTTTCTGCGTCGAAGGCAAGGATTCCTGTGCATCATACCTGAATGTAGGTCATGAGCCATTCCTTTCGGAACTTTTCCCCGAATACAAAAACGGTGTCGACAGCCAACAGGTTTTTGAAGTCTGGTTCCAAATCAATCCCGATGGAACGTTAAGCGATCCTTCCACGACAAAGCCGGTTATCGTAGAACCTGCTAAAAAGACAATCCGCTTCCTCGCACCCTGGAACAACACGGGTGTCGTCATTGCGTTGAACGGCAAAAACGACTACACGACTCCGGTAGGGAGCCCCTATTGCGGTTGGTTCGAATACCGTGCCGTACTGACCCCGAAGGATGCCTTTGTGTATTTCAAGCAAACCATCGGCGAAACCTACATCGGTGCCGAAGGTCTTTCCAAAGAACCAATTCCTGTGGAACAAGAAATCAGACTCGATTCTGTGCTTACCCTTTCCGACACGGTCTGGATTGTCGGTTCCAAGTATAGCGAACCTGAACTTTACACGGAATACCCAGGTGAACTGGGTGACTGTCCCATCAAGAAACTCCCGGTCATGATGTTCGACTGGCTGCATGGCACCGGTAGCGACGAAGAAAACATTACTGCTCAAGCCGGTACTACAAGCCAGGACTTCGGAACAGGCGGATGCAAAGGTAGCAACGCCCGTGCTGACAACAACACCGGCTACATGAAAGGCATGGTGGAAGAAGAACTGGGTCCCAATGGAGTGCCTGTTCCCGCTGCAGACTTCCCCAGCGCCTGTAAGACAACCGAACACCTAGGCAACTGGTTTGTGCCCGAAGTCATTGCCACCGATGCTGCCGGTAAGAGCTACACCAATGCCACTTGCCGCGACCTGGAACTGACTCTTACCGATGACGGTTTCTGGCTTGGTCAAAAGAATAAAGAGAGCCCGGAAAGAGGCCTGTTCTTCTTGGATGACTTCCAGTATCTGGATTCCGCCAAGACCGTTTTGAACCCCATGTTCGACAATATCAATGGTGGAAAGGTTGCTGTTAAGGATGGCAGCCAAGACAGTATCGAAATGGGTACGCACAATTACGGCTTCACCATGAAAATTCAGGCCCAGTTCGAATACGTGAAGGGCCAGTATTTCGAATTCCTGGGTGATGACGACGTGTGGGTGTTCATCAACAACAAGCTGGTGGTGGATATCGGTGGTCAGCACCATGCAGCCGAAGGCCATGTGGACCTGGACAAGTTGGGACTGACCGAAGGCGAAACTTATCCCTTCCACATCTTCTACGCCGAACGTCACAAGGTGGAATCGAACTTCAAGATGCGCACTTCCATGGACCTGAAGGCTGAAGCAAGCATGTTCTTGACCGACAGATCCGATGATCCGAAACTGATTATCAAGGACGTCTGGCAGATTGTTCGCGAAACGGCTCTTGCTTGCGATTTCTCTGCAAGCCCCGAAAAGCAGCACACCGAACCCGGTCCCTCCAACTTTACCCTTTACGGAAAGAGCCTCGACAAGAACGGCATCGCCCTCAGGACGCTGGATTCCGCCTATTATAGCGGCATTACCGTAACCAACGACTTTACTTCGGTGACCATTGATGTGAAGGCCATTACCAAGGCCCAGGCTCTGCCCCCCGGCAACTACTACATTCGCGTACGCCTCAAGAGCAACCCGGACGAATACAAGGATATTCCCTTTACCATCGATCCCTATGAATTGCCGAACCTGGCCTTTGCAAGTGTCAAGGATTCCACTTACTTTATCGTAGACTTCGAAACACAGGATACGCTGAACTTTACGGAATACTGGAGCGCCTTTGGCGATTCGTTGAGCCGCGACATTTCCAGCGACACCTTGCCCATTAACCTGGACAAGAGCGAAACCATGTGGGCCGGAAGGTCTTACCCCGTGTACGTCATGTACGCTGAAGAATGGGCTAGCATCTATAGTGGTATTTCCGTCAAGGTTACCACCTCTACGCCGAACCTGGTGGCCTGCGACTCCATGGGTAACCCCATTACCGATGTCATCTTGATGGAAGGCCGCGCAAGCTTCTTCATCAAGGCGACCGACGAAGTCATTAACGGAACGCTTACCCTTAGCACCGCTGGTGCCAAGAACAAGGATATCCATTGGACCAAAATCAATATCAAGGTTCCCCCTGTTCCGCAAATCGAAACCGCCTACATTTTTGACCATACGGGTGATGGCCGCGCCGACAGTATCTGGATTAAGCTAAACAAGCCCATTGACGCACGCAGTGTTGTCGATTCTGTCAAGTTCCTTTTTGAAGATACCTTCGACAAGAATTACAAAGCCAACAAGGTTGCCTATAGGGCCAACCCCTATAAAGTGGGCGATGACAGCATTTCTGTAACCGCAGCGGGTGACGGCTTTAGCACCGAAATCTTTACCGGCGGCGCCACGGAGCCTTACTCCGGCAATATCGCCATTTGGTACACCTATACTGATTCTACTGGAAAGACTTCCGTATTCCCTGTAGACGGTTCCCTCACGGACAAGGTGGGCCCCGTAATTGTCGCTGCCGAAGTCAAGTACCTCAAGGATGGAAACACCCAGCTGACGCTCGACTTTAGCGAAGGTATTAACGATACGGACGCCAACAGCGAACTGTTCCGATTCCATTGCTGGAAAAACAGTAGGCAGGATTCCATCATCAAGAGCGCAAGCGACTTCTCGACCTCTCCGGCAAACCAGTGGAAAATGATTTTCCCGAAGGCGCTGGAAACAGACGTTGTTCCTGCCGTAGGCGATTCCGTGCGCTTTATGCCGCCGTCACAGTTGGGAATGGCCCTCGACCTTGTTGATGTGGGCCCCCATGAAAACAACCCCTGGGTACGCATTACTGGCGAACAGAAGGTCACTGTCACGAGCCCGAAGGTCGTAAGCCTTTCTACCGAAGCAGATGCCTTTGACAGCGCACGCGTCATTATCCAAAGTAAGGACGCCACCGTTCCCAAGCTCGTTACAACCGAAACTTCCATGTCGGCAGACCAGGTGGCTGCAATATATGGCACCCAAGGCCATTACCTGGGTGATTTGGACATGGCCGAACTTGTGGAAAATGAAATTGCCGAAATCGTAAAGGCCGTACAGGATCCCACGAAGTCGACCTATAAAAAGAAGGATGAAGAAGAGGCCGAAGAAGAAACCGGTGTTCCGGCCAGATCCTACACTCTCGAAGAAATCCTCAAGTCTGTGGAAACAGGTGTGATGTCGATCAGTGAAGCCGAGGATATGTTCGGCTTAAGCGAAGTCATCGTGGACGCCTATGAAAACGGACTTTTGACTAGCGAAAACCTGCAATACTACCAGAGAGGAACTCCGGCAGATATCCAGAAGATTGTTAGCGCCGTTGCCGACAGGACCGAACTGCGTTACGAAGCGTTCTACTATTCCAGCCTGGGTCACTACGTCAACCGTCATTCGGGAACCATTACCTGTAACGACGACATCTTCAAGGAAGGCGGTAAGCAGAACTGTCTCGATAGTGATGGTCGTCTGTTCCTGGCATGGAATATGCGTACCAATAAGGGTCGATTGGCGTCGACTGGCGTATACATTGCCCGCCTCATATTCCGTGTCAAGGTCAACACCAAGGTCATTATCGACCGCACCCAGGACTTCTTGTGGGGCGTGCGTAGGGGCCAGATCAACGCTGTTGATTTAGGTCTGTAGTCCAAATTTTTGGGAGATTTTACCCCATACCTGGGGAAAATTCCCAAAAAAACACGAATTTTACACAATTGTTAATCATAATTAACGGCATTTTCATAGTGCCGTGTTGATTTTTTTTGAAAAAAAATTTATTTCTAATACGAAACATTATAAGTGCTTATATATATGGGCTTTTGCCCCTAGGAGATGTGGATGAGGTGCGATTTTTTTAAGAGAGCAACCAGTTTGCTCGCTTTGTTTGCGACTGCGGCGATGTCTGCGGTCTATTCTATCAATATTACAAACGAGACTGATAGGCCTCTTTACTATAGAATAAGAATTCAATCGCAAAGGCCGGGACAGCAGAACACGAATGTGGTTACCTGTACTGCAGTTCCCGAAGGTGGCATTTCTTTCGAAGCAGAAGATGTTACCAATTACCGCATCGATTTCTACACTAGTGATAGATGTGCTTCTACGAATCAAAATCCAACTACTTACGTAACTTCGGCAAATCTGTTCAAGGAAACAACGTCCGCAGACGTTACCATTTCTATTAATAATCAAAATAGGATGACCGCAGCTATCGCCGGTCAAAACGATGGTCCGGCAAATCCCTGGGGTCCGCAGAATCCGGGAGATGAACCTGGTGACAATCCCGGCGGACCGGGAGACAATCCAGGAAACCCCACCACAAACGGCAGAAAGTATATAGCCTTCTTCACTCCTTGGACAAACACCAACGCCCTTTTGTTCCTGGATGGCGATTCCACGAAAATGTCCGCTATGGAAAAATACTGCGGATGGTTTGTCACGAGCAGGGCCGTCAATGCTCCTAGCGAAGGGTTCACTGTTTTCTTCAAGCAGACTATTGGCGGCAACTATGTCGGTGCGACAGGACTTACCAAAGTTAAGCCGACCCTTTCTAGCGAAGAAATCAGTCTCGACTCTGTAGCTGCCCTTAGCGATACCATTTGGGTCAAGGGCAACCAGGAAGGCGCTCCCGAAGTTTATTCCCAGCGCCCTGCAGGCATTCTGGGCGATTGCCCCTTGAAAAAGCTCCCGGTTATGATGTTTGACTGGTTGCATGGTAACAAGGGCGATGGCGTAAATGGTAACGGTAGCCCCGAATATGGCACCAATGCGGACTTCGGTTCTGGCGGATGTGGCGGCAGCAACAATACCAGGGGATCCATGGACGGCATGGTGGAAGTGAACCTCGGCCCTAACGGGGTGCCTGTACGCTCTGCGACCTTCCCGGAAAACTGCAATATTACCGACCATTTGGATTACTGGTTCCTCCCGGAATCTCTGGGTGTGGATGCCCAGGGCAACAAGTTGACCAACATGACTTGCCGCGACCTTTACATTTCCATGGACGATGATGGATTCTGGCTGGCCGAAGTCTCCAACGACGCTATTTCCAAGGGTAACGAAGCCAACAAGGGCGGTATGTTCCTTCTGGACGATTTCAAATACCTTGACGAAGCAGGAACTGTTCCCAACCCGTATTACGACCAGTTAAGAGGCGGCAAGGACAACAGCAACCATAACTTCGGCTTTACCATGAAGATCCAGGCCACCTTCGAATACGTGCCGGGTCAATACTTCGACTTCTATGGCGACGATGACGTATGGGTGTTCATCAACAATAAACTGGTGGTGGACATTGGCGGTCAGCATAGACAGGTTGCCGGCTCGGTAGACTTGGATACAATTGGCCAGAACAACCCTGCCGATAAGCTTGTCGAAGGCCAGACCTACAACTTCCATATCTTCTACGCCGAACGTCATACCAGTTCCTCGAACTTCCGCATGCATACTTCCATCGACCTCAAGACCGAAGCAAGCATCTTGCTCAAGAATTCTTCGGATGATGCCAATGTGATTGGCAGAGAAATCTGGCAGAGAGTCCGCAAGAGCAAACTCGCCTGTGATTTCGGAAATGGAGAGACGGAACTTACTCTTGAACGCGGCGAATCCGTATTCACCCTCTTTGGCGGAAACCTGCCTGAAGACGGCGTGGAACTTGATTCTGCAGGCGTTTGGTTCGGTGGCATTATCATCAACAGCACTTTTGATGGCTTTGACGTGAACAAGGAAGACATCAAGAAAAATCGTGGCCTTGCTCCGGGAACCTACTTTATTCGCGTGACCCTCAAGTCCGACAATTCCCAGCACAAGGATGTCTACTTTGTGGTGGGCGACTATCCTGGTTCGAATCTTGTTTATACCAAGGAAAATGGAGAAGTCCTTGGTGAAACGGTCAAGAGCGATGTTTACCAGCTCAACATGAAAAAAGACACCATGTGGGTGGGACAGTCCTACAAGGTGTATGTGCAGTATAATGATGACTGGGCCAACAAGAGCGATATCGTTTATCCTTCCACGAATGACCCTGCCTTGATTCCTTGTGACTCTCTCGGAAATCCCATTACCGAAATTCAGCTTGTAAACGGAAAGACGTCTTTCTACGTGAAGGCTGTTGGCGAAGTGTGGGGTGGCATTCTCTATGTCAAGGGACAGACCTCTGCCAATACCGCCACTTGGAGCGGGATTGACTTTGCCCTGCCTCCCGTACCGCAAATCCTGGCAGCTTACATCTATGACCGCGATGGCGATGGCCGAGGCGACAGTATCTGGATCAATTTTGACGGAAAATTGGGCGGAAAGAATTCTCTGGACTCTGCCAAGTTCACCTTCGGTACGATGTTCAATACCGCCTACGAAACTGTTTACCGTGAAGGTTCTACCGAGGCGTCTATTGTCGCTAAGGGTAGCGGCTTTGGAACCTCGATCTTTACAGGTGGTATCGACAAGCCCTATACTGGACAAATCAAGGTCTGGTACACCTACATCGATAACGGCCACAAGTCCTTCTTCCCGGCCGAAGGCCAGCTCCAGGATCGAATCGGCCCTGTCGTTACCGAAGCAGAAGTATCTTACATGCGCGACGGTAACACGCAGCTCCTTTTGACTTTCAGCGAAGGAATTCTTGACGACGAGAAGATTTCCGACCTGTTCAGTTTCCATGTGTGGAAAAACGGAATCATGAGCACTGCAGTAAAGGCAGCCAGCGATATTTCTATCGAAGAACCTAACCAGTGGAAGCTGATTTTCCCGAAGGGTTCCGACCAAGACTTTATTCCGGCTGTGGGTGACTCCGTTCGCTTTACTCCGCCCCCGATGGTTACTATCGCCTATGACCTGTTGAATGTGCCTGCCCACGTGAACAACCCCTGGGTGCGCATCACCGGTGAACAGAAGGTGAATGTCACAAGTCCTGGTGTCGTAACCCTGGATCCGTCTTCTCCGGGATTCAATAACGCAAGGGAAATTGTCCGCAGCGAAGAAGCTACCGTTCCTAGAATTATCCAGGATCCCTCGGTTCTTACCGCGGAACAGGCCGCAGCAGTCTATGGAACGCAGGGCCACTTCTTGGGCGACCTGAATATGGCAGAACTGGTGGAAAACGAGATTACGGAAATTTCGAAGGCGCTGCAGGGCACCTACACCGATGCTGACGATTCCACGCGCAAGGTCACCATCGAACAGATCTTTGCCGAAATCCAAGCCGGCATGTCCATTGGCGATGCGGAAGATAAATACGGCCTAGACCCGATTGTCGTCGATGCCTACAAGAACGGGATATTGACGCAAGAAAATCTCCGCAAGTTTAAGAGCGGTCAGGAATCGGACATCAAGCAGATTGTGCAAGAACTTGCTGAAACCACGCAGCTCTACTACCAGGCTACGTACTACTCTAGCCTTGGCGAGTTCGTCAACAGCAATTCCAATACCATTACTTGTAACGACGCCGTATTTAAGAACAACGGCCAGGGCACCTGCCTCGATAACAACGGCAAGCTGTTCCTCGCCTGGAACATGCGCGCCAAGAACGGCAGACTTGCATCTACCGGCGTGTACATCGCAAGACTTGAATACCGCATCAAGGTTGGAAGCAAGACCATTGTCAACCGCACCCAGGACTTCCTGTGGGGCGTGCGTCGCGGCAAGGCCAACGCGATCGACCTCGGTCTGTAAAGCCTAGTTCTAAACCGTTTATCTCTCTCTCGGCAAAAAGAAGGCCGCACCTTGGGTGGTGCGGCCTTCTTGCATTAAGGGCTTTTTTTATTTGCCTATTTCTTGTCGAGCTTGGCGTTGATTTTTTTCTGCAGTTCCTTGAGCTGCCAGCGGCCGCGCTTGTCTTCTAGGAAGAAGTTGGTGCGCACTCCTCGGGAAAGGCCACGGTCGATGATGTTTAGTGCGTCTGCGTAGCGTTTTTGGTCAAAGCGTAGTTCTGCCAAAAAATAATAGTTGTACAAATCTCTCGGGTTCTTTTCGAGAGCGAGGCTCAGGTACTTGTCGGCTAGTTTCTTGTCTGGCCATGAGAGTACCAGCGGCACGTAGGGCAGCACAAAGTGGGCTCGCCCTAGCACCTGGTAGTCTTCGGCCATAATGGCTACGTCGCGTACGGTTGTCGCCACCCCTTCTTTAACAGAGGTAAGGGCGCCGCGCTCGTTGCCCCACATGGAAAGGGCGCTAGCGTACACATGAGCGATTTCCCTATTCTTTGGGAATTTCTGGTAGGCGGCTTCGCTTATAGTTTTCAGACTGTCCAGTTTTGCCTTGCGCTGGTGCTTTTCGAAGTGCACAAACCGGAACGAGAAAAACAAGCTTTTGACATAGCCTTCGGTGGCTCGTTCTTCGACAGCGGGGTCGCTCATGGCCTTGTGATAGCTTTCGATCATGAGCTTTGCATTCTTGGCATTAGCCTTGTCGCCAACGGCACGTTCCGCTCGGGCGGCGTAGCAGGAATCCGCGGTGCGAAGATCCTCGTTCGCAGGGCTTATTCCGCATAATGCAAGCGTCAGCAATGTTGTCAAGAACTTTTTCATTTTCCCCTTCAGTTGAAACTACACTTTCCAGCTTTGCAGGACCTTGTTCACCTGGGCAATCCGGGTTTTCTCGTCGTCGGTGCCGTGGTAGGTCTTGAATAAAAGATAGCGATATTCCATAAGTGCAGTGCGAATTAACACCTTGTCTTCTTGCTTGAGCATTGCTTTTTGTTTCCTCTTTGTTTGTCCAGACAGTTGATTCCTCGACTTTGGCGCAATACGCCAAAGTCCAGAATGCTGCTAAGGGTTACTTCCCCTTCCCCTTACCGGAGAAGTAATCCTGCTGACGTGTGATTCCGAGAACGGCGTGCCACAGCGCACCGTTCGGGTTAATCTTCTTGCGTTCGCTGACGGCATATTCAATAGGCACGTGCGAGAAGGCGTTGTTCATGCTGCCCACGACCATGTCGGTCTTGCCAGCCATGCCGGCGTGTACGGCGGCTTCAGCAAGCTGGAAGCAGAAAATAGCGTCGGTTCCTTGAGCCGGAATGCTACGCACCATGTAGCTCGGGTCGAAGTACTTGATGTTCACTTCTTTGCCAATCTTGTCGAAGTGTTCCTTGATTTTGCGCGTCAGGAATTCACCAATGTCGTTTTTCAAGATGTTACCGCTGGCGTCCCTGCGTTCGGGCTGGTCCTTGAACAGTTCCTGTCCGGCGCCTTCGGCCACAGTCACCACGGCATGGGTCTTGCCGCTGCTATAGCGGCTTTCGAGGGCCTTGAAAAGACCGTCCAAGGTAAAGGGCACTTCGGGTACCAGGCAAATGTTTACCACCGTGGTAGCGAGTGCTGCGTAAGCGGCAATAAAGCCGGAATCGCGACCCATCAGCTTTACGAGGCCGAGTCCGTTAAAGGCTCCGTTAGCCTCGTTGTGGGCGCTGGTAATGACGTCGGTAGCGGAGAGCACTGCGGTTTCGAAACCGAAGGTGCGGTCAATCAAATTTAAGTCGTTGTCGATGGTCTTCGGAATGCCGATCACCGAAATGGGCTGGTGGCGCTTCTTGATTTCTTCGGCGATATCGTGGGCGCCACGGAGCGTGCCGTCACCGCCGATGCAGAACAGCACGTTGATGTTGAGGCGCATCAGGGTGTCGACCATGACCTTGGCATCCTGGTTTCCGCGAGAGCTACCCAGAATGGTGCCGCCGTCTTCCTGAATGGCGTCAACTACATCGGGGTTCAAGATCATCGGGGAATAACCGTAGGCCGGGTTCAGACCGCGATAGCCGTAGGGAATGCCGAAAATGTTTCGTACGCCGTAGTCGAACCACAGCACCTGAACAAGACCCTTGATCACGTTGTTAAGACCGGGGCAGAGGCCGCCGCAGGTCACGATGCCTGCACGTGTCCAGGCGGGGTCGTGGAAAATCGTTTCGCGAGGGCCGGCCGCTTCCAGCGACGGGATTGCCATGCCGCGTTCGCAAAAATCCTTGATACGGGCGACGTCCGCTGTAAGGCTTACTCGATCAGACTCCGACACAAACGGAACTCCCTTCATGGGAGATTTCAATGTTCCTTTACCAACAGTCTCGATGGAAAGGTCATATTTTTCCGGATTATTTAGAATGTCTTCTTGAGTCATGGCATGCTCCTCGTATTGCCTTTAGAATACATCTAGGCGTCCTAAAAATACTAAAAAATAGGAGGGGTAGAAGTATAATTTAGTTTAGATAATTGTTACTTAAAACAATTAAAGATGCTTGATTGTACGAAAAACAAATAGTGTAAAATAAAATGCCGGATTTGTAAATCCGGCATTCGAAAAAAGCTGATAACTGTCGATTAAGACGCTAGAATATCGAGCGGCGGGAAGTGAATTTTTGTTCTAAGACCCGGACCAGCATTCTCGATTTCGATTTTCATGTTGGTGAGCGTACAAAGTTTTTTCACCATGGAAAGACCGATACCCGTACCGCTTGTAGAACGAGTCATTTCGTTTTCTACGCGGTAGAATTCCTGGAACACCTTCTTCATTTCAGATGCCGGAATACCGGGGCCGTAGTCGCGAACGGCAAGGTACATGTCGCCGTTGTTCACGCGCAGCTCGATGCTGATCATCTTGTAGCTTGCGTTCTTTGAGAACTTGAGGGAGTTGTCTACCAGGTTCATCAGAATTTGCATCACGGCGTCGCGGTCGATCAGGAGCGCCACGTTGTCTGCATCGGTGTCTGTAGAAACCGTAAGTTCGAATCCCTGCTTTTCGATGTTCTTGCTGTAAGTAGCGATGAAGTCGTCAAGGACGGCCTTCGGACGTTCCTTGCGGAGCTGCACGTTCCAGCGGTTGCCATCGAGTTTAGACAAGTTAAGAACGTTCTGGATCAGGCGAGAGAGTCGGTCAGCTTCGCTTGCAATTTGTCCGTAATAACGTTGCTTCTTTTCTTCGCTTGCCACCCAGGAATTCTGCAAGAGTTCCGCGTACATCTTGATGGCTGTCAGCGGGGTCTTGAGTTCGTGGGTAATGGCAGAAACAAAGTCCTGACGCTTGGCGGCGAGGGCCACCTTGCTTTGGGTGAAGCGGTAAATGGTAATCAGGCAGACTGCAACAACGATCAGGAGAATCAGGCCACTAAACAGAATGGTCAAGTCTGCAGATCCGCTGATTTCGCTGGAGTACATCTTGAAGACAATCTTGTCGTAGGGCGGCGGCAACGGCCGCTTGGTTCTCAGTTCGTATTCGGCGTTGTTCTTGCCGATGGTCAGGAGAATAGTATCTTCGTAGACCAGCTCGATGGCGTAGGGCAGCTTGGCGTAGGCCAGCTGTTCTTCCTGGGTCATGTAGTTCAGGTAAATCGACTTGTCTACCACGAAACCCTGCACAATCGGAAGCATGCCGATATAAATCGTACGGAAGAACACGATGTAGTCCGACGTCATCCGAATCTTCAGGTCGGTAATGTTAACGTTGGTGTTGCTACCGGTAAATACGGGAATGTCCGGGGCGATGGTGGTATCGTTCTTGGCGGTTTCCGCCATGTAGGTCAGGGCTTCTTCTTCAGAAGTGAGCTCTACGCGGGTAGGAATCTGCAAGTCCGGAATTTCGTCATAAAGCTGGTCGATGGCTTCGGTAGAGTCTACGGTCTGCACCGTGCGCTTGGGAAGTCCGTTTCGAATGTCCAGCTTTATAAGCAGGTACTGGATCAGGTCGCGGGTTTTCTTGCGCTGTTCCTGGTCGTCGAAGGAGAAGTTGTCCCACATGGACTTTCCGATACCGGTGCTGGTGTCGGGGTAGAAGGGCGTCAAGAGTTCTCCGCTATGGGAAATCTGGAAATGCCCGAGCAAGCCCTTGCGGCACTGCCGATACAGCGAGTCGAAGTCGCAGTAAGGGCCGCTGGAATCCGGGAACGAGAAGAACTCCGAGAAGAGTCGGCTGTTGCCGCCAATCACCGTAATGGAGTTCAAGATACCGTAGTCCTTGTAGGAACGGCTGTTTTCAATATTAAAGTCCGACGATAGGCGCAGACGAAGACTTTCGTAAGCGGCGTCGATCCGTTCTTCTATTTTCTTTTCTTCCAGGGCAGCGGACTGCTCGTAAGTCTTGATGAACAAGATGGTCAGGGGAATTGCGATGACCAAGAAAATGGAAACAAACACCAGGCGTTCGGTGATGATTGCCTGGTGCTTCTTAATGTACGAAAGTGCTTCTTTAAGCTTTACTTGTCGCATTCGGGTGCAGAACGCATCTGGTAGCCTTCACCGCGGAAAGTCACCAAGAGTTTCGGATGCGAGGGATCGTCTTCGATTTTCTTGCGGAGCTTGGTAATGTGGATATCCACGGTGCGGGTGTCCACGGAGTCTGCATTTTCGTAACCCCAGACCTTGCGGAGCAGTTCGGAACGGGGAACGGCGTGGTCGCGGTTGCGCCACAGGTATTCGAGGATTTCGATTTCCTTGCGGGTAAAGGCCAGTTCTTCGGTACCACGGGTGCCGGTGTATTCGCGGAAGTTCACGCGCAGGCTGCCGGCAACGAGCTTGCCTTCGTTTTCCATAGTCTGACGGCTACGGCGGAGCACTGCATCGATACGAGCCAAAAGCATCGGGACAGAGAACGGCTTCGGGATGTAGTCGTCGGCGCCGTACTTGAGTCCGTTGATGATGTCGTCATCGGCATTCTTAGCAGAAAGGATGATAATCGGGAGGCTCTTGTCCTGTTCGCGGATCTTGTCGCAAACGGTGAAACCGTCCATGCCCGGGAGCATCAAGTCCAGAAGAACCAGGTTGTACTGCTTGGTGAGGGCTTCGGCAAGGCCGCTTTCGCCATCGGCGCAGTGCTTGACGTTGTATCCGTTCAGCTTGCAGAGGTCAATCAAGCCTTCTGCAATGGCAATTTCATCTTCGATGATAAGAATTTTTGTAGTGCTAGTATTTTCAGTCGTCATTTATTTTACCTAGAGTTGTTATTAAATAGCAAGTCCGACACCGAGTTCAACGGTCATGTTGCCGGCGTCGATTTCGCTCGGATAGTCACCACCGATGTAGTACTTGAAGTTGCCGTAGGCGGCAATCGGAATAATGGGAAGCTTGGCGCGGAGACCCACCAGGATGTGGCCACCGATGCTGGTGTTCAGGCCTTCGTCAAGAGCTGCCTTTTGCACCTTTTCCTTCATGGTTTCGCCGAGCTGCTGGCTCTTTTCCTTGGCTGCCTGGACAGAGGCCGGATCGTTCGGATCGACGTTTGCAAGAACGTTGATCATTTCCTGCGTGGTGCCGTCAATGATGCTGGAGGTAAACTTCTGGTTCAGGATGAAAGAGTTCAGGTGGTAAGAAAGACCGCCACCGATGTAGGGGCGAATAATCGGCAAGAACGTAATGGGGTAGGTAATGGAAAGGTCGCCGGTCATGGCAACGAATTTCGGATTTGCCTTGCCGAAGGGAGTGCCACCCAGTTCAATTTCGAGGGGGACTTCGTTAACGACGTCCGGTTCCGCGGGGTTTACGACGAACAGGGAGGCATCGTAGGAGCCGAACTGGATGTTCAAGGTGGCTTCAATGTCGATAATCGGGAGCAGGTCGACCCATGCCTTAAAACCGAAACCCTGCATCGTGCCGCTAAAGCCGTCGTGTTGCAGCAATACGGTACCGTCTTCTGTTACGGGAGCGGGTGCGTCCATGCCCTTCATCTTGGTGCCAAAACCGGGGGCATAGTGGAAGCCTAAGCCAACAATGGCGAAAGACTGTGTGGCGAGCAGTGCGCCAGCAGCGATTAAAGCTTTAAAGTTCATGAGTACTCCTTAAAACGTTTGCTCTTGAAATTACATTAATATTTCAAAAAGCGGATACTATTATTTTCATAAAATACTTAAAATCACTCTATCGCAGGAACGACAACCAGTTTTTTCTGCCCTTTTTTGACCACTACATTGTCCAGTTTGTATTCCCCGACGACCTGTCCGTGGGCCCCCAAGGCAGAAACATTGACTTGGTGTTTACCTTCTGTTACCGGGATGCGGGTCACGTTGATGGAATTGGGCATGAACAGGCCAATGCGCAGGTCTGCCTGCTCCAGCTGGCTCTGGCCCACGTCCACAGCGATGTTTTTCACCAGGTCTAGGATACCGTTGCCGGTGTTTGTTGCCGATTTGGCCTTTTGGGCGGCGATGGTGCGGAGTATCACGCGGGTCGCCGTGCGTACCATGGTGGTGGCGTTTTCGTCCTTCATGTTCTGTTCGAGTTCAGAATCGATGTCGGCCACTTTTTCTGGTGAAACGCGCATTTTCCCGTCCAGGTTCACGCTAAAAAGACTTGTACGCTGAGGGAGTTCTTTCTTTTCAGGGAGGGCAAAACCAACATGGAACGTGTTGCTTCCGGCTCCTGCAACGGGAGGTACGAATACGGTAAATGAGCCAATGTTTCCGGTCTTGCCGTCCTTATAGGTAAGGTTCATGGCGGTACCGCTCACGTAAGTTCCCGACAGGTACATTTCGCCCAAGATGGGGCTGTGGCCGGCATAACCCACCACGATGATTTCCTGGCCTTTTTCGCGGGCTTCGGTGGCCTTGGGAGTCTGGGCCAGGGTTTCGTTCTTGAGACCCTTCAGGTCGTCGGCACGGTCCATCTTGGTAAGGCTTTCGTTGATGTATTCCCAGACTTCCTTGGGCATTTTAACGTTGCCCTCTTCGAAGGCCTTGGCTGCTTTCAGGTAGGCGATGGCGGCATCATCTTCTTCGCCGGCCATTTCATAGACGATGGCGCTCAGGTAACGCAGCCAACCGTTGTCGTTCACCTTTTCCTTGTCTTTCTGGTAAAGGGCTTCCGAGGCGATTTGCGCCCTGCGGACTTCCACCAGCGCCCCGTCCAAGTCACCGATGGCGAGGTAGTTCAAAATTTGGTACTGGTACATCATCAGCACTTCAAAGGGGCGGGCCCTATAGGGGCGGATGTTGTCGTTGGTAGCAATGGCTGCGGCTTCGTTGGTGACAGACTTGGTGTACAGGTCTTCGTAGATCTTTTCGGCCTGTTCAAAATGCTGGATGCTTTCCTTGTTCTTGCCGGCATAATGGTAAAGCATGCCTTCGTCAAAGTGGTAAAGGAAGGCGCTCTTTTCGCCGTAAAGGTCGTCTTTTTTCTTTTCGATTTTTGCAATTGTGCCTTCAAATCCTTCTTTTTTAAGGACGGGGGCCAGGGTTTCGTAACGGGTCATGGCCTTGTTTGCGCAAGAACAAAGAATTAGGGAAAGTATTGCAAAAAGAACTAGGCGTTTCATGTTTTCTCCAAAAAAGACGCTGCGTTAAATATAAATAAAACGCCCCTCCGGTCTTGCCGGGGAGCGTAAGCTTAGCCTTCGAGAGAGAGTGCTTTCGCTAGATTATTTCTTCTTCTTGCCTGAAGCGTCAAGGGTAACTTCAACAGTTTCTTCGCCCTTCACGGTCACGAGTGCTTCAGCAGACTTGCGGTTGGAGCATTCGGCGCGAACCACGTGGTCACCGGCGTCGAGGTTGTTGATGGTGAGTGCTGCACCGTCGGTCTTGTCGGCATTGTCGCCGTCAATGTAGATGATGCACTTGCCCGGAATGGTGGTCACCTTGATGTTGCCCTTAGGAATCTTGGTGCCGAAGTCGAACACGTTGCGCTTGTCGTTACCCGGCCAAATGTTCACGCGCTGGTTCACCAGTTCGTAACCCTGGTCGATCACCACGAGGGTCTGGCGGCCAGACTTGACGCTTGCGTTTTCGATCGGGCTCTTGCCGAGGGGTTCGCCACCGAGGAACACATCGCTGTTAGGCGGGTTGGTGATGATGGTGATGGTTGCTGCCTTGCCGCGCGGAGGTGGATCGTCGTCAGCGACAGCGGCGGTAAAGAGGAATGCGACCAAAAGCGCGAAAATGTAAAGCTTTTTCATGGATTTCTCCTGTTTGTTTGTTCTAAAAATATAAAGTTTTTATGGAATTTAAATTTTTTTTATGAAAAAGTTTGGATACCTTATTTATTAACCTGTATTAAAAACTACTTTTCATTATGTATGAAAGCCCTTTACCAGAAAATTCGCACTTTAAATGGCAAAAATTACGGTCTTTACAAGTCTCTTGCTGATAAACCATGGGATTTTGGCGATTTTGCGCTAGAATTTTTGCATGTGCAGGGCGACCCCTATGCACCGGCTTCTAGAGTTGTCATCAAGGCGAATCTTTCGATGCTTGGCTATGCTGGCGAATGGGGCGGCGAGTTTGAACGTCGCCTGGCGTTGAGTGATTTCCTGCATCGCAAGCTTTCTCGACTGGTCAAGGAAAAGTATCCGGAAAAGGATGCAGCCATTGTTTTCGATACGGCTGGACCCGAGATGCTGGTGCGAAATTCCCTGTGGATTGACAACGGGGAGCTCAGGGCGTGCCTGCAGGTGAGGCTTCCGGGCGAGGGCCGCAAGATTCAGGCCGAAGTCGCTGCCGAAATTTTGACCATGGTTTTGCCGGACCTAGTGTCGGCCGGTCTTTATTACAACAAGTCCGATGAATCGGCTTTGCAAGATTATTACCGCGTGCTCGCCGAACGCAAGGCGATTCTTGCGGAGCTAGAGGCTCGCGGGCTGTGTGCCTTTGTGCCCGATGGGGCGGTGCTTCCGCGTGCATCGGGCTTGAGTGAAATGCCTTTAGAGGGCGCGGTGCCGTTTACCGCTCCCGAACAGATGGCGGTGTCTTTGAACGTGTGCGGTCGCGAAATTCGCGGCATGGGAATTCCGAAGGGAATCACCGTGATTACGGGCGGAGCCTTCCACGGAAAGTCGACTTTGTTGCAGGCCTTGATCCGCTCGGTCTACCCGCATATTCCGGGAGATGGCCGCGAAGGAATCGTTATCGATGAATCTGCACTTCGTGTAGGAGTCGAAGACGGCCGCAGCGTGCGCGGGACAGATTTGTCCATGTTCGTGCGCGACTTGCCGGGCGGAGTTTCCACCAAGGATTTCAATACCCTTTCGGCTTCGGGTTCTACCAGCGAAGCGGCGAATTTGTTGGAGGCTATGGAAGCGGGTTCCCGCACCTTCCTCATTGACGAAGACTCTTCGGCAGTGAACTTCTTGATTCGCGACATTCGTGTGCGCAAGCTCCTGGGTGATGACCGCGAACCGTTAATTCCTTTGACTGACCGCATCCGCGAAATCTCGGCTCAAGGTTACAGCTTTATTCTGGTGGCAGGTGCCTGCGGCGACTACCTGGATATCGCTGACAATATCGTGATTATGGCCAACTACAAGGCCGAATGCGCTAAAACAAGCGGCTTCGCAGTGAGAAACGCCGAAGTCGCGACGAAGCAATCCATTGTTGCGCAGCGCGCCTTTACCGCCTACATGCAGCCTCTGCAAAAATCAGTGCGCCCCACCTCTGCGGTCGAGCGCCAGGTCAAGGTGAAATTGGCTGGAGATACTTTGTTGCAAATCGGATTCCTGGTGTCCGATACTTCGCGTCTCAATACGCTTGTGGACAAGCAGCAGCGTTTTGGTGCCGGATTCCTGCTGTTGAATCTTTTGCAGAATGCGGCCAGCAATGCCGAATTGTCTGATTCTTCAAGCGCAGATTCTATTGCTGCGACCATTCAAAAGCTTTATGAAAAAATCCAGAACGTGGGCTTCCGCAACCTGCCTCAGGGTATGAGCCGCGAAATGAGCCTGCCGCGAGTGGTAGACATTGCCTGCGTGGCATTCCGCCTGCGCGAAGGTCGATAATTTTAAAAGGAGCAAACAATGCGTAAAGATCTCGGAGTGAAAGCTTATCTGTATCCGCAACCCACCTTGGTGATTGCGACTTATAACGAAGATGGTTCCACAAATGCGATGGTCGCTGCGTGGGGCTCCATCAGCGACACGAACCAGGTAGCTATTTATGTGGCTCATAGTCACAAGACCATGCCGAATATTTTGGCCCGCAAGGCTTTTACCGTGAGCATGGCGACGGAAAAGAACATTAAGGCCATTGACTACCTGGGTGTCACCTCGGGCAATAAGGTGGCCGACAAGTTTGCTCATTCCGGCTTGACCTCTGTCAAGAGTGCTCACGTTGATGCTCCGCTGATTGCAGAACTCCCGCTGGCATTGGAATGCAAGTTCGTCAGCTATAACGAAGAATCTGAACTTTTGCTCGGCGAAATCGTGAACGTATCTGTCGACGATTCCGCACTGGATGAATCTGGTAAGCTCTCTGTAGAAAAGCTCGCGCCCGTGTGCTACGATTCTGCGGGCCATGGTTACTACGTCATGGAACGCCGTGTGGGTAATGCCTTCAGTGATGGAAAGTTACTGGGTAACGCTTAATTTGAGGGAGGGTTCTATGAAGAGTCTTAAAGGTATTTTGTGTGTCGCGACGGTTGCCTTGCTGAGCGCTTGTGGTGGTACTTCCAGCACATCAAGCGACCCGGTAGAACCGAGTAGTTCTTCTACAATGGTTACTGAATCTAGCTCGGCTGTTGCAACGAACCCTGCTGAATCCAGCAGCTCTGTAGACGTGGTGGAATCCAGCAGTTCCGAAGTGGCTGTTCTGGAGTCAAGTTCTGCTGCTGAAACCGCAGCCGACACGGTATGGAACAAGGCGAACTTGACATGGTACATTTCTTGGCCGGATCCGGGCAGCGAAGAATGCGTGGTGTACAACGGCTGCGAATGGGCGGGCTATTTTGCAGGCTTACCGGACCAGCAGACCGAAGAATGGGTCAGTCAACACAACATTATTTCCATTCACGAAAAAGATTGGGGCAAGTACAAGCTTAAAACCTTTAGGCTGCGCCAGAATGGCCGCTCCATAGACGCTACTGTTTACGACAAGTGCGCTGACAGCGATTGCGAAGGATGCTGCACCAAGAATGCAGGTGAACTCGGATTCCTGATTGACATCGAAAGCTATACCTGCGAACGCCTTTCCGGCACAAAAGACGGCTGCGATGGCGTCATTGAATGGACTTGCCTGGACTGCGAATAATCCGGCTTTTGCAATATGAAAATTCAGGTCCTTATTGACAACATTGAAAGTTTTGATGCAAACAGCAGGCGCAAGCTCTTTGGCGAATGGGGCTTGTCGGTGTACACCGAATTCGAAGGCAAGCGTTACTTGCTTGATACGGGAGCCTCGCACCTGTTTTCAAAAAATGCTGCGGTTGTCGGAGTGGATCTTTCTAAAGTCGATGTGGGCGTTTTAAGTCACGCTCATTATGACCATAGCGATGGCATGGCTAGGTTCTTTGCGCTTAATAAGACCGCACCTTTCTATTTGCGCAAGGGTGCTGGCGAAAACTGCTACCACGCTGGGAAATTATTCGGACGAATTCCGTATCACTATTACATCGGTATTCATAAGGGTTATCTCAAGCGCTTTGCAGACCGCATCCGCTTTGCCGAAGGCGATATGCAGATTGCTCCCAACGTGTACCTAGTGCCCCACAAGACTCCGGGCCTTGAACGCATTGGTGAGGCCGCACACCTTTCGGTCAAAGAAAACGGTGTGTACCGCTATGATAGTTTTGATCACGAACAGAGTCTCGTGTTCAATACGTCCAAGGGTCTGTTTGTCATGAACAGCTGCAGCCACGGCGGTGCGGACAATATCGTGAAGGAAATCGAAACCACGTTCCCGGGCAAAAAGATTTATGCGATTCTCGGCGGATTCCACTTGTTCCGCTACAAAGACGATGTGGTGCGAGCCTTTGCCGAACGCTTGCATGCGTTAGATGTTCAAAAGATTTATACCGGACATTGCACCGGAAACCGCGCCTACGAAATCTTGCACGAAGTCCTTGGCGACCGTGCAGAACAAATGCGCTGTGGCATGACCATAGAACTTTAATGCGTTAAAATAATTTGTCTACAATTAGTGCGCCTTTAGTGCGTCACATGCTGCGTGAGGTTGCAGTTGGCAGATCCGTTGAGTATGGATGTCGTTATGCATAGCCCCAGTTGGACGGCGGAAACTTCGTGCTCATTGAGGTGAATTTTAGATTCCGTGCTCTGGGGTGGAATTTCGCTGTCTTTGTGTGCTTCGCGAGATTCCTGAATCTGGGCGTCGGCTTTTGTGCCCCTATAAATTAAGAATTCTTTATTGATAACGGGAATATTCTCGTTTTGGCTCTTTTTTAGGGCCATTTGTGCTTGACAACAGGCTGCGGCGAGCAAAACCGCTGCTATAGAGAGTTGAATCTTCCTAACCATAAACCTTTCTCCTCCGTCGTTTAAATATATAAAAAGTTTTTTCTTCGGGGCGTGGGTTGATAATATGTTGATAGAATGGAGAGAAGTCGGGCGGAATCCCGTTATTTCAAAAAAAGTTAAAATTTTTCGCCTTAACCCCTTGACGGACACGGCGTAAAGTTCTATAATTGGCCTCACCCGCGAACGAGAGGCGAAAGTCAAACGAGAGCGGCAACAATCCGAGAGATTGTTGAGTAGATTGAAGGAATCGGAGATGTGCTTAGTGACGGGTCCAAGAGATTTCTTGGAAAGTCAATTATACGAACGTGATTAA
>NZ_JBGUQY010000048.1:0-1610 GCF_045131395.1 Fibrobacter sp. | reverse complement strand
AAGTCTGCAAATAAAAAGTCAAGAGGAAATTGCAGAAAAATGTGAAGTCCATGCAGGTTGAAAAGCGGGCATGAAAAGAAGGCCACCGCAGAACGCTGGCCTGAAAAGGAATGGTAATAAGCTTAGGAATCTTCTGCTCCCTCAGTTGGAGACAGGTAAGCATTCACCTTTCCGTAGTAGATTCGCAAGAACTTGTTGGCTCCGGCAGTCATGTAGACGTAGTAAGGCTTGCCCTGTGCTCGTTTCTTGTCCATGAAGGCATAGACAGGGTTATCTGCAGGAGAACGCTGGATAAGACCGTCCATGATCTGGAAGAGCGTTTTTCGCAGATGAGGCGAGCCTTTCTTCGACGTGGGGTTGCTCACGCGCTTGTAATCTCCGGATTCATTCGCACGAGGATCTACACCGGCAAAGGCCGTCAGAGCCCCTCTGTGCTTAAAGCGAGTAACATCCCCGATCTCAGCAATGAGCTGCGGCCCCAGCGTGGCACCGACGCCGTCCATCTCCATGACGACAGGATACTCTGGGAGCTGAGACGCCGTCTGATCCATCTTAATCCGAAGCGTTTCCACCGTTTCGGAGGCAATATTAAGCATGGCAACGGCCTGACGGATCAGCAGCTTGGTGTAGTCATCCTTGGGGAATACAGCGATGAGATCGGCGGCTGCGAGATAGACTTCTTCTGCCTTGGCGGCACTGAAATTGTAGCCCTTCCGCTTGCACCAGTTTTTATAGTGCTCAGTGAAGGCTTCAAGGGATTTGCTGCGAACGCAATCCACATGCCAGTAGGTGTAGACAAAATCCACCCATTTTTGGCTGCCGTCACTGCGGGCAGGGCTGTCGAAGAAGCAGTTGGCTCCGGGGAACGTCTGGTCGAGAAGCGCAATGAGATTGTTCTTCATAGCGGTCTTCTGATCCATGTAGAAGCCGAATTGCCGATTCATGGTTTTCAGTTGGTTTCGTAATTCATCCATACGACTATATTGCGGCAATTTCGCCCAGCGGTCAAGAGCAAAACGTGCAATTTTCTTTGCATCGGCTTTGTCCGTCTTCGGTGTGCGAATGGATTCGTTTCCAAAATCCTTGATGAGCCAGGGATTGACGGCGCTGACGAAAATTCCTGCTGCCGAGAGCCAGGATGCCATCGGCTCATAGTATCTGCCGGTATGCTCCATACAAACCTTTGTCTCACCCTCCAAGCATTTGATGGTGGTGATGAGATCATTGATGGAGGATTGTGTGTGACGGTAATCCCGTGGCGCCAGGACAACTACATCGCCCGGCTGGCGAATCGTGACAGTGCTCTTGCCTTTGGAAACATCGATACCAACTGCGTTCATGAAACTATCTCCTTTGAATGAATTGCAACGGCCGAGATCGACTTCTCTCATTGCCTATTCAATCTACTGGGTGATTCACACGAACACGCGGTTCAACCTGCGTAAAACGAACGCTGCGAATGAGGAGCCGGTTAGCAGACTTAATCACGGACGGGAGTCCTTGGAGGTATCGGCCAGACCGGTTGCATCCCCATTCTAACAGCTTAAGCAACAAGATGGACGATTTCTTGACTGGCGGTCAAGAACATCGACCAAATACATTGTAGTAGG
>NZ_JBGUQY010000047.1:0-2319 GCF_045131395.1 Fibrobacter sp. | reverse complement strand
TCGCCTTGGACGCCTTGTGCACCGGTATCGCCCTTGTCGCCTTTCTCGCCTTGGACGCCTTGTGCACCGGTATCGCCCTTGTCGCCTTTCTCGCCCTGAATACCCTGCGCTCCGTTTACGCCATTAGAACCGTTGGAGCCATTCAAGACAACACCGATGGAATCACCGTTACACAAAATCTTTAGGCCGCTGTCGTCCTTCAACTTTTCGGCAGAACACTTGAAGTCGTCCAACTTGTCGGTATAATCCGAAAAGGTCGCAAACCACTTGCCATCGACGCAAATACGCGGCGACGGTTCACCCTTGACCAGCGCCTGCTGGCCTTCGTTTTCGGACGTGCAATCAGGAAGTTTGGAAACATCGGCGACGACTACCACGTTCTCTTGCACAATTTGGGTGATGTTTTCGTTCGTCACATCGTCACCACAGGCGAATAGAATAGCGCATATAGAGATTGCCACACCTACTTTCAGCAGGTTCGCAATGACGCTATTGCTAGGTGCGTTCGTGTTTACGTTTTTGTTCCAAGCCAAAACAGCCTCCATCGGTTAAATTCCTTGGAGTCCGCCCCTGTTCAGCCGCAATAAATTGAGCCAATTTTGTATAGATACAAAAAAGGCGCGGGTGCCACGGTTTACCAAAGTGAGGCTCTCGACAGCCTGTAACCGATAAACGCGAGCGACCCACGCCCCAAAAGGGCTGTTGCTCTCTGGTCATACGACCAAAGACCAGCTAAAAAGCTGGTACAGCAAACCGAGATACACCGCAAAACGGCATACCTGCGTGAGCGTTCGCCTTGCTCTCGGTTACTGAAATGGTCGAGATTTCACTTTGAGAACAAGAGCTAAACTCTCTAATATGTCCAATTCAAAAATAACTTAAATACAGCCCGGACGCAATGAATATTTACAAAGCAGCCTGTTTTTGTGCGAAAAAACGCCAAAAACGCCCCGTCTAGGCCCGCCAGACGATTATTCCAAGCTGGAAGAAGCTCTACATGTTGACTTTTCTAATAAAAATTGGTATATTATAACCGGGCTGGTCGAAAGACCCAGGTCCATCTTTGGCGAGGAAGTTCCTCGCCTTTTTTGTGGAGAGAGTCTTGAAGGAACTAAGTGTTTTCATCGATGAGTCGGGGGATTTTGGCGAATATAGCCCACATTCTCCGTATTACATAATAACAATGGTGTTCCATGACCAAGAAGTCGACATTCAAGAAAACGTTATTCGTCTTGATACCGAGCTGTCTTATCTTGGACTTGAGAATCTTTGCATCCACACCGGCCCAATTATCCGCAAGGAAGAAATTTATAAAGACATGGGAATAGCTGAGCGGAGGCGCATTTTCAACAAAATGATGGCGTTTATCCGTTCAGTAGGTATCCAGTACAAATGTTTTTCCATCGAAAAAAAGCACATCAAAGATTCTGTAGAAGCAACAGGCAAACTTTCGAAGCAAATATCCTCGTTCATTAGAAATCATTATGATGATTTTCTTGCTTTCAACGATGTCAAAATTTACTACGACAATGGACAAGTCGAAGTAAGCAAGCTTTTGTCGTCTGTATTCAACGCACTGCTGCCAAACCCAATTTTCCGAAAAGTGATGCCTACTGATTATAAATTGTTCCAGGTCGCAGACTTTATTTGCACGATGGAACTTTTGAACCTGAAACTTGAAAACAATCTTTTCTCAAAATCCGAAATGATTTTCTTCGGCAACAAGCGCGACTTGAAACAGAACTATTTAAAGGCTCTGAGAAAGAAAGAATGGAATTAATTTGAATTAGATGTTTCCCCAAAAGACCTCAGCAATGAGGTCTTTTGCATTTGTAAGTAAGCCGGGCGTTGCGGGTGCGGCGTCTGAGCACCCGCTAGAAGGGGTAGCGTAAGACCCGGCTGGGTGGGTTGTATAAAAGACGCCCACTCATTGAGTGGGCGTGATTATAAGGGCGGGGCCGGGGCTGAAGCGAGGGGGACACTTCCCCCCTTTACTTGACCACGATGTTCACGAGCTTGCCCGGAACCACGATGGACTTCACGACAGTCTTACCCGCCATAAACTCCTTCATACGTTCGTTTTCCATGGCGAGCTTTTCGAGAGCGGCCTTGTCCATATCCTTGGCGACGCTTGCCTTGGCGCGGACCTTGCCGTTCACCTGGAACACGACTTCCACGGTGTTTTCCACAGCCTTGGAGTGGTCAGCTTCCGGCCAGGCGACGTTCGTGAGCGATTCGTTGTGACCGAGGATGCTCCACATTTCTTCGGCGATATGCGGGGCAAACGGGTGCAGCAACTTCACGAAGGTTTCGCACGGT
>NZ_JBGUQY010000046.1:0-520947 GCF_045131395.1 Fibrobacter sp. | reverse complement strand
AGGGGTCGAACCTGCGACCCGCTGATTAAGAGTCAGCTGCTCTACCAACTGAGCTAATCATCCATAGTCGCTTAGGACGCGCACAATTATAGAATTAAAATATGCCCCTGTCAAGGGGTGAAAGCGCATTTTTTCAAAAAAATCTATATTTTTTTCATGAGCCTTAATTCAAACCGCATGGATGCCTATTTGGCCTTTTTGGGTGTGGAGCGGAACCTTTCACCAGTCACCATCCAGAGTTACCAGGAAGACCTGCGGCATTTTGTAGGCTGGCTCGATGACAACGGGATCGACCTCAAGGAACTGAACCCCGAAAAGCTGGACGAATTCCTGGCGCTCACCGCCGGAAAAGAGGAATACTCCCCCACGTCCATCGCTAGGCATTTTTCGAGCCTGCGCGGATTCCTCAAATACATGCAGAGCCAGGGCGAATACGACTTCAGCACGGAATCGATGCTGGACCGCCCGAAACTCGGGCATTACCTGCCGCAGTACCTGACCCGCGAAGAAATCGACAGCGTTTTTGAAAGTGCCGCCAACGGCAAGAATCCGCTCAGAGACACCGCCCTATTCGAACTCATGTACAGCGCAGGCCTCCGAATTTCGGAAACCCTGAGCATCAAGCTTTCGCAGCTGGACCTGGACAACGAATGGCTCACGCCCATCGGCAAGGGCAACAAGCAACGCCTAGTCCCCCTGGGCAGCAAGGCGAAAGAGAATCTAAAGGCCTGGATCGAACTTGGCAGGCCACTCACCCATCCGACCACGGACAACATAATTTTGAATTCCAGAGGCAAACCCATGACCCGCATGGGGGCCTGGAAAATCGTGCAGCAGCATACCATGCACCTCGCCAAGCAGGTCTCGCCCCACACCTTCCGCCACAGCTTTGCCACCCACTGCCTGGAAGCGGGCATGGACCTGCGCGTGCTGCAGGAACTATTGGGCCACGCCGACATCAGCACCACGCAAATCTACACGCATATCGACAAAGAATTCATCAAGCAAGAACACCGCGCCTACCATCCTAGAGAAATGGCCGGAAAATAAACGACCGCACGGTCTGCAAACAGATAAATTCTTACCATCGGCCCAAACATTGATTTGACGCCTCCCTAGATTCTAGGTATATTTGAACAAAAGATAAAAGCAGAGGCTAAAATGAAAAAAATTCTTTTGTTTCCAGCTCTGACTGTCGCCGCATTCCTTGCGGCCTGTGGAGATGACGATTCTTCTAGCCGCAAAGTGATTACGGAAGTCAACTCGATTTACGAGCTCGGCATTTGCGGAGAAGACAACCAAGGCGATACCGTCTACGCCAAAAAAGAAGACGCCCAGTATTATTGCGATGACGCGAACTGGATTCCCGTAGCCTCCAAGGAAACATCAAGTTCTTCAATCAGCAAGATGAGCTCTTCGTCCATGACCAAGGACGAACTCAAGAAGTTCACCGACCTGTGTAAAGCCTCCGGTGGTTCCATGAAAGATGGAGCCTGCTCCTGTAAAAATGAGCTCTGCGATGTCGGTGCCGTCTGTAACACCATCACAGGCGTCTGCAGCAACCAAAGCAAGCCCTCTGATATAGCTTCGGACATCAAATCCAGCACTTCCTCCACCACTACCTTCGCCGACTTGTGCAAGGCATCTGGCGGTACGGCAAAAGACGGGGCTTGCGTCTGCGACGAAGTATCCTGCGACGAAGGCGTTCTCTGCAACACCAAGAGCAAGGAATGTGCGAACAAGGACGCTGTTGAAATCGAATGCGACGACAGCTACAAGAGTACATGCTCCGACAGCCCTGCAAGCATCGGCATTGTCAAGGAATGCGTGAAGGGAGTCGCCGTGAACCGCTCGTGCGGCACGGTCTCTTGCAACGAAAAGGGCTCAGACTGCGGCGAATGCCTCAATGACGTACAGACCTGTGCCGAGGACAAGAACTTCAAGGCGACCGTCACCCGCTGCGAAAAGGGCAAGAAAGTAACCGAGAGCTGTAACGGGAAATCCTGCGACCCGCGCGACAACGGTTGCGGCGAGTGCACGAACTACGAACACACCTGCACCAACGATGAAACCGGAAAGGGAACCGTCTACGAATGTGTCGCCGGCGAAGCCAAGAAAGCCATTTCCATATGCGGCAACAAGTCGTGCCGTACCGACAAGGCCATCTGCGGCGAATGCCTGAACGGCGAACTGAGGTGCGACAACGACAACAACAACAATGCCGTCATGTACAGGTGCGTGGACGGGCAATGGGAACGGCTCCATAACAAGTTCGACCCGCTCGACAAGGACAATTACAAATGTCCCGTCGCTTGTAGAGAAGGCACCGATCCACAGATAATGGCGTACGAATGCGACATAAACCAATGTTCTGATTGTGATCCATGCTGGGGTGAGCCAATGGAGGGATCTCCCTCCAATCCAAACCCCTGCTACGATGAGAAACGTTGCAAACAAATTCTCAAGGATGAAGATCCCGACTACCCGCCGTTCAGGAGTTTCGAGACGAAACAGAAATGGAAGGCCCTGATTCCCGAAGAAAAAATGGCCGCAAAAAATGTTCACGGGTACAACTGGAATAATCACAAACCAGTCTCCAATCCTAAAGAACGCGTGGAAGATTTCGAATTTGACCTTACAAACGAGACGCGCCGCGTATCGTGCAACGCCTTGGGAACCTACTTCGGCAAATGCCACAACACCCTGCAGACCTGCATTAACAAGGCTTATCACACTGGGGGATTCATGGTTGTCTGCTCCAACGGAGACCTTGTTGACGCTGTTGATGGTGAAGAACCCAATGGAGACGGAATCGCTTGCAATTGCGAAATAACAACTAACAACGCCGAGGGATGTTGTTACACCAGAAGAACATGTTTCAAGCAAACCAACTGGGCAACGACCAATTGCAAAAAGCCCTCGGGCAACGAAAACGACGATTAATTTCATCGACATTTCAAGCGAAAGGAACCACAAGGTTCCTTTTTTTCTATCTTTGCCTTGGTCAAAATTTAAACCAAGGATTAACAATGAGCAAGAATTACAAGATTGCAGTGCTTCCGGGCGACGGTATCGGCCCCGAAGTGATGAAAGAAGCTGTCCGCGTGCTGGACGTCGTTTCCAAGAAGTTCGGCTTCGACGTGAACGCCGAATGGGCAAACGTCGGTGGTGCCGCCTATGACGAAAGCGGTTCTCCGCTTCCGGAAAGCACCCTCAAGCTCGGTGAAGCTTCTGACTGTATTCTTTTCGGTTCCGTGGGTGGCCCGAAGTGGGAACACCTCCCCCCGAACCTGCAGCCGGAACGCGGTGCCCTTCTGCCGCTCCGTAAGCACTTCAAGCTTTTCTGCAACCTCCGCCCGGCCCGCGTCTATAAGGAACTCGCAGGCGCTTGCCCGCTCCGCGCTGACATCGTTGGCGACGGTTTCAACATCCTCACTGTCCGCGAACTGACGGGTGACGTTTACTTTGGCCAGCCGAAGGGCCGCGAAGGCGTTCCGGGCTCCAAGGAAGAAATCGGCTTTGACACCATGAAGTACAGCCGCTACGAAGTCGAACGCATTGCCCGCTTCGCTTTCGACGCCGCTATGCTCCGCAACAAGAAGGTTGCCTCTATCGACAAGGCCAACGTGCTCACCACGAGCGTTCTCTGGCGCGAAGTCGTGAACGAAGTCATCAAGGACTATCCGGAACTCACTCTCGAACACCTCTACGTGGACAACGCTGCTATGCAGCTCCTCAAGCGCCCGCGTGAATTCGACGTGCTCCTCTGCCCGAACCTCTTCGGCGACATCCTCACCGACGAATGCGCAATGCTCACCGGTTCCATGGGTCTCCTCCCGTCCGCTTCTATCGCCGAAGGTTCCTTCGGTCTCTACGAACCGGCCGGTGGTTCTGCTCCGGACATCGCAGGCAAGGGTATTGCTAACCCGCTCGCCCAGATCCTCTCCGTGGCCCTCATGCTCCGCTACACCTTCAAGGAAGAAGAAGCAGCAAAGGCTATCGAAGCTGCCTGCGAAAAGGTCATTGCTCAGGGCTTCCGCACTGGCGATATCTACCAGGAAGGCTGCACCAAGGTCGGCACGACTGGCATGGGCGACGCTATTATAGCCGCACTTGCCTAAGTGCAACTAGAACCTACGATTGGCAAGTGCTCTCGCCACCACGGCTCGTTAAGACGAGCCGCTTGTGGCTCACGGATTGCCGCACTCGGCTAATCACAAATACGACCGGTTAATACCGGTCGCTTTTTGCTCACACTAATCACTGTCTACTTCCTACTGTCTACTAAAATGCTGAACACAACCCTCTGCTACATCGAACAAGACGGCAAGTACCTGCTGCTCCACCGCGTCAAGAAAAAGAACGATATCAACAAGGACAAGTGGATCGGCATTGGCGGCAAGTTCGAGGAATGGGAATCCCCCGAAGACTGCATCAAGCGCGAAGCGCTGGAAGAAACGGGTCTCACCCTGATTCGCCCCAGGTACCGCGGCATCGTCACTTTCATCAGCGACGGCATGGACCAGACGGAATTCATGCACCTGTTTACCGCCACCGAGTTCACTGGCGACATCAAGGAATGCGACGAAGGCACGCTGGAATGGGTCCCCAAGGAAGACGTGGCAAAGCTCCCCCACTGGGACGGGGACCTGATTTTCCTCGCCCTCTTGGAACGTGGAGAGCCCTTCTTTTCGCTAAAACTGACCTACAGGGGCTCTACCCTGACCGAAGCCCTGTTGAACGAAGAACCGGTCACTGTGAAGAGCGTCACAGAGGGAATTTTTCACCCTTTAAAAACCGGGTAAAAAAGTTACATTTAAGTCCGTAAGAAACACGTAAGTCGTTGTGAAAAAATATTTTACAAGATTTTAGGTGACTTTTTCGGATTAATAAGTTTAATTTATAAGTATCCAAACCAACCCCTAGCACCGCCCGAGATTCTATCGAAGGCGGTGTGTTTTTTTGAGGGGATTAAGCTACCATTTTGCGAGAGCAGCACTGACTATTATCGGCGCTGCGTAGCAGCTACCACTTTGCAAGGGCGTTTGTGATAATCAGGTCTTGGAGCTTTTCGATGGCTCGGGCCTGGCCATGGCGGTCTTCAGTCTCGTTTGCCTGCACATCGTAAGTGCCTTCGGCGCTTAGGGACTTGGATTCGTAAATGATCTTTTCTTTCACGTTATCGTAGAACTTCACGCTCACGCGAATGGTGACGCGGTAGGTTTCCACATCGCTGTTACTGTTATAGTTTTCAGGCTTGTTGGTGTAGCTCAAAAGGCTCATCTCGAAGTCCGCATTGGCTTCGCCAGTCACAAGACGCACGCCGCCCGCATTCTTGCGGAACATCTCGACCACGCCCTCGCGGATGTTGTTCGCCAGCACCGGGTCCAGGGTCTTGTCTTCAACTTCGTGTATCTTGACAGTCTTGATGTGGCTCGGCAAAGTAGACGCCGTAAAGCTATAGCAACCACTCAAGAGCCCCGCAAAAAGGGCAATCGCGACAAAACAAAGTAAACGAGACAAGATCCTAGAAAACATACTGCAAATATAGAACATTTAAAAAGTCCACGGCAATAACTCGCCGTGGACAATGCATCAAACACCTATTTAAGAATCTAACCAGTAACTCTTAAAGCGAGGTCTTGAAAGTCCTTGAACCGACCTTCACGATATACACGCCCTTGGCTCCGGTATAGACCTTCTGTACGTTTCCGGTACCGCGGGTAGTACGGACGATATGGCCGAGACTATTGAACACCATGATAGACTTGCCTTGGGCATTGGAGACCACGATGCTGTTATCAGAGGACTTGTAGACAGAAACCAAGGCCAGGCTAGGATCCATGTGCAAGGCTTCGGTACCCTGACTAGAAGAAGACAGTTCCTGATTTGCAATTTCGGAAGAACTCGAAGATTCTGGTTCAGGTTTTTCGCTAATAAGGCCATTCACGTCCCATTGCTTCAAGAAATTCCAGATGTCCGAAACTTCGTTCTTGGAAGGCATGTGACCACGTCCTTCAAGCTTCATGTGCTTGATATAGACACCGCCATCGCAGGGACCCCAAGTGTACATCGTAGCCTTTTCACCCTGGTGGGGGTAATTGTCCTGAACTTCAGCCTGCGACGGGCACTTGAACTGGTCGCGGTAATTCTTGATAAAGCCTTCGACATCGCTATAATGCAGAACGTCATCGGTCGTTCCATGGGGATGAATGATAGGAACAGGGCGCTGTGCCTTCGATGCACCCATCACATTTGTACCGGAAGTAGGCGCAAAAGCGGCAATCTTGTCGGCAATCTTGCTCATGGCATTATAAGTGAACATACCGCCCATAGAGAAGCCCGAAAGATACACACGTTTCTTATCGATCTTGTAGTCGTTGTACATCTGGTCAATAATTTCGACCATCCATTTGGTATCCTTGTCACCGCTGATATCCCAGGTGCTGTAACTCGTACCACCTCTCGGATAGACAACCACAAAGCCCGCCGTATCGGCTACAGCTTCCCAATGGGTATTGTCTTGCTGGTAAGTGGGGTCCTGGTCCATGCCGTGGCACGAAATGAGCAGCGGACTATTTTCCGGAAGGTTTGACGGAGCGTATACATGGATTTCTCGGCCCGAAACGGACTTTTTCTGGTAATCGCTCAAAGTTTTTTCATTTCCGCCTCCACCCCAACCACCCCACTGGGCAAAGGTAAAAGACGCTGCTGCCAGAATTGGTAACAAATATTTCATTTTTCACTCCCTAAAAGTTTATAATACTTATCCATAATATATACCCCAAAATAGGGAACGCTACAGGCCAAGAACCAATAACGTTGTTGTCACAAACAACAGATAAATTTCTATATTATCAGCCGAAAATTTTCTCAACCGAGGCATAAAATGCTTGACATCAAGAAAATCCGCGAAAATCCGGAATATTATATTGCTGAAACCGAAAAGAAGTATACGACCGTGAGCCTTCGTGACGTACTGGCCGTCGATAACGAACGCCGCCCGCTCCTCACCGAAGTGGAACGCCTCAAGAGCGAACGCAACGCCCAGTCCAAGAAGATTGGCGAACTCAAGAAGAAGGGCGAAAACGCTGACGAAGCCCAGGCCGCTACTCGCGAACTCGGCAACAAGATCGACGAACTCGACAAGAAGCTGAAGGAACTGGACTACAAGCAGACCGAAATGCTCATGCACGTGCCGAACATTGCCCCCCGCTCTCCGGAAGGCAAGGACAGCTCCGACAACGTGGTCGAAAAAGACGGCCCGATTCCCGCCGACTACTACACCAAGAACGACGATTTCGCCCGCGTGGACCACAAGACCTTGGGCGAACGCCTCGGCATTTTTGACTTTGAACGCGGCGCCAAGATTTCCGGTTCCGGCTTCCCGGTTTACCGCGGTCTCGGCTCTCGCCTGGAACGCGCCCTCATCCAGTTCTTCCTTGACGAACACCAGAAGGCCGGCTTCGAAGAATTCACTCCTCCGTACCTGGTGACCCGCAACACCATGCGCGGCACGGGCCAGCTCCCCAAGTTCGAAGAAGATATGTACCGCTGCGACAAGGATGACGACCTGTTCCTCATCCCGACTGCAGAAGTCCCGCTGACCAACCTCTACTCCGGCGAAGTGATTCCGGAATCTGAACTTCCGAAGCGCATTTGCGCCTACTCCGCTTGCTTCCGCCGCGAAGCCGGTTCTTACGGTAAGGACACCCGCGGTCTCCTCCGTCTGCACCAGTTCAACAAGGTAGAAATGGTCTACTTCGCCCACCCGGAAAAGAGCTACGAAGACCACGAAGAGCTCACCCGCTTCGGCGAAATGCTCCTCGAAAAGCTGGGCCTTCCCTACCACCGTCTCGCCCTCTGCAAGGGCGACCTCGGTTTCGGTGCCGCCAAGTGCTACGACCTTGAAGTCTATGCTCCGGTCGAAAAGAAGTGGCTCGAAGTCAGCTCCTGCTCCAACTTCGAAGACTACCAGGCACGTCGCGCCAACATCAAGACCAAGATCAGTGGCAAGAACGTTTACGTTCACACCTTGAACGGTTCTGGCCTCGCCACTCCGCGCGTGATGGTCGGCATCTGCGACAACTACCAGCAGAAAGACGGCTCGCTCAAGATCCCCGAAGTGCTGCGTCCGTACATGGGCGGGCTTGAGATTATTGAACCGAAAAAATAGTTTTACTAAAAAACAAGCTTTATTAAAGTAGTTTTACAAAGTAAAGTTTTTTCAATACAACATATTGAAAATAAAGTACAACATACAAGGTTACGGCTTGAAGTGCCGTAGCCTTTTTGTTATATTGCCCTAAAACCCCCAACCTATCTCGTAAGGAGATTTTAATGAACATTAAGCTTATTTCTGTAATCTCTGCACTTGCAGTATCTGCTGCAGTTGCACAAGATTACGATGACGAATACGAAGATGAATCCTCCCCTGCAGCCGAAAGCACCCAGGAAGAAGCTCCTGCCGCTCCGGCTCCCGCTGCTGAACCGGCTCCTGCCGCTCCGGTCTTTTCTGCTGAAACCGAAGAAGCCGCTGCACCTACTCCTGCAGTTCAGGCTACGGGTCTCAACGTTCTTCACGGCCGCGCTTACAACATCGTCGCCAATGAAGCCGCAGCTTCTACCGTCCGTGGCAACATCGCCGTGCCTTACAAGATGGCTGGCAGCAAGCTTTTCTATGTGGAACCCTCCGACAAGTACGGTGCTCTCTCCCTCACTTCGGGCAGCATGACCTACTTGCTCGCCTTCGACCGTAACGAAGGCGACCTGGGTCTGGTGACTGCAGGTATTGCAACCAAGGCCTTCGGCGTTACTCTCGATGTAGCCCTCGACAAGAAGTGGGGCTCCGCCGAAGTCAAGAGCGACAACGGCAAGGGCGAAGGTGACGTGTCCGTCACGCAGCCGAACGACTACATCGGAGCAACCTTCGCAGCTCCGCTCGGCACCGTCGACCTCACCATCAACGCCTACTGGAACACATACGCCCTTGAAACCGATACCGAAAGCGGCGACATTGAACACGACGAAGACTACTGGGATCTGGGCGGAAAGGTCGCCCTCTCCAACGCACCGTCTGGCAGCACGTTTGCATGGTCCGTAGGTGCAGATGTGGTCCGTCACAAGGACTTCACCAAGGACGTTAACTTCGGTGCCAACGGCGCCAAGGAAACGACCGAAGCCACCGGCCCCACGGCAAACACCCTCATCCAGCCCTTCTTCAACATCGGTTTCCCGGTGCTTTCCAATGCTGAATCCCGCGTTCTTCTCGGTTTGAACTCCAGACTCCCGCTCGTCTTCTTCGACGAACTGGACAACAAGGGTGCCAAGAAGAAGGATAGCTACAGCATCTTCGGTCTGTACACCAGCCCGAACATCTTTGCTGAAATGAACATCTCTGAAAGCTGGATTATCTTCGGTGGTGCAGCATTCAACTGGGAAGTGTTCTCCTATGCTAGCGACGAATACGTGACCAACTACGATACGCCGAACGCAAAGGTGACTACGGACATTTCCATCATGGGAATGAAGACCAACGCTACCATCGCAACAGCCGGCGCTCGTTTCCAGTACAAGAACCTCTCTGTTGAAGCATCTGTTGCTGAAAACCTGAATTCTGAAGCCTGGGCAGGCCTTATCGGTAACTTCAGCGGAACCCTTTCTTTCTAATCGGAGGATAAAAGAATGAATAAGATTATCAAAATTGCATTGATCGCAAGCGTAATCACGCTCATCGGTTGCTCCGCAGAAGGAAACCCGAACGGTCCCCGCATTGCTGACAAGAGCGTCCAGAATCCCGCTGGCAACAATCCCAGCGACGGCATGGAAGAAATGCTCGATGAAATTACCGGTGATCACGGCGATTTGGACTTCTAATCGAAGGCCCACATTCGGTTAATTCTGAAAATGGACTCCTGGAGAAATCCGGGAGCCATTTTTATATATCAAAAACATTTTACTATTTTTCTTACATGGTCTTAAACATCATTTGGCTTGTTTTCTTTTTTGGAGCGTTTGTCGCTTGCATGGTTCAGTGGCTGGCGTTCGGTGACTCGGGAATTTTCAACAAGGCAATCCTCGGTGCCTTTGACATGTCGAAAACCGCCTTCGAAATTGCCATCGGCCTTACGGGCATTCTCTCCCTTTGGCTCGGTATCATGAAGATTGGTGAAAAGGCCGGTGCCGTGCAGATTCTCGCCAAGATCGTTTCGCCCCTGTTCAGCCGCCTGTTCCCCGAGATTCCCAAGAACCACCCGGTCATCGGCACCATGCTCATGAACATAAGCGCCAACATGCTGGGCCTGGACAACGCAGCTACCCCCATGGGGCTACAGGCCATGAAGCAACTGCAGGAAATCAACCCCAACGAAGACAAGTCCGTTGCGAGCAATTCCCAGATTATGTTCCTGGTGCTGAACGCCAGCGGCCTTACGCTGATTCCCGTAAGCATCATGACTTACCGCGCCCAGCTGGGAGCCTCTAACCCCAGCGACGTTTTCTTGCCCCTTTTGCTTTCTACATTCTTCAGCACCCTGGCCGGCATTTTCGCCCTGAGTTTTTTCCAGAAGGTTAAGCTGAAGGACCCCGTCACCGTTGCCTGGCTTGCAGGACTTTCGGCCTGCGTCATTTCTATCATGGTGTACTTCAGCCGCCTTTCTGCCGAAGCAATCGGTACCACCAGCCTCCTGATTAGCGGAATCGCTCTGTTCGGCATTATCGTAGCCTTCATGGGCCTGGCAGTGTACAAGAAGGTTCAGGCCTACGAGGCCTTTGTAGAAGGCGCTAAAGACGGCTTCCATACTGCCGTCATGATTATCCCGAACCTGGTAGCAATCCTTGTAGGCGTGGCCGTATTCCGTGCCAGCGGAGCCATGGACCTGTTGCTGAACGGAGTCTCTTGGGTACTGGGCCTTTGCGGTGTCGGTAACGATATCGTGCCCGCCCTCCCCACCGCCATCATGAAACCCTTGAGCGGAAGCGGAGCCCGCGGCATGATGATCGATGCCATGAAGACCCTTGGCCCCGACAGTTTTGCAGGCCGCCTGAGCTGCATGTTCCAGGGGGCAGCAGATACCACATTCTACATTATCGCCGTTTACTTCGGTTCCGTAGGCGTCAAGAAGACCCGTCACGCCGTCACCTGCGCCCTGATTGCAGACGCCGCCGGTGTCATTGCCGCCATAGCCATCGCCTACCTGTTCTTCCCGCCGGTACACTAATCCGGCTTTACACATTCCTTTGCAAGCCCGCCTAAAGCGGGCTTTTTCATTGTTGTATGTAAAATAATGAAATTTTGTGCAGTGAACCTATTGACATTTGCCCAATTGTGCATTATATTTGTACATAGAATTTATAAAAAGCGAGGTTTACTATGGAAAACAACAGCAAGCGCAAGGAGCTAACCACTCGTCAAGAAGAAATCCTGGAATACATCAAGAAGTACGCCAAGGAAAACCGCATGCCACCTACCGTCCGCGAAATCGGCAACCATTTTGAAATTTCTTCGACGAACGGCGTCCGTTCCATCCTCGCCGCCCTCATCAAGAAGGGCTACATCAACCGCTCCCCCAGACTGAGCCGCGGCATCGAAGTTGTCGACAGCGGCAACAGCGAATCTTCGGAAGCACCGACCAATACCATTGAAATTCCTATCGTGGGCCGCGTAGCCGCCGGTACGCCGATTCTTGCCGTGCAGAACCTCGAAGGCACCGTCACCATCGACCGCGACTTCCTTGCTTGCCGTTCCGATGTCTTTGCTCTCCGTGTCAAGGGCGATTCCATGATCAACGCAGGCATTCTCGACGGCGACCTGATTTTCGCCCGCCAGCAAAAGACTGCCGACCGCGGCGAAATCATCGTGGCCCAGGTCGACAACGAAGCTACGGTCAAGTACTACCACCCCGCTGCAGACCATATCGAACTGCGCCCGGCAAACCCGCGCTACCGCCCGATCATCGTCAAGAAGGACAAGCACTTCTCCATCGCCGGCAAGCTCATCGGCGTCATGCGCAAGGTGAACTAAAGATTGACTGCGCCGCCTACGGCGCATCGTTCCCACAAACTCGCTTATAAAAGAAATCCGCCCTCGGTCGAACCGGGAGCGGATTTTTAAATGTCTTGGCGAACCAGATTCGCCACCTGTCCAAAAGGACTAATCTTCCATATCGGCGAGATCTTCTTCAGCTTCCTTCAGGTCGTCGGCGTCCGGTCCGATAATATCGTCATCTTCTTCATCCAGGGAATCGCCGTCCATGGCACCCAGCTGGTATTCCACCTTGCGGGCTTCCTTGGACTGACCGAGCTTAAGGATGGCGGCACATTCTTCGCAGAAGCCCAGGTGCTTGTCGACCCAGAATTCCGGAGAAACCAGATTGCGGTTGCAGCGCGTGCACATCTGCGTTGCAGCTTCGCGTTCGAACATCTTGTTCTGTTCTTCCAGTTCCTTGAGGATACGTTCCGTCAGTTCTTCCTGGGTTTCTTCAGCAAGGGAGGACTTGTGGCGGATTGCAGACGTCGGCTTCATGTCAAGATTCTTGACGTCGCTGGACATCTTCTTCTTGTTGGAGCGGTCTTCAGATTCGTCCACCTTGATGAACATGATGGTCTTCGAAAGACGCTTCACCCCCTGGAGGAGCACGGCATAGGCGTAGTCAGGAGCGTTCTTGGACTTCTTTTCTACAACCGGAGTTTCTTCTACGGCCGGTTCAACTTCTACGGGCTTTGCAACAGGCTTGGTTTCAACCTTTGCGGGAGCCTTTTCTACGGGCTTTTCCACAGGCTTTTTTGCAGGAGCGGCCTTCGGTTCAGGCTTTGCAACAACCTTGGGAGCAGCAACCTTGGCGGGAGCCTTTGCAACAGGCTTTGCAGCCGGAGCAGCCTTGGCAGGCTTAGCGGCAACAGGAGCAGCCTTCTTTGCAGGCTTGGCAGCAGCCTTAGGAGCAACGGCCTTGGCGGCCGGCTTAGCGGCAACCTTGGCAACAGCTTTCTTAGAGTCCTTAGCCTTCGGGGCAGCGGCGGGCTTGGCAGCTTTTGCCGGAGCCTTGACTGCGGGCTTTGCAGCAGGCTTTTTCGCAGGAGCAGCCTTGGCAGGCTTTGCAGGTGCGGCCTTCTTGGCGGGCTTGGCAACAGGTTTCTTTGCCGGAGCCTTGGCTGCAGGTTTAGCAGGAGCGGTCTTCTTTGCAGGCTTAGCTGCGGGTTTCTTTGCCGGAGCCTTGGCTGCCTTGGACGATGCTTTTTTAGAACTCATAGATTACTTCTTTTCCACGATAGAGATGTTAATAATTTTATCATCTTGTTCAATACGGCAAACCACATCTTCGCCTTCAAGAACCTTGCCGAAAACCGTATGCTTGCCATCTAGGTGGTGCTGCGGAGTCTGCGTGATGAAAAACTGCGAGCCGTTCGTATTCGGGCCACGATTAGCCATGGAAATAACCCCGGCTTCGTGCTTTAAAGAGCTGATTTCGTCGTCGATGGAATAACCGGGACCACCCCTGCCATTGCCCTCGGGATCACCACCCTGGATCATAAAGCCCGGAATGACGCGGTGAAAGGTTAAACCATTGTAAAAGCCCTTGTTCGCAAGGTCCACAAAATTGGCAACCGTATTCGGGGCGGCCTTGAAATCAAGCTCCAACAGGATCTTGCCTTCGTGGGTTTCGATGGTGGCTTCAATTGACTTAATACCGGAGTAATCCTTGTTGAACACTTTTCCTTCGGCAAATCCAAAACTGAAGAAGCCAAGAACAAGAGCGGAAACAAGGGCGACAAGAACTAAAGGTCTTTTCATATCAACCATGATTGATGGTGCACTTCTTTATTTTATATCGCAAATATAGCTTTTTTTGTCAAAGCCTACATGCGCATTTTCTATATTTAGCCCGAAAAAAAGCAGGATTCACCCGATAATCTTATCGCACTTATGCCGCAAAACGACAACATCAGAAATTTCAGCATTATCGCCCACATTGACCACGGCAAATCTACTCTTGCCGACCGCATGATCGAACTGACGAAGACCGTCTCTAAAAACGAGATGATGAACCAGCTCTTGGACGACATGGACCTGGAACGCGAAAGGGGCATCACCATCAAGGCCCACGCCATCCGCATGGTCTATGAAAAAGACGGCAAAGAATATATCTTGAACATGATCGACACTCCGGGGCACGTGGACTTTACCTACGAAGTCAGCCGTTCCCTGGCCGCTTGCGAAGGCGCAATCCTGGTGGTGGACGCCAGCCAGGGTATCGAAGCCCAGACACTTTCGAACCTCTACCTGGCCCTGGAAAACGATTTGGAAATCATCCCGGTACTGAACAAGGTAGACCTTCCGGGCGCGCAGCCCGATCACATCGCACAGCTGGTGGGTGACCTCCTGGGTTACGACCCCGACAAGATTCCCCGCATTTCTGCAAAGACGGGCCTGAATGTTGAACAGGTGCTGGACAAGATCGTGGACGAAATTCCCGCCCCCAAGGGTGACAGCGGTAAGCCCCTGAAGGCCCTCATCTTTGACTCCGTTTACGACTCCTACCGCGGCGTGATCAACTACATCCGCATTGTGGAAGGTACCCTCAAGGCCGGCATGAAGATCAAGATGATGAAGACCGGCGGCGAATACATGGTGACCGAAGTCGGAACCTTCAGCATGCGCCGTGACCCGCGCCCCGAACTTTCGGAAGGCATGGTAGGTTACGTGCTTGCAAACGTGAAGACCATCAGCGACGTGAAAATCGGCGACACATTGACCGATTCCGCCAACCCTGCCGCAGAACCGCTCCCGGGTTACAAGGATATCTTGCCGATGATCTATTCCGGCATCTACCCCATCAATCCGGAAGACTACAAGGACTTGCGCGAAGCATTGGAAAAGCTCCGCCTGAACGATTCCGCCTTGAGCTGGGAACCTGAAACTTCCGAAGCCCTGGGCTTCGGCTTCCGCACCGGCTTCCTCGGACTTCTTCACATGGAAATCGTACAGGAACGCCTGGACCGCGAATTCAACGTGGACATCATTACCACGGTACCCAACGTGGAATACCACGTGTACATGAGTGACGGCACCATGGTGAAAATCGAAAGCCCCTCCAAGCTTCCGGACGCCAGCCGCTACGACCACATTGAAGAACCTTACGTGAAGGCTCAGATCTTTACGCCCAAGGAATTCGTGGGTGCCCTCATGACGCTGTGCGAAGAAAAGCGCGGCGAATTCGAGACCATGGAATACCTGGACGAAGAAAAGGTGATTCTCAAGTACCACTTGCCGCTGGCCGAAATCATGTTCGACTTCTACGACCGACTGAAGTCCGTGAGCCGCGGCTACGCAGGCCTCGACTACGCCCCCAGCGAATACCGCCGCAACAACCTGGTGAAGCTGGACATTCTCTTAAACGGTGATCCGGTGGACGCCTTCTCGGTGATTATCCACAAGGACAAGGCACACACCTACGCCAACGCCATCTGCGTCAAGCTTAAAGACCTCATTCCGCGCCAGCAGTTCGACGTGGCCATCCAGGGTGCCATCGGCGGGAAGATTATCAGCCGCTCTACGGTGAAGGCCGTGCGTAAGGACGTGCTCGCCAAGTGCTACGGCGGCGACATTACCCGTAAGCGCAAGCTCCTCGAAAAGCAGAAGGAAGGTAAGAAGCGCATGAAGAGCATCGGCTCTGTGGAAGTGCCGCAGAAGGCCTTCCTCGCCGTGCTTTCCCTGAGTGATAATTCTACCAGCAACGGAGATTAATTTGTTCATGTCAGGACTTTCCAGAAAGGTTAAAATGCTTCAGCGAAAAAATTCGCGGAGCCATATCTTTCTGTTGTTCCTGTTTTTGCTGATTGTGCTCGGCGTCTCTTTTGTCGGACGTATCTACGCGTTTGCACCGGTAAAAATCATGGACGCCTCCATGACGCCCAAGTTCAAGGAGCAGTCCACCCACTGGATGTGCAAACTCCCCCAATGCCTGGCCCAGGTAAAAGACCAGGACGTCGTCTGGCTTACGCTGAAAAGCGGCGAGACCATGGTCCGCAGGGTTCTTGCCATGCCAGGCGATTCCATCGAAATCACCGACAAGGGACGAGTCCGTACCCCCCATCGCAATTTCACGTGGAAGGGTGAAGATGCGTTTATCCAAAGCAAGACCATCTACATTCCCAAGGCCGGAGATACCCTCTATTTTGACAAATTAAACGAAGTGGAGCAGGACTACATCCTCACCTACTTGCACACCCATGGTGAAAAAATCGCAGTCAAGTCTAGCCTCTGGCAAGGGGACCGCGAAATCAACATTGACCGCGTGGGTGCCACCAAAATTGCAAACCGCCAGGTGAGCCTCAAGGAAGTCGATTTCTTGCCCTGGCAAGACCGCTACCTGATCGAACTCCAGATCCGCCAGGCCGAACCGGGCAACGCCCCAATCAAGATCAAGCGAGAACTGTTCCGCCTAAAGCCGGCCAAATTGGAACTCTCTCCCCCGCCTTCCGCAATGGACACCACCGCCGAAGACAAGGATACAGTCAAAGTCGATTCTTCGAAAGCAGCAAAAGCCGATTCTACCCAAAAGGATTCCGTAGCCGCAAAGCCCGCCGAGCCCGAACCGGAACAATACCTGGACGAGCCCTTGAACATGATCGTCATCGAAGAGGACTGCTACTACATGACCTGCCTGAAGGGTTCCAGCTGTTCGGATTCTCGCGAAATGGGTTACTTCACTCATAAGGATATTATTGGGCTTTATATGGAATGGCCAGACCGATTCAAGGCAAAGGTCATCAACCCCATTCTCCACTACACCAACCTGGCAATCGATTACGCACTTGCGCTTTTAGCTCCGGAAGAGGAGCCCAACAAAGAAGAAAGCAAAGAAGTTCCAAACAACAACGCCACAAGCAACGAATAAAAATCTTCAATCAATTTCAAAGAAAAAAAGAAAGCGCCTCACACAAAGTGAAGCGCCTTTAATTTTTGTTGGCTAGAAACTAGCCCGTTCGGTCTCTTAATCCAGAGAGTGAACCAGCAGACCGTCGCGGAGCTTGGGTTCAAACCAGGTGCTCTTCGGCGGCATGATTTCGCCAGCATCGGCGATGTTCATGAGCTGATCAAGAGTCGTCGGATACATAGCGAAGGCGCAAGCGCATTCACCGCTATCCACACGCTTCACGAGTTCGCCGAGACCGCGGATGCCACCGACAAAGTCGATGCGCTTGGAAGTGCGCGGGTCGTCGATATCGAAGAGCGGCTTGAGGATAAGTTTCTGGAGGAGAGCCACGTCGAGGCTGTCCACCGGGCCGAGGTTCTTGAGGTATTCGGCCTTGAAGGTGCAAGCATACCACTTGCCGCCCATGTAGAAGTTCACCTGGTTCTGCTTGGCCGGGCTCTGCATCTTGTCGAGTTCGGCAATATCGAACACCTTCTTCATTTCGTCCATGAGCTGTTCCGGAGTACGGCCGTTCAAGTCCTTGAGAACGCGGTTGTAGTCAAGAATCTTGAGCTGGGTGCTCGGGAAGAGGATGGCGAGGTAACGATTGTATTCTTCGTCACCGGTGTTGTTCGGGTTCTGTTCAGCGCGGAAGCTAGCGGCGCGAGCACCGGCAGCACTGCGGTGGTGACCGTCGGCAATGTAGCTCACCGGAACGGCTTCGAAAGACTTGCGGATAGCTTCGATTTCGGCATCGTCGTCGATGACCCAAACCGTGTGGCCGAAACCGTCGCCCTTGCTCACGAAGTCGTAAACGGGCTTACGCTTGGTCACGGCACCGAACACGTCGAACTGGCCCTGATCGCGGTAAGTCAGGAACACCGGACCGGTGTTGGCGTTGGTGGCGAGCACGTGGCGCAGACGGTCTTCTTCCTTATCGGCGCGGGTCAGTTCGTGCTTCTTGATAATGCCGTTGAAGTAGTCAGCAGCGGGCACGCAGCAAACGAGGCCGTACTGTTCGCGACCGTTCATGGTCTGGCGGTAAACATAGAGGCAAGGCTTCTTGTCGTAAGCAATCACGCCGTCGGCAATCATCTTGTCCAGGTTTTCGCGGGCATGGGCGTAAACCTTGGGATCGTAAGCGTCGAGTTCATCCGGCAATTCCAATTCGGCGCGAGTCACGCGCAAGTAGGAATGCGGAAGCCCTTCGGCCATGGCCTTCGCTTCGGCGCGGTTCATCACGTCGTACGGGAGGGCAGAAATCGTTTCGGCTTCGGCCGGGTTCACCGGACGCAGCGCCTTGAACGGATAAATATGCATCATAGGGTGTTTTCCTTTGTGTGCTGCTTTAATTAAAGCTTCGTCTTCTGCAATCAAGCTCTGGATGTAGCTTGTCTTTGCATCCAGCCACTTTTTTTTGCGATAATTTACAATAAAATAGGCCAAGAAAAAGAATATGGCACCGCCAATAGCCGCCACAATGGTAATTCCCAGCATGAAGGCTGCCAAGTGGCCAGCGGCATCGTGCCACAAGTGCGAAATGACCGAAATACAGTTCTTGAAGGAGAGTCCTTCAAATTCCGAAAGGAAGTCAAAATTGATCTTTTCAGGGTTCAGGATCTTGCAACCGATGGCATAACCCGAGGGGTAAAAGAAACCGAACTGGGTCAGTGGGTTTGCAACGAAAGAAGAAACAATCCCAGGCACCTTCGGAAGCCTGAACAAGGCGCAAAAGGCAACCGTCAAAATAATCGCAACACCGATAGTGGGCCAAATACCGATAAAGACGCCTGCGGCAACCGACCATGCCACCTTGAGCGCATCCTGACGCTTGGGGAACATGCGGTTATAGTAAATACGACTCAGTCTCTTGTACTTGGACTCGGACTTGTCGATAGGCTTATGTTTAAAACGAATCATCGGGCGCAAATTTAGAAAAAGTTACAAGCACTCTGCAATCATAGGACCTAAAAGATGTGATAAATTCTAAATTTAGGGTGATGAAACACTTGATTTCGAAAGAAGGTTTTGAAAAATTCAAGGCGGAATGGGAACACCTGAAATACGTGGAACGCCCCGCCATGATTAACCAGGTCCAGGCCGCCGCTGCCGAAGGTGACCGCAGCGAAAATGCCGCCTATACCTACGGCCGCATGCGCGTACGCGAAATCGACCGCAGGCTCCGCGAACTGGACCGCATCCTAGATGGCGCACAGGTAGTCGAATCCCAAGCATCCGATGACGGGACCGTTCGATTTGGCGCTACAGTCAAGATGAAAGACATCAAGACCAAACGGGAACGCACCTACAGCATCGTAGGCGAAAAGGAAATTGACCCGCTGCAGGGCCGCATCAGCATGAAATCTCCCGTTGGCGAAGCCCTGATGGGTAAAAAGAAGGGCGACCAGGTGCAAGTGCAGGCCCCCAAGGGGTTGATCACTTATGAAATTGTGGAAGTAAGCTACTAGTGTTCATCGATACCCACTGCCATATTGATTCTTACGAGCGACATGCCGGCGAAAATTTCGATGCGCTTCTGGCAAGGCTCCCCCACGACCCCGACGAAAATGTAAAATTGCCCGAGGCCTTTATCCATGTAGCCTGCGACCCCGCAGACTTTGAACAGGCCAAGGAACTTTCCGAAAAATACCCGAACGTGTACGCCGCCTACGGCATCCACCCGGAATACGTGGAAACCGAAACCGCCGAAGACGAAGCAAGGCTCGTTGAATTTCTAAAGCACCCCAAGTGCGTGGCCTGCGGTGAATTCGGACTGGATTACCATTACGGTGCCGAAACAAAAGCACAACAAGTCAAGCTTTTCGAGCGCCACCTGGAGCTCGGCCTCGCCTCTAAAAAGCCGCTGGTCTTGCACCTGCGCGAAGCCGATGACGACGCACTCGCCGTACTTCGCAACGCCAACTTAAGCGGCACCAACATCCATGTCCACTGCTTTACAGGCTCGCCCGAATTCTGCGCCCAAATGCTCGATCTCGGCACCCAAGGTGCCAACATCTTCGTGGGCTTCACGGGAATCGTGACCTTCAAGAACGCCCAGAACGTCCGCGACGCGGCAGCCCTCGTGCCGCTGGACCAGATGCTCCTGGAGACCGATGCCCCTTACATGGCGCCCGTCCCCTACCGCGGAAAGCCCTGCCACTCCGGCTACATTCCCTACATCGCTAAGGCCCTGGCCCAAGTAAAGCTATGCCCCGTAGAGGAACTCTACAGGGCCTGTCGAGAAAATACCTGTCGTTGTTACATGATATAATTATTCGTTCCCATCGTGCTTCTTTCGATCACGGGAATGTCATTTGCGGATGAATCCGCAACGGGAAGGTCCTTCGTGGCAATATAGTGCTGCTGCAAGTATTCGCGAGCATTTTCAGCCGAAAGAGGCTTGCTGAAAAAGAAGCCTTGAATGAGCTTACAGCCTTCGGCCTTCAAGAATTCAAGCTGGCTTTCCGTTTCAACGCCTTCAGCAATCAAATCCAGATTCATGGACTTTGCAATGCCAATCACCATGCGGGCAAAGGAGGCATCTTCTTCGTCGTCTGTCACATGGTCAATAAAGGACTTGTCCATCTTGAGGGTATGAATGGGGAAACGCTTGAGGTACGAAAGGCTGCTATAACCGGTACCGAAGTCATCAATGGAAATCTGGATACCCATGCTCGAAAGGGCGTTCATGAGCTTCACCGTCTTTTCGGCTTCGCACACGGCGGTATATTCGGTGATTTCCAGCTTCAGGTTTTTCGGATTCAAGTGGGTTTCTAAAAGTACCTGCTTGATATCGTCAATCATGTTGTCCAGGGCGAACTGCTTGGCCGAGAAGTTCACCGCCACCTGAATGTCGGTAAATCCCTGATCCACCCAGGATTTCGCCTGCGTGCAGGCCATTTTCAAGATCTGGGCACCCAGCGGAATAATAAGGCCCGTTTCTTCGGCAATGGGGATAAATTCAGCCGGCGAAATAAACTTGCTCTTGGACTGGTTCCAGCGCACAAGGGCCTCGAATGCCACAATGCGGTTGCCGTTGGTAATATCCACGATCGGCTGGTAGAACAGCACGAATTCCTGGGCCTGAATAGCCTTGCGGATATCGAATTCCAGCTTATAGAGCCTCATGGCCTTTTCACGGATACCGCCGCTAAAGAACTGGATTCCACCGTGGTTCACGCTCTTCTTCATTTCACGAAGGCTGGAGGTCACGTTGGCCATAATGTCTTCAACGCAGTCCACTTCGCGGTTCAGGGCCACCGCCATGGATACGCCAATGTAAAGTTCACGGCCTTCCAGCTGAATAGGCTGTTTCACCGCACTGTGAATACGGCGCACAATGGACTTCACATCGCTATCGTCATTCTTCTGGATGTCGTGGAGTACAATGGCAAATACGTCGGGGCCAATACGGGCAATGGTATCGCCTACGCGGCACTGGGCCTTGATACGGTCTGCCACCACGCGCAAGACGTTGTCGCCCACGTTAATGGAATAAGAGGTATTGATCGCCCCAAAGCGGTCAATATCCAAAAGCGCCACAGCGAACAGGTAATCCGGTCGCTGAAGCGCCATGTCCACATCAACTTTGAGCTTTTCCAAGAAGAACTTGCGGTTATACACACCCGTAAGGGCATCCTGGTATACGTAGTAGTAATTCTGCTTTTCCTGGGCCTGCTTGTCGGAATTTTCGTCCAGGGCACCCACGATACGGATGGGGTGACCGTCCTCGTTCAGCTGCACGTGGCCCGAAACCTGAAGCTTGGAATCTACGGCACCGTCCAGCAAAGATACGGTCAAGTTGAACTTTTCGCCGGTTTCCAGGGCCAGCTTCAGTTCGTCCTTAAAACGGAGCCAGTCGCTTTCTACAATACGTTCCTTGAGCAGGTCAAAGGAATCCTGGATGGGGCTGGACTGGGCCTGCAAAAGCTTAATGGCGCGTTTTGACCAGTAAACCTTGCCCGTAATGACGTCAAAAGTCCAGAATCCGTTGGAAGACACGTCCACCATCATCTGGAATAGCTCATCGCGCTCCATCAGGTCTTTCTTGAAGTCCCGAATAGGGGTGGGTGCAGGAGTCGGCGACGTAATTTCTACATCATCCCGCATGCGCTTACGGTTTCCGATGACCGGGAATCGGTACAGCACCGCAACAGTCACCAAGAAGAAATCCGCTAGGATATAGGGAACTGCCCAGATTAAATGCTCCCTCGTCGACAGAATTTCTGGAATAAAGGCAGCAAAAAAGACGCTTGCCAACACTAGCAAGAGTCTTAAAAATACTTTCTCATCAAATAATCTCATTTACCCACCCGTATGCGCCATAATATATAAATAAATTTTAACACTGTAACTAAAATTTTTATGTTTTTTTTGATAGGTGATGACTACAAAACAACAAAAAACGGATCCATTGGATCCGTTTTGCTTTTTATAGTGCCAAAGGGACTCGAACCCTTGTTACCGGCGTGAGAGGCCAGTGTCCTGGACCACTAGACGATGGCACCGAATTTCGCCATATTCAGCGAGCTTTTAAAGCGTCGCCAAATATAGCAAAGCGTCCAATTTCTGTCTAGTCTCTGTAGTAGAGGTCCAGATTGCTTTCCACGGCGGTGGAATTTTCGAGGTTGTTCACGAAATCGTTGAACAAGCTCATGGCAACGTAGCTGGAAGCATTGGCAATTTCGGTCTTGACAGCTGCGTTCACGGCTTCTTCTTCCGGAGCCTTCTTGGAAACAACCTTCACCATCACGGCACCGTTATCGGTGGCGACAGCAGAGGTCCATTCGCCCACCTTGGCACCTTCGAGGGCCTTGGCGAGGTGAGAGCTACCGTAACCGAAGCCCGGCACATAGCCATCCACCGAGGCGGTAACGGTTTCGATGTTCACCTTTTCAATCTTGTTGGCGGCAACAGCGGCAGAATCGGCAGCGCTATCAGCCGGAGCCCAAGCCTTCACCTTTTCGGCAACGGAGTTCAGGTAAACTTCGGCAGCGGTGGCAGCCTTGCTACGGAGCAGGGCGCTCTTGATGCTGTTGAAGTAGAGATCCAGGCTACGTTCGCCGGCCTTGAGGTCCTTCACCTTTTCAGCAACCACGACCCACTTGTTGTTCTTCATGATGGGAGAAACCTTGCTGATTTCGTCCGGCAGGTTTTCGTTGGGCCAAGCGTAAGCGGCAAGCCCCTTGAGGTAGCCGACGCCTTCGATGTTTTCGCCACGAGAAATCCAGTTAGAAGTATGGGTATCCAGGTTCTGTTCCTTGGCTGCTTCGGCAAAGGTCTTGCCAGCGTCCACAGAAGCCTTGACCTTGTTGAGGATGCCTTCGAGGCTATCGATGGTTTCAGAAGAAGCGTTCACGATCAAGAGGATGTGACCCACCTTGACGAGGTCAGCACCGGTAGAATCCTTGGACTTGCCGTAGCTCTTGATGATGTGGTAGCCAAAGCGGGTACGAACCGGTTCAGAAACGGCACCGGAATCGAGGCCGAAGGCCACGTCTTCAAATTCCTTCACATATACACCGCGACCCACATAGTCGTCGCTCAAGACGCCACCCTTTTCGGCAGTGGACTGATCTTCAGAAGAAATGCGAGCCATGTCTTCGAACGTGGTGGTCGAAGAGGAGTCGGTCAGCTGGTAGTAAAGAGTCATGGCGTATTCGCGAATGCGAGCATCGTCACCGGCAGTAGCTTCAACCGGGAGGTAGGCAAATTCAAACTGGGCCATGTCCTTCTTGACAAAGAAGCTGTCGCGATGGGCATTGTAGTAGCCGGCCACCATCACGCTATCGACGGCGCTATCTTCAATCTTGAAGTCTGCGTTAGAGGCAACTGCCACCTGCAGTTCGTAGTCAGTGAGACGGCGATTAACAGACCAGCCGGCTTCCAGGGAAGTCGGGTGAACAGAAGCGCCGACCAGCGCCTGCAGTTGGCGCATAGGAATGGTGTTGGTCTTCAGGTCTTCTTCGAACTGAAGCATCACGCCCCAGCGGAAAGCTTCGGGAGTCTTCAGCCATGCATCGTATTCATCCTTGTTGAAGGTAGAATCGGTGAGGAACTTCGGGAGACCGGCAATGTAGGCCTGGGTGCGCTGCATCAGGTCTTCCTGGCTGGTAGCCTGCTGCTGAATCAAGTACAGGCGACGCTGGGCTTCCTGCACCAAGCGGGCACGGACGGCATCCGGATTGCGGCTGAATTCAGATTCCAGTTCAGCGACCGAGGCGCTCAGTTCGGCATTTTCGAACTGTTCGTTCAAGAGAATCTGGCGAACAAAGCTGCGGAACACTTCGCTACGCAACTGGTTGTACTGTTCGTCTTCGAGGTGCTGACCCTGGTACTGGTTCTGCACAATATTCTTGATGCGGGAATCAAATTCGGCGTAAGTGATCTTCTTGTCGTTTACCACGCCCACCGGGTAGCTGTGTCCCTGATTCGGCACACGGTCCATGGCCAGAAGGCCCACCACGATACCCGCGGCAAAGATAACGATAATCCACTTGGCTTTTTCATTAATCCACGTTAACATAGAGAAGACTCCATTAAAATTTTGTCCGGCAAAATGTAGCAATAAAAAAGCAATGCCGGTCTAAAAAAAAAGAATTTGGGCGTAATTTAGCCCAAATCCCGTAACGATTTAAATTTTTTTATCAGAAATTACTCAATAGCGGAATCGAGACCCTTGATACCGATATAGCGGACCTCGTTTTTGCTATTCACGATGATGGCAACACCCACCAGGTAGTTTACCCACCATCTGCCCGGATTCTTATAGCGAATGACAGCCTGCTTCTGGGTACCATAGGCTGCAAGCGGCACGACAAATTCGTCGTGGCTGATAACCACCTTCACCTTGGGCATTTCGGCATAGTCCTTGATCAGGTAGGTATCGACAACTTCCTTGCCTCGGGCGTCCAGATCGTAGAACGCATCGGCATACATGTCGTCATAAAGCCACAAAGCCAGAATGGCGCTTGTATTGGTATCCTTCCCGGTAGCATCGACATAGGAATCGCGAAGGTCGGAATCCTTTACGAACCAGCCACCAGTCAGTTCAGCAATCGTATCGGAGACAAAGCTTTCATCGCAAACTTGAACCTGGCCACGGCCAAGGGCAATATTGCAAGCCGTTTCCTTGGTGCGCACATAAGCCGTGTGGGCGTATACGACATCGTCAGTGCTAGCAAGCTTCTGGCCCACCATCTGTGCCTGCAACCTGCCGTTATCGGTCAAGGGAGATTCTTTACCGACGCCAGATTCACGTTCAGCATGTCTCAGCACAAAGACCACCTTTTCGTCAGGGGCCACGGTGTGGTAAGCATTTGCAATATCGGCAAAACCAATGCTATCGAGAACCAGTTCTTCCGGGACAAAAGGAACATCGTTGTTTGCTTCTGCAGAACTGGTCGGTTCCGGTTCTTCCGAAGCCGAAGACAGCGTAGGATCAGACGAACCCTGGTTCGGGTCTTTCTGATTACCGGGAGCCTGGCCGTTGTTTGCAGGGTCCGTATTATCAACAGATGCCGTAGAAGACGACGAAAGTTCAGTGTTAGGAGCGGGGGTCGGATCCGGAGCCGAAGAGCTGTCCGAGGAGCAAGCCACCCAGAAGAAAGAAGGGATAGCAAGGAGAGTCAATAATTTCTTTTTCATAGAGGTAATTATATATTATTTGACCCATTTCTGCTACTCCCCTCAAAGCAAGATTTTATTTACAAAATTGTAATAAAGTCCGGTGTGCGATAGAACACGTAGCGGCAATAACAGATGGAGCTAAGCCAAATAAAAGTAGTCGGAAGGACTCATTTTTTCTATCTATTAAGCGTTCAAAAACAATGTTTAGCAACGGAGCTCCGTCATGTACGATATTTTGGTCCTTGGTGCAGGCATTTCCGGTTTGAGCGCGGCAATCCACGCAGCGGAAAAAGGCCTTTCGGTAGTCATTCTCACTAAGGGAGCAAAACCGGACGGATCATCAAACTACGCACAGGGCGGCATCGCCACCGTTACCGAAAAGACAGACAAGTTCAAGTTCCATATCGACGACACCCTGGAAGCAGGCGCCGGCCTCTGCAAAAAGGAACCGGTGAACATCTTGACCAAGAGCGGCCCGGCTACTATCCAGCAGCTGGTCAAATGGGGCGTGCAGTTCACCCCCTCCCCCGCCGACAAGACACAGTTCGACTTGCACCTGGAAGGCGGCCACAGCCACCACCGCATTTTGCACGCAGCAGACCTTACGGGTAAAGAAATCATGCGTGCACTCCTTTGCGAACTGCACAAGCACAAGAATATTCACTACATCGAAAACTGCTACATCAAGGATTTGATTTGCAAGGGCGAAGGCAAGAGCAAGCGCTGCGTCGGTGCAAAGATTATCCATCAAAAGACAGGCCTCGTAGAAAACCTGTACGCCAAAGCATCGATCCTTTCTACCGGTGGCGCAGGCCGTATTTGGCAGTACACCGTTTGTCCCCACGACAGCTGTGGCGACGGCATGGCAATCGCAGCACGTGCTGGTGCCGCCCTGCAGGATATCGAATTCATGCAGTTCCACCCCACAAGCCTCTATGCTCCGAGCCTCAAGAAGCCTTTCCTGATTTCGGAAGCGGTGCGCGGCTTCGGCGGAATCTTGAAAAACGACAAGGGAGAAGAATTCATGAACCAGGTGCACCCGCTGCACTCCCTGGCCCCCCGCGATATCGTGGCCCGCGCCATCCACAGCGAAATGCAGCGCTTGGGCAAGCCCAACATGTTCATTGACCTTTCGGGCCGCACGCCGAAAGACATCAAGAGCCACTTCCCCAACATTTACGCCAAGTGCCTCGAAGCAGGCATCGACATCACCAAGCAATGGATTCCGGTGGTGCCCGCCGCACATTACATGTGCGGAGGCGTACTGGTCGACACTTGGTCCAGGACCGAAATCAAGGGCCTGTACGCCTGCGGCGAAGTCGCCGCTACGGGCGTCCACGGCGCAAACCGCCTGGCATCGAACTCCCTTCTGGAAAGCGTCGTTTACGCCATTCGCGCCGTCGACAACATTTGCGAAAGCGGACTGACCAAGGAAAAAATCACCGTTTCTAAATCCAGCAAGACCGAAAAGGTCTCCTTCGCCAAGGCCGCCTACTGGCGCAAGCGCAAGAAGATTCTGCAAGACATGATGTGGACTCACTGCGGTATCGTACGTACCGTGGCAGGCCTGAACCAGGGCCTGAAAGTCATCGAAGACTTGGAAAAGGATATCGATGCTGCCATCAAGAACAAGGAAACAGAAAACCTGCATTACCTTGAATTCTTGAACGCCCTTCAGGTATCCAAGATGATTCTGATTGCAGCGCTGCACCGCAAGGAATCCCGCGGACTGCACTACATTCTGGACTACCCCAATCTGGATCCGAAGACGAAGCACCACACGATTTACTTGGACGGAATGAATAAGTAAGAATGTCCGAAGCGAAGAATACAAAGCCCACAAAGATAGGCGGATACACGCCGACGCAGGAACTGGGTTCCGGCGCCATGGGCCAGCTGTGGCTCTGCCACGACAAGTCCCTGGACCGCATGGTGGTGGTCAAGCAAATGCAGCAGGATATCGAAGACAGCGATACCAACGTCCGCCGCTTTATGCAAGAGGGCAACATTCTCGCCCACTTGAACCATCCGGCCATTACCAAGCCCTACGCCCTGTGGAAAGAAAAGGACGGCAAGCTTTCACTGTCCATGGAATTCGTCCATGGACTTACGCTCCGACAGATTCTCGACAAGGTTCCGCAGCCCCCTCTCTGGGTGGTATTGAACATCCTTCACGAGATTCTTTGCGCCCTGGGAGAAGCTCACCGCAAAGGAATCGTACATCGCGACCTGAAACCCGCCAATATCATGGTGGACAACGACGGCCGCGTACACCTGCTGGACTTCGGCATCGCCCATACCGAGAACCCGCTCAAGTTCAACAAGGGCGAAGACGCCGAACGTTTGACACAGACGGGAGCCATTCTCGGCACCATTACCTACATGAGCCCCGAACAAACCGTAGGCGAAGAAGCAACTCCCGCTTCGGACTTGTTCGCCATCGGCATTATCGCCAGCGAAATGCTCATGGGGCAAAACATTTTCCGCGGAACCAGCTTTAGCGACACCCTTCAAAGAATCCAGAAGCTCCGCGTGACAGAGAAGGCCTTCTCCAAGGAACTCCCCCGCCGCCTGAGAAAGCTGATTGAAAAGATGCTCCAGAAGGATCCCCGCAAACGGCCCCTCACCGCATTCGACGCCGCCGAACAGATTTCCCTAGTCATGCGGAACTACCCCCGCGATATGGTTCCTTACATGGCCATGTGGATTTTTGCCATCAAGGATTCTATCAAGCAAAAGACTGAATCCATCGACGAAACGCTTTATACCGAGCCCCCGGTCTACCCGACTCATACCAAGTTCCTTCTATTCAAGGGATTTTGCATGGGCGCCTTGGCCGGATCCTTAATTTGTTTTTTGATTACACGATTTACCTAAAACCAGATTAAAACAAATTCTATGAACGCAATTGATATAGTCTGCCTCGTAATCATCCTTCTCTTAATGCTGCTTGGACTGTGGCACGGTTTTTTCCGTGGAATCTTTCGCTTGATTGCCTGGGCGGCAGGCATTGCCGGAGCCTATTTTGCATGCGGCCTGTTAGCAGATTTTATTTCCGGCTTATTACAAACTAGCGCATTCTCTACAAAGTTAATCTGCATGTGCATCGGCTTCCTCGTTCCTTTCTTGCTCTTCCTGTTCATCGGGCATTTTCTGCAGCACATTACTGCAGGCACCACCGTGGGCAAGGCAGACCGAGTCCTGGGAGGAATTTTCGGAGTCATCAAGGCCCTGCTCATCTGCTTTGTACTGCTGACGATTTTGCACCTGTTCCCCTTCGGCGGTATTATTCCCGAAACCCGGGACAACGCCTTCGCATACTCCGCCTACAAGGCATCCATCGAAATGATGGGCTATTCTTCGGAACCAGTAGATATTCTTGACGTTGCCGAAAAGAAGGCCAGTGAAGTTGTCAAGAACGCTACGGACAAGGCTGCAGAAAAGGCCTCCGAAGCGGCAAAGGAAGCCGCCGACAAGGCAGTCGATGCCGCTAAGGGCGCTGCCAAGAATGCGGCCCAAAAAGCAGTCAAGGAAGCGGCTGACAAGATTTCTGAAAGCAAATAAATTCGGAACGGAAAAACTTTGGCTTAGCGAGAAGCTATTTCAAGGGCGCAGGCGTTCGCTTCTTTCACGATATCTTCTTCGCCATCCACATGGCGGTTACGCATCACGAATTTTCCATTACAGATAACCGAATGAATGGCGCTACTGTCGGCAGCGTACACCCAGTTACTTTCCAGGTTATGCAACGGATTGAGCCTTTCGTTCTTTAAGTCTAGCAACAAGGCATCCGCCAAGAAGCCTTCGCTGATAACGCCCGCAGGAACATTAAAGGCCATCGCTACGTGGGCAGTCGCCATATTCAACACTTCGCCGGCAGGCAACGCATCGGCGCGACCGTTCGCCTTCGCTAGTAGCGATACCAGCTTCATGTCCTCATGCATGTCGAGGTTGTTGTTGGAAGATGCACCGTCGGTACCGATACCGAGCAAGATGCCGGCATCCATCATCTGGTTAATCTTCGGAACGCCACTGCCCAGTTTCAAGTTCGAACAAGGATTCAGAATAGCAGCGGAACCAGCATCAGCCATGAGCGACATATCGTTCTGTGTCAAATGGACACAGTGAGCTGCTACCAGGTTGTCATCCAGAACTCCATAGCGGTCCAAAAGTTCCACAGGCGTACAACCATATTGCTTTTTGCAGTCACGAACTTCCTTGATCGTTTCGGACAAATGCGTATGCAAGACCAACCCTTCTTCGTGAGCAACCTTGGCACAACGTTTAAAGAGTTTCTCGCCCACCAAATAAATGGAGTGCGGCATTACCACAAGCTTCACGCGTTCCGATTCATGGCAATGATTACGGATAAACTTCATGTTCTCTTCGATACGACCCGAAGTGCCCAAGTTTTCGGCAATAGTCACACCAATGGAAGCACGAATACCCATTTCTTCAACCACCTTCATGGTGTGTTCGCGATGCCAGTACATATCGGCAAAAAACACCGTGCCCGACTTAATCATCTCAAGCACCGCTAGGCGAGAGCCAATTTCAATATCCTTTGCCGTAAGTTTCGCTTCAAAAGGCCAGATATATTCCGTAAGCCATTGCTGCAGCGGCATGTCGTCGGCATAGCCTCGCAAAAGGGTCATGGCGGCATGAGTATGTCCATTGTAAAACGGAGGAACAATCGCCAATCCATCGCAATTTACCACCTCGGCCTTGTCCCAATCACGTTCCGTAAGGGGGCGTCCAACCTTGGCAAATTTTTTTCCAGAAATCAAAATATCTTGTTTTTTACCCTGAAATAGTACAGATTGGAGTATCAACTTAGCCATAAAAACCCGCTTTTTTCAATTTTTCGCCTAAAAATATAATTTATAAAAAACTATTTGACCTTTTTTTGTATATAATTATGGTATGAGCAACTGTGAATTGGAAACATTGCCCATATCCAGGGCAGAATTTCAGCGACAGGAAATCTTCAAGAATGTCGCTTTTGAAAGCTTGGCAGGATACCTGTTGGGCTGTAAAACGGTTTACCCGACACCGGGCTCTCTGCTTATTGACCCAGACCAACCCCAAAGACGTCTCTACGTTCTTTTGGAAGGCCTGATGGAGGTTCAAGTAGAATCTCAAGGCGGCACCTTCAAGAGCGACATTCATCCGGGACACTGTGCCGGTGAAATGTCCATTTTCGAAAACGTGAAGCCCAGCGCCAAGGTTTACGCAAAAGAAAACTGCAAGGTCCTGATTATCGAGGCAGACACCGCACTGGCCATGCTCAACGCCTCTCACGATTTGTGCCTAAACTTCTTGCAGATCTTAAGCCACCGTATACGCAACAGTAACAAGGTGGTCTGCGAAGAAGAATACCACATCCGCTGTATCGAAGAAAACGCAAAGGTGGACGCCCTCACGGGCCTGCATAACCGTCGCTGGCTCGAAGAAATGTACACGCGTGAGCTGAACCGTAGCAATGCAGGCGACCTGCACCTTTCGGCGTTCATGCTGGATATCGACCACTTTAAGAATATCAACGATACCTACGGTCACTTAGTTGGTGACCAAGTGCTCATCGCTGTAGCCAAGGCAATACTCAAGTGCCTGCGCCCAACCGATATGCCCGTGCGCTACGGCGGCGAAGAATTCACCATATTCTTGCCGGGAACAAGCGTAGAAAATGCAAAGATTGTGGGCGAAAGAATTCGCGCATGCATCGAGGCCATGAAAATCCCGGTTCACAAGAGTAAAGACACCCTATCTGTTACCATAAGCGTCGGCTTTACCGAACGCAAGAAAGAAGACACCGTCGAAGCGATTATCAAACGTGCCGACGATGCTCTTTACCACGCCAAGCAATCAGGCCGAAATCGAGTATGCCTGAACCTTGGCGACGGCTCTATGTTTTTGTTTTAAATAGCCCGATAGGCTAGCAATAAAAAAGGCTCCTCGAACGAGGAACCTTTCGTTTTAAATGTAACTACGATTACAGGCGCTTCAGCACCGCGGCTGCGTGGTGGATAAAGCCTTCTTCGGTAGCCACGGCAGCGATTGCCTTCGCATTCTTCTTGATGGCCTTTTCGCTGTAGCGGATGATGCTCATGCGCTTGAGGAAGTCATAAACACCGAGGGGGCTGAAGAAGCGACCCGTACCGTTCGTGGGGAGCACGTGGTTCGGGCCTGCAAAGTAGTCGCCCACCGGTTCGCTAGACCACGGACCGATAAAGACGGCACCAGCGTTTTCGATCTGAACAGCCATGGATTCGGCTTCGGCAGTCATCACTTCCAAGTGTTCCGGAGCAATGCGGTTGGCGATTTCTACACCGTCGAACCAGTCCTTCACCACCAAGATGCGACCGAAGTTGTCCAGCACCTTCTGGAGCAGTTCGCGCTTCGGGGAATTTTCGACCTGCACGTCAACGCAAGCAGAAATCATCTGGGCGGTTTCCATGTTGTCTGTAATGCAGATAGCAGCTTCAAAACCGGAACCGTGTTCGGCCTGACTCAAGAGGTCTGCTGCCACAAAGTCCGGATCGCAGGTATTGTCAGCCATTACCAGCACTTCGCTGGGGCCAGCCACCATGTCGATATCGACGATGCCGAAGACTTCCTTCTTGGCGATTGCGGCAAACACGTTACCCGGGCCCACAATCTTGTCGACGCGTTCCACGACCGTCTTGCCCTTGGCGTCCTTGGCACCATAAGCAAGCAGGCCGATAGCCTGAGCGCCACCGATATGGTAAACTTCATCGATACCGAGTTCCTGCAGCACGAAGGCCACGGCACGGTTGATTTCGCCCTTAATCGGGGTCACCACTACGATATCCTGAACACCAGCCACCAGAGCCGGAACAGCATTCATAATCACGGTGCTCGGGTAAATGCCTGCACCACCCGGCACGTAGAGACCCACGCGCTTCATGGGGCGGATGCGCTGCCCCAGCACGACGCCATCGGCACCTTCCATGAGCCAAGATTCTTCCATCTGGTTCTTGTGGAAGTCGCGAACGTTCTTGATAGCCTGCTTCAGGGCCTTCTGGAGATCCTTGGGGCACTTGGCAGCGGACTTTGCAATGGCAGACGACGGCACGCGAATGTTCTTAGCCTTCAGGCCATCAAACTTCTGGGCGTATTCGGTAGCCTTGGCGATACCGCCCTTCTTGATGTCGGCAAGGATCTGCATCACCTTGTCATGGATTTCTCTGGACGGAGCGACTTCGCGGCCGCAGATGCGTTCAATTTCAGCAGATTTCGGAGTAACTTTTACGATTTGCATAGACTAAATTCCTGCGGCACGCTTCACTTGTCGCTTGGTTAATTTCTTAGGCTTGGCAGGAGCAGATTCTTCTTTTGCCTTGGCCGGTTCAACCGGTTTCACGTCCAGATGTTTGTAGGCTCCTTCAATGACCTTGTTGTCCACCAGAATCTTGTAGGTCAGGCCGTCAACGAAAGCCATCCAGGAGGCCTCGATGATGTTGCTCGAAACGCCGACCACATTCCAGTAGCCCTTTTCGTCGCCGAAAGTCGTCCACACGCGAACGGTTGCGTCAGAGGCCACCTTGGAACCCAGCACGCGAACCTTATAGTCGTCCAGCTTCACCTTCGCCATGTTCGGGAAGAACGGCAAGAGAGCCTTGCGGAGTGCGGCATCCAAAGCGTTCACCGGGCCGTCACCTTCGCTCACCTGATGGCTGATCTTGTCGCCAATCTGGAGCTTGACAGTCGCCTGGGAAACAGAAACTCCCTGCGGAGTCTTGTCTTCGATGACGCGGTAATTCAGCACCTTGAACGGTTCCTTGACCATGCCCAAGTGACGGTACACGAGCATCTTGAAGCTTGCTTCGGCACTGTCGAAATGCCAGCCCGCGTTCTCGCGTTCCTTGATCAAAGAAAGCAGGCTCGCCACCACCGGGTCCTTCTTGTCGATGCCCGGCTTGATAGCCTTCAGCTTTTCCACCACGAGAGAGCCACCGGCCTGGTCGCTGGTCACAAACACACGGTCATTACCCACGGCATGGGGGTCGACATGTTCAAAACTACGAGAGACCTTCATGACGCCATCGATGTGAGCGCCACCCTTGTGTGCAAAGGCAGCATCGCCAACGTAAGGGGCGTGAGCATCGCTGGGAAGGTTCACAATCTGGTCCACATTGCTGCTCAACTGACGGAGGCGAGCAATCTTTTTAGCGGCAAAGAACTTGGCACCCATTTTGAAATGGAGGTCGGCGGCAATGGTCGTAAGGTTTGCGTTACCGCAACGTTCGCCGTAACCATTCACCACACCCTGAACCATGGTTGCACCGCTCTTCACGGCGTAAATGCTGTTGCACACGCCAAGACCGGCATCGTTATGTACATGGATACCGATAGGCGTAGACACGTGCTTCTTCACGTCCTTCACGATTTCTTCCAGTTCCCAAGGCATGGTGCCGCCATTGGTATCGCAAAGCACGATAAAATCGGCATGGCCCAGTTCTGCAGCCCTCAGGGTTTCCAGGGCATACTGGGGGTTGGCCTTGTAGCCGTCAAAGAAATGTTCCGCATCGTAAATCACCTCTTCGGAATGTTCCTTGAGGTATGCCACAGAAGACTCGATCATGTCGAGGTTTTCTTCGAGAGTCGTGCGGATAACGTCGGTGACGTGCAGGTCCCAGCTCTTGCCGAAAATCGTCTTCACCGGTGCACCGGACTTTACAAGAGCCTGCAACAGCGGGTCCTTCTCGGGGAGCACCTTGGGGCGACGGGTAGAACCGAAGGCCGCAATCTTCGCATGCTTCAGCTTGACATCCTTAATCTTCTGGAAGAATTCTTCGTCGGTAGGGTTGCTGGGGTTCGGCCAGCCGCCTTCGATGTAGTCAAAGCCGAAATGGTCCAGAATGCGCGCAATCTGCAACTTGTCTGCAAGAGAAAGGCTGATTTTACGGTCCTGGTTACCGTCGCGGAGAGTCGTGTCGTACAAAAAAACTTTCATGAGTTCTATTTATTTTCTTTTTTTGTCTTTACCGTAATAGCTGTACTTGCCGTAGCCATAGCTGCCGTAACCGTAGCCATGACCATCGGATTCGCAATGGTTCATTACGAATGCGCGAGACTTGCCTTCGCAGCAACGATCAAGCTTCATCATGGATTCCTTGATCTGGTCCATAGAATGCTTGCCGTAGTGGAGAACAAACAGGGCGAAGTCCACAATCGGGTAAATGAGTTCAGAATCGGTTACAAGTTCCAGAGGAGGCGTATCCACGATAACGATATCGAACTTGGACTTGGCTTCTTCCAGAAGGTTCTTGAAGGTTTCACCACGGAGAAGTTCACTGGGAGAAACGTCGGTCTTTCCTGCACCAAGCACATACAGGTTCTTGGTAATGGAATCGGCCACGGCGTTATCCAAAGAGCACTTGCCTTCCAGCACATCGCCCAGGCCCTGCTTGCGGTGGCTATACACCACGCCGCGGCGCATGTCGGCGTCAATGAGCAACGTCTTCTTGCCGGAACCGGCAAAAAGGGCGGAAACGTTCTTAGAAACAAAGGACTTACCCACGCCAGGAATCATACCCGTCACCATCATGACGCGCAAATCGGTGGTGGCAAATTCAATAGCCGTATAAAGGGAACGGAGCGCTTCGCTGGATGGCGAATCGGGATCGTCTTCCACCAGGGGCTTCGTGTTCTTGCCCTTATTGCGCTTCAGGAGAATTGCATTTTCAGCCTTCGGAATCTTGGCGTAAACACTGATACCCGTTTCGCGTTCAATTTCAAGAGAGCTACGAACACCGCGCTTGGTCATCTGCAACAGGTAAATCAACAAGGCTCCCAAAAGGAATGCGCCACCGACGCAACCGGCAAACACAACCTTCTTGTTGGGCTTAGAGGGTTTGCGTTCAATCTGGGCGTAGTCCACGATACGCACGTTACCCACTTCACCGGCACGCACCACGCGGAGCTGCTGGATGTTGTTAAGCATGGCCGTATACTGGGCATTGTTCACAGCCACTTCTTCTTGCAAGCTCATCACGTCTTGCTGGGTACGCGGCATATTTTCGGCGGACTTCTTGAGTCGGGAAAGTTCCGAACGCAGACGGCTCTGCTGTTGCATAATCGTCTGAACAGCCGGGTGTTCTTCCTTGAACAAGCGGGTCGCTTCTTGACGCTGCTGTTCCAATTCCAAAACCTGTTTTTCCAATTCCGTGACCTTTTCCAGGTGAACCTTGGTTTCGCCCGTCATGTCCACAGAACCGATTTTCAGGCGGTAATCAGCCAACTTCTTTTCGGCAGAATCCAACTTGGCCTTCACGCCCGGGAGCTGTTCTTCCAGGAATTCCAAAGTCTTTTCTGCTTCGGCGCTGCGCATTTCCACGTTCTGGCGCAAGTAGATGTTCGCAATGGTGTTCAAGACAGATGCGGCCTTGTCAGCATAGCGGTTGGTGTAAGACACACCGATGATACCCGTCTGCTTACCCTTTTCTGCAACATCGAGCTGTTTGACCAAGCCTCGGACCGCATCCAGCGGTTCGGACTGAGCAAGAACAAACATCTGCCCAGGCCTTGCGAGCAAGTGCTTCACGTGGATTCTGAGAGTGTCGCCACCATACGGAGCAGAGAGAGATTCCCCCACCTTGCCCTGCAAAAGTTTGACACCTTCGGGAGTGTAAACGGCAATTTCGTCTTCGCCCACAACCTCGGCCATCCACTTTTCGATACGGGCAATTTCAGGAATATAGAGGTCTTCCAAATCCATGCGGCCTTCCTTATGGAGCAGGCGGTCGATGGCACCCTTCGGATAGGCGTTAAAGCATAGACGTTCCTGTTCAACCACATAGGTCAGCACCATGCGGCTCTTGAGGAGTTCAATTTCAGCTTCGGCAGGAGAAGCCACATCCAAGAGGGCACCCATTTCGCCCATGGCTTTACCAGCCTTGTTACCCTTCACATCAATCTGCAAAAGAGCATCGCTCGTGTACTGCGGGCGCATCCAGTTGGATGCCAAAAAGCCCAAGGCACAGCCGACAACGATACAACAGGCTAAAAAGAACTTATGCTTCAGCAACAAACTCAAGACTTCGAGGATATCAATCTCATCGTCGTCTTTACCCCTAGATGTAGAGTTTGTTCCTGTAGAATTATACTGGTTATTCGGTTCCATTTTCTTCCTTTCTAGATTTTATGGACTAAAAATAGAAAAACCAAAAAAGACCGCGGATTTATCCACGGTCTCTTTAAGCTTTTTGGCTTAACAAAGATTAGTTGCGCTACTTCGTAGCGCAAGCCAATCGGCTCGGTCATGTCGGCAAGCAAGCTTGTCGCCGCGACACTCGCCTTACTTGGCTTTCTTAGCCGGAGCCTTCTTCTTAGCAACAGGCTTCTTAGCAGAAGCCTTGCAGAACTTCACGTAGGCAGCGAGAGTGTCGCAGAACACTTCGTCCGGAGTGTTGTCGCCGTTGATGCGGCTGATGATGGACTTGCTGTACTTGCCGAGAACCTTGGCGGTGGATTCCTTGTACACCTTGAGGCGGTTCTTGATCACGGCTTCGTCGGCGTCATCCTTACGGCCTTCGATCTTGGCGCGGTTCAGGAGGCGAGCAACGATGGTCTTTTCGTCCTTGATGTCGAGCACGAAGATGTGCTTCACGTCGACCACAGATTCAATGAGCTTGACCTGGGCAACCGTGCGAGGAATACCATCGAGGAGGAGGGTATCCTTGTCCGGGTTCACCTTATTGGTGTTCACGAGACCTTCGATGAAACGGCCGAAAATTTCGACAGTGGCTTCATCCGGAACCAAGAGGCCCTTGCTGGAGTAAGAAGCAAGGAGCTTGCCGGATTCGCTGGACGGAGCGATACCGCGGAAGATATCACCCGTAGAAATGTGCTTGAGAGAAGTGGTAGCAGCGAGCTTTGCACCGACGGTACCCTTGCCGGAACCGGGAGCGCCAAAGATAAGAACTGCAGGAATTTTAGCCATTGTATAACCTCTTGGGTTTGATTGTTGAAAATTTTTTCGGGCTGAAATATAAAAAAGTTTAACTCGGTAAAGCCTCGGATGTGAACTTCAACTTACCATTTTCCACATCAATGGAAATAGTCGAGAAGTCCTTGTAGATTCCAAGCAACAGGCCTTCGGCAATTTCGTCTTCCACCAGATTCTGGATAGAGCGGCGAATGGGGCGCGCACCCAGTGCAGAATCGTAATTGTGGGACACGATGAATTCCTTGGCCGCTTCGGAAACTTCCAAAAGGATTCCGCGTTCAGACAAATTCTTCTGCAAGAAGGTCAGCTGGATATCCACCACAGAAGTCAATTCCTTCTTGGTAAGGGCGCGGAACACGATCTGTTCATCAACACGGTTCAAGAATTCCGGAGAGAACACGCGCTTGACTTCTTCGCGAATGGCGGTTTCCATACGTTCGTAGTCGTCGGTCTCCCCCATCTTGGTAAAGCCCATGCCAGAGCTGTGACGCACTTCGCGGGCGCCTGCGTTACTAGTCATGATGATGATGGTGTTCTTGAAGTTGATCTTGCGGCCATAGCTATCCGTAAGGATACCGTCATCGAGAATCTGCAAAAGCAAATTGTAGATATCCGGGTGGGCCTTTTCGATTTCGTCGAGAAGAACCACGCAATAGGGGCGTTTGCGCACCTTTTCGCTGAGCTGTCCACCGCTATCTTCGAAGCCCACGTATCCCGGAGGCGCACCGATCAAACGGCTTACGCTATGCTTTTCCATGTATTCGCTCATGTCAACGCGAATCATGGATTCTTCGCTACCGAAAAGAGTCTGGGAAAGCACCTTGGCAAGTTCCGTCTTACCCACACCCGTGGGCCCCAAGAACAAGAAACTGCCCATGGGGCGCTTCGCACTACGAATACCTGCGCGGGTACGGCGAATGGCCTTCACCACGGCATCTACCGCCTGATCCTGGCCAATAATACGTTCCTTGATTTCGTCACCCAGCTTCAAGAGCTTCTGGGTTTCTTCGCCAGCAAGGCGACTCACGGGAATACCCGTCATCTTGCTGATGCAATCGCGGATTTCGTTTTCGTCTACCACCGGGAAGTCCGCAGAATCTTCCTTGTTCAAGGCTTCGCGGCGTTCCGCAATGCGGCTGGTCAAATCTTCAATCTTGTCGCGGAGGGTTGCAGCCGTTTCGTACTGTTGGTCTGCAATGGCCTCTTCCTTCTTGAGCATGGTAGCGGCAAGTTCGTCTTCCATTTCCTTCAGGTCTTGCGGCGTACGGATAGAATTCAAGCGCACGCGGGCACCGGCTTCGTCCAGCACGTCAATGGCCTTATCGGGCAGGAACCGGTCGCTAATATAGCGTTCGGCAAGGGTGACCGCAGCACGAATGGCTTCGGGCGTATAACGCACCTTGTGATGCTGCTCGTACTTCGGGCGGAGTCCTTCCAGAATCTGGATAGAATCTTCGGAGTTAGGCGGATTCACCACGATGGTCTGGAAGCGGCGTTCCAGAGCGGCATCCTTTTCGATGTACTTGCGGTATTCATCGATAGTCGTCGCGCCAATGCACTGGAGCTCACCACGGGCAAGGGCCGGCTTAAAGATATTGCTGGCATCCAGGCTGCCTTCGGAACCGCCCGCACCTACGATGGTATGGAGTTCGTCGATAAAGAGAATCACCGAATTGTCCACGCGCTGGAGTTCCATAATCAGGCCCTTCACGCGTTCTTCGAACTGGCCGCGATACTTGGTACCGGCCACCATGGCGGCCACGTCAAGGGTCACCACGCGCTTGTTCATCAAGAGTTCCGGAATCTTCTTCTGGACAATCTTCTGAGCAAGGCCTTCGATAATGGCGGTCTTACCCACACCCGGTTCACCGATAAGGGCCGGGTTGTTCTTTTTGCGACGACAAAGAATCTGGATCAGGCGTTCAATTTCACGGCTACGACCGATAATCGGGTCCAGCTTGCCCTGCTTGGCAAGCGCCGTCAAGTCGCGACCGAAGTGATCGAGAATGGGCGTCTTGGAACGGCTCTGGGCACGCACCTGCTGACGGGTGTCACCGCGCCCCTGGTTCACATAGCGCTCATCGTCTTCGGCGTTTTCGCCATCTTCGCCGGAGGGCTGGCCGTTCATGGCCTCGCGCTTGATCTGCTGCAAGGTATTTTCAAAATTTTCGTAAGTCACCCCGAAGGTAGACAGAGTACCCGCCGCCGGAGATTCCGCCTGCTGCAAAATCGCAAGCATCAAGTGTTCGGGGCCAATGTACTGGTCCCCTTCTTCCTTGGCAATCTTGGCCGCGTTAAAGAGGGCCGCCTTACAGCGCGTAGTAAAAGAAAGCAAAGCACCATGGGCATCGCCCACAGTCATAATGCCACCGTTAGACGAAAGAGAACGCTGAACGTTTTCGCCCAACTCATTCAAATTGATCTTGAGAGCGCGCAGGGTTTCGGCGGCAAAGCCGGAATCTTCACGAACAAGACCCAACAACAAGTGTTCGGTCGTTACGCTATCGCTACCCAGGTTGCGGGCCGCAATACGTGCCGCCTGCAATACCGCTTTCGCTTTTTTCGAAAAAATACCGTTGATATCGGACATATTTTCTCCTTAAGCTATTGAATGACTCCACCGTGCATCACCACACGGCGTTTTGCAAAACTAGCCAATTTTTCGTCGTGAGTCACAATCAAGAAAGCCTGATTAAACTTTTCGTTGAGTTCACCAATCAATTCATTCAGCATCGCAGAATTGGCCTCGTCCAAGTTACCGCTGGGTTCATCAGCCAGCACCAAATCCGGATGGTTCATGAGGGCGCGGGCAATGGCCACACGCTGGCGTTCACCGCCGGAGAGTTCTCGCGGCAAATGCTTCAAGCGATCCTTCAGACCCACCGTTTCCAGAAGCATGGCGGCACGTTCCCTGCATTCCTTCTCAGAAGTTCCAAGAACGCGGCCCGGCACGCAAACGTTCTCGATGGCAGTAAATTCGCTCAGCAAGTGATGGAACTGAAACACGAAACCCACCTGCACGCGGTGGTAGCGGTCCCGTTCCGCATCGTTGAACTTGGAAAGGGCCTTGCCCTTGAAAAGAATTTCACCAGAGGTCGGCGTATCCAGCATGCCCACCAGATTCAAGAAAGTGGACTTGCCCGAACCCGAAGATCCCGTGAGGGCAACCAACTCCCCTTCTTCCATGGAGAAGTTCACGCCCTTCAGGATTTCAAGCTTTTCTCCCGTCTCGGAGAATTCACGACGGAGGTCAACCGTTTCAAGCAAACTACTCATGTCTAATGGCCCCCACCGGATCGAGACGGCTAGCCTTCCATGCCGGCAACAGGGTCGCCAAGACACAAAGCGCAATGCCGATTACAAAAATCAAAACTACATCAAGAATGTGCACCGAAATCGGGAAGTACGGAATCACGTAGACATCGCCCGGCAGCTTGATAAAGTGGTAAGCCTCTTGCAGCTTGCAAAGTACAAGGCCGATGGTTCCACCCACGATGGTTCCACCCACGCCAATAAAGCTACCCATGAGCATAAAGACGCGCATGACGCCCGCCTTGCTAAAGCCCATGCTGCGCAAAATTCCGATTTCCTTGGTCTTGTCAATGACCACCATGATCAGGGAGCTGATGATGTTGAATGCAGCCACAAGGATGATCAGGCAAATCACAGCCGCCACGATGAACTTTTCGTAGTTCATCCACTTGAGAAGCGTGATATTTTTCGTCTTCCAGTCCATGGCATAGTACGGGTAACTCAGCCAGGAGGCCAAGCTATCCACCGCTTCACCGGCGAGCCAATGGTTGTTCAGGCGGAACTGGATTCCAGTCACCACATCGTCTAAGCCAAGCAGTTTCTGCAATTCAGGAATGCCCACATAAGCCAGGTTTCCGTCGTATTCGTAGGTACCCGTTTCAAAGATGCCGCTCACCACGCACATCATCATTTTCGGGCCACCGCTTGTAACCATGGCGTCAGGGCTCTGGAAGGTCTGCAGCACCAGCTTATCGCCGACCACCACACGAAGCCTATTGGCAAGACCCGAGCCCAGAATGATTCCTGGGCGCAAGGTTCCGCTCAAATCTTCGAGGCTATCGACCGAGTAGTTACCCCACTTGATGTACTTGTGGATATCGGTCACGCCCTTTGCGGTTTCGGCGTCAATGCCGTAAATGACAATGCCGTCGTTAACCTTCTTGGAACTGACTCCCACCTTGTAAATAATAAACGGAGACGAGGCTACCACCCGGTAATCGTGGTCGCGGACTTCTTTAATGAGGCTATCGTAAGGCGCAATAAAATCGCCATTGTAAGCCATCACTTCGAAGTGGGCGTCTTTACCAATCATCTGCGCAGTGACTTCTTCTTCGAAACCATTTACCGCAGCAAGCGCCACAACCAGCGCAAACACGCCGATAGAAACGCCAAGCATACTGAAGATGCCGATAAGCGAAACGAAGAGACTCTTACGTTGAGCCCCTAGGTAACGCCAGGCAATGAGCCATTCCAATTTATTCATCGATAATTAGGTCTCCGGCTTCATGAGCGGGAAGAGCTGCACGTCGCGGATGGTCTGCTGGTTGGTGAGCAGCATGACCATACGGTCGATACCGAAGCCCACACCACCGGTAGGCGGCAAGCCGGATTCGATGGCGTGCATGAAGTTTTCGTCCATGGGGTGGGTTTCGCCTTCGCCACCGCGGCCGCGGCGCACCTGGTCTTCCAGGAGCTCACGCTGACGGATGGGGTCATTAAGTTCGGTATAGGCGTTGCCCAGTTCCCAGCCGTTAGCGTAGGGCTCGAACTGTTCGATAAGGCCTTCGATGGTACGGTGCTTCTTGCAGAGCGGAGTACTTTCGGTCGGCATATCCTTGATGAAGGTCGGCTGGATGAGCTTGTCTTCCACGGTGAGCTCGAACAGTTCGAGGATACCGCGGCCGCGGCTGAATTCGCCGTCCAGGTGGCCACCCAGTTCTTCCATCTTGGCCTTGATTTCGTCGTCGCTCATTTCATTGACCTTGAGGCCGCCGAACTTTTCGATGGCTTCGATCATGCTGTAGCGGGGCCACGGAGCCTTGAAGTCGATTTCCTTGCCCTGGTATTCAATCTTGGTGGTGCCGTTGGCGGCCACGCAGGCGCGTTCGTAAATGTTTTCGAAGTGGACCATCATGTCGTTGTAGTCGGCATAGGCTTCGTAGAATTCGAGACCGGTGAATTCCGGGCTATGGGTGCGGTCCATACCTTCGTTACGGAAGTTCTTCGAGAATTCGAACACCTTTTCCATGCCACCCACGATGCAGCGTTTCAGGTAAAGTTCTGGAGCCACGCGCAGGTAGAGCGTCATGTCGCAAGCGTTGTGGTGCGTGGTGAACGGACGGGCGTTGGCACCGCCGTAAATCGGCTGGAGCGTCGGGGTTTCGACTTCGATGAAACCCTTTTCGATGAGGTATTCACGGATAGCCTGCATAATCTTGGAACGCTTGATGAAGACTTCCTTCACGTCGTCGTTCAAGGCCATGTCGATATAACGCTGGCGGTAACGGGTATCCACGTCGGCAAATTCGTTGAACACCACCTTGTTGCCGTTTTCGTCAACCTTTTCCTTGGCCACCGGAAGCGGACGCACAGCCTTAGAAAGCATGGTCACCTTCTTCACGTGCACGGAGTATTCACCCGTCTGGGTTTCGAACATGGTACCGTTCACACCGATAAAGTCACCCAGGTCGGTCATCTTCACGACTTCGTAGTTTTCTTCGCCCACTTCGTCGCGGGCCACCACCACCTGCAAGCGACCGTAACGGTCCTTCAGGTGCATGAAGCACATTTTACCCTTGCGGTTAAAGCGAACCACACGGCCGGCGAAAGCGATTTCTTCGCCAGAGGCCATCAAGGCAGCCTTGTTTTCTTTCAAAACCTTGGAATCATGCGTACGGTTGAACTTGTGCGGATAAGCCTCCACACCCATTTCCTTAAACTTGTCAAGCTTCGCGAGGCGAGCCTGAACCTGGTCATTCATGTCTTGCATTGCCATAATTTGGTCCTTGTTAATTTTTACGAGGACAAATGTAGAAAAATCAAAGTTCGCCGTGGCGGCGCATCTTGCGGATATTCTGGGGCAAGACCTGATTATGCCACTGGATCCATTCGTCGTAATAGATGTACTGGCGTTCGCGACGCCTAAAGTTGCGCCCGTGCACCACCCGCCTACCGTTCTTGACTTCTACGGGAATGGCAATATGCAGGCATTCGTGATACACCACTCCGGCCACGGCATATTCCGGGCAATTGGCTGCATCGTAACCCTTGCTAATGCTGATCAGGTGGAATTCCTCGCCGGTCACGGGATCTTGGCGAACCGAATGGAAACTGAGTCCACCCACGCGATTACTCCACGTGATGCGGCAAGTTAATTTATCTTCAAAATAGGTGCTATTGATAGCGGCAAGCACATCGTTCAAGTTATGGTACTTGCCCTGGGGCTTAATGGGCGGAAGCCTCCCCTTACTCGAAAGGGATTCATCTCCACGGTCCGAGAGAATCTGTTCCACCAGCGTCCAAAAGCGCGAAACTAGGTCCTTGATAACGGCCTTGTTCTTTGCCGTCTTGCGGCGTATGGCATGTTCGGCCCACTCGGCCGCCAGTTCGCGAGCCTGGGCAAACTCGGGCTCCTTCATGTAGGCAGGCAAAATTACCTCGGGGTGACCAAACAGCACTCCCCCCTTGCAACGGATGCTCTTCTTTAACTGGGAATTGTACTTGAAATGCACCAGGCCATTCTGGGATACCGAAGCCGGCACTTTCGGCTTTGCCGGTTTCTCGGGAGCATCGGAATTATTCCCGAACAGGTCCAGTTGCATTCCAAACAAATTCATTCTCAGTTACCGCCAATCAGGCCTTCGAAACGGTTCACCGCCAAAAGTCCGCCAAAGTAGCTTTCCGGCAAATCCAAAAGGGCATAATGTTCCGAAATTCCGTATACAGCATCTTCGATACTGTCGGGCAGATACACAATATAGCTATCGTTTTCGGGAGTCTGCAAATGCTCCGGCGTACAGAACTTGGGGTCCGTCTCGCTAAAATACATGCGGCAAGACACCGGGCGCAACGGATACACCGTGCAATCCCCCTTCTTGTCAGAGAAGGGGCAAGGGTTCCAGGCGCTAAAGTAATCGTGCAGAGCCTTGTCTTCGGCGTAATCGTCCATATCCATCTGGTCGGGGGCAGCCCCTTCGGCCCGTCTCGCCTCAAAAAACTTGCTGAAAAGCGACGACCTTACCTGACAGGCTTCCATAATATCCAACAGGTCATTCCGCCCCCGGAGGTCGCAATACAAAGTCAGCAGTTCAAAGGGTTCCACCGACATGGGATAATGGTGGCAACAATTTCCGCAGGCGGGCCTACACTGGATCGGGCGCGGCTGTTGAGGAAGAACCGCATCCAAATATTGAGAAAACAGCTTGTGATATTCCCGGGTAAACTCCATGATTTTCGGGAGTTCCTGCAGCAAGTTATCCGATCCTATCGCGGATTCACGTCCTAAAGACGCAGCAATGGCGTCCAAACGATCCCTTTCCGCCCTCAAAAGGGTAGCAAGACGCATTTCGGCCAAGCGAAATGCCTTCGTCGGAAAATACTCTCGATAAGATTCCATACCACAAAGATAGATATTTTAACAACATCCAAAAAAAGGCTCCAAAAAAGCCACAAAAAACGAAAGATTTACAAAAAACTACGCAAAAAACAGATTGAAGAATTCTTTTTGTAAGAATAATGTTATCTTTTAGGAAAATGGGAATAGTGTAATGAAAAACGTACTTAAATCCAAGTTTTTGTGGGCTTCGGCACTCATGCTTACATTAGGCATTGCCGGGTGCAACATTTTCAACCCCACCGAAAGCGTCAACATCAAGGACGACGATGCCGACGCCCTCACCTACGAAGGCTACATCAAATTCCGCAATAACGAGTATAGCGAAGCCGAAGAATACTTCAAAAAAGCCATCGATGCAGACTCGGCTCACTCCGAAGCATGGCTCGGCCTCATGAAATCCGTGCTCAACCGCAAGCTGAACACCAGTAGAGAAACAAACGTATTCACATTGCTCAAGTACGTGAATACAAATCGCGATTCCGACAATACAACCGTCCCATTTGCCAACCTGCCCGATTCAATCGCTATTCCCCTTAAAGAAGCTGTCGATTCGGTAAGCATCATTGCCGCACAGTTTATCGAACTGGACAAGAACAATAAAACCGACGGAAAAATTACCTACAAGTACATCGCAGACGGCTACATGGTTATCCAAATGATGAAGACCATGCTTGTTCTCAAGAAAAAGATGCCCACGGAATGCGCCGACAAGAACTCTACCGCAGCGGTCAACGGTGACTGTAGCATGAAGACAATTCTTAACGATTTCAAAAAAGACCCCGTCGAAACAGTCGAAGCATTCCACGAAGTATTTAACACCTGTGAAGAAAACCCGGAAAGCATGTCCTCCTTATTCGAAGACTACTTGCAGGGTTTCGAAGGTGGCGACTACTTGACCAAGGATGCCAAAAACGATGCAGTCAAGGGTATGTGTTCCGCCCTTTCTCAAGAAACTACCATTGAAAACAATGATGGCGACAAGCAAACCAAGACAATGAACATCATTATCGGCCAACTGGGCTACAGCGACATCCTTGACGATGACGGAGACGGTTGCATTGACGAAGAACTCTACGATGGCGAAGACAACGACGGCGATGGCGAAATCGACGAAGACATAAACGACAAGACCAACGCAATCCAGTATGACGATGTCATCATCATGAAGAACATCAAGCTCAAGAAAACGAGCGTCAAGGATATTCGTGTCATCAAGTCTGCCGGTCCCAACGAAAAATACAAGACCATCGATATCGACATGAACGGTGTTACCGTAGCCGACGACCCCGACGAACAAGACCGCGAATGGGGATTCATCTACAAGAACTACGCGGACCGCGTTGCGAACGGCAACCACAAGCTGAACTTCACCAAGGACATTTACTGGAACACGGAAGGCGGAGTCGAAGGCTTGAAGGAAAGAAAGCGCAAAATTGCCGCAGATACGGACTACAACAACCTGACATATTCCTTGGAAGACCGCAAGCAGATGGTGGGTGGCTGTTGGCTCAATTACACCGAAGATTCGTTCAAGAAATGGTTTGAAGGGAGGAACAAGTAATGAAAAAGCTTCTTGTCCTTTTGACGCTTACTTTTGTAGCAACCTCTTTTGCGGCTAAAGCGCCGACGCACCGCTCTATACGTGCCGAAGCTATGGGTAATGCCCACGTAGCCCTTGTAGACGACAAGGAAGCCATCTACTTCAACTATGCCGGTTTGAACCAGATTAACCGACTGGGCAATTACGATATGCGCCCCGAACAGGGTTACTATCCCCGTAACCTGGGCGATATGCGCTTGAACCTTGGCGGAGCAGGCCCCTTCGAGACCTACTTTTCGACCTACAACGTCGCAAAGGATGTTCAGAAAATCTATAACCGCGCAAGCAAGGTCGCAAAGGAAAATGGCCTAAAAGAATCCAATGTTCTCCTGGACTCCCTCGCAAGCCATCCCGAACTCATCCATAAGATGAACAGCTACGACCACAAGTACCTTACCATGAAAGTCAAGATGGACGCCGAAATGGCATTTCACAACTTCGGTGGCGCTATCTGGATCGACGGAAACGTGGCTCCCTATATGGACGCAGGATTGATTGTTCCCCAGATCGTCATCGACACCTTCTATATCGACGGTGTGGCTCAGCTGGGTACCGCCTACGGATTCACCGATGAATTCTCTGCAGGTATCGGCATCAAGTTCGCCAAGCGCCATAAGGTAGAAAGCGTCCAGATCAACATGGCCAATTATGACAACATCCAGGATACCCTGGAAGACCGCTACCATGATGCAGCAGACGAAATCTTCGACTTCGACGAAGTCTCTGCAGGTATCGACCTGGGCGTCCTTTACCAACTCACCCGCGAACTTCGTCTCGGTATGTCGCTTCGCGATATCTACTTCAAGGAACTGGCCGGTGACAAGATTACGCCGAACCTTACCGCTGGTATAAACTACAGCCCCCGTTTCTTCAACAGAAACATGGGCTTTGGCAGAAAGTTCAATATCGCCCTAGACTACGCAGACGCATTCAACGGGCAAAACAACTACAAGCCCTTCTCCCACTTGAACATGGGTCTTGAAGTGGAACAGACCCTATTGGCATGGCCCGGCTACAGCACCGCCTTCCGAGCACTAGCACTGCGCCTTTCGGGCGGTTTCAAGGGCGGCTACCCCGCTGCCGGTTTCGCTATCGAAGCCCTGCGCTTCATTACAGTTGAATTCGCCACCTGGGCCGAAGAACTGGGTTACTACACCGGCCAAGACGAAGAACGAATCTACATGGGCCAGCTGAGTATCGGTTTCTAAATTGCCCGATAATAAAATTTAAAAGAACTCCTTCGGGAGTTCTTTTTTTAGATCCTTCGACAAGCTCAGGATGACACTACGTGTCACTTTTTGTCTTGAGGAACGAGGCGTTCCACCACACGGAACAAGTCGTTGTAAATTTCGAGGAAGTCTTCAATCCAAATCGGGTCGCGCTCGCCCACCACATGGAAGGTCTCTTCTAGGGTGTGCAGGGCATTATAGGGGCCCACCAGGCTCCCTGCCGGCACCGATGCCGTTCCTCGATAAAGGTCCGTTGCCACCAGGCGCGCACGGAAACTACGCCTCAATCGGGCAATGAGGGCGGTACGGAGGGCCAAAAGTTCATCGTGGGCCTGCAACAGTTTCCCTTCACGAATCCAATCTTCTACAAGGGTCAACCGACGGAGAGTAGAATCCCTTTCCGTAGCAGGAACCAATTGGCGCTTTTCTACAAGGGTCTGCTTCAACTTGGCAGACATGGACAAAAGCAAGTCCCCGTTCCAGAACACCATGGGATTTTCAGAGAACCTGTCGGACTTGTCTGTACGCGGCGTATGGGTCTTGATCCAGCGTTCCAGCTTATCGGCCACGCGGCTTGCTTCCGGGAGCCTGTCCACTGCTACGTATTCGCCTGCGCGATTCAGCAGGTTTTCGGCATAGACCATACGCCAATGAGAAAGCTTTCCGCTCTTGCGGATAGCATCAATGTTCTGGCGAATGGTATCTAGGCGTTCTTGCATACTTAATCAATAAACTTCTAAAATAGACGGGTTCGCTACGCTCATGACAAGCGCTACTGTTTTTCCACCTTCTGGAGCGGGGTCACACCGATTTCTACGCGGCGGTTCAGGCGGCGGTGTTCTTCGCTGTCGTTAGGATACTTGGGCATGTGTTCGCCAAAGCCTGCGGCAAAGAGCCTGTCAGGCGGGAAACCCTGTGCAATCAGGGTCTTGACCACGTTTACGGCGCGTTCGGTAGAAAGGTTCCAGTTGGTGTAAGTCTTGGACTTCACCGGAGTATCGTCGGTGAAACCGCTCACCATGATTACGTCGGTAGAATCAAGAGCTTCCAAAAGGCCCTTGCTGATTCCACGAATCACGCCCTCGCCTTCCTTGGTAAGGTCGGCACCGTTAATCGGGAAAAGAAAGCTAGCCTGAATCTGGATCTTGCCATCTTCTAGGGCGATAAGGCCCGCTTCAATAGAGGTCTGCAAGCTCTTGGACAAAAGCGCGTTGCGTTCGGCCGCAATCTTACGCATCTGTTCCTGACAGCTCAGGACTTCTTCTTCGGTACGGGTCAGGTCTTCGGCCTTCTGTTCCTTAAGGGTAGCCATGGCCACAAACGCAAGGATGAACAACGAAACCAGGGCAACACCCAAGTCCGTGTACGCCATCCAAGGATTGCTGTTTTCGTCTTTCTTGAAGCGCATGCTTAGCCCTCGACCTTAGGCTGCTGAACAGCAGAGCGTTGAGTCTGTTCCAAGACTTCCAGCAAGATTTCCTGCGTCTTGACGGCGTTTTCCATAAGCACTTCGCTGGCGCGTTCGTGGAAGGCTTCCAGAGACTGGTTGAGGTGTTCCACAAAGCTTTCTTCGTCGTCGCGTTCGGCAGTATCGCCAGAGAGCTTTTCGAGAATGGTTTCGAGGCCGGCGCGGAGCATTTCCAGGTTCGCGCTGAGTTCGGACTGGTTCACGCGCATGAGTTCTGCGGTTTCCACAATGTTTCCGCCCAGAGCGTCGGTAGCTTCCTTTTCTTTGACGACGCGGTTGTCGATGCTTTCGGTGAGAGCCTTCTGGGCTTCAAGCAGCACGGCAGAAGTTTCGGAGAGCTTCTGGAAGGCGCCGAGAATATCGGTAGATAGTGCCGAGAGCTTTTCGGCCACAGAATTGCTGAGTTCTGCAGAACCGGCCTGAGCCTTTTCGGCCACCTGGAGCGCCACGTTCTTGAGGGTTTCGAGGCCTTCTTTCTGGCTGTCCACATTGGCGCTGGTTTCGGCGGAGAGACGTTCCATGAAGGCATTCCACTGTTCGCCGGACTGCTTGACCTGATCGGCCACGGCGGCAGCCACATTCTTCGTAGAATCGTTCATTGCGGATTCCGTAGCAGAGGCGACGCCATCCAGGCCAGCCTTCACGTCGGAAGCCACCTTGGAAAGTGCGGTTTCCACATTGTTGGAAACACCTTCAAGAGAAGCCTTGAGAGTCGTAGAAATGCCGTTCAGCTTTTCGTCCAGCTTTGACGGAATCGATTCCACAGAAGCAGAAAGAGTCTTGATGTTCTGTTCCATGGGAGTAAAGGCTCCGGCCAGAGAATCCTTGACCGAGGGGCCCAAGTTTTCCACAGCCTTGTTCATGTTCGTCGAGACATTGGCCAGGGAATCATTGAGCTTGGCGGTAACGGCGGAAAGTTCATCGCCCACCATGGCGACAACGCCGGAGAGGCCATCCTTCACGGAGGAGGTGACTACAGACAAATTCTTTTCGACGGAGTCGAAGAGGCGTTCCAGTTCATTCTTGTTTTCTTCGACAGCATCGCAGCCTTCTTCATAATCGCCCTGCAGCTTCAGGGTGTAGAAATCAAGCCTGGAGACAAAACGTTCGCGTTCATTGATAATGATCGAGCGGGAAGCATTGAGCACGAGAGCGGCAAACAAGCCACAAAGGCTGGTACCGAAAATGCCCTTCATTCCCTGGAACAACATCTGGATCGTATCGAGGGTGCCCTGAGTCGTGGAGTTATCGATAGCACCGCCGGCCGTTGCCACGGAATACATAAGGCCAAAGAAGGTACCCATCAAGCCCAGAAGAATCACCGTACCGCCGGCACTCTTGGGAACCGTGACGGCAACGCTGTTGGAAAGCACTTCGTAGGCCATCGGAGAATCGAGACGGATCTTGCAGCCGAGCAAGTGATAAGCCAGAGCCATGCGCTTGCCCACAACACCTTCGCCACCGAGACTAGCCCATTCGCTGGGCGGATTTTCCAAGATGAAATTTTCTTTTTGAATCAGCTTTAAAGTCTTGATGGCACTGAGTTGTTCAATGATAAATACGGCAAAGATAGCCGCCATAATGACCCAGCCAAAGAGCGGCGCGCCGAAATAGAAGGCGGCAATCACCAGGGCCAAAAGTCCCACAATGGTAAGAGCTAAAATGACATGGAACGAGTTTTTCATGTTTTCACCTCAAATAGATTCAATTGACCGCGGGAGAACCCGCGCAAGAATAACGCCCACTTGCTCTGGTACCATTCAATCACCTGAAGGGTAAGGCCACGGGCGTAATCACAAAAGTCATCAGTAAATGCCAGGAAGCCGTTTTCGTAAGCGTAGTGCGGATTCCAGTAGCGGCCCACATTGCGGGCACAAGAGGCTGCCGAACTGTAGTAATGGGCCGGGTTCTTGGTGTTGAAGGCTGCGGCAAAGCGTTTCTTCGCCAAGGCGTTCAGAGAGCTACGGAGCGAAACCACCAGAGCGTTTTCCTTATCGCGGAGCGACGCTTCCAAACTGGGGAGCAGTTTGGAAACCGCATCCACGGCGCTTTCGGAGTGCCAGTACTTGCAGAGCTTTTCTTGCAACTGCATCACGCGGCCGTGCATGCGGACGAACAACGGTTCGGCATCGCTCACCAGCAGGTGAATGGTCGCCGAGTAGAAGGCGTTAATGTCTTGCTTGTTGTTCTTGACTGTCAGCGCCCAGCCCTTCTCCTCGTCGTGATGCAAGAAGTCGCCGCCTTCCAGCAGCAGGCGCATCACTTCGTCAGTAGAAAAACGCTGCATCCACTTGGTGCGGAATTCGTCATAGAGCTTATTGGCGTCAGCTATAATCTGGGGGAAACTGGAATCAGCCAACTTCCAGGCGGTTTCGCTGAAAGAAATCAGTTCCGTAGTTCCCACGTTTACCGCAGGATCGTTCAGCATGGCATCCAAATGCTCGTGCAGCACAATCGACCATGTCACCATCATGGACTGGGAAAGAGTCGCCATCATGGTGGAACGGTTCGGGCGCACCGAAAGACGGACACTGCTGTCCGTCATCTTGCGAATGGATCTGCGAAAAGCCTCTTGCACTAAAGCTCCCTAGAAAGCCGTTTCGATACGGTGCCAGATGTTCCTGTTCACGCGCTTGCCCTGAGCAGCAAGTTCTTCGGCTTCGTTGCGCACATCGGCTTCAAGGTTATCCTTGATCAAAGCCATGTCGCCATCGAACTTTCCACCCGGTTCCAGGTAAAGGCCGTAAACGTTATCGTTGATCTTTGTATCGGCAGCAACCACCTGTCCTGCACGAATGGAAAGGGCGAAACGGTTGCGCAAGAATTCGCAACGGGCCAGGAATACTTCGGGCACGTCGTCGATCCAGAGACCGTAGTAGTTGTTCACGAACTTCACGTTTTCAAAAATGCCCTTGGAACGGAACACCGTATTGCGGAAGGCGTTTTCGATAATCAAGTTCTTGATTTCAAAGGGACGGTTGGCAGACACGAAGTGCACGCCGTTCCAGCTTTTGACGGAATCGGCACTCTTAAAGACCACAGGAGCCGCTTCGGTACCGATAATCTTCACAGAGCCGCGGAACATCAGCTTCGCATACTCACCCATGAGCACAGTGACACCCGGTTCAATTTCCAAAGTGTCCTTCGCCGAAAAAACGGCACCCTGTTCCAACAAATAAGGGCTATCCGCCACTACCAGTTTCACCTTGCCGTTTTCGATAGAAGGGAAAGGCATCTCCCCCGCAACGGCAGCATATGCAAACAGGAGCGTCGTTAAGGCTAACCCCGACCATTTCTTAAAGCCTAGAATCAAAATTCACTCCTCAGTTTAATTTTTTGGATCACATGCATGTCAGGAATCACGTTGTCGGCAACGATGTCATTTACACTCAGGTCGCCGGTCACTTCCATCTTCACGCTAGAAATCACACCATTGGTCATATCGAACAGAATCGTTCCCGTGCCCACGATAAAGCCCTTGCTTTCCATACGCAGGTCAGAGGTCGAATCCGCCACTTCCTTGTACTTCAGGTTCATGCCGATCTTGGCCATCTGGATTCCGTCATGAACGTAATGGTCTTCCAGGGTAAAGGACTTGTACACCATGGTCTTGCCCGAATTGCCCGGAATTTCCACAGGACGTTCCCAAGTTTCACCCAGCTTGACCGGCTTGCCCGGCAAAAGGGGCTGCACCTTGAGGAAAAGACGGATAAGGTCCAAGGCCTCGGTCCCAAGCATCACGGAATCTTCGATAACCGCATCGCGGATGGCACCGTCTTTACCCATCTTGAACTGGAAATGCTCCGTGGACATGTAGCGTTCCATGCTGCTGAACTCTTCCACCGTACGCTTATCGGACTTGTAGTCCACGGAATCGATTTTCAGCTGGAACTTGGCCGAACCGTCATCGTATGCCGTCAAAAGCGAATTGGTGGCGCGAACTTCCAAATGAGTGTTCATGGCTTCAGGCGTTGCGGATACGGAATCCATTGCCGGAAGAATGGCATTCAGGGAAGATTCGAGGAAATAGGTCTGCTGAGGAGCATTTTGAGTGTTGAACGAGAGTGTAAATTCATTCCCGTCGCAAGCACAAAGAGCGAACAGGGCGATAGAGCCCGTAAAAAACTTAAATAAATTCATGTTTAGAATATAGTATTAACTAATTCCCTTATTTCCAGAATCACCCTTTTCAAGGCGCATTTTCTGGAAAAAAGCCTTTAAAATACCCAGACATTCGTCGGCCAGGAGACCTCCCACCACTTCGACTTCACGCTTGAGCGCGTTATTCGAAATCACGTCGATAGTGGTACCACAACCGCCAAAACGGGTATCCGGGGAACCGTAGACCACACGGGAAATACGGCTATTGAGAATGGCTCCCGCACACATGGGGCAAGGTTCCAGCGTTACATACAAAGTACAACCATCCAAGCGCCAGTTTTCGAGGCTGCTGGCAGCGGTCCCGATAGACAAAATTTCGGCATGGGCGGTGGCATCCTTGAGCATTTCAATCTGGTTATGGCCCTTACCGATAACCACCCCATCTTTCACGATGACGCAACCAATGGGGATTTCCTTTTCATCAAAAGCCTTCTCCGCTTCGCGAAGCGCCATGCGCATGAATTTTTCGTCTTCGGCGGTAAAACTCACAGGCCTCTCCCGTAAGCGCAATAAGAGTCTTCTTGCATGTAGTCGCCGTCGTGGTAATAGGCGGCACGGGCACGGCAACCGCCGCAGCGGTCATTGAACTTGCACTTGCCGCAAGCACCGGCGTAGGCCTTGGTGCGGAGCTTCTTGAAGATTTCGGCGTTCGCCCAAATTTCGTCGAAAGGCGTGTCGTGCACATCGCCCGCTTCTTCCATCATGTAGGCGCAGGGGCGCACCTTGCCGATGGGGCTGATGATGCAGTAATCGAGGCCAGCGAGGCAGCCACGACTGTAGCGGGTCTTGATATCCAACTGGTCGGCGATGCGCAAGAACTGGGGCGCGCAAGTGGGCTTCACGGGAATGCCCAACGTACGGCTCTTTTCCATAATCTTGCGGAGCAAGCCTTCGTATTCGGCGACGCGGAGAGCATGGCCTTCAATTTCCTTGCCACGACCCACAGGAATCAGGAAGAATATCTGGTGGTTGACGGCACCGATTTCCTTGACCCAGTCCATGATGTCAAAAATTTCATTCTGGTTCCAGTCCATGATAGTCGTATGAATCTGGAACGGGAGTCCTGCGGCCTTGCAGTTTTCGATACCCATCATGGTGAGTTCAAATGCATTCGGAAGGCCGCGAAATTCGTTATGGCGGTCATGGTCGATGCTATCGATGCTGATGCCCATGGCCATGGCACCGGCCTTCTTGAGTTCGAAAGCCAAATCATGGGTAATAAGGGTACCGTTGGTGCCAAACACCGGGCGCAGTCCCTTGCTAGAGGCATGAGCCACCAATTCCACGATGTCCGGGCGGGTCATGGGTTCGCCACCACTGAAAATCATGATCTTGAATCCCGCCTTCGCGATTTCGTCAATCAGCTTCAGGGCTTCGGCGGTCGTGAGTTCGGCTGACTTGTTCTCGCCCGCATCCTGATAGCAATGCTTGCAAGTCAAGTTACACTTGTTGGTGGTCATCCAAGATACAATCATTTAATCCTCTTTAAAACAGCGACCTCCCTTCGGGAGTCGTCATGTGTTTTCAAAAATAGAAATTACAGGGACTTGAAAACCTTGCGGGCGGCTTCAACGGTTCGGTCAATATCCGCTTCGGTATGGGCCGCACTCACGAAAATCGCCTCAAACTGGCTGGGTGCCAGGTAAATGCCTTCGTCCAGCATGCCGAGGAAGTAGCGACGGAACAGTTCCAAGTCGGACTTTTGCACATCGGCAAAGCATTCCACGGGACCTTCGGTAAAGAAGATACAGCCCATGGAACCCACCTGGTTGGTAGAAATCGTCTTCCCTGCCGCAGCTGCCGCGTCCTTCAGACCCGCGAGCAAGCGCGTGGTCATCGCTTCGGCGTGCTTGTAGTATTCAGGGTGAGCCTTCAGTTCGCGCATGGTGGCAAGGCCCGAGGCCATAGCCACTGGGTTACCCGACAGCGTTCCAGCCTGGTAAATTCCGCCGAGGGGAGCAATCTGCTGCATCACATCCAGGCGGCCGCCATAAGCGCCTACCGGCATACCGCCGCCGATAATCTTGCCGAAGGTGGTCAGGTCCGGCTTGATTCCGTACAAGCCCTGCGCGCAATGGATGCCTACGCGGAAACCCGTCATGACTTCATCGACAATGAGCAAAGCGCCATGCTTCTTGGTTTCTTCGGAAAGAGCCTTCAAGAATTCCGGCTTTGCGGGCACCACACCCATATTGCCGGCCACGGGTTCTACAATGACGCCCGCAATTTCGTCGCCAATCTTATCGAACAATTCATGAACGCCGGCCACGTCATTGTACGAGAGCGTCAGCGTGTATTTAGCAAGGTCCGCCGGCACGCCTTTGCTGCTCGGCTTACCGGTGGTAAGCATCCCCGAGCCCGCCTTGATCAACAAGCTATCGCTATGGCCGTGGTAGCAACCTTCAAACTTGACAATCTTGTCGCGGCCCGTGAAACCACGCGCCGCACGGATTGCACTCATGGTGGCTTCGGTACCGCTATTCACCATGCGAATCATCTCGACGCTGGGAACCAAGTCCATGACCAGCTTCGCCAACTCCGATTCCAAGCCGCAGGGAGCGCCAAAACTTAGACCATTCTTTGCGGTTTCTGCGACAGCATTAATCACGGCATCGTGAGCATGGCCCAAAAGCATAGGACCCCAGCTGCCCACGTAGTCGATGTAATCGTTACCATCCACATCGTAAATGTGGCTGCCCTTGGCTCGCTTGATAAACGGAGGGGTAGCCCCCACATTGCTATAGGCACGCACCGGGCTATTCACGCCGCCCGGCATCAGGCCCTTGGCTTCGGCAAAAAGTTTTTCGCTCAGAGAATGATTCATGGCCCAAAAATAGAAAATCCGGCCCGAAGGTCGGATTCTCTAAAATCGAATTCGTTTAAGAAACGATTATTCTGCCGGAATAGCGTCCGGATTGTTCATTGCATCGCACTGAGCCTGAGCAGTAGCCTTCAAGGTTTCAATAGTCGTATCACCCTTAGGCAGGGTAGACGTTGCTTCACCATTTTCCGGAGCCGGATCCATAGTGACAACAACGTTGTCACCATCGATTTTCCAAACAGTCTTACCGGTCACACCAGCAAAGGTCCAATCCTGAGTTACAGAGGTTTCATCGCTGGAAACAGTGCAACCGTCAGACGGCGAAGAGGAAGAGTCATCACCGCAAGCAGTGAAGAGAGCAGCAGTACCGAGAGCGGCAAGGATCATAAGCTTTTTCATTTTATTCTCCATAATGTGATTTATGTGTGTCATTATTGACACAGTGAAATATAACTCTTTTTTACGCAAAAAGCACAAAAAAATTAATTTATTATCACAAAAGTGTGTAAAAGTATTTTTTACATTACAAACAAGTTAGGAAACCAGTCCCTTTTCCAGGGCTTCCTTGGCATGGTAGGTGATAATAATATCGGCTCCAGAGCGCTTAAATGCCAACAAATTTTCGCGGATAATGGCATTTTCATCGATCCAACCCGCCATTGCGGCTGCCTTTACCATGGAATATTCGCCACTAACATTGTAGACCGCCACGGGAACATTGCTTATTTCGGCAGTATGGCATAGAACATCCAAGAAGGCAAGTCCAGGCTTCACCATTACAATATCGGCCCCTTCTTCAATGTCCAGTTCAACTTCACGCAAGGCTTCGCGGCCGTTGCGGACATCCATCTGGTAACTCTTGCGGTTGCCGAAGTGCGGTGCCGAATCAGCCGCATCACGGAAAGGACCATAATAGGCGCTTGCAAACTTGGCGCTATAGGCCATAATCGGCAGGTTCTGGTACCCGTTCTCATCCAATTTTTCACGAATGGCGGCAACGCGGCCATCCATCATATCGGAAGGAGCCACCATATCGGCACCGGCTTCCGCATGGGACAGAGCGGTCTTTGCCAACAGTTCCAGCGTCGGGTCATTATCCACATCACCGTCTTCCTTGACAATGCCGCAGTGACCGTGGCTCATGTATTCGCAAAGACACACGTCGGTTATCACGTATAAATCCGGGAATTTCGCCTTGATGGAGCGTACCGCACGCTGCACGATTCCGTCATCGTCATAAGCGGAAGACGCCATTTCATCCTTGTAACTGGGAATGCCGAAAAGCAAAACGGACTTGAGTCCCAATGCAACGCAGCTTTCCAATTCCTTCAAGATTTCGTCAATAGAAAAACGGAACTGTCCCGGCATCGAGGGAATCGGTTCTTTGACACATTCCCCTTCTACCACGAACATGGGGTAAACGAGGGTGTCGGGATTGACGGCAGTTTCTGCCACCATATTGCGAATGGTTTCATTCTTGCGTAAACGACGCGGACGGATAATCATATTTTCACCTCCATTCTTAATTATAACAAAAATCCAGCCCAAAAGCTGGATTTTCTGTAAACATTTTTAATTTAAAAAACTAGTTCTCGGAATTCATTAGGTCGCAAATCTCATTGCCCGACTGTATCAATTCATCCATGGTAATCAGGAATGGAACATCCACCGGTTCAAAATCTTCAGCTCCAAATCCTTCAGCGGTTATTCTGTACCCATCATCCATAAGAGAATAGACAGTAGTAGTGGTATAACCCGCTATGGATGTTATCACTTTCACCGAATTATCGCTAGTAACAACCCTGCAAGAGGTAGAAGAACTTTCCGATCCATAATGATCTTCATAGTCATTATCAGAATCATTGGTCTTCGAAGATTTCGTGCTGGCGTCACCCTTTTCGACAATTTCACCGGCTTCGGTCGGTGTCGGCACCGTAGAAGACTGCAACTTGAAGGTCACGGAGCTATCCCCTTCGGGAGAAATCGTCATGGAACCATTTGCAACCTCAATAGGCCATGTAACCTCTATACCATCTATATCGAAAGTAATCGTGAATGATCCGTTTGCGAAATCGTCCATGGAACCAGACCATGTACCTACAGCGGCAACTTCATTCGAAAACGTCTTGGCGTTATTCGACGACTTCACTTTCAGACTGCTTTCGGTAGCAATAAAGGAGCCATCCTTGAACAGATAAACAGCTTCCACTTCCGTCTCTGTTATTCCACCGTCACTGGTAGTCTCCACATCAGATGCATACCAAGCCACGACATCTTCGGTCTTGTAGCCTGTCGGAAAGAATGCCTTAACCGATTCTTGAGAGAATAGCACTCCCGTTGGAGAGCCGGAAGAATCGTCGCCACAACCAATCATTAAAGCCATAGAGATTGCCATGGCTAGGATTATTAACTTCTTCATATTACGATCCTTGTTAATTTTTGTACAAAATAGCTTTTTTAAACAAATTCATATTCCTGTTTGGAATAAAATCTGTTTATCAGTAATCTATTTTAGGAGAAAACGGCTTATTTGTTGAAACTTTGCTCAATCTGTTCAAGGCCTTCGGCCCATTCGGTCTGGATTTTCTGCTTAAGCTTTTTGGCGAGCGAGGGGGCGCGGCCCTGCGTGGAGACCGTTACGGCAATATTTTCACCGAAATCCATGCGGGCGGGCACAATGAAATCGCCATCCAAGTAATCGCAGGCATTGTTCACCAGAATGCGGCGGGCTCGGGCATCGTTTGAAACCTGGGCATTAACGGCCGGCTTATCGGTGCATATGAAGACCATAAAGACACCGCGCAAATCGTCGGTGGCGTATGGCCGAGGAAGCAAGATGACCGACGGCGAAGCAAACTTCTGGAATTCCGGATCGAACTGCGGAGCCACAACGGTAATGCGAGCACCCGTAGGCAATAGAGTTTTCACCTTGCGTAGGGCAATTCGGCCACCGCCCACCACCAGCACGTTACGGCCATCGAGATTGAGTTCGATGGAGAACAGGGAATGATTTTGCGAGGTAGCCGATTTCGTTACGCTGGCATTGGCATTTTCACTTTGGTTCTGAGCCGAGCGAAGGCCAGAAACAACCATGTTCGAAAAAGCCTTCCAGTCGCCAAGACAAGGCAACAAGGTAATCGGAATCTGCGGGAATTCGGCCTGGAGTTTCGCCACCACGCGGGGGACATCGTTCTTGGCATGCTGACCATTCAACAGCAAGAACGGCAAGAGGGTTACCGATTCCACATCTTCGCGGAGCAAAGTGCGCAGGTCATTTTCCAAATCCAAGAGGCTGGTGCTTGCCACGCGAGTTCCCGGCAAGTCGTGATGCAACTTATCCAAGATTTCTTCGAAGCCTTTGTAGGCTCCGGGCAAAATGCAATGGTGCGCAATGATGAGGATAGCTTTCATTATGCGCGCTCCCATGCCGAGTAATATTCCACAATTTTCTTCGCCAGCGAATCCATGGTGGTTTCATCGGAAGTGACGGTTTCAAAGCCGTGATTCTTGGCTGCAGATTCTGTCATGCGGCCAATGCAGAACGACAGATGCGGAACAGAGGCTACCTTGACATAATTCTCGACGGCGCTGGTACTGGCAAAGACTACCGCATCGGCTCCTTCAACTGCTTCGCGTTTCCAATCGGGCAATTCCGCCACCGGGAGCGTCTCGTAAACAACCCAACGCACCGCCTTCGGCAGGAGTTTCAAGAGGGTATCGTCTGCGAGATTCCCCTGCAGCAGCAAGATGCGGGATTCTTCCAGTTCGCCGACAGCGCATTTTTCAGCAAGAAGCTTTCCGAGGCCTTCACCGGTGTGGTCTTCGGGCACATAGTCGCAGCGGATGCCGTATTCCAGCAACTTCTTTTCGGTAATCTTGCCGACGCTCGCAATCTTTTTGCCAGCGAGTTCACGAATGTCGCGGCCAGAGGCCAGCAACTGCTTGAAGAAACTTTCGACGCCATTGGTGCTGGTGAAAGCGAGAAGATTGAAGTTTTTCAAATCGTTGAAATCTACTGAAGTGGATTGCTTCGCACCATCGGTGCTCGCAATGACGTCTCGAGTTTCAATCATCGGAGTCTCGATGACTTCGGCACCGAGGGCTGTGAGGCGGGCGGTAATTCCGCTGGCCTGCTTGGCAGCGCGAGTCACCACCAGGCGCTTGCCCGACAGCGGCAAATTCTTTTTCCAAGCGAGAGTCTTGCCGAGTTCCACAACGCCGCCCATAATCGTAATCGCGGGCGCCGTCACGTTTTCGCGGACAATGGTCTCCCCTGCCGTTTCAAGCGTCGCCATAACGGTACGCTGGTACGGCGTGGTTCCTTTTTCGATAAAAGCCAAAGGAGTCTTCGGATCCTTGCCGCATTCCATGAGGCGCTTGGCAATAAAATCCATGTTGGCAATGCCCATCAAGAAAATGAGGGTACCGGGACAATGCGCGAGGGCAGAAAAATCTAAACCAACAGGTTCCTGCTGGGAATGTATGGATTCCGTCGCCTGCGGCTCCAGAATGACATTTCGTTCGTGGCCAGTGATAATATGGAAGCTGGTAGCGATTCCACGATGGCTCACGGGAATGCCCGCGTAAGCAGGCACCGAGATTGCCGAGGTAATGCCCGGAACCACTTCGAATTCCACGCCGGCATCTACAAGTTCCAAAGCTTCTTCGCCGCCGCGACCGAACACGAACGGGTCGCCACCCTTCAAGCGTGCAATAACGCCCGCCGGATTTTCTTTGGCAAACTGCACTAAGAGCTTGTTGATTTCGGATTGTTTCACCTTATGGTGCGTCGGCATTTTGCCTACGTCCACCATCTTTGCCTTCGGATTGCACATCCCGAGAATGGCCGGCGAAACCAGGCGGTCATACACCACCACGTCGGCGCATTCCAGAATTTCTTTACCGCGAAGGGTCAAGAGTCCAGGGTCGCCGGGACCTGCGCCAATCAAATACACCTTAGCCGAAACCGCCATCAAAATCTAGTCCTTGTCGTCAAATGCCTGGGCATCTTCCGGTTCTTCCACAATCCAGTCGCGAATGTGGTCGGCAAGAGCCTTCTGGCCGTCCTTTTCGATGGCGTCAGCAAATTCAGTCAATTCTTCGGCATCGAGGGTCGTCAAATCCTTCTCGTAGCGATCTACGTAGCCCGAAAGCTGTTCGTAACGCTTCATGCCGGCGAGCAACTGCATAAATTCCAAGTTGGCGGTATTGCCGTTACGGAACTGTTCATGTTCCTTGAGGGCACGGTCTGCTTCGGCTTCTGGCAAGAATGCCACCAAACGCCCGAGGTTAATGACCTTCGGGAAGGTTTCATACAGGGTGCGTGCAATCTTGAGGCAATCGGACTTGCGGCCTTCCTTGTCGGCAATGGCTGCCTGCAAATCCAAGTAAGCCTCTTCGTCTTCGGAACCGGGGTTGCGTACATCGCCGAGCCACTGCTTGGCCAGTTCGATGTTGCCTGCCATAAACTGGGCGTTGGCAATGTCAATGAGCGTTGCGTTGCTCTTGTCCGGGTCCTTGAGGAGAGCAGCCTTCGCAAAGTTTGCGGCATCCTTGATGGAATCTGCCATATCGCAAATGGCATCCAGAATATCTTCGCGGTTGCCCTGGTCCACTTCGGTGACCTTGTTGATCAATTCTTCAAGCAAGGCCTGAGCACGTTCCTTGGGCAGGAATTCTTCGATGCTCAAGAACACCACGGAACGGCCCTCGCCGCCCACATGACGCATGGCCAAATCGTGTACCAAGTCAGCCACGTAATTCTTGTCGTCGTACTGCGTTGCAAGTTCTACAAAGAAGGTGCCAGCATCATAGAACAGGTTGTCCCAATATTCCTTTTCTTCGTCGGTATCGGCCTTGAAGGAAATAAAGTCGGCACGCAAGGTCCAAGCCAAAAGTTCCAGCTGGTCCTTCGGGTTCTTGAAGTTTTCAATATCGTCAATGCCGTTTGCAATGGCCTCGTACAAGTCTTCGGGGCGATTTAAAAGTCTGCTCTGTCCACTCACAATCTGCGTGAGGGTATCGCGGAGCTTGTCTTCTTTACTGCGCATGGCCTGTGCCATGGCCGGAGATTTCCAAATCTTTTTCTTCTTTGCCATGGCGGTAAATTTAGAAAAAAGACGTCGGCCGTATTTAATGCCGGTCCAGCTTCCGTTTGATTCGCGCTTGTTTCAGCTTGTTTTTACGGCGTTCGCGACGGCGCTCCTTACGGAGCTTGCGGCGAAGTTCCGCCATCGCCTCTACCTGATGCAAAACATCCCTGATTCGTTCGGCGGCAAAAGCATTCTTCCACTTTTTGCGGGTTACATAATCAAGCAAAAATACGCAAAGCAGCAGGCAGCCCACAAACAAGGCCAAGGCCACCGGCCACACAATCACGGAGAGCTTACTTGCCACAATTCCAAAAGTCGGCGGCATCAAGACAGAGCCCACATAAGAGCCCGCCATTTGAATGCTGATGGCGCGCCCTGAAAGTTCTTCGCCAAAGCGTGCAGGCGTTGCATGAATCAAGGACGGATACACCGGCGCACAACCAAGCCCCAGCAGGCAAATACAAACCGGCGTAAACCAAAGCGGGAGCGGCAACACCAGCACAAAGCAACCCAACACCACAATGAAAATGCCCGCATGCACCAAGCGCATGTCCGTAAACTTGATGGCGAAAAATCCACTCAGAATGCGGCCCACCATCACGCTCGCAAACATCAGCGAAACCGCCAGCGCCCCAATTTCAGGCTCGAAGCCGCGGGCCACCAAGTAAGTACCGCACCAGAGGCTGGTGGAAATTTCAAGGGAAGAATAAAAGAAGAACACCCAGAATGAAAGTTTCATTCCCGGCACCCGCAAGGCGTCCCTCAGCGAAATCTCTTTGGGTGCAGCCACCTGATTCGATATTCCCTGGCGTTCCATCTTTTTCCAGACCGGAAATGTCACCAGCGTCATGACCGCAATAATCAACAGCAGCAAGGCCACCATATCGTAAGCGCCACGCCACCCCACACCCGTAAACACAGAAAGCGAAAACAGCGCCGGGCCCAGGCATGCGCCCACACCCCAACTGGCATGCAGCCAGCTGGTATGTTTAGATTCCAAATGAATGGCCGCAAAATTATTCAGCGACACATCGATGGCGCCCGCCCCGATTCCCATGGGAATGGCAAACAGGCACATCATCCAAAACGCGGTAGAAAAGCCGTAACCGAAAGAAGCCACAGCCGTAAGGGCAATGCTCACGAACACCAGCTTACCCGTTCCCATGAGGCGAAGCAGCGTAGGCGTCCAGAGACTCGAAATGATGGTACCGATGCTTACGATAATCGACAAGAATCCCGCCGCCGAAAGGGGCGCATTCAAGTCCAGCTGCATCAAGGGCCAAGCCGCCCCCAGCACAGTATCTGGGAGGCCTAAGCCGATAAAAGCCGCATATATGACAACAAGTAAAAGCAAGCGCTACACCACTGAGAACATTCTATTTTTTCTCGCGAATGCGCTTGTACAGGCTTTCCGCTTTTTCGGTATCGCCTGCATTGGAGAACACATGGCCCACGTTCTCGGCACCGATGCGCCCTTGGGAATTCCCAGCTACCCACGCCTTCATGTAGCAGTCAAAAGCTTCATCGTAGCGTTTCTGGGTAAAGTAAATTTGTCCTAAATCCAGGTTCAAGTCCGCCTTGCCCTTATTGTGGCGCAAGCCTTCTTCCAGAGTGAAAATTGCCATCCACGGCGAATTATTCTGCACATACATCTGGGCCAGATAACGACGGGCAGAAACGTTTTCCGGATCCATCAAGATGCCGTTTTCCATTTCGTTCAAGGACTGCCTCGTAGAATCCATGCTGCGGTAATAGTAAGCCATGGTAAAATGCACATCGGCGCCGGCAGTAGCCGTCATCTGGAGCGCATTCTGGAGCGTCTTGATGGCATACTCGTAATCGCCCAGCTTTTCGTAGACTTCAGCAAGGCCGTACCACGCATCCATACGGTCTGGGTTCAGTTGCAGGGCTCGTTCAAAATTCTTCTGAGCAAGGGTCCAGTCGCGCCCCTTCAAATAGCATTCCGCCAGCGCAAAATGCACGTGGTCCGATTCCACGCCCAGTTCAATGGCGCGATTGTAAGCAGCAATGGCCTCGCCCACATCGCCACCCAAGTAGTAAAGGTCGCCTAGGAGCATCCAGGCTTTTTCAAAGGTGGGCAAAAGTTCCACCGTACGCTTGTAAGCCACCATGGCCACCTGCTTACGATCCAGCTGCACCATGGCATTGCCCAAGTTGAACCAGGCAAAAGGTTCGTAACGGCCTTCATCAATCGCCGCACGGTACAGCGGCACGGCCTCTTTAAACTTTCCCTGGTCGTAAAGCTCGTTGGCCTTGAAGAAATAATCTTCAGCAGCCTGCGAAACAACGGCCAAAAGCAACAATAAGACAAAAGAGATTCTAGTTAACAAAACGGAACTCCTTTGTGGCCTTTTGTGCCACGGGGAAACCGCCCAACTGAGCCGGGCTAAACTTCCACTGCCTTACAGCTTTTAGAGCTTCGTTATCAAATCCATAGCCTGGCGGATCCTGCGTCAACACTTGCGCCTGGGCCACATCGCCATACACGTCAATCACGATCAAGACTTTCACATAACCCGAAACACCCATGCGTTTCGCCTTTTCGGGGAACTTGGGCTGGATTTCGCGCAACACCTGCGCCTGTTCATCCACTTCGCCCGCTTCGTACACCACGTTTTCCATGGAGCCGGTGCCTACGGCCACGCCATCGCCAGCGGCACCGCGGGCAAGGGACAAATCCATCTGGAAATTCTGGCTACGGGACACGCCCATATTGGAAGAAATCTTGAAGGGGTTCGGGTTCACAATGGTACGAATCACCTTCTGCTTGACTTCGGGCTTCTTTTCGCTCACCAAGACTTCCACTTCGGTAACCGCCTCCAATTCCTTCTGTCCTTTAACGCCCTTATCAGACATCAAAGCATTGATGACAGGAATCGCAAGGAAAAATACCGCGCTCAACACAAAGGAAAGCACCAGTGCAATCGGGTAACGGAGATATTTTCCAACAAAATCAAGCATATTCGCGAGGGCTATTCTTCTTTATTTGCAGAAATGGAGACTTTGCGGACTTTGGCGAGGTTGCATTCGTCAAGAATGTCCACCACCACGCCGTTAGGGGCATCGCGGTCGCTCACGATAATCACCGGGCGATCCGGGGCTTCGGCCATCATCTGGCGAAGTACCGTATTCAATGTCGAAAGATTCACCTGGGTTTCGTTAATGTGAATCGTGCCCTGGCGCGTCACGCCAATCAAAATGCTTTCCTTGGCCAAGTCCTTTGCAGAACTGGCCTTGGGCTTTGTAACATCTACACCGGTTTCGCGGGTGAAAGTCGATGTCACAATAAAGAAGATAAGCAGGATAAAGACGCAGTCGAGCATCGGCGACACGTCTATCTTTCCTGTATCATGGACTCGTTTACGAATAAAACTCATTATTTGACCTCAAACTTTCCTTCTTTAAAAACATAGCTTTCGAACTTCAGCGCTTCGCTCCAAGCCAGTTCTTCAATTTTTTCGACGCGACCCGCCAAGAAGTTATAGGCAAGCATCAGCGGGAAGGACATCAAGAGCCCCGCCTGGGTCGTAAGCAAGGCTTCGGAAATGCCGTCGGCAAAAAGCACCGGATTGCCAAAGCCAAAAAGCTTGATGTTTTCAAATGTATGGACCATGCCCGAAACCGTGCCCAAGAGCCCAAGCATCGGAGAAAGGGCTGCGCAAGTCGAAATCGTCTTCAGCGACCGGGACAGATTCAACGAGATGCGGTGACGGGTTTCTTCCATGGCGTTGCGAACGGCGACAGGCCCCTGATCGCGATAAGCACGGACATCACGGGCTAGCGCATAGAAGTATCCGAAACGATGGCGCGAAAGTTTTTCAAAGGCAAAGTCTTCGCCCTTCTTTTCGAGATTCTTCCAGAATCCGCCATCGACACCGTTTACGGTACCGCCCCTCAGCATAAAGTAGTAGGCGTAGCGTTCGATCATCAAAAACCAACCGAACCACCCCAACACAAAAATCGGGGCAAGCACCCAGCCACCTCTAAAGAGGATAGCCATTGCGGCTTCGAGTACGGAATTTTGATCTACCGGCGGCACTACTTTTCCTTAATCCAAAGGGCGTTCAATACGGCAAGGCCAGCCTTTTCCATACGACCGCGCAGGGCTTCGGAACGGTTGACCAGGAACGTGTGAATCAGCTGCAAGGGAATGGCCACAATCAAGCCCGATTCCGTCGTGACAAGGGCAATGGAAATACCGCCAGCCAAAAGCTTCGGGTCAGAAGTACCGTGCATGGTAATCACATCGAAAAGTTCGATCATACCCATCACCGTACCCAAAAGGCCCAGCAAAGGAGCAACGGCAGCAAATACGGAAATCCAGTTCAGGCCAAAGTCCAGCTTGGGAACTTCGGCAGAGAAGAGTTCTTCGAGAGCGCGTTCTGCACTTTCGCGGTCATTGTAATTCTTGGTAAGCACCGTCTTCAGCACCTTCCCGACTTCACCGTGAGTTTTCACAGCCAACTTGCGGGCGCCTTCGATATCGCCAGCCTTCAGGGCCTTGATGACACGACGGGCCGAAAGACGGCCAAAGCCCTTAATCGAAAGCCATATAAAGCGCCACAAGGCAATCAAGAGACCAAGCGCAAAGAGCACCGTCAGCGGATACATCAGCAAGCCGCCGTTCTTGAAGAATTCCCTCAGGTCGTCCTTCCAGGTGGTTTCCTGGTGGTTCGCCATTTCAGAAGAAAGTTCCGTACTCAAGAGCACATCCACAGGGACCATCACGCAGGCGGAATCTATCGCTTCAGCAAAGGCCTTGCTGATTTCAGACTTCGTATCGGGAGTCAGGTTCTCTTGCCAGCTGTACACACGCTTCTTTTCACCAGCCACCGGGAGCATCAAGGCAGCCGGATGATACCCGTTGATATCGACTGCATTTGCCATCTGCATGGCAAAGAGGCCACCCAGGCGCATGCGATCACCCTGAGCGACAGACTTTCCGAACACAAGTTCAGCCTTCTCTACACCGCTTTCGCGGGTAAATTCCATTTCTGCACGAGCCGCATGCAAAATGGACTGGGCAATGCGCACGGGATCGTCCCTGTAAAGGCCCATTTCTTTCTTGACCTTGTTCAGGCCTTCGATACGTTCAGAAATCTTGAACGGGATACCCTGTTCCTGGAATTTCGAAAGCGTTTCAAGACGTTCGGGGCCAGCGGCCAGCGACAAGTATTCGGCACGGGCCTTTTCAGCCTGAAGTTTCACCTGGGCCAAGTCTTCGCGGGCAACGCGCACGTCTTCGAAAAGGCGGGCTCGTTCCGACATCAGGGCGTCCACCTTTTCCTTGCTTTCGTTATACTTTTCGTTAAAGAGTTCGCGTTCCTGGTTGGCTGTTTCGCGGTCCTTCCAGCGGGCGGCTACAGCCATGTCGCGCTTTTTGCGAGCTTCTTCAAGATCGGCCTTGGCGCTATTCAATGCAGCACGCTGCTTGACAGCATCCACATCGGCATTCTGCTGAGCAAACGAAGCCGGGGCAAAAGTAGCAAGAGCAACAATCAAGAGGAATGCACCCATTTTACATTCCACATTCCACATTCCACATCTCATTTACTTGCCCTCCTTCGGAATCGTCACAGGAATGGTGACAAGTCTCGGGGCAGTCTTGCCTTCGGCCACCTTCATCACGTCCTTGAGCACGGTACGCATGGTCAAGTTGTCAGACACGTTTTTCCAGGCATAACCGCCATCGGCAGTCCGTGCAAGCCACAGAACGTCGTTACCATCGTTGCTTACGAAAACGGAGGCGACTGCACCATAGCGCAAATAAGTTCCGGGAACGCTGCGGGCATCCACCTGCAAAAAGCCCTTGTAGACTTCGGTGGTGTAACCCAGACGAATGCGGTCATAGAAAACTTCCAGTACACGGTTCAAGCCGTCATCGGCTTCAATCAAGCCCTTATGGAGCTGGCTTGCAATTTCTTGAACGCTCTTGATGGTTTCTTCGTTGCGGTACGGGAAATCCGATTCAAATACGGGAACCAGGGAATCGATGACCAAGGCCAGGGATTCACCATACTTTGCCTTACGGTTTTCAAAGTACTTGATGGTGCCCAAGGACTTCTGGCGAACACTGGCCAGATTCTGGAGTTCCGCCTTCAGGGAATCGATTTCCGCCTTCAAGGTCTTGTTCTGAGTCGCAAGGGCCTGCACCTTCTTGCGGCCCACTTCCACAAATTCTGCATGGCGCTTTTTCTCGGCATCATGGAGCGACTTTTCACGGGCAGTTTCAGCCTCCACCGCCTTAATCTGGCGACGAACACTTTCCACCGTTTCCTGCGCCTGCGAAACAACGCCCGCAAGGCTCAAGCAAAGGAATATCTTGGTCAGTAAATGAAATTTCATATGCGAAAAATACAAAGAACCGCGGCCATCAAACCACGGTTTCTTTTGAAAAATGCGTATTTTCCGCCAAAAAGATTACTTCTTGGAATCCTTGAAGTACTGCGGAGTATTCTTGGCACCGGCCTTCTTCAAAGCCTTGATCAAACGGGTATAGCCTTCGTTGGTTGCCCAGTCCAGCACAGAGTAGCCCTGACCGCACTTGGCGTTCACATCGACACCCTTGTTGATGAGGAACATCATGGCGTCATAGTTACCGTTCTTTACGGTCCAGTGAATCGGGAGGTAACCGTCAGCGCTACGGGAATCCAGCGGTGCGCCAGCTTCGGCGAGCACTTCGAGCATGTCGACCTTGCCGGTCTTGGCGGCGAGGAGAACTGCGGTACCGAGAGTCTGGGGTTCAGCACCTTCGGCCTTGAGCTGGGTCAGGAGGCGGTTCACCACTTCCTTGTTGCCCATCATCACGGCGTTGTCCAGCACGGCTTCGCCGTTGCCGTTCTTCACATCGGCCTTGGCACCGTGATCGAACAAGTAGTTAAGCACAACCATGTTGCCCTTGTTGGCAGCGATAGCCACGGCGTTGTTGCCGTTGTCAGCCGGAGCGTCAATTTCGAAAGAAGCCTGCAAGAAGAGAGTCATCTTGGCAGTATCGCCATTCACGGCGTAAGAAACAAACTGGTTCGGGGTAAAGGCAATCTGCTGTTTGGTCAGGTACTTGCGCACGGACTGCGGATCGTTCGGGTCCATCTTATCGTTACAACCGGTAACGGAAACCATCAATGCGGCGGCGCAAAGGGCCAACAACTGCTTTTTCATAAAATTCTGCTCCAAATGAGGTTTTTCTTAATTTTGGTCTAAAAAATAATCAATTTTTGGGCAATAAACACAAAAAAACTCTATTTAGAACTTTTTTTTACCAAAATATCACCCGCGCCTCCACAGCCCCATTTTCCGCCTCCGGACAATCCTTTATATATTTTACACCATGAGAAAGAGAATTTTTACAATTATTTTGCTTTTTAGCACCCTCACATTCGCCGACAGAATTGTCATTGACACCTCCATGGCGACCTCCACCGAAAGCGACTACAAGAATTTCGAAGACCGGGGATCTTTCGGACCTTACGTTGAATTCAGCAACATCAAAATGAAGAACGTGGAGTATTCCTACAAAGTCAGCGGCATCAAAGAAGACATCAACATCGACAACACCTACATTTACGGCGCCTCGGGAAGCCTACCCCTTACAGAATGGTTCGACATCTACCTGATGGCAGGCTACCAATACCTGGGAATAAGCCACAAGCCCCGCAACAGGGATAAAGCCTACAAGCTATTGGCCGAGGAATTGGAATTCGCAGACGATTTTTTCGAAGCCAAGTTTGATTCCAGCGACATCGAAGGCCGCCACGAAATCCACACCGCCCTTTTCCAGCTGGGTTTCGACCTAGCCCTCCCCCTGGTAATGAACTACAGGCACCAATTCATGATCAAGCTTTACGCCTTCGGTGGCGCGGTATTCGGCAAGACATTCTTTGGTGACGACACCCAATTCACCTCCCCCGCCACTTACGGTTACGCCTACGGCGCAGGCGTCCGTATGGCCTGGCACGGATTCTTCCTCTCTTCGGGCTTCAGGAACAGCCACGAATACTTCCACACTTATTTCGAACGGAAAACAGGAACCGACCGCGAAGACGACGAATTCATGCTTGATTTCGACACGTATTTCCAGCCCTACGTAAGCCTCGGAATTACGCTGTTCTAATTACTGCTTGATTTTCAGCTTTTCACCGACCTTGATCTTGGTGTCCGTCAGGTCGTTCCACTTTACGATTTCTTCGATGGTCACCTTATATTGGCGAGCGATGTCCCAGAGACCCTCGCCTTTTTTGACGGTGTGAACCTTGACTCCAGAATCCTGAGGAGTACCGGCCACTTTCAGCTTCTGACCAACGTTCAAGTTGGTAGAGTTCCCCATGTTGTTCAGTTCCTGGATTTTTGCCACAGTGGTTCCAAACTTGCGGGCAATACTGGTCAAGTTATCCCCGGACTGAACCGTATAAACAGAGGTCTTTTCGTTAGAAGATTTCGGCTTGGAAGCTGTCTTCGATTCGGACTTGGCTGGTTTCTTGTCGGCCTTCTTGCGCACATATTCGGGAATCTCCAAGGAATCACCCACCGAAAGACGGCGGCTAAAGCCCTGGTTTGCCTGCATGAGCATCACCACCGGCACATCGAAAGTCTTGGCAATGGCAGCAAAGGTATCCCCTTCACGAACAACATACTTTTCGCCCTTGGCCATTTTCGGACGGTTATTTTCAACCTGGGGCTTCGGTTCGGGTTTAGAAACTACCAAGGTATCCCCTTCTTTAATGAAGGAAGCGGCATCCAGGGAATTCCAGGAGCGGACGGAATCCTGGGAAATACCGAACTTGCGGGCCACGGAGGCAATATTGTCGGAAAGCTGTACAATGTAGGTGCGGACCTTTTCAGGCTTTTTGCCGCGATTGGCCTTGGGCTTGGGAGTCACCTTGATGGGTATCAACAGGGACTGTCCCGCACGAATGCGGGTATTCTTCATGTCGTTGGCCTGCTGAAGTTCGGACACCTTGATGCCGTACTGGCGAGCGATCATTCCCAAGTTTTCGCCCTTGCGGACCTTGTGGTGATGCCAGCTGGAAAAATTGTTCTTTTCCATCTTGTCATAGCCGTCCACAAAGGCGGCACGGGTACCCACCGGCAAGCGCAACAGGTAGGATTCCTTGTTCGGCGGCGTACACCATTTGACCAGTTCCATGTTCAAGGTGCGCAAGGTATCTTCGGTGACCTTCAAGAGCTTTGCCACTTCTTCCAGCGGGAAGGAATCATACACCGTCACCGTGTCAAAGTCCGGCTGGTAAGTTTTTTCCACCGTCATCTCGTACTGTTCGGGATAATGGCCAATCACCATGGCCGCCAAGATACGGGGCACATAGCGCATGGTTTCCTTGGGAAGTTCCAGGTCCCAATAGGTAACGGCAAGAGTCGTATCGCGGGTAGAATCCTGTTGCATTTCGCGGACGAGCCTGCGCACACGACCTTCGCCGCAGTTGTACGCAGCCATGGCCAACAGCCAGTCCCCAAATTCATCGTGTAGGCGGTTCAAGTACTTGAGGGCCGCCATGGTCGCCTTTTCCGGATTGCGACGCATATCCACCCAATAATCCACTTCCAGGCCATAGCGTTTGCCCGTTTCGGGAATAAACTGCCACATGCCCGAAGCCTTGGCGCGGCTATAGGCCTTGACCTTGAAACCCGATTCCACCAGAGCCAGGTAAATCAGGTCACGAGGCATTTTTGCCCCATCAAGCTGGGCATAAATCAAGGAATCGTAGGCCGTTTTCCGGTTCAAGGAGCCTTCCATGAAGGAGCGGGCCGTCGTCGTCATGTAGTAGATTTCCTGCTGCACGCGGTCATTAAAACTCACGGGAAGCGTAAACTGGGCCACATCCAGGGTATCCAGGAAGCTTTCAATCACCTGGAGGGCAGCACTGTCGGCCTCGTTTTCGTCCAAAGCGTCGATACCTTCGATGGACACCTCGTTTCGCGTATAGTTGTCGGCACTCTGGCCCATTTCCGCCACATTGGGGTACACTTCATCTAAAGCACGCACAATACGCAGGGGCATCTTGACCCGGTAAGCGGAATCTTCGGCGGCAGAGACATTCTTGTAGGTCGAATCGAATTTTTCGGACACCAGTTGTCTTAAGGATTCGTCCAGATAATGCCTTGCCAGGAGCCATTCCTGGTTATCCATGGCCTGCAAAGCATACTGGTAATAGGTCCAAGAGGGGCGAATGGCCAGGGAATCCGAAATTTTTTCCTTGAGGGCCCTTTCCGAAAAAGATTCCGTATCGGGAGGATTAGCAGTCTCCACTTTAGGAGTCATATCGGGCTTACTTGCGCAACCCGCCATTACCAAAAGCAATAAAGAGAATATACCCGAAACGAAATAATTCATCTAATTTCCAGTTACTTTTTCTACACCGAACCAGATGACACCAGCCAAGACAAAGGCCGCCACCATTTGCAAGACAATAATGATACGATTAATTCGGTAAGCCTTTTGAGACTTACGGTGCCAAGAAGGCAGTTCCTGTTTTTCTTCAATATCCTTCATTACGCCCCCAAATATAACAAATAGCAATTTCATCATTCGCTAATTCCAAAATTTGAATTCCTTATTCCGAATTAAATTTCTATGTTATACATCGAGTTATGAAAAAGCTGTTTGCCGCACTATGCCTATTGACGATTCCGGCCCTTGCACAGGTCGGCATCGTAAAGTCTACGAGCGGCATCCACGTCACCTCGGCAAAGAACAATCCTCAAGGCAACCTGTATATTTCGGGAGCCTTCGAAATGGCCAGCGACGGAAAAACGCTGAGTCTAAGCGATGGCTACACCGATTCCAAAGGAAAGTTCGTCCCTCTGGACAACAACACGCCTTCTAACGATGAAACCTTTTTTATGAGCTTTGCCGTCCTGGACAACCTGGAACTGGGATTTTCCCTACCGTTCCACTACGAAGGCTACATTAACAATACGGACCTGGACGGAATCGGTCTCGGAGACCTGCAGTTGTCCGCCAAAGGCTCCATTCCCGTAAACGAGTGGTTTTATTTGGGTGGAAGCGCAGAAATCCTGATCCCTACAGGGTCTACTGAAAAGGGATTCCGCCCGAGACACCGCTGGTATGTCAAAAAAGACAACAACGCTTACGCATTCACCGCCAACAACGGAGCCACCGACATTGTCCTCCATTATACCTTCGACCTGAAGCAGTACTTGGTTTTCAATGGCTACACCGGCATTTTGAACGATTTCCAGACCAAGGATAAATATTTGCTCTGGGGCCTGGGCGTCAACATTTTCCCCGAGAAAACGGCCACCCTCATTTTTGAAGCATCCGGCGAAACCCCCATGCGTTCCACCCACTGGGGAAGGCATTTCTTGAACAGTCCCTTCAAGCTCACCCCGGGTCTGCGCATCAACCTGCCCAGCCAAACCTACCTCACCCTTTCAGGAGATATCGGGTTCCACTACTTCAACAAGCTGGACGACGAAGACGCCTTGCAAGTCAACCTGAAATCTGGAGGCGAGAACCTTTACTACCCCATGGCCGGTTCTCCGGAACTGAGTATCGCCATTTCTTTGAGCAAGGTATTTGACTTCAGCTGGGGCGATGACGACCACGATGGCGTTATCGACCGCAAGGACATGTGCCCCAACACCTTCAAGGGACAAGCGGTAAACAACCGCGGATGCCCCGTGGACGAAGACCTTGATGGCGTTTTGAACATCGTTGACCTGTGTCCTGCCACCCCCATGGGTCTAGAAGTCGACTACAACGGCTGTCCCCTGGACCACGACAATGACGGCGTGGCCGATTACCTCGACAGGTGCCCCAATACCGCCGAAGGCTTTGCCGTAGATTCTGCGGGTTGTATGCAGGATACCGATGGCGACGGCATTGACGACAACAGCGACAAATGCAACGAGACTCCCCTCGGCGAACCCGTCGGAAAAGACGGCTGCCCCCTGGACCAAGACCACGACGGCATTACCAACGATCTGGACCAATGCCCCGACACCCCCGAAGGAATCTCCATTGACAAACGGGGCTGCCCCCTGGACTTTGACGGCGACGGCGTGCCCGACGATTTAGACAAGTGCCCCAACAGTAAGTTGGGAGAAAGTGTAGGCGAATCGGGCTGCCCCCTGGATTCCGACAAGGACGGCGTGCCCGACACGAAAGACGAATGCGCCGACACTCCCGAAGGCGTAACGGTCAACATTGACGGATGCCGCATCGACCAGGACGGCGACGGCATTTTCGATGAAGAAGACAAATGCCCCGGAACTCCCGAAGGCGCCCCCATCGACAGTCTGGGATGCCCCCTGGATTCTGACGACGACGGCGTGGCGGATTGGGCGGACCAGTGCCCAGGCACCCAGGCAGGAGCATTCATCGACATTTCGGGCTGCCCCACCAACCCCAGGCAGAACTTCAACATATTCGCCAAACAGATTCGATTTAAGGGCCAGGACACCGTCCTGTACAATTCCAGCTATACCGCCCTGAACGACATCGTTTACCACATGCGTCAATACCCCGTAAACCTGGAAATCCAGTGTTCCGCAAGCGACGCCTCCGGTGAAAACGCCACCCGCGTTTCCAGCGAAAGGGCAGAATTCATTTACAACTACCTAGTAAAGAAAGGCATCAGCAAGGACCGTCTCAAGTTCCAGGGATTCGGCAAAAAACTCCCGCCTACCCTGACCCAAAAAAACGACAGTACCGACGCAGTCAGGCTTATCCCCAGCCGACAGCTGGAAATCGACAAGAAACAGTAGCCTGTTTTTACTATATTTGGGCATCCCCAAAACAAAAAAGGATTTTCTATGAAGATTGCCGACAAGACAGTTGTCCAGATGCACTACACCCTGACCTCCGACGAAGGCAAGGTCATCGACTCCTCCGAAGGCCGCGAACCGCTGCAGTACATTCAGGGCGCCCACATGATCGTTGTGGGTCTTGAAAAGGCCATGGTGGGCCACGATGTGGGCGACAAGTTCGACGTCAAAGTGATTCCCTCCGAAGGCTACGGCGAATATAACGAAGAAATGACCCAGGAAGTCCCGCTGGACGTTTTTCAGGGTGTAGACAAGGTGGTGGAAGGCATGATGTTCTATGCCCAGACTCCCGCAGGCCCCATGCCCATCCGCGTGAAGTCCGTTTCCGAAAAGACCGCCGTCATCGACGCCAACCACGAACTGGCCGGCCAGAACCTGAACTTCGCCATCGAAGTCGTTTCTGTTCGCGAAGCTACCGAAGAAGAACTGAACCCCCAGGGTCACCACTGCTGCTGTGGCGGCAAGGGCGATGGCGAATGCGAGTGCGGCGAAGGCCACGAATGCGAATGTGGCGGCGAAGGCCACAAGGAAAACTGCGACGGCAACGGCGGCTGCGGCTGCCCCAACCACGACAAGCACCACGGTAAATAACCGAATTTTTCGTTGTTTACAACACAAAAAAGCAGGCGAAACCACCTGCCTTTTTTATTCATTTAAAATTGCCTGTTACTCGTATTCCGGGAGAGCCCATTCCTTAGGCATCGAACCGGGATCGTCATGATTATAGGTGAAGCCCTTTTCGGGGTCAAGCTTTTCTACAGAACCCTTTACCGCAGAGGCACAAGTCCTTCCGCTTTCCTTGTTGATGGAGCAGCTGGTGTTTTTCATCAGCAACTGATCGCCATACACATCCCAGGTACCGGCTCTCTTTTCTTGCTGGGCCTTTTTCAAAGTCACTTCCACATTATGGTTGCCCAGGCTATCCAGTTTGAGAGACCACTTGTAATTATCTTCGTAGGCAACCCAGTTACCCACAAGCTTGCTGCGGTCGACATCCTTATACTTGAGCGTGGACTTGGAGCAAGTCATTTCGTCACCGGCCACGATGGACATGTTAAAACTTCCATCAAGTTCGGCAGAAACCAGAGAGTAGACGGATTTGTCAAAGAACACCGGAAGCATCAGCAGGTAGCCGCGATGAATATCGTAGTAACCGGCAGACCAGCTGGCCGAATCGCCATTCGTTTCTTCAACAACGTAGCGATCCTTGAAGAAGGAGTAAACCTGTTTCAGAGAGCCGCTCTTGCAAGAAAGCTTGACGCCCTTCAAATCGGCGGCATTCGTAATGATTTTTGCATCCTTTTCCAAGCTGACCGGTTCCACATCCTGGAACTTGCCGCCATTGATAGACACCTGCAACTGGTCATCTTCATTTACGATAAACTTGAGTTTGCCCGAATCCTCGAAGAACTTCTGCATCTTGTCGGCAGTCTTGGATTCAACGCCCATAAAGGAGCCGTTTTCGACTCCAAATTCAATGATGCCGTCCTTGAATTCCGAACGGACAGCAATCCAAGCCGGTTCATCGATCCATAAAGAGAACACGCCCTGCTTGGCTCCTGCAGCAAGGTACAAGTCCGTACCGAACATTTCGCCGAGAGACATGTTCTTTTCCAAGTCTTCCAACGTGGCCGCACGGGTTCCCTTGGGACCGGATTCCTTGGAAGAAGAAGAGGGCTTTTCAGTCGATGAGGAAGACTCTTCTACACTGGAAGAGGAATCGTCATCACCGCGTTCCACATTAGATGAGTTATCATCGCTGCCACAAGCGGCAAGCATCAAAGACATTGCAAAGGCGGAAGAAACCAGCGCCGAACATGCTTTAAAATTCATAAATACCTCGTTTTCTGCATAGAATATACACAAAAAATGGGGCAATGTAAATAATTGTCGATTTTTTGTGATAAAAAACGCTTTTTGACTCAAATTTCTAAGGGAGAACCGGGATTGTAGCCCAAATCGGCCTTGGCATTCTCGATATCGGGCGCGGCGTCATACAGGAACCCAGCAAGGGCCTGCTCCGCCGTAACGGGCCTTCCGCCAATCCAGCTCTTCAAAACCGCCAGTTTTTTTGCGACCCACCAGGGGACCGGCACCATGAAATGACGTTTTGAGGCCAATTTCAAGATGGCTTTCGCCATATCCGCCATGGAAAGGACTTTTTCGCCAGCCAGGGCGTAGGTCTTATTCACCGCTTTTTCAGAAAGACCCGCCAAGGCAATTCCCTTGACCAAGTCGATGCTCTTGACAGGGCGCTTGAGGCACTTGCCGCCGCCGGGCAAGAAATACAGCGGGAAACGACGCACATAGTTAGCGTACATGTTGAACTCGATTCCGCCGCCATACCCCACGGGTTCCCCGATTACCAGCGTCGGGCGCACGATGGTCCATTCCAAGCCAGAATCCTTGACGCAGGTCTCCCCCGCCAATTTGCTTTTGCCATATTCCGTAAGTACCGGATACGTCACCGAAATGCTGGACACGTAAAGGAGGCGCTTGACACCGGCCGCCTGGGCGGCGGCAACCACATTGCGCGTCCCGCCGGCATTGATGCGCTCAAAGGCGCCCGGTTTTGTAGAAAGGAGGATAGCTGCCAGATGGTAGACCAAGTCTACGCCATCAAAGGCCTTGCGGATAGATTCGTAATCCGACACGTCCCCATAAAAGACCTCCACCCCCTGGGGTAAAAACCCAGCCTGGGTATCGCCCGGGAGCACAAGCACGCGAACACACACATCACGGGCAAGAAGTTCCCGACAGAGCGCCTTCCCTACGACGCCTGCGCCACCCGTCACCAAAGCAATCATTGCTAGGCTTCCAGCAAATAGCGGATATCCTTGACCTTGCGGGCAAGGTCTTCGTCTTTATCCATCTGCTTTACCAGTGAACGGATAGCGGCGATAACAGAAGAGTAATCCCTGTTAAAGAATTCGCCGATATTTACGAGCGATGTATTGGTCATTTCGCGGCAAAGGTACATGGCCACCTTCCGCGGAAGGGCGACGCCTGCATCTTGGCGCTTGCTTGCAAGGGCCGTGAGATCGCAGCCAAATTCCATAGCCACCGTCTCGGAGATTCCCTTCACCGAAAGTTCCTCGACGCCGGAGGTTCCCGGAGCAGCCACCAAGCGCTTGACGGCGCCCAGGTCCAGGTTCTCTTCGCAGAATTCGTTCATGGCTTTAAGGCCGTTCAGCATGCCCTCGATGACGCGGAAGTTTTCGCGCGGCGGGAGCGACAGGAACCGGCAAATTTCTTCGCGGTCCTTGTCTACGAACGGAATACTCATGGACTTCTTCTGGATAAGCTTCATGCGGGTAGAAAGGTCCGGAACATCCAGGCCCACGGCCACGCAGGATTCCAGCGGAGCAAGGAGCTTGGCCGAAATGCTCGGGATTTCGGAATGGCCCTTGGGGCGGGCTTCACCTTCGTGAAGGGGCTTGAACTGGGACGGATGCCTATCGCAAGAAAGCACCACCTGCTTGCCCTGGGAACGCAAGTGCTTGATCAAGATAGCGAGGCGTTCCTGGGTGCTGACGCCGTATTCCAAAAGCTGGACGTCATCCAATAGCAACACGTCGCAGTTTTCGTACTTTTCCTGGAAGGCTTCCGCAAGTTCGCGGACATTGCCCAGCTTGGCCTTCAAAGCCTTGCTCATGGCGGTAGCGTCGCGGAGGAATTCGTAGGCATGGCAATAGACCACGCGAATCTGGGAATTGCTCTTGATCATCTGACCGGCAATGGACTGCAAAAGGTGCGTTTTGCCGAGGCCGGACTTGCCATATACAAAAAGCGGATTCAGGGCCGGATCGCCCGGCTTTTCGGCCACGGACTTGCAGGCTTCGCAGGCGGTAAAGTTACAATCGCCCTCGATAAAGTTCTCGAAGGTGTAGCCGGCATACAACGAAAGCTTGGGGCGCGGGGCGCGCTTCTTGGCGGCCACACGGACAGGGCGCACGGGAGGAAGCTTAGGAGCCGCCGGGGTCGACATCACCTGCACGCTTTTTTCGGTAGCGGCAATAGAAATCTTGAAATCAACAAAGGACTGTCCAAGGACTTCGGAAAAAGCCTTGCGCATAATGTCCGCATAATGGGCCTTCACCCAATTTTCGCGCAATTCGTCAGGGACAGAAAGCTGGACAACACCATCAAAAACGCCATCGAAGCCCACCGTATCCAAAATGGCCAGGCCGAAATAATCATTGCATTCTTCGCGCAAACGGTCCAGAGTCAACTGCCAGACCGAAGATTCAGAATTTAAAAGAGCAACAGAGTTTGTCACGTTCTACCAATCATCTAAAAAAGCATGAAAAAATTAAATAAAGCATACAACAAAATGACAAGGACCCACATTTTTTTTTGAAAAGTGGCGATTTTGAGCTAAAAACGGGAAAAAAATATTTATTCCCAATATTGCCCCCATTGTTGCAAACAAATCACGCTTTTAATCACTCCGCAGTCAAGACAGAACCCCTATGTTTGGAACAACTTATCAACAGAAAAATTTTGAACTATGCCTTGACAAGAAAAAGTATAATTTTAATGCACAAAATAGCACTATTTCATAAAGCATATAAAAAAATAACTGCCCATTTTCACTCAAAAAAGGCAGTTTTTCGTAGAAGATATTGAATATCAAGGATTTAGCGTTCTATTTATTTTCGTCCATTTTCGACTGGAGATTTTCGAGACGCTGTTCCAGCATTTTCTGCACTTCGGGCAAAAGTTTATCCTTGATTCGGTCCAGGTAAAGGCACTGCAACTGAATCATGCGGTTACGATGCCTACCGGCATGTTCCTGGATCCAGCGGCTCACAGCTACCTGACGATCCTGCATACGTTCCTGCAAAACCTGCTTAATATACGTTGTCTGTACAGACATATAACGTTGCATGTTGAAGGGAAGCTTGTATGTACGGATAAATTGCTTGAGCAATTCCAGAAGCGACAAGTTCTGAGCCCTGCGTTCTTGAATGAATTGTTTCAATTCTTCGCAGTGGCATTCAAAGAAAGGCATAATGGCTTTATCATCGATCTGATAAAGTTCCAACTCGTCTTGTTTCTTTGTCGCTTCGTCGACAGCCATGCTATAAATTTATAAAAAAATTCAATTTTTCCGTAAAATTACGTGATTTTACGCACAAAAAATGAGTAAGGCACATTAAAAGAAAGCAATTCAACACAATCTTGTAAGAAAACGACTCCCTCGGTTCCCGGGTGCAGACGATCCACGTCTCCCCCCTTGAAATCCTTCATCGCTTCAATCTTACAAGGAGCCATTCCCGACGGCGTCATCAGTTCCAAGGAATCGTCAATGGAGAACGGAGTCTTGACATTGACCCTGCAGGAATGCGTATTTGAATCGTAGGACAACACCTGGGCCGCAACGCAACCACCAGGAGCCTCTTCATGAGTAGATTCGTAATTCTGGGGCAAGGGGCCACGCAGGAATCCCGGCATAAACCCGCGGCCATCCACAAAGGAAATGGCCCGGCGACTTTCGTCGGAAACCTTCACCGATTCAGGCGCCACGCCCTGCTGGAATTGGGCGGCACAGGAATCGATAGCCATGCGGTAAGCTCGCACTACCTGGCTCAAGTAATACACCGACTTGGTACGGCCTTCGATCTTGAAAGAATCCAAACCGGCAGCCATCAGTTCGGGAATTACATCGATGGCGCAAATATCGCGGCTGCTCATGAAATAAGTTCCCCAGGTATCTTCGTCCAAGGCGATGGGGGGGAGTTCCGGGCGGTCGGTGCGTTGCAGGCTGAACTTGCCTTCATGTTCTTGGTAATTTTCGCACTGGGGTTCCGGATTTGCATACAAACGATAAGGCATGCGGCAGCTGTTATCGCAGGCCCCCTGATTCGCATCGCGGCGAGTCACCCAGTTACTGAGCATACAACGTCCAGACATCGACATACACACGGCGCCGTGCACAAAGACTTCCAGTTCCAAATCCGGCAGACGGTTCTTGATTTCCAGAATTTCAGACAAGCGAAGTTCACGGCTCAGAATCACGCGACTCACGCCAAGGTCATGCCAGAACTTGGCCGCCAGATAATTGGTGGTATTCGCCTGCACAGACAAATGAATTTCGACCTCGGGGCGCACTTCGCGAAGCCAGCCCACAAAACCGGGGTCAGCCACAATCAAGGCATCCGGTTTCAAGTCAATGGCAGCGAGCAAAGCGTTCTGGAAAGCCTCCACCTTCACGTTACGGGGAATTACGTTACTGGTGAGATAAAACTTTTTACCCAAGCGGTGGGCATATTCAATACCTTCGGCCAGGTCATCCAGGTTCTTGAATCCGTTTTCGCGGGCACGGAGCGAAAAGGCCGGTTGCCCGGCATATACGGCATCGGCACCATACGCAAAAGCGTATTTCATGCGAGTCAAGTCGCCTGCAGGAGCAAGAAGTTCGGGTTTACGCATAACTACCACTTGAATCCAGTTCTCAAATAAACCTTTTCGTCGTTGAACAGCGTGATTTCACCCAGGAAGAACACGTACTGGCCTTCGTAGCTGACAGAGGGCGTCAGGGAATATTCCATTTTCGCACCCTTCAGGAAACGCTTATGAATCTTCATGTGGTCGTGACGGGGAGTCGTGTCGTTCACGGCGCTGCCATGGTCCGTTCCCTTCCAGAACCAGGTGTTACGGAGCGAGGCAAAGATGTGATGGTCCAGGCGACCATAAGCAGTAAAGTCAATGGTCTGGCTATTGGGACCGGCCTGGTTTCCCAGGGGGCGGCCCAAATGGGCCATCTGCGCAGTGTTCGCATAGAAATGGGAATACACGTAAGGTTCTACGCGGGCATATTCTGCAATAAAGCCCGATTCCAAAAGATGGGCATTAATCTTGAAATCGTGGGCGCCATGCATACCGGCCATCCAAGCCCACTTGGCTTCGATGTTGTCGTTTTTCACGAGGCTCACCGGGCTTTCCATGTCATCCAGGAAGAATTCGCTGTAGACACGGAGCGAACGGAACAGGCGGTAGTTGAAGTCGAAGGAAAGGGAACCGTTATTGCTGTCTTCGGAATAGTTGCCCTTTTCCATGAACAGGGGAACCGTCGGAACAAACAGCCAAGGTTTCAGGTTGTCATACTGGATCTGGAGTTCGCTAATACCGAAGGTAGCATTGCCCACGGCCAGTTCGTAGCGGTGACCAAAAATGTTACGGGTCTCATCGATATTCTTCTTGTCGAAGCTGTGATAAATTCTCAAATCCCCGTAGAACGAAAGCACGCGCAAGGGGCCAAACTGAAGATCCAGCGAAAGCATGTTGTAGGGCAACGCAAACTGGTTCAAGCTCAAGTTGTTGTAGTAGCCCGGGCCCCAGTGCATCACGTCGCGGCCAAAGTCAAGGCGCAACCAATCGTAGTTCAAAGCGATATGCGTACGGTAGCGGGCATAACTGATATATTCAAGTCCCGAGTTGTTTTCTTCTCTCTGGTATTCAAGGAATTCACCGTCAAAAGACTTCGGGTAATTATTCGTTTCCCTTTCCGTAGCCAAATGGCCTTCATCATAAATACGGGCATCCAACACGAAGTCAATGGAATCCGCATAACCGCGCAAGTAGATACCGCCGTCAATTCCCGGCCAGATGGTATCGTTCAGCGCTTCGCCGCCGCGATAATCCAAGCCTCCCACTAGAGACATTGCCATAGCCATGCGGGGAGCCTTATTTTCAAAAGATCCGTGCCCCGCAACCGCAGCGCCGTTCTCGTTATCAAAATACAGCAGCGCATTTTTTTCGCTAGCCACAAAATTCTTGCGGAAAGTCGTATCGCGGTGCGGGTATGCAAAGAACTGACGCCCCTCCCCCGTGGTAACGCGATGCAAGTCGAACAGCATGGGAGAATTTTCCAACAGGCGCAGGTTGCGGACATTTTCGGGACCGACCACAGGCGATGCTGCAAATGCTGGCATAGAAAGCATAGTTGCCAACAATAAGGCAAACGGCTTAGAATTTCTTTTCATAACGTCTCGATTTTTCAAGAATCTTAACAAGAATTTTAAAGGCGTGATATTCTGCCAAAAGATAGCTTTTTATTCCCTGTATACACCGTCAATCAAGTATTTTGGAGCTTTTTGTTCCGAACGGGGCAATTTGTACCGTTTTTCATTTTCTGTTTTTTTTATTAAGCGTCATTTTGATAAGAAAACGGACTTTACGCAATGTATCTTTGCAAAAAAACACAAGCACCCCCCACCTTTAAACGAGGATAAAATGCTTACAAGGAAATGTTTGGGAATCACGTCTCTTGTATCGTTTGGCCTTATCGCAGGTTGTTCGAGCGACAGCTCCACCACACCGAAAGACGATCTCGCAGACATTACAGAAAACATCACAAATCCTTGCGTCTATGACGGATACACCGCCATGCAGGGCGCTAACGGCGAAACAATGTGTCTTGATGCCGAAGGGACACTCGCCTTCTGGATCAATGACGACGGATCTTACGGATTCCCCGAAGCATCACAGGGTTCCGACTCCACGGATGGCACCTCCTCCAACGAAGAGGAAGGTTCTTCTACCCCCAATGAATCTGAAACAAGTACGCCCGCCGAAACCTCCACGACCTGTACCACTGAAAAAGCCCTTTATACGGTCAACGGCATTTCTTACTACAAGAATGATGACGGAAGCCTCTATTACTTTGATGCAGACTGCAACAAGGCTTCCCTAACGGCAGCAACACCGGCGAGTAGCTCATCGATTTCAGAAGATTCTGAAACGGCAGCAAGTAGCGCATCTCAGACGGGCAGCTCTTCTGAATCGGCAACAGCCAACAGCAGTGCCGCAACGGCGCCAAGCACATCGAACGGGAACGTGCCTTCCATCACCTACGCAACAAGTGGAGCCACTGTCGAAAACAACAACAGCTGCGTCACGGTTACCGGCGGCGAAGTCGTAATCACCTGCGCTGGTGACTATGACTTTAGCGGTTCCTATAGCGGTGCCGACGCCCAAATTCGCGTATATTCTCCCAAGAGCGATTCCGGCGTTTACCTGAACTTGCGCGGACTCACCCTCACCAATACGGCGGACGCTCCCATTTACTCGCAGATGTCCAGCAAGACTTTCGTGGTTCCGAAAAACGGCACCACCAACACGCTGAGCGACGGAAGTACCCGCACCAAGTCTTACACCTACGTAAATTCCAACAACGAAACGAAGGTGGATACCACCGGCGCCTGCATTTACGCCAAGGACGACTTGACCATTAAAGGCGAAGGCACCCTGATTGTAAAGGGCAACTACAACAACGGCATTCACACCAGCAACGACTTGAGAGTCAAAAACGGTATCGTTACGGTAACCGCCAAGAACAACGGCCTCAAGGGTAAAGAATCCGTGAGCATCAGCGGCGGCACCCTCAACATTACCACCAGCAATGGCGATGGCATCAAGAGCGACGCCGATGACGCGACCGATTTGGCGGCCGGCAAGGGCTCCATCGAAATCACCGGCGGTGAAATCACCATCAATTCCAAGTACGACGGCATTACCGCAAACAACGCTATCGTCGTCGCAGAAGGCGAATCCACAACGCCAACCATCAAGGTGACTTCTGGCGGCGGCCAAACTTGCCTGAGCCAAAGCTCTAGTGGCAACGGTGGCGGCATGGGCGGAGGTTTCGGTGGCGGATTCGGCATGGGCGGATCCAGCTGCTCCCCCGATTCCAGCATGAAGGGTTTCAAGGCCGATTCCAGCATTGCCATTAGCGGCGGCGTTATCGAAATCAACAGCCGCGATGACGGCATCCACAGCGACGGAAACATCACATTGAGCGGCGGCAAGATGACCATCAAGTCTGACGATGACGGCGTGCATGCCGAAAAGGCCCTCTATGTGAAGGACAACGCCAACGTCAGCGTGACCATGGCCTACGAAGGCATGGAATCGCCGGACATGAACTTTGAAGGCGGCATCACCAGCGTGATTACCACCGACGATGGCTGGAATGCCGCTGGCGGCACCAGCACCACTACGGGTGGGAACACCGGTAGGGGTGGCCCCGGTGGCGGCTGGGGCATGGGCGGCGGAAGCACTGGCAAGCTCACGGTTACGGGCGGCTACCACTACATCTATGTGGGTACCGGCGATACCGACGGTGTGGACAGCAATGGCGACATCAACATTAGCGGTGGCGTGATTATCGTGGAATGCCGCATGAACGGCGGTATGGGCGGCATGGTGGACTCCGACGGTTCTACCAGCATCAAGAATGCAAAACTCCTGGGCTTTGGCACCAACAATTCCGAAGAAGGAACCCAGTACAGCGTCAACTTCACCACCGAAAACTACTACGGCACTTCTGAAATCGCCTTCAAGCCCAGCTTCAGCGGAAGCAAGATGGTTTCTAGCGTCGGCCAGCCAGGTGTCGTGAACAGCGTAAGCGGCATGAACAAGACTTGCTTCGGCGACGACGAAAGCCGTTGTGTTTATACTAAATAAGACCGCTCGCGAAAAAAAATTTCCTCCTAACAAAAGAAGTCCTCCGCGAAAGCGGAGGGCTTTTTGCAAATTCTGCTTGGAATGCAGACTACATCCAGCTGCGTTCGGAGGTGCCCGAAATACCGCGAATCTTAAGATCAAAGTCATCGGGGTTCGTGGCAGCGTTCATAGCCGTTTCAAGGGAAATCTTTTCTTCTTCGTAGAGTTTCAGGAGCGCCTGGTCGAAGGTCTGGCTGCGGTACTGCATGTGGCCTTCAGCGATGGCCTGTTCAATCAAGTCGTTCTTGTCCTTGTCTTCGATGTATTCCTTGATGGCGGCCGTATTCACGAGAATTTCGGCAGCAGGCACTCGCCCATTGCCATCCTTGGTCGGCAACAAGCGCAGCGAAATGATACCGGCGAGCACTTCGGAAAGCAGCAAGCGGATTTCGTCGTGCTGGTGCGGCGGATACATGGAAAGCACACGGTGAATGGTTTCGGTGGCGTTGGTGGTATGGATGGTTGCAAACACCATGTGGCCCGTATCGGCAGCCGTCATGGCAATTTGCATGGTTTCCAAGTCACGAATTTCGCCCACCAGAAGCACATCCGGGTCCTGACGGAGGGCGGCGCGCAAGGCGTTCGCATAAGACATGGTGTCCACGCCGATTTCACGCTGCGAAATAATCGCCTTTTCATCGCGGTAAAGGTATTCAATCGGGTCTTCGACCGTAATGATGTTCACCGCTTCGTTCTGGTTGATGTAATCCAGCATGGCGGCCAAGGTCGTAGACTTACCCGAGCCCGTCGTACCTGTAACCAGCACGAGACCGCGCTTGGTCAAGGACATGTCGCGAATAACTTCAGGAAGGTGCAAATCTTCGAATGCAGGAATCTTTGCCTTAATGTGACGAATCACCACGGCAATCGTTCCACGCTGACGGAATACATTCACACGGAAACGGCCCATGTCGCGGGCACCCACGGCAAAGTCGCATTCCTTGTTGGCTTCAAAGCGCTGTTTCTGGTCGCGATTCATGATGTCATCCAGGAAGGAATCCATCAACATGGAATCGACCTTTACATCAAAAATACGCTGCAAGGAACCGTTAATACGGTAGACCGGCGGAACGCCAACGCGCAAATGCAAGTCAGATGCACCGCGGTTCACCATTTCGCGCAGCAGTTTTTCAATACGGAGTTGCGGCTGCTGTTGCTGTTCTGCCATTAGGCGTTACCTCCAAACTTTTCGTTGTAGAGTTTTTCAACTTCAGAAAGACGAGCCGCGATGTCTTCGTTTTCAGGTTCTTTCTGGGCCAAGTCCTTGTAGATTTCCAGAGCCTTGCCGTACAAGCCCTGGTCAAAATAAATTTCGGCCAAGGTGCGGGTATTCAGGCTATCGTCCAAATCCTGGGCGCCACGGTCCAGCGGAGCATCCGGGTCATTAATCAGACCGGCAGAAATCTCGTCGTCGGAATCGCCAGACATCAAGAAATCGACACCCTTGTTGGAAGGCTTGGATTCTTCGGTCAAGGCGTCATCGTCCATATCGAACAAGCCCTTGAAGGCACCGGAAACTTCAGATTCCAGTGAATCCAGATCCTGAGCAGCGGGTTCGGCAGCCGGGGCTTCCTGAACGGGTTCAGCAACTTCGGCAGGTGCAGCCGGGGCGGTTTCAGCCTCGGCAGGAGCGACATTTTCTTCTGTCGGCAAGTCGTCGTCTTTTCCGAACAAATTATCGAAGGACTTGTCGATATCGCTTTCCAGAGCTTCTTCGGCAATGTCGGCAGACTTTGCAAAGCCTTCTTCAATGGGTGCGCCCGTCAGTTCCTGTTCGTTGGATTCAGCCTGGGGTGCAGCCGGTTCGGGCAAGTCAAGATCATCATCCGTGTTGCCGAACATGGAGGCAAAGGCACCACCCATTTCCTGAGCCAAGTCAGAGGATTCGGCCTTCACCTCGGGCATTTCAAGTTCAGCTTCGGCCTGGTTCACCTGTTCTTCAAGCGACACCTTCTCTTCAAGTGTGGGCTGAGCATCTGCAGGTGCAGCTGCTTCGGCCGGCTTTTCTTCGGGCAGGTCATCGTCTGCGCCAAAAATCGAATCAAAGGCACTGTCTACGCTAAAGGAGCTATCCGATGCGGGCTGGGCCACTACGGGAGTTTCTTCCACAGCAGGTGCTTCTATAGCAGGTTCTTCAGCAGCCGGAACTTCGGCAACCGGTTCCTCGATAGCAGCAGGCTCTTCTGCAACAGGCGCTTCTTCGGCAGCGGGTTCCGCTGCGGCAGGAGCATCATCAGCAAAGAGATTGTCGATGGGAGATTCCAAAACAGGAGCGTCATCCGCCATCGTCAGTTCTTCTTCGACTGCAGGTTTGTCGTCGCCAAAGAGATTATCAATGGGAGATTCGAGATTCAGGGAATCTTCAGCAGGCTTCTCTTCGGGGAGTTCATCGTCACCGAAGATGGAATCGAAAGCGTTATCAATCGTCGTCGGAGCGTCATCGGCCGGCTTTTCTTCTGCAACAGGAGCTGCCGGTTCTTCGGCAAGACCGCTATCGCCCGTCAGGTTCATGTCGGCAGAGGCGGACTTTTCGAACAGGCCACCTTCATCGTCAGAGAGGCTTTCTTCGGCAAGCGATCCAGGCAATTCAAGAGATTCTTCAGCAGCAGGTTCTGCGGCTTCGGCCTGCGGTTTTTCTTCGGGAAGTTCGTCTTCACCAAAGATATCACCGAAAGCGTCATCGATGCTCTGGGGTTTGTCCTCGACCGGAGCAGAAACTTCGGCGGACTTTTCAAACAGGGATTCGCCTTCCCCATCCTGGTCTTCAATACCTTCGTTCAGCGGCGATTCAGCAAGGTCTTCGATGGAACCGAAAGAAGATTCCTTCTGCGGTTCAGCCTGTTCCTGAGGCTTTTCTTCGGGAAGTTCATCTTCACCGAAAATGTCACCGAAGGCATCGTCGATGCTCTGGGGCTTGTCTTCTGCCGCGGGCGTATCAAAGACAGAGGCCGCATTGGAAAGGGCATTGTCATCGATGGTAGCAGGGATTTCCGAACCGGAAGCGGCAGCACTTGCAAAGGGACTGGCGCTGGAGGTTTCTTCAGGTTCCAGATCGTCGTCCAGACCGAACATGTCGGACAGGGCCGACGAAACATCGGAGCCGGAAATATTTTCTTCCGTGCCGAATTCTTCGGCAAGGGTTTCGGACTCGTCGGTCTTGATGGAATCCATGGCCGATTCCAGCGAGGCAGACAGGTCTTCCATCGTAGAATCTTCGGCAGCATCGCCATTGGGCAGCATGGCCGCAAGAGATGCAAAGGGGTCGTCCGATTCAGCCGCCGGAGAATCAATGGAGTCTTCGGTTGCAGGCATTTCAAAGGATTCCGTACCGGCATCCTCGGTCGAAGGTTCAGCGCCGTCATCAAAGGACATATCCAGCGAGGACACGTCATCGGTAGAGGCCTGACCGACATCCTGAGTGCTGTCGGACATGACAAATTCGGAATCCGCGGCGGCACCAACCGCAGCAGCGGCTGCCGTACTTTCCAGTACGACATCGTATTCTTCTTTCCAGAAGTTGTTCAGCGGATCCATGTCGTGCAAACGACGGTAACAGACGTTACGTTCGGCCAGCATGCCCAACTTGTCATAGGCGTCGCCCATGATTCGCTGTGCTGCCAGGTTGAACGGATCCATCACGATGATGCGTTCACATTCTTCAACGCAAGGCTCGTAGGCTTCAAGCTGAATAAGAATCTTCGCACGAACCAGCCTTGCCGAAATATCGTTCGGGTACAGCGTGAGGCCGCCATCGACTCTCTGCAGAGCCTTGTCCAGCTCGCCCGCTACGCGTTCGAGATCTGCAAGCCATGCAAACACCATGGAGTTGGAGTTTTTCTTGCCTACAGACTTTCTAAGTGATTCCAACGTTACCGCCATAAACACCTCTTAGAGCAAAATTGCTTCATCCGCCAAAAGAACAGGAATTCCTTCGCGAACCGGATACACCCTGGAATTGTCTTCGGTTATGAGAGCCTCGGTCAAAGGTTCCGTCACCTTTTCACCGGCAACGTTCTTCAACGTACCGGCAGAAATAGATTGATTCACTGCGGCCAAACATTCGTCAGACGCCAATTTCAGCTTACCCCTGGTTTCGGGGCAGCAAAGAATATCTAAAAGATTTGTATCGAACATAAAACCTTAACAATCAAATACTTACACAAAAAATAACTCATTTTTGTGCAACGTGTAAAGAAAATGTAGGAATTTTGGGTTTTAATGCAGATATTTGAGGTTTACAAGGGCATAATTGCCCTCTTTTCCGTTCCCGATCAGCAAAAATACGCGCAAACCCAGGCTATCCAGCCACTGGATGTCAAAATCTTCGCGGTAACCGGAGAAATTGGACACCACCAGAAGTTCGCGGCAGCCGGTGCGGTTACAGACCGATTCCATTTCGGAAAGGGTTCCCAAAAGGTGCTGGCGGTTCTCTTCGCTGATTTTTTCAGGTTCGGAACTGACGCAACCCAGGATTTCGATTCCGGGAATCACATTGTAGCTATCGAACCAGTTGCTGAGAGAATCTTCACGACCGCCAAGCAAAATGGAGCGGTGGCGCTTCTTTGCAAAGATGCGATAGAAATAGTTTATCCAAAATGCCACGCGACGCCATACAAAAAGCGCAAAGGGAATCACCAGGCAGGTCGAAACCACAATGGCAATCCAGCTGTAATCGTAAGGCAAGAAGCTGATTTCGTCATTGACAACGGGAGTCTGGGTAAAGTAGCGGAAGGCTGCGTAGCCGCCCACCGTAAGCAAGTTCAGGGGTATCAGGTACCTCAGGAACTTTTCACCCTTCAGGCTAGAAACCGTGTATTCTCCACGGAAAATAAGGAACACCATGTTCACGACGGCAACGAGGCACACAAGCCACCAGTCTTCGAACTGGGACACGCTCAGTATGGAATGCTTGACAACCACGGAGTAGTCAATACAGTTGGACGCGGCATCGCCGCTGAGTCCCATCTTGGCGCAGGAGCGGGCAATGGAATCGCCACGTCCCAAGAACACGAACGCCCAAATGGCAATGACACCCAAGTCCAGGAACATCTTCCAGAACTTCGGAATGAGCCTGGAGAACATGCCCACAAAGGCCGCAAACAAGATACCGAAAGACACCAGGAAATTCGGAACAAAATAAAGGTCCTTGTGCTTTTTCACAAAGATGAGCATGGCCTTGTAGAAGTCCACATAGGAACCCCAACGGCGCGTACGGCAGCTCTGGCCCTTAAAATGCAGAATGTTGGTAGAGGGCGTGTAATAGTTCTTGCGCCCCGCCGCCTTTGTCCTAAAGCAAAGATCCAGGTCTTCGCCGTACATGAAGAAATCTTCATCAAAGCCATTCAATTCTTCGTACAGGTCCCGCTTGATACAGAAGAAAGAACCGCTAATGGCATCCACTTCGGTCACCGCATCGGGAGCGGCATAAGTCATGTTGTAGCTGGCCAGCAGTTTGCTCTTGGGGAACAAGGCGGCAAGGCCGATGGTCTTGGCGATAGCCGAAATAATGGTGGGGAAAGAACGACGGCAAGCCCACTGGAGAGAACCGTCTTCGTTCAAGATGCGGCAACCCACCGTACCCGATTCCGGGTGTTCTTCCATGAAATCCAGCACCTTGACAAAGGAATCGCGGGACACCACCGTATCGGGGTTGATAAAGAACAAATAGGGTTTCGTGGCCTGCTTTTCGGCAAGGTTACAACCCTTGCCAAAGCCAAGGTTTTCCTTGGAATCAATCCAAAGGACCTCGGGGAAATAAGCCTTGATTTCGGGCAGAATCGGCGATTCGGAACCGTTATCCAGAACAATAATCTGCGCATCCATGTTTTCACACGCATCGCGCACGGACTTTAAGCAAGCCGGGATAAAGTCACAGGAATTATATGCGATGATAATAATGGAGCAAGAATACATGATAATTCAGAATTCGGATTTCGGAGTTAAGCGAGACCAAGACGCAGCTTGAGAACCAGGAAGAATGCTTCGGAGATAATGCCGCCACTCATCTTGGAGGTACCGCGGGTGCGGTCCGTAAAGATAATGGGGATTTCCTTGACGCGGAGACCCTTCTTCCAAATCTTGAAGGTGGTCTCGATCTGGAAGCAGTAACCGTCACTCTTCATCTTGTCCAGGTTCAATGCCTGCAGGGCTTCGCGACGGAAGCACTTAAAGCCGCCCGTAGCATCGCTGATCGGGAGCCCCGTCACCATGCGGGTATAGACGTTTGCGCCGTAGCTAAGGATCAGGCGACGCAAATCCCAGTTCACCACGCTAATGCGGTGATTCTGGTAGCGGCTGCCCAGCACCAGGTCGGCGTCTTCGGCGGTTTCCAGGAAACGGTTCAAATCCGTCGGAGCATGGCTAAAGTCGGCGTCCATTTCGAACACACGTTCGTAATCCCGTTCAAGGGCCCACTTGAAGCCCGTCACGTAGGCGGAACCGAGGCCCATCTTGCCCTTACGGCGAATCAGGTGGACGCGGGGGTTCTTCTTGGTTTCTTCTTCGACCATGTCGCCCGTTCCGTCGGGGCTGCCATCGTCCACCACCAAGATTTCCAAACATTCGTTCTGTTCAAGAATCGCCGACATAATGAGCAGGATGTTTTCCTTCTCGTTGTACGTAGGCACAATCACTAAGCTTTTCGGGTACGCCATATCAACTCCTAACTTAAATCTACAATTTCACGAATGCTTTCAGCCACAGGATAAGTCTGTTTTTTGCTCCCGTTCATCATTTCACCCAGGAGTCCAAGAGAAATGAACTGAACGCCCATCACCAGCGAGAACCCGCCAGCCAAAAGGAGGGGGCGAACGTGGAGAGCACCGGTCTGCAGCCATTCGTAACCAAAGTAGCCCGAAATGCCAAAACCAATCATCATGAAGATAAGTCCCAGAAGTCCAAAGAAATGGAGCGGCTTCGAAGAGAAGCTACGCATGAACATGAGGGACACCAAATCCAGGAATCCCGACACCAGGCGGGACACGCCGTACTTGGAAACACCGTGGACACGGGCGCGGTGGGCCACCGGCATTTCGGTAATGCGGAAGCCCTGCCACTTGGCCATCACCGGAATAAAGCGGTGATAGTCGCCGTAGAGGTGAATAAAGCGCACCACGGAACTACGGTAGGCCTTGATGCCGCAGTTAAAGTCGTGCAGGCGCTGGCCGCAGACAATGGACACCGTCAAGTTGAAAAGCTTGGAGGGCCAAGTCTTGTGCCAGGGATCCAGACGGCGAATCTTCCAACCCGAAACCAGGTCGTAACCGTCGTCCAGAATCTTGATCATCTTCGGGATTTCCAGCGGATCGTCTTGCAGGTCGCCATCCAACGTGGCCACGTACTTGCCGCGAGCCTTGGAAAAACCGAAAGCGAGACCGGCCGCCTTGCCGCAGTTAAACTGGAAGCGGAATGCACGGATAAAAGAATACTCCTTGGACAAAGACTCCACCACTTCCCAGGTATTGTCCCGGCTACCGTCATCGATGACGATGACTTCGTAAGTAAAGCCGGTGGGCTCGATGGCCGCAACAATTTCCTTAAAAAGTTCGGGAAGATTCTCGCTTTCTTCCTTGACCGGAATAACAAGACTCAAATCCATTCGTATCCTCTTATGGCAAAAAATTACTTGGCAGCTACTACAGCAGGTTCCTTGGCAGAATCCTTTTCGGCAGAATCGGCAGGTTCAGCCGGAGCGGGCTCTTCGACCTTCAGGGGTTCTTCAGACATCTGTTCAATCTGGCGACCACTCATCAGGAGGCGAGCGCGTCCGCCTTCTTCGTAGGCAGGAACATTTTCAAGACCGCGGTTCAGCACTTCCTGAGCCTGGGCCTTCTGGCCGGCGGCTTCGTACACGAAGGCGGCAGCCCAGTAATTACGCCATTCCGTGGGGAACTGCTTCATGCCCATTTCCAGATACTTGGAAGCGGCGGCAGCGAGGCTATCCACGCGGGCCTTCTTTTCGGCCGTAAAGGGATGGTCGTTGCGGAGCTTGGAAATCTGGTCGCGTGCATCGAAGGAAATCTGCAGATACAGGGACACATAGCCCGAAAGCAGACGCTGGGTTTCTTCGTTAATGTAGGCCGTACCGTCGCCGAGACCGCGGAACTTGAACACGGAATCGATGAGGTTTGCCGTATAGGCGGCGTCAAAGGCATTGCGCTTGGGGTTCAAGTCACCCTTCACGAAGTTGTAGACCATGCCTTCTTGCACCATGTACTTTTCAAGACCCATGAAGTTGGAAGTACCGACAGTCGTCGAAATTTCGATGGGCTTGTCCATATTCTGGAGAGCAAGGTCAATCACCAGCTTGTGCTGGGTAAGCATCATGCCGCTACGGGTACGGGCAGCCCATTCCGTAAAGGCATCCCACACCTGGTAATGCACCTTGAACTGCATGAGCTTGGCTGAGTCAGCGGCAGAAAGCTGCTGGCCTTCCATGGCGTCGATACGGTTCTTGAGCTGCGGCATCAGGCGCTGTGCGTTCTTGACCCAAGTAGAGACCTGATGGTTCGGGTTAGAGGCAGAGCTGTTGTCCAGCACCATGTCGCGGTCAATAGCAGCCTTGTCGTAGCTGAGCTTCAGAATCGGCTCGTTGTCGAGCATCTGCTTGATGTACCAGTCGGTGTTACCGAGGGAAAGGTTCACCACGCGCACATCCTTACGGACACCGGCCACTTCCTGAGCAAACCACAGGGGGAAGGTATCGTTGTCACCATTGGTAAAGAGAATGGCGTTGGGGCGGCAGCTGTTCAACAGGTTGAAGGCATAATCCCAAGGAACCCAGAGGCCAGAACGGTCATGTTCCTTGTAGTTGGAAACGCAGGGAACCAGGAAGGAAACGGCAACCAGGAGAGCGGCCACCGGATTCGCAAAAGTTGCAAAGCTGGACGTTGCCACCAGGAATACCAGGATACCGGCACCGATACCATAAATCATGCTCATGAAAATGAAGGCCGGAGTGTAGAAGTAATCACGTTCGCGGACTTCCAAATGCACTGCATCGGGGAACGGGGCGCGGCTACCCACCTGGGCAAAGCCGCTTTCAATCTTCTGCCAGTTCTGCCAAATAGCAGAATTGGTATAGCCATCGAGTTCACGCTGGAGGTCGGCCAGGCGAGCGTCATTGGCACCGCGGGCCTTCAAGGTTTCCATGCGGATCTTGGTGTACTCGATATTCTGGCGCATGTCGATGAGTTCGTTCGGGTCCGGCAACGCCGTAATACCCATACCGCGACTGTTCAAATCAGACACATTGCGGTTCATGATCGACACCCAGTAATCGTGATCGCGCTGTTCCATGCGGGTGCCATCGGCGAAGTTGATGTAGAACAACAGGCCGAGAGAGCACAGGGCATAAAGCACGGACATGAACACGCCCACATTGCGGTTGCGCTTCCAGACGAACACGCAAACCATCACCAGGAGGCCGTTAAAGAGCAGGAACATCATGAACTGCGGGAGCGTTGCGTCACCCATGAAGCTCATCTGAGTCGGGAACTTGATGCCGAAACGTTCCACCGGCTGGTTGTCGGCAGCGTCGAAGGTGTAGACACCGTTGGCATAGTTCACGTCACCCACCTTGTAAGGCAGGTACTGGGCCATCTGGTATCCACCGTAACCCATATGCGGGAAGGAGAGGAACTGGTGGCTGATGCGAGAACGGCGATAGAAAGCACGGCTAATCATGCTTTCGGAGCCATACTGCTTACGTTCAATGAAGTTGTTGAAGGCAACCCAGTTTTCATCCTTGAAGAGGTTACCCAGCTGGAGGTTACCCTGTTCGTCGCGGATGTTGATTTCGGGGTCGTTTTCGTCGATAATCGGGTTCAGTTCCGAACGGATCGGAATGTACAAATGCGTGCTGTAGCCGATCAGTGCGAAGAAAGCAAAGGCCAAGGAAAGGCGCATGCTTCGCTGCACACCCTTGCTCTTGAAGGGCTTTGCAAGGCAAAGAATCGAAAGGGCGATCAAGCAGATGAACGAAATTTCGATAAAAGCAGACACCATGTAGATCACGGAGCAAAGGAGCGTACCCGTAATCCAGATAGGAATGCGTTCCACGATCTTCTTGGGTTCGGCCACCAGCATCAAGGCGAACACGGCCGGAACCGTGAGCATGGTGTAAAGGTGAGCGCCCACGCCCAGGAAGGCGATATAGCAGATGAAGATGAGGATGCGGTCGCTGTAGTCTTCGTTACGCTTGTTATACCAAACGAGGCCGAGGTAAGAGACGAGCATCAAGATCAACATGGCAATGCCGTAAACTTCGGCTTCCACAGCGTTGAACCAGAAGGTGTCAGAGAAGGTCAGCAGGAAGCCTGCCACGAGAGCAGCGGTTCCAAGCACGGCCGTGCGAACCTTGCCGGTAATCTTTTCGGCCAGGGCGTCGGTCTTGAGCACGGTAGCCAAGAGTTCCCAGGCAAAGAGGGCCGTCACGTAGACCGTTGCCGCAGAGCTCACCACAGAAATGTAGTTCACGCGCTTGGCGATTTCACCCACGAAGGGGAGCAGCACGATAACTGCACGGGCAAGGAACACGAAGAAGGGGGTTCCAGGAGGATGCGGAATACCCAAGGTATTGGCGCAAGCGACAAATTCGCCGCAGTCCCAGAAGCTTACCGTAGGTGCCATTGTCAGCACATACACAATCAGTGCAATAAATGCCGCAATGCCAGCGAAGATATGTTTCATCCATTTTTCCTTGAGCATTTTACTTTTCCTTGGGTTCGGTGACAACCATGCCACGGTTACGCATAAAGCCAGTCAAAAGGCCATTGACAAAGGAATCCGAATTGTCGGTGCTGTACTTGGCGGCAATCTGCACCGCTTCGGTAATGGCGACCTTCATGGGGATTTCAGGCACGTAAGAAAGTTCCACCATGGCGATACGCAGAACAATACGGTCAAGGCTTGCCATACGGTCAAGTTCCCAGTGGGCGGCAGCGGCCTTGATGTTTTCGTCCAGTTCTTCGCGGTGGGCCTGTACCAGGTCAACCAGTTTCATTCCATACTTTTTCTGTTCCGCATGAAGAGGCTGGGATTCCAGAATACCCGGAAGGGCCTCGCCTGCAGTCTGTCCCGTCAATTCCATGGCATACAGAAGCTGCATGGCAAATACGCGGGCCGGTCTATAACTTACTTTCATAATCTTGTCGCCAATAATTAGATGCTTTTATAAAGGTTTGCCATTTCAACGGCGGTAGAAGCCCAGCTGGAGCCGAGGTTACCGGCCTTGAGGCCAGCACGGTTCATGGCCTGGTCCACAGTATCGGTGGTGAGGATACCAAGAATCACAGGGAGCTTGCCTTCGGCTGCGATGTTAGCGATACCGCCAGTAGAGGCATTCACAACCACATCGTAGTGGCTGGTTTCGCCACGGATCACCGCACCAAGCGCCATGACGGCACTGTACTTGCCGGAATCGGCAAGGCGGCGGCAGGCACCCGGGAGTTCGAATGCACCCGGCACGCGCACGACAGTAATGTCCTTGTCGGCAACACCGAGAAGTTCGAGCTGACGGACAGCCCCTTCCAAAAGTTTGTCGGTCACGACCTCGTTAAAACGGGCTACGGCGATTGCCACCTTGAGGCCCTTTCCGTTCAGGGAATTTTTGATTTCGTTCACCATTTATTTTTCCTCTTTCAAATTTTCTTCGGGCAGCGAGCCGTCCACATGCAACTGGTGGCCCATCTTCTTCTGCTTCGTGAGCAGGTAGAACAAGTTTTCCTTGTTGGGCTTGATTTCGATAGGCACGCGTTCCACGATCTTGAGACCATAGGCCGTAATACCGGAAATCTTGCTGGGGTTGTTCGTGAGGAGGCGCATTTCGCGCACACCCAAGTCAGCCAAAATCTGGGCACCGGTGCCGTACTGGCGCAGGTCCGACTTGAACCCAAGGTGCAAGTTCGCTTCCACCGTGTCCATGCCCTTTTCTTGCAGTTCGTAGGCACGGAGCTTGTTGCAAAGACCGATTCCACGGCCTTCCTGACCGCGCATGTAAAGGAACACGCCGCCGTGCTCGCCAATGAACTTCATGGCGGCGGCCAGCTGTTCGCCACAGTCGCAGCGCATGCTACCAAAGATATCGCCCGTGAGGCATTCGCTATGCACGCGCACGTACACCGGCTTGCTAAAGTCGGGGTTGCCGGCAACCCAGGCCACATGTTCTACGCCGTCGGTCTTGCTCTTGTAAGCGTAGGCGGTAAAGTCACCGTACTTGGTGGACACATGGGGGGCAGCTACGCGCTGCACCAGCTTTTCGTTCTTCAGGCGGTAGTCGATCAAGTCGCGAATCGAGATAATCTTGATTCCGAACTTCTTCGCCACTTCCTGGAGCTGCGGCATGCGAGCCATGGTGCCGTCTTCGTTCATGATTTCAATCAAGGCGGCCGCCGGGCGCAGGCCCGCCAGCTTTGCCAAATCCACCGCGGCCTCGGTATGGCCTGCGCGACGGAGTACGCCCTCTTCCTGGGCGTACAGGGGCGAAATATGCCCCGGCCGCCCAAAGTCGCTGGGCTTGGAATTCGGATCCGAAAGAGCGAGAATCGTTGCCGCACGGTCGTGGGCAGACACACCCGTGGTACAGCCTTCGATTTTATCCACCATGATGGTGAACGGCGTGCCCAGAATGGAGGTGTTTTCAGCGGTCTGCCGCGTGAGGTTCAATTCATGACAACGGTTGATCGGAAGCGGAGCGCAAAGCACTCCCCTACCTTCGTGAAGCATGAAGTTCACTTTTTCAGGAGTAATCTTTTCGGCAGCGATTACAAAGTCGCCTTCGTTTTCGCGGTCTTCGTCATCGACCACGATCAAAAACTTGCCGTTCTTAAAATCTTCTATGGCCTCTTCAATAGTATTAAGCAAGGTCACGTTCCTTCAGATAATTTTCAATATACTTGCCGAGCATGTCGACTTCCACATTCACGATCGTACCCGGAACCCAGTTGCGCAGGTTCGTGCGGGCTAGCGTTTCAGGGATAATACATACGCGAATGGAATCTTCGAACTTTTCGGCCACCGTGAGGCTGATACCGTTCAGCGAAATGGAACCGCGGCGAATCACGTAGCGACGCAAATCGGCAGGGAGCTTCAAGTCCACTTCCACGCCCGTTTCGCGGGGAGTCACCTTGATGACTTCGGTAATGCAGTCCACATGGCCCATCACGAAGTGACCGCCCATAAAGCTGTCTGCACGACACGGAAGTTCCAGATTCACCAACTTACCGACAGCAGCCTGCTTAAAGCCCGTATTTTCCACCGTCTGGTGCATCAGGCAAAAAGTGGCTTCGTCATCGGTACAAGATTCAATGGAAAGACATACACCATCGTTAGCGACACTGTCGCCCAACTTACAATTTTTAAAGAAACCCGGTGACTTAAGGCGCATGGTAAGCGCATCGCCCCTACTTTCGATAGAAACGATTTCACCGGTAGATTGAATGATACCCGTAAACATACGGGGTCAAATATAGCAAAAGGCGAGTACCGCGCCAACACAAGTATTGCGTTGGCATGGCCAAGCCGTACTATATGCACTCCGAAGGAGTGCCATATAGAAATTTAGGTATTAAAATTTAATCGGGTACAGCAAATACCAATGGAATTCGGGATAAACTTGCACGGTGGGAGCCGGCAGCTTAAAGTAATTCAGGTACTTGATAATGGTGCGGGCCATGCGGCTCTGGGGGCGGAACGCTTCCAAGTCGTAATCCAGGGCGATATAAACTTCGCGGTGCGGCGTCACGTCTTTATCGTGCAGGAACACGCCTTCGTCAATGCTAAGGCCCGCCGCAATCGCAAGCCAGCTGGGATAATACGGGCGAGCAGCCTTGGGCAACAGGCGGTGAATCTTGAAGGATGCCCAGAAGGTTTGATTGCAGTAATCGTCCGTAAACACGCCTGTATTACTTTGTCTGTAATACGCCTTGGTATTGATCCAGTAGCTCCACTTCAGGTCCACATACTTGAACACGGGAATGTAGCGTTCCGCCATGGGCAAAAAGCCACCCAAGGTGCCCGACAGTACATCAAAAATGCTAAACCCCCATTCCGGCGAAAAGCCGTCCTTCACGTCAATGGCAATGTGAGTCGCCATGGCCGAAAAACCGGCAAACAAGTAGGACTTGAACTCCGAAACGCCCGCCCAGCGATAGCCTTCGTAAAAGCTCTCGCCCATGATGACGCCCGATGCAAAGTGGCCGAACTTGTCCAGGTTCAACGCATAATCAAAATCGTTTTCGAAATGGAAATCATTCCCCTGCTCATCCCACCAGCCTTTCTGGAATACCAGCCAGTAGGCCGCGCCGTAAGCAATCAGAACCGTAGAGGCAACGCCCACGCCCTTGACCACCGACAGCTGCGTCGTATCGCCAGGATCTTCGCTGCGGTAATCCCAGGTAGAATCGCGCCATGTAAGCGGATCATAAGGAGCAGCATGCAAGGACACCCCTGCAAAAACGAGCAGCACGATAGAGATTGTAAAAGACTTCAAAAAATTCACGAGCGCAAAAATAGAAAAAAGAAGACCGTTTATCATCTATAGCTTATAAAAAGCATCCATACATCCCGAATGATAAACCTTATGGCTTTTTTGTTTCAAATCAAAATCAAGAATTACATTAGACGTTGAATCATCTTTGGTCAAAACCATTTTTAAATGGGTTTCGTCGCCATAAAACCTTTTATTGATAAATAAACCAACCCCTAAAACAGTGTTCCTAATCTCAATATTCGAAGAATCCACTTTTTCTACTACAGATCCCTTATTTATAAAGGCTTCTACTTTTCTAGGCCACTTTTTTCCATAATTGACACTATCAAGATAAATATTAATTTGATCGGAATACTGCTCGGTAATCCAGTCATGATTTAAATCGTAGGTCCAACTAGAGAAATAAACTTTTTTTACAAAGAGTTTGTCATAACCAACTATTTTGGATTCCTTCGAAATAACAGGATAATCGTCCCCTTTATTTTTACAAATTGAACATTGGCAAAGGACTAAACCCATAAATACTATAATCAGTTTTTTCATTTCACCTTATTTTTTACAAAAAAAAGCTCTGGAGAACGAACTCCAAGAGCTTTTAAATATTGAGGTGCGATGCGGCGCAAGCCGCTCACATCGACTTAGTTGCGACCGAGGAGCAGCACGCTGTTCTGGCCACCGAAGCCGAAGCTGTCGGACATGGCGTAGTTGAACGAGTGGCTGGTGTTCTTGTTGGCGCAAACATCCAGGTGGATGCGTTCGTCCTGGTTGAACACGTTGGTGGTCGCATGAATCATCTGATTCTGCAAGGACTTCACGGTGATAATGGCTTCGAGAGCACCGGCAGCGCCGAGAGCGTGGCCAATCATGCACTTGGAGGAGTTCACCTTGAGGTTGTCAACAGCACCGGCAAAAACCTTTTCGAGGGCGGAGCATTCAGCAACGTCGCCGAGCGGAGTGGAGGTACCGTGGGTGTTCACGTAGCCCACATCCTTCGGGGAGATACCGGCTTCGCGGAGAGCCATTTCGATAGCGAGGCGGACACCTTCACCGTCTTCACGAGGAGCGGACATGTGGTGAGCGTCGGCGCTCATGCCGATACCGGCTACGCGAGCGAGGATGTTGGCACCACGCTTCTTGGCGTGAGAAAGGCTTTCGAGAACCAGGATACCGGAACCTTCACCGATCACGAAGCCGTCGCGGTCCTTATCGAAGGGGCGAGAAGCCGTGGTCGGATCGTCGTTACGCTTGCTCAAGGCCTTCATGGAGGTAAAGCCAGCGAGGGCGACATTGTTCACGGTTTCGTCGGTACCACCGGCGAGCATGATGTCGGCGCGGCCAAGACGGATCTGGTCGTAGGCGGCGGCGATAGAGTGGTTAGAGGTTGCGCAAGCGGAAACCACTGCGTAGCAGGGGCCCATCCAGCCAGTACGGTTGGAAACTTCGCCAGCGGGCATATTCACGATAGACATCGGAATGAAGAACGGAGACACGCGGCTCGGGCCACGATTTGCGAGGGCCACCACGGAGTCGCTATAAATCTGCATACCACCGATACCGGAACCGATAATCACGCCAGAGCGGGTCGGATCTTCGTTTTCGGGGGAAATACCGGCGTTCTTAAGAGCCTGGAAAGAGGCATACACAGCGTACTGGATGCACCTGGACAGACGGGACGAATCGCGCGGGGTAATGTATTCGGAACCATCGAATTCCTTGACGGCGGCAGCTATCTTGATGGGATAGTTGGTCACGTCGAAGCGATCGATCGTTGCGAGTCCGGATTTACCTTCCAGCAGGTTGTTCCAAAGCAGTTCCGGCGTATTGCCGAGGGCGGAAACGCACCCCATACCAGTGATTACGACTTCTTCCATAATGGCGGCAAATATAGAAAAAAAGCGTCAACCTCAGGAGGTATTTTGTCCTCAATTTTTAGAAATTTGATATTATTTACATACAATAATATTACACTGTATGATTTAAGACAAAAAAGGCAACATCTTCGCATTACCCCAATTGCATCAACAACTATTCTACGGTCTATTTTTCGCATTTTAAATTTTTTCTAAATTGTCCGCGTTATGGCTAGAATTAAAAGCGCACCGAACCTTGTCTGGATGGACCTGGAAATGTCCGGGTTGGAACCAGAAAGGGACGTTATTCTTGAAATTGCAACGATTGTTACTGATGCCAATCTGAACATTTTGGCCGAAGGCCCCGTTCTGGCGATTCACCAGACCGAAAACGTATTCGAAGGCATGGACGACTGGAACAAGCGTCACCACACCCAAAGCGGACTGGTGGAACGCTGCCGCAAGTCGACCCTCACCATGGCCGACGCCGACAAGATGACCCTAGACTTTATCAAGCCCTTCACCATTGAACGCGGAAACGTGCTGTGCGGCAATTCCATTACCCAGGACAGGCGTTTTTTGTACAAGTACATGCCGCAGATTACGGGCTGGCTCAACTACAGAAACATCGACGTGAGCTCCATCAAGGAACTGACCTTCCGCTGGTACCCCACCCTGCCGGAATTCCAGAAAATGGAAAAGCACCAGGCCTTGGACGATATCCGCGAAAGCATTGCCGAACTACAGTACTACCGCAAGACGATTTTTAAGCAAAGTTTATAAGCAACTTTAAGATGGACTATAATAACTATCTTCCGAAAAAAAGACTCCCCTACGCCGTAAGGATTCGAAACAGGATTATTGTTTTTGCCGTTTTCATGGGCATTTGCGCCCTGATGGGCACCTGCATTTTCGGCGAAAAGCAAGAACAGGCAAATCCGGCCGATGAAGAAGAAATCGTAGAAGAAACCGCCGAAAACACCACGGAACAAAATACCGACGAGCAAGCTTCGGCTACCGTAATCCGCGAAGACGGACTCTTCCCGAAGGCCGATTCCGAAGACCTGGTAAATACGCAGACAACTGTTGCCGCCGCCGTGGTTCCCGAAACGCCCGCCGAAGCAGACGTTATCGACAGCACCCACATCAAGGCCCAGAAAGACGTGTTCCTGGCAGAAAAGATCGACAACCTGCTGCGCCGATTCCGCCCGGAATACGCTGTTATCTTGATGGTGGAACCCAGGAGCAACGAAATCATTGCCTGGGGCGAACGCCGCAACAACCACGTGCAGGAAAAGCCTGACTACTTTATCAAGAACACCTTCCCGGCAGCATCCCTCGCAAAGACCATCACTATTTCGGCGGCCATGGAATCTAACCGTTACTCCCTTACATCCCAGATTCCCATGATCGGTTCCAGCACCAAGCTCTACAAGAGCCAGCTGCGAGTCAAGGAAGGTTACAAAGGTCCCTTTATTGAGCTGCAAGATGCCTACGCCAGGTCCGCAAATCCGCCCATGGCCATTGTCGGCATGAACGTGGGTGCCGACCGCCTGCGCAGCGCCGCCAAGAAGCTGGGCTACAACACCAACTTCCCGGGAGCACTCCCCCCGCGTTCCAACTACGCTCCGCCCGATACCGGCTACGGCCTCGCCGAAGTCAGCAGCGGCTTCACGGATGCCACCACCCTGACTCCGCTCCTTGCCGCCGCACAAGTCCGCGCCATTCTCATGAAAAAGCCGCTGGAAATTCCCTGGGCCGCCAACCTGGACGGTTACGCCCCCAAGAGCCGCATCGCCCTCGACGTGGGCAAGTTCAGCGACAACACCTATTACGGCCTCCGCGAAGCCATGATCCGCACGGTGACCCACGGCACCGCCCGCAAGAATATTTCGACCCGCCACATGGCCCGCAAGAACTACGAAGCCCTGAACATCGGTGGAAAGACCGGATCCCTTGACGGAAAGGACCCTTACGGCCGCTACGAATGGTTCATGGGTTTTGCCCAATCTAAAGAAGACCCCAGCAAGGCAGTGGTACTCGTAATTATGCAGGTACACGACTTGCAGGGCATGCGCTCGCAGCCGGCAACCCAAGTCGCCGGAATGTTGTTCAACTATTGGGCGCACCAGAATTTACCTAAAAAAGGAAAGTAACATGGAACTCTCTTGGTGGAACCTGATTCCGACTTATTTTGACGGCACCGCCTTTACGCTGGGTAGTTTCCCGGTACGCTGGTACGGCATCATGTACATTTTTGCCTTTGTCACGGGCTACCTCACGCTGATGCACGTGAACAAGAAAGAAAAGCTGGGCTACACCAAGGACCAGTTCGACAGCCTGTTCACCTGGATTATCGCGGGCATCATCATCGGTGCACGCCTGGGCTACGTGTTCTTCTACAAGCCGGGTTACTACCTGGCAAACCCCACCGAAATCATTCTCCCCATGACCCACGACGCCCTGGGCTACCACTTTGCCGGAATCTCCGGCATGAGCTACCACGGCGGTATGATTCTCGGAACCATCTTTACCTACATCGGCCTGAAGCGCAACAAAATGAAGGTCTGGGAAGGCCTGAACCTTTGCTTTATGCTGGCACCCCTCGCCTACACCTGGGGCCGCTGGGGCAACTTCATTAACGGAGAACTCTTTGGCGAAGTCACCACAAGCCCCATTGGCATGTACTTCCCGCTGGCCCACGACAGTCCCCTGACAAACCCGATCCTGCACCACCCCAGCCAGCTTTACGAAATGCTCTTCGAAGGCGTTATCTTGTTTGCAGTTTTGTACAACTTAAGACGCATTCCCCTGCTCCGCGACAAGATGCCCTGCCTGTACCTGATGGGTTACGGCCTCTTTAGATTCTTTATCGAATTCTTCCGCAGGCCCGACGCACACTTGGGCCGCGTAGACCTGTTCGGCATGAGCCGCGGACAGACACTCTGCAGCGTCATGTTCCTGACCGGTTTGATCTGGCTGATTGTGTTAATATATCGTCAAAAGAAAAATCGTCATTGCGAGGAGAGCAACGACGAAGCAATCCATTCTTAAGACAAAAGTCCCCGAACGGGGACTTTTTTTTAACAGCTGACTGCGAGTTCACTGACAGCTAGAGCTGGAACCTTGACACTAGAGAAGGGGTCAAGGTATTCGTTACCCACACCGACTACATTCTGGATGATGTCGAAGAAATTGCCGCTCAAGGTCACGCCATCCACCGGATGCTGGATGACACCGTTTTCGCACCAGAATCCGTGAGCGCCAAGACTGAGTTCGCCCGAAACGGAGCTGCAGCCGGAGCCGCCTTCGAGACGCACCACCAAGAGACACTTGGGGAACAGCTTCAGCAAATCGGCAGTAGCATGCTCACCGGCAGGCACGTACATGTTCCAGAAGGCCGTAGACATCTTGGAGCCGAAACCGCGGGCACCGTTGCCCGTTGTCTTGCAGCCGTCTTTTGCGGCGGTTTCCAAATTGTAGAGAGCCTCGTTGAAGACACCGTCTTTCACCACGTCTACCCGACGCGTGAGGGAGCCTTCGGAATCGAAATACATCTTGTGGCTAAAGTTTTCACCCAGCGGATCACTCATGAGAGAGAACTTGTCGGAAGCAATCTTGGTGCCCAGCTTTCCAGCAAGGCGTGAAGTTCCCTTCTGCATGGATTCCGCAATGAAGGGCGATGCGTACATGCCCATGATTCTGCCCGAAACGCGTTCCGAGAAGACCACGGGAATCTTGCCGCCTTCAATCTTTTTTGCACCGAAAAGTTCTGTCGCGTAGGTTGCAGCCTTGGTGGCGATTTCGTCCATGGAAATCTCGGCCCAATTGCGACTGCTCTTGACAAAGTTACCCAGCTTGGTAACACCATCTCGTGCGGCCACAGCGCCCGCGCCCACCGACACGGAATTACCTTTGTCGGTATAAAGAAGGCCCGTGTGGTTTGCCACAATGGAAAAGTCGCTGTTCAGGTCTGCACCCAAGTACGGGATGTTCACGATTTCCTTGGAGCGGGCAAAAGTCTGCTTTTCAAGCTCGATGCAAAAATCCTTCACATCTGCAAGAGTCAGCTTTTCAAGCTCCGGATTGTAATTGGGATTGTCATCCGGAATTTTCGCAGCAGTCGGGAGGGTAATATCGACAGCCTCGGTCCACTGGGTATGGCAAAGGGCGTCTTTAATCGTCTGCGCAATCGCTTCCTTGGTCAAACGTTCCGTATGGGCATAACCTGGACGACCATCCTTAATCACGCGGATACCAAGCCCGACAGAATCCGAAATTTCGGTATTCTGCACCTGCCCCTGAAAAACGGACAGGCCCTCGGAATGGGAATTGGATGCAATAATGTCGAACTGCTCCGCCTCGCCCTTGGCAAGGTCGCACATACAAGAAACAGCGTCAATAATATTCATAATAGATCCTTCGACTTCACTTTGTTTCTACCCAAAGGGCATAACTCAACTTTGGCAACAAGTTGCCTAGTTTCGTATAGCTCAGGATGACACTTAAACTCGCTTGGCTTTACTGGCGAGCATGCGCCAGTAGGCGGCAGGGCTACCCGTCACGGACTCCAGGGCTTCGGCGTGTTCGCGGGTCATTTCGACCGTTCCCGCAATCAGGCCTTCCAGCGTTTCCATCGTTACTCCAAGGCGGCGGGCAAATTCAGCCTTGTCCATCTTGAGCCATTCAATGCCTTCGAGTATCGCCTGTCCCGGCGTCGGTGTACCATGTCTTGCCATATCAAAAATCCTTAAAACTCAACTGTTTTCCAGCCTTCGGCTCCGAATCGCAGGTCGCGTTCCACAAATTCCCAAATCAGGAGCTTTTTGCCTTTAAGCACCCCGGCCTTGCGGGCCAGCTTTTCGCGAACCAGCGTAGAAGCGCCGCCATCGCTGACAATGGATGCCACCGGGCGGTTCATGTTCTTTGCAAAATGGGCAATCCACCCAGCATTCACCGGAGCATCCGTCTGGTAAATGCGGCTAAAGCTATCGCCCAGAATCAAAATCTTGGACTTGCGGAAATCATCCTTGAAAGGCGTTTTCGTCGTGTCGGCAACAACCGTTGAATCCGAAAGGGAGTCTGCCGGCGGTTCGGTATGTTCAGAAATTTCCTGTTGGTAAACCACATGGCCAGTGACCTGTTGTACCTTGAACACATCATGCTTATTGAGCCCGCTCATTTCGCCGATATCGCCCATGCGATCTGCAAGGGAATCACTGCCCCCGTAACTGACGGAAGCTTCGCCAATATCAATTGCACCCGACTCCACCATGGAGTTCACTTTTTTGGCGATCTCCGCTGCCGCAAGTTCCGCACCGCGCGGAGTCCAGTGGGTGTCGTCATCAAGATACAGGGCACCGCGGCTAGAATCGTCTTTTTTGGCAGCCAGGAGCGGTGTATAAAGGTCCACCGTATTCAACCCGAGCTTCGTCAGGGAATCGAGAATCGCCTTGCCGTGAGAAGCAATCGGCTTTTCGCCGGAATCTCCCGTCAAGCGCTCCGGATAGATGCTGGGCTTGCCAGGCGTGACAACCACAAGGAGTTCTACCCCCTTCTTCTTCAACTGGTCCCGGAACTTGAGAATGGCCTCGACCGGATTATCCAGCTTTGCGCTGCGCACGTCCAAGGGAGACGGTTGCACCAGGAATTCCACGTCTTGCCTGTAAAAGAGCCAACGGCCTTCGCCCGCCCCCAAGACCACCTTTTCACCTGGATCTTTAAAAAGATTCCATACCGCCAGCTGGTACTGGGGCCTGAACTTCAGCACCAGAACATTCTCGTCTTCCACCTTCTTTTCGAAGGCACGCAGGTAGCGGCTGGTCCATACACCGTAATGCTTGACGCCCAAGAAAGCACGCCAGAGCGAGATTTGCCCGAATTCGGCCACCACCGCCTTCACCGAAGAGTCCACCGACTTGAAGTTTTCAGGTTCGTCTTCCAAGGTCGCCAGCAAGGTATCGGCCTGTTTCAGCAACTTGTAGTCCGCTTCGGCAGTGTCCAACTCCGCATAGCTGTTCACCGAAAGCACCACTGCTTCCAGGTCAGAAAGAGCACCGATGACCGGTTCCAGGGCCTCGCCCACTTCGCTACCCCCTGCCATGGATTCCCGAGCCGCAAACCAGGCTTCGTTCAGCTTGGCAGCAGAAGCAGTCATTTTCGATTCACGAGCGAAAGGTGTATAGACCACGTCTTTAAAGATATCAAGGCTTACAAAACGCTTTTCACCACGGACATCCGCAATCGTCTGCGCCGAAAAAGGGAGCAGCAGCAAGACCGCAAACACAACAATAAAGGCTATATAAAGTTTCTTCACATGGGAAAAATAACAAAAAAAAGAGCTGGCCGCCGAAGCAGCCAGCAAAATACCCGGATCGCGATTCGAACGCGAGTCTGATCCTTAGGAGGGACCCGTTCTATCCAACTGAACTATCCAGGCATTAACGATGGGCCAAAATTAGATTAAAAACAAGGGCTTGTCAACCACCAAACAGGCGTCATCATGGCCTTCTGAATTCACAAAACAAATAATTATAAAGGCAAAAATCGGCTGTTCAGGCAAAAATGTAGGGTTAAAATGAAAAATGTCCGTATAATGACGCTCCGTACATAAAATCCAACTCGCAGTGCCGGACTTTCTTACACAAGCAACATTTTAACACATTTTGCAACACAATATAATACAAAGTAATACACACAAACTAATATTATTAAGTACAAATTATTTATATATATTTTCAAAACAACGAATCCTAGTAAAACAAAATTTACACATAGACGTTAGTGTAAAATATCACCCACTTCACACTTTTTAGAATAGATACGTAACCATATATTACGCATTATTTTAAACAACATATTTCAATTAATTAATTCATAATTTTTTAATTTATTTCACTATTTGCAAATAAAGTGTTACACAAAGAGCATACAAATTAAATCATTAATTTATCACAAATTAGTTAGATTTCCATCATCAAAAGAGAAGGTTAATGATAAACGCGTCCCTACATTTTTTAGCAACACAGCTAAATCAATATTTATGCAGAAAAAATTCTACTCAAGAAAATCTTGTTGTCGTATCCAAAATTATGGACAACGATGGACGCGAACCAGAACTTGCAACAAATAAATTGGTCTTGTTTTTAGTCAATGTTGAAAAAGATTATATGACAAGCACTAATTCAAAACCAGACTACGATGGTTTTCGAAACATAGTACACTCGAAGCCCGTCTTTCTGAACCTACATGTAGTTCTTGCGGCCAATTTCAAGGCCAGCCATTACGAAGAATCTCTAAGATATCTTTCTAAGGCAGTAGGATTCTTTCAGGATCACAGCGTTTTTGACCGACCATCTTTTCCCGATCTCGCCACGGGTCTAGAAAAACTAATCATCGATATTGAAAACCTGAATTTTCAGGAAATGAGCAACTTATGGAGTCTCGTCGGATGCAAGTACGTGCCATCGGTCTTGTACAAGGTACGCACCGTTGCACTCGGCAGCGGCTACTCTTATTACCGCCCATACGTTATTCATGTTCCAGAAGACGCAACCCTGGGAGCCTTCTAATGAATTACAGGGGCTGGGCAAACATCCTCGTAAATCACGAGTACTTTGGTGGCAAATGCAGCTATTTCAGGTTTATGCCGGACAACGCATCTAAAGAAATTATGAAACGTGAAGGATTCCTAATGAACGAAAGTTCAGAAGGATTCTACTTAATTGCGCAAGATTCTGCTTTTGCCGAAGATATAAGTCTCGTCTTTTGGGCAACCCCGACGCGGCAAGACCTTTGGAGCGTCACGTTGTTCAACGACATTCCCAAAGAAAGCATTCCTTTTGCAAAAGCAAACGGAAATTCGCTGCAATGGGAATCCATTGATAAAGATTCTATTCCCAAAGAAATGCAACTCCCTACACCGATGTTCGGGATAGAAATCAGCCGAACAAGCGACATTTCTGATTCAAAAATCACCCTTTCTTTAAGCACAAAAAAAATGAAATGGCGTTACAACATTTCAGGACTATCCGAATTCAACGATCCTGAAGTTGCAGGAATTAAAAACTATAAGGAAAGCGCCTATTTCGATGTTTTTACGGATGCTTCCGGGAATAGAGTTTTCACATCAGCGCAAGAAATTCCACTGAGTTTCGGTGCTGCCCCGCGCTTTCAGCTACGCGAAAAGAACTCGACCAAGGCAATTATCAAGTGCCTCCCCAATATGGACGCAAGGTCAATCGCCACGGCAGTTCTTGAGGGCGGCAAACAAGAAATAATCGCAGAGACTTTTATTAACACATAAACCCCATAGGAGAAAAAGGAAAAAATGTCAGCATCCTATAAAACCCCTGGCGTCTATCTCGTCGAGAAAAACGCTTTTCCCAGTTCTGTAGTGGAAGTCGCTACGGCCGTTCCCATGTTCATCGGCTATACCGAAAAAGCCGAATACAAGGGACAATCCGTATTCAACAAGCCATTCCGAATTTCATCTTTTGCAGAATACAGGGCCGTCTTCGGCGAAAGCGCACTGATGCGTTTCACGCTGGAAGAAGGCGGCAAGGTGACGCCCCCTAAGGTTCGCTTCCGCCTGTTCGACGCCATTCGCATGTTCTACCAGAACGGCGGTGCATCCTGCTACATTATGTCCGTAGGCCCCTATGGCGAAGAAATCTCGGAAAAGGCCTTGACCGAAGCGATTATTCCGTTCGAAAAGGAACAGGAACCGACCTTGGTCGTGATTCCCGAAGCAGTTTCGCTTGAATCGGCAGACGCATGCGCCAATGTGCAGAACGCAATGCTCGCCCACTGCGCCAAGATGCAGAACCGCTTTGCCATTCTTGACGTTTTCGACGGCTACAAGGAACCGCGCGAATGCATTTCGGACTTCCGCGAAAAGGTAACCAACTTCTTGAACTACGGTGCCGTTTACTATCCGTGGCTCAACACCAGCGTTGTGCAGTCGAACGAAGTGACCTTTGCAAATGTCGAAAACCTTGACGTTCTTACAAAGATGCTTACCGACGCCGTTCCGGCAGAGCCCGCCACCAAGGCTGAACAGATCAAGGCCGAAATCGACAAGATGGCCGCAGCCGATGTAAAGGACGACGCCCAGGTGCAAACGATTCACCGCACCCTTTCGGTGATTTGCCCGAACTACGCCACTATCATGAACTTGGTTCGCGAACAGCTGAACCTGATGCCCCCCGCAGGAGCCATCGCAGGCATCTACACCATGGTCGACAATTCCATTGGCGTGTGGAAGGCCCCGGCAAACGTGGGTGTAAACGGAGTCATTACTCCGGCAATTAATCTCACCAACGAAGAACAGGAAGACTTGAACGTTCCTATCAATGGTAAGGCCGTTAACGCCATCCGTACATTCATTGGTGACGGCAACAAGGTATGGGGCGCACGTACGCTCGATGGCAACAGCCTCGATTGGCGCTATGTAAACGTCCGCCGCACCATGATTATGCTTGAAGAATCGATCAAACTCGCCTCTAAGGCATTTGTTTTCGATCCCAACACGGCAAACACTTGGATTACCATGAAGGGCATGATCAGCAACTTCTTGACTAGCGTCTGGAAGCGCGGCGGTCTCGCAGGTTCTAGCCCTGAAGATGCATTTGAAGTGTATGTGGGACTTGGCGAAACCATGACTTCCGAAGACATTCTCGAAGGTATTTTGCGCGTTACAATCAAGGTTGCCTTGATTCGCCCGGCAGAATTCATTGAACTCACATTCCAACAGCAACAGCAGAAGTCCTAATCGATAGGAGGTAATTAAAATGGCAGAAGATGGTTCTACCCAACACGCAACCCTATGGCCGATGCCCAAATTCCACTTTGAAGTAAAGTGGGGTAACGATGTAATGTCTTTCCAGGAAGTAACTAACCTGGACGCACAATCCGAAGAAATCAAGTACCGTGCCGGCGACAGCAAGATTTTCTCTGTTGTTAAGATGCCTGGTCTCATCAAGTACAGCAATGTCACGATGAAGAAGGGTATTTTCAAGGGCGATAACAAGTTCTGGGCTTGGTTCAGCCAGATTAAGCAGAATACAATCAAGAGAATCGATATCACGATTAGCCTGCTGGATGAAACCAACGCCCCGACAATGGTTTGGACGCTCAAGAACGCATGGCCCACCAAGATTTCGGGATACGAACTCAAGGCCGATGGCAACGATGTCGCTATCGAAAGCATTGAAATCGTTCACGAAGGCATGACTATTGAGAACAAGGCTTAACAGCTAAGAGGCAACATGCCCGATGTCGAATGGCCGCTTCCCGTTGTATTCCACTTTTCTGTAAAGTTGGGTAATTCGGAGATTTCGTTCAGCGAAGTATCCGGTTTAGAAACCTCTATAGAAACAAAGGAAGTTCACAGCGGGGGCGACAATTCGACTGTTTATTATTTACCGGATAAAATCAAATACACAGAGCTTGTTCTAAAGCGAGCCGTACTCAAAAAAAGCGATTCATTTTTCACATGGTGCCTAGACTGCATGAACTCCATGACAAACGCATTCATGATTACTCCTAAGCCTATCGAGGTCTCATTGCTCAACGCAGAAAACGAGCCCCTAGCCACTTGGACTTTCAATAATGCGTATCCAGTCAAGTGGTCATTTAGCACACTTGATGCCATGAAAGGAGAAGTCATGATAGAGACTCTATCGTTCAAGTATCAAAATATGAAAAGGACAAAATAATCATGTCGCTCGAAATCAAGAATCTTTGCATCAATGTAAAAATTGAATCCGATGAGAAAAATCAAGAATTTCCAGAAACTCTTAAAGAAAATGTTTTAAGAGAATGCAGGCGTCTAATTGAAGATTCTATGCGCCAAAATCAGGAGCGATAGCTGTGGATAAGCCAAAAAAAATGACATTCGAAGCAAATCGCGAAAACAACGGAAAGCTTTCGCCAATAGGCGATCGAAAGCCTTTCACAGTCATGTTAAACCCTGATAGTTTGACAATTGAATCTGGAATTGATTACAAAACTAGCCGAAGAAAGTTTTTGACCTACACATCGAGACAAAGTCCCAAAATTACACTACCGATACTTTATTTCGATGTCACAGGAGTGATTCCGAAAGACGAATGGCCACAAGGATGCACAACCATCAAGCAGATGGTCGACAATCTCAAAAAAGTTGTTTACGACCCCGATGGAGAATCTCACCAACCTCCGGTTGTGAAAATATATTGGGGTGAATTCACCTACGCTGTTCGAACAACAAAACTGGATATCAAGTATACGCTATTCGATCCATTTGGCATACCGGTTCGTGCAGAAATCACCATAGGTGCAGACTTTTTCTATCAGGAATGGCCATTTGACCATACTCAAGAAAAAAAATCCCCCGACTTGACACACCTTGTAGAAGTCAAAGCCGGGGATACATTACCACTAATGTGTGAACGCGTTTACAACGACCCTTCATATTATCTCCAGATTGCAAAAATCAACGGGCTTACCAATTTCAGGCAACTTAAGCCTGGAACCATGTTAGAATTTCCACCGATTAGGGAGTAAACATGCCAGAATCTCCATTAAAAAACACCGGTGGCATCGTAGAATGCGCAATTTTTTGCAAAGGCAAGGCGTTAGCATCAACAGCGCAAGTCATCTCTGCCGATGTAGAATACCGCATCAACAGTATTCCTAAAGCGACTGTTACAATCGCAGACGGTGACATGCCTACGGGCAAATTCGAACTCTGCGAAGGAGACCAGCTAAAACCCGGCACTGAAGTGGAAATCAAGGCTGGTTATTCCACAGACCTTGATTCCGTCTTTAAAGGCGTAATCACTCGCCTTGGAATTTCAGTCTTAAAAGATGGAACAAGTTGCACCAAAATTGAGTGTCGTCACAAAGCCATCGCACTCACTGAATCAAGACACAACGCGAATTACCAAGACAAAAGCGACGACGATATCATCGGAGCTCTAGCTTCAAAATATGGAATCAATTCTTCTATAGGGGGTGGTCCCCATAAAGAACTGATGCAATACTATTGCACCGACTGGGATTTTATCATGACCCGCGCCGAGGCCAACGCCTGTTGGCTTTTGGCAGATCAAGATGGAATGTCGATAGAACCCATTAGTTCAAAAGGCAACTCGGAACTTTCACTTACTTGGGGAACCGACATCATCGAATTCAACGCCTCCGTCAATTCGGAACATCAAGTAAAAAATGTTGAAGCACGAGCTTGGGATGTGACGAAGCAAGAAATTATATCAAGTAAACAAGGCGCACAGTCTGTTCAAACTCAAGGAAACCTGAGTTCGGACGATCTTGCTAAGGCACTTTCAATCCCAAACCAGATACTGCAAATAAATTCTCAAGTCGATAAAGGAATTTTAGATACCTGGGCCAAGGCCGAACAAATGAAGAATGAGCTTTCACGCATTAGCGGGCATGCCACATGCATCGGCAATTTGAAGGCTACTTTGGGCAAAATGATGAAATTGGATTACTTGGGAGCGCGATTTAACGGGAACGCCCTCGTATCCGGAATTCATCACCACATGGAAATCGGCTCCTGGACAACGACGCTTTCGTTCGGGATGAAAAAAGAATGGTTTGTCGAAAAATTCAATACCATGGCACCAGTCGCATCGGGCTACAACTGCGGAATTACAGGACTTTTGACTGGTATTGTATTGCAAATACACGATGACCCCGAGAAACTAAATCGCGTCAAGGTCAAAATTCCGGTAATGCAAAACGAACAAGAAGGTGTATGGGCTCGCCTTGGCACCCCCTACGCATCTAACGGCGTCGGCGGCCTCTTTTTCCCGGAAGTCAATGATGAAGTCATCCTCGGCTTTTTCAATGGAGACCCTTCCAGTCCCGTCATTCTGGGGAGTTTGTACAGTTCCAAGCAACAAGTCCCACAAAAGTTGGAACAAAAGAACAACACCAAGCAACTGCTAACCCGCGAAAAATTGAGCGTCACTTTCGACGAAGAAAAAAAATCAATTACCGTCACGACTCCCGGAAATAGGAAAATCGTCATGGACGACGACGGCAAAAAAATCACGCTCGAGGATCCCTGCGGAAACAAGGTCGAAATGTCCGATAGCGGGATCAAGCTCGATGCCACAAAGGACATCGCCGTCAGCACCAAGGGAAAGTTCAATGTCGATGCCAAGGGCGGCATAATACTCAAATCGGCAGCCGATTTAAAGGCTGAAGGGCTGAACGTGGAACTCAAGGCCAAGGTGGGATTCAAGGCGCAAGGATCCGCCACGGCCGAAATTTCGGCATCGGGACAAACCACCGTGAAAGGCGCCATGGTCATGATCAACTAAAGGAAGAAAATGCCTCCAGCAGCAAGACTCACAGATATGCACACCTGCCCCATGCAAACTCCCGGAACGCCGCCCATCCCGCACGTGGGCGGACCGGTCGTCGGTCCCGGCGTCCCGACGGTTTTAATCGGGGGCATGCCCGCAGCTGTCATGGGTGACAGCTGCGTATGCGTGGGGCCGCCCGATACGATTATCAAGGGCTCCGCCACGGTCATGATCAACAAGAAGCCGGCCGCACGCATGGGCGATTCTACCGCCCACGGCGGCACAATCGCCCTGGGATGCCCCACGGTGCAAATAGGAGGCTAAGTGAGTTCGCTGACGTTTCTTGGACGCGGATGGAAATTTCCGCTAAAGTTCGAAAATGGAGCTATCGCCATGTCCGAAGCCGAAGAAGATGTCGACGAAAGCCTGCGCATTTTACTCGGAACATACCCCGGCGAACGTCTAATGCGCCCCGACTATGGCTGCCGACTCCGCGATTACTGCTTTCGCAACTACGAAGAAAGCACTATTGTGCAACTCGACGAAGAAATAAGAAACGCCATCGACAATTTTGAACCAAGAGTTACTGTAGAAAACACCGACTATAAAATGGATGAAGTGAACGACGTTTTGCAAATCATTGTCGACTACAAAGTCATTGCGACTAATAGCCGCCGCAATTTAGTGTACCCCTTCTACATAAACGAAGGCACCGATATAAGCATCTAAGGAATTATTGTGGAAAATCGTATTTTTGTCAGCGAAGGTTTAAGCCAACAGGCTCGCAAGTTCAAGGAACTCGCGAAGGCTTTTGTCGCTGTCAACAACATGACTCTGCAACAATTGCTCGAAGAAATCTGCAAATACGAAAAACAGCACGATTGCCCGCTTGTCATCAATGAAAACGACATTCCAAAGCTTGCAAAAGCAATTGAATCTGATTCTGACGGCAACACGGAACCTGCGGCAGCCCTTTATACCGTTTTTGCAAAGCTTCTAAATCGAGTTCAAGAACGATTAAATGATTTACCTAGCCAGCGAATCGATTTTTATTTCCGAAAAATACTAGGAGAGCGTCCCAATAAGGCCCATGGTGACCATGCCCACGTCATTTTTCCCATTGAACTAAGAGGTTTCAAGTACAAACTTCCGAAGGGAACAAGGTTTATCGCTGGGACAAACGAAGATGGCGAAACAATTGAATTTGAATCCGTAAGCAAAGCCGAACTGAACGATATTCAGGTCGAAAAAATCTACACCCTCGCCGTTCCTGAAAAAGGCGTTTCTACGGTATCCGAAATTCCAGTCTATAAGCCAAGTCAGGCCATTGAAATCAAAGACATGGTTCCGTATCCATTATTTGGCATGACCCGCTCCGGAGACCGTGCCGCCAACTCGGAATTTACCCGACTCGGACTCGCCATTTCGTCTCGCCTACTATACCTGAACGACGGTATCCGGCAAATCAAGGTCAAGCTTATATATGAAGCAGAAAGCGTCAAAGGAACACTTTTAGAATGTGGACAAGCTCCCGAATTATTCCTTAAAGTATTTGCAAACGCCTTTCGCATTTCACTTAGCACAGCAGATGGCTGGTACGATGTAGACGGATACCAACTGGAATCCCACATTCTGGATGCGCATTGCGAAGAAAATTGCATCGGGCTAACCTTACAACTTTCAGACATGGCTCCAGCCATTGTCAATTGCGACCCAACCATACACGGAGCTGAATACAACTTAAACGGTCCTGCGATGCGTATTATCGTCTTGCCACACGCATCCTACAACCCTTGGGAAACCTTAAAGAACCTGAAATTGCGCAAGGTCTTACTTCAGGTACGAGTGACAAACTGCAAGCGTCTCGCCCTCAGCAATGATATCGGCCCACTTTCAATGAACGCTCCAATACAACCATTCGGCCCATTACCGGCCGTAGGCAATTCACTTGTCGTTGGTTGCGAAGAAATTAGAGGCAAAAGACTTTCTTCATTTGAGATTCATGGCAACTGGAGAGGTCTCCCCCGTTCAAGGGATTTTAGCTACTGGTATAAACAATATCCTAACGCACCGTTAACCCGCGACTTTAAAGTTTCCGTATCGGCACTCCTTGGCGGATATTGGTCCCCGTTTAATACACAAACGCCACTTTTACAAGATCTTTTCCAATCAGAATCCGACGCAATCTCAAATAAACTCACCATCTCATGCGACAAGGCTCTTGGTGGAAGGACATTTGAACAGCAATACGACTCTGAGGATTTCGAATACACTCCGAATTCGCGCGACGGTTTTTTCAAGATAAAGCTGGTATCGCCCGAAAACGCCTTTATGCATCAAGAATATTCCAAGGTGCTCTGCGGGAATTTGATGCAGCAAGCTCTCAAAAAGAATCTCGGAAAGGAACTCGAGCTACCAAACCAACCCTATACACCGGAATTAGAAAATCTCTCTGTCAGCTACACCGCTGCGGCAGAAATCAACCTGAGAAGTTCTGACAACAGCGACGGCAAGATTTTATTCTTACGACCTTGGGGTGTAAGCGAAAAATCTCACTTACAACTGGAAGGCGGAGCGTTATTCTTAGGCCTTACGCCCACAGTAAACACCAATAGCGTCAATCTGTACTTCCATCTAAATAGAGATTCCGACAACATTCACGAAGATGGCGAAATCGGTTTCATCTGGGCATACCTCGGAGTAAACGGATGGACCCGCATTCCGTCTGAAAACATCTTATACAACACCACGGCAAATTTCACGACTTCAGGTATCGTATCCATTACGATTCCTAAGGATTTTACAACCGATTCTTCATTGATGCCAAAAGGTCTCTGCTGGATCCGATTAGAGCCTCAAGGAAACTGGAATCATTGCAGCCGCCTATTCTCAGTTTATGCGCAAGCAGTCGAAGTCGTACGCAGCAAGGGGTTTGGACAAAAAAACACCTTCAAGCATTGTAAACCAGGCTGCATCAACGAACTAGCACAAAGCATCAGCGGACTCTCTGCGGTATACCAGCTAGAAGAATCCTTTAGCGGGGAACCCGAAGAAGACCGCGAAGAAATGCAAACGCGCGTGGCCGAGTACCTATACCATCGCAACCGTATTTTAACTGCACGAGATTGCGAACGGATGATTCTCGAAGAATTTCCCGAAGTTCACTTGGTCAAGTGTTTCGCAGGACTTTCTCCCGAAAAGCCAAACCAAGCAAGTGCGGGGCATATTCTTGTCGTCCCCGTATCCCCTTTATACGAAGACGGCCGACACATTTGGGATCCCCGTCTCAGCGGGAAAACACTAGAAGATATCAAACAATTCGTAAAGCAAAAGTCTTCCCCATTCGCAAAAATCACCGTTATGAATCCGCAATTTGAAAGAATTCAGGTGCGCTGCAATGTGGACTTTATAAACGACAACAACGATGGCGAACACCTTCAAGACCTGAACAAGCAAATAAACAATTATCTCTCTCCATGGAATAGCGATAGTTCGTCACGTTTTTTTGGTTGGTCACTCAACAAAGAACACCTGCGGATGTTCATCCAGAATTTACCCTATGTCGAAGAAATCCAAGATTTTTCGGTACTCCGCATCAGTTCAAAAGACCGCTCCGAATACAGTATGGAAGAATCCGATAAAGCAAGCAACAACTACATTCACGGAACAACCCCATGGAGCATCCTTACGCCCATGAAAAGGCACTTCCTCAACGTTATCGAAAAAAATGAAGATTTCCGCGATATCACCGTTGGTTACGGAGATCTCGAAATAGGTTCGACTTTTATTATTCAAAGGAGAAACAATGGCTAAGTTAAACCGTACGCTTCTAAAAAACAGGTTCAAGGCAGGACAAATGCCCTGTGAAGAAGATTTTATCGACCTCATCGATTCCATGGTCAATGTGGAAGAAGAAGGAATCGAAAAGACCCGCGAAACAGGCCTCAAAATTTCACAGATTACAGATTCCGGCAAGTTGATGAGTTTCTATGAAAACTCCACCGAAGGGAGCCCACTCTGGCACAGCGAAATTCGTAAAGATGTAAACGGGAACCGCAGCGGATTGCACCTGAGCACCCCCGGTATCGATGATTCTTCGAGCGTACTTTCGCTTGTGGGGCCCATTCCCGATGGAGAACCCGCCCCCATTGGAGTCGGAATCGGGACACGCGAGCCAGAATGTTCCCTAGATGTTCGAGGCGTAATCGCTTCAGCAGGCCGCATCGGTAAAGAAAACTCCAAATTCAAGGTCCCTACCGACGGAAAGTGGCACGACATCACCGAAGAACTAACTGGATGCCAGGCTTTTGAAATCGTGGCTGGTGCTGGCGGCCAAGAAGACGAAGGACGGTTCGCCCTGACTCATGCGATTGCGGTAAATGTATTTCACGGACGCCCCAGAGTAAAAAAGATACAATCGTATTATGGCGGGCGCGGCTCTAGAATCGATGTTCGCTGGGTTACCGGATCTGAAAAATACCGATTCAAATTACAATTACGCGTACGTTGTGCCTACAAAAACGGTTCGTTTGTACGATTCCGCCTAACAAAACTTTGGTACGATAACTTCATGGAAACCACCCTTGATTAAGACCGTTTCCAAAAATACCGCCGCGCAAGGACTTGATTACGAGACGCTTCGCCTCGAAGGCATCCGTCTTGTTCAAAAGCTATGCGAAAACGTGTGGACAGATTTCAATCCGCATGATCCGGGTGTCACCATCCTGGAGCAGATTGTTTACGCCTTGACCGATTTGGGCTACAAGACAAGCTTTGACATCACAAGCTTTTTGACAGATCGAGAAGGCCATATTGACTACAAACGCCAAGCCCTTTACACGCAAGAAGAGGTCATGCGGCAGTTCCCTGTTACCACCGAAGATTACGAACGATTCTTTGAACGGGAACTCCATTGCGACAGAGTCGATTTCAAGGTTACCGAACCGGGGCTTTACTCGGTGCAGCTTTGGCCACATGAATCATCCACAGAATCCAAAGAATCTCTTATTAACCGATTTACGGCCCTTTGGCACGAATGGCGCTGCCTTGGTGAAAGGGTTTCTCAAATTTCTGTCGAAAAAAATAATGAAGATCTAATTCGTCATATATACGAAACACCCTTCGAAATAGATTGTTCCGATTCACAGAAGTTACCTACGGGAGCACCCTGTGACTTTTTAGACTTCATGCCTATCATCGAACAATTCCCTTCAATTTACCGCTACGGCACAGGAGCAGACGAACTCAAAAAATACCTAGAGCCTGTAGAACATCTATTTAAGCTCTTTTTGCAGGCAATGCAAGATTTCGCCGAAATGTTCTCGGTTTATTCGCTAAAAACCGATTTTCACAACTACAACCGTATTTTGAACCAGATGTTGGCCATATACGGAGTCAAATATCCCGATGCGCTTTTTTTACAAATGCGCGAAAATCGGCGCGATGACAACGAAAACGCAATCGCATTCCGAAGCCTATTGCGTTCCAAGGTAAATTACTTGCGCCACTTGCCCGAGCTCCATATGCACCGTTGCGGAAAATGGTGGAAGCAGCGAATCGAAATGATGCTTGGTCTTGCAGAGAAGAAGCATCTTTCTATGCACATGCACGTGATAGACGGCATATACCTCAAAAACAGTTTCGGCAAAATTTTTGTAGTATGGTCCACTGAGACCCCGTTCACCAACACCCAAGAAAAACGTGACAACATTGAACGATTTATACGCGACGAAATCCCTGCGCACCTCGTTCCGGTCTTTTACTGGGTTCCGCATAAGAGCATGCATACATTCGGTCTATTTACGCATAATCCGATGGCTTTAGAAAAATGGTTCAAGTTCCATGAGAAATTCATTTCGGAGGCTCTATGGCTATAACAGAAATAAACCGAATTGATGAACTCACATTAAATTTGACATGTTCCAACCGCATGCAGGCTACAGCCATTGAAAGCGAGCTTTACAATTTTGCCCGAAACGATTTAATAGAATCACTTGACAAGGTTTTAATGTCTCTAGCCACGGAAGAAGACATTGTTTTAGACAAACTTACCATCGACCTTGGAACCGTCCCCGCACAAGATCCACTCAAGCATATTCTTCAAAAAATACCTAAGGAACTAGAACACATATTGCGCACCCAATTACTCCAAAAGCAATGTGTACCTGTCGGCCAAATTTTACAAGAATCATGCGGGCGCATGCTCTCATTGCAAAAATCGACAATTCTCGAAAAAGAAATCAACGACCAGATTTCTGAATGGTGTCGCAACAATTCCGATTCCAAATTCGACCCTTTACGCGTTGCAGAATCAGTCCTAAAGCAAGTCCAGCTAAATAATCCAAAACTTGACATTCGCCAAATTGCATGCAATGTATTTGAAAAGCTCAAAAAACTTGAAAAGAAAGCTCCGGCCAAACAGGCAATCGTCCAATCCACAGCAAATGACTGCGGAATCGTTATACTCTTCCCTTATCTACAGCCACTTTTCGAAAAAGCCGGTTGTACCAAGGGCGGCAAATTTGAAAACGAGCAGAAAAAAGCCGAAGCCGTATCCTTGTTAAGCTATGCGACATTCGGCCGTTATGCGGCACCGGTCACCGAGCACTCCATCATCCAGCTACTCTGCGGTTTTGAATCCAACAAAGAAATCACTGATTTGCCGATACTTTCAAGCGAACAAAAATCCCTGACCGACAGCCTACTCGAAGGCATCATCCACAACTGGGGAGCACTCGGGCATACCTCTGCCGATGGATTGCGGACAACATTCCTTATTCGCTCAGGAGCATTGAAAAAAGAAGACGAACAACAGCAGCTCACGATAGGGCAGAAGACATTCGATATTCTGCTTGACAAATTACCATGGGGGTACTCCACCGTAAAACTCCCCTGGATGAAATCACCGTTGCATGTAAAATGGCGCTAGAGGTAAATATGGAAGATACTCTGAAAAATGAAATCGACTGGTGCCGTCAAATCATAGATTTACGATTCGAACAGTATTTCTGCGCCGAAGATGACGAGCGCAAAATGCTAGATGTACACCTCTGCACACCGCCAACGCCCGACACAGACACGCCCTATGGAGAAACCATTTTGCGCCTGCAACTCGGTTTTGACGAGCGTCTGGTTCTAACACTTGCGCTACTTCCCCACTTGTGCCCGCAGGCACTCGACTCCTTTTTCTTGAACAACAAGGTTCTTGGAAGGCCATACACGGAATTTGGCGGCTGGCACGGCAAAAGCCATTCGGGATTCTTGCCCACCTGCGAAACAGCGCTATTCTTGCTCGCCGGAGACAACTTGGCGCAAAGACTCCAAGTCATGCGACTTTTCGAAAACGACCAAAAACTTGTATCAAGCCGACTTTTGCAATTGGAATATGGCGAACCCGGAGAACCCAAGAATTCCGCGGCACTACGTCTGTCTTCGGAATACCTAGAATACTTGACAACCGGTGTACAGAATAAGCCCGACTATAGCCTACATTTTCCGGCAAAGCGCATCACATCTCGCCTGGAATGGGAAGACCTCGTTCTAGCCGACACAACAAGGCGCGAAATAAACCAGCTAATCACCTGGATAAACCACTCCGAAGAAATTCTAGACGGATTCGGACTCCGCAAGAACCTCAAAAACGGTTACCGCGTACTCTTTTATGGCCCACCGGGTACAGGCAAGACGTTGACAGCAACGCTTATCGGCAAAAAAATAGGCATGGATGTCTACCGCGTCGACCTTTCGCAGGTGGTATCCAAATATATCGGAGAAACAGAAAAGAACCTGTCCAATATTTTCGACCAGGCCGAAAGCCGCAACTGGATTTTATTCTTTGACGAAGCCGATTCACTCTTTGGAGCAAGAACTCAAGCCAACAATTCAAACGACCGCGCCGCAAACCAAGAAATTTCTTACCTGTTGCAACGAGTTGAAGACTTTCCGGGCATTGTCATATTGGCTAGCAACCTCAAATCAAATATCGACGAAGCTTTTTCACGAAGATTCCAAAGTTCGGTCTATTTTCCGATGCCAGAAGCGGACGAACGCTTGACACTATGGAAAAACATATTCGAAAAGACGCCTATCGAAAACCGCGAAGAAATTTTCGAACACTTTGCCGAAAAATACGAACTGGCAGGCGGAGCATTAACAAATGTTGCCCGATACGCCGCCATTTCAGCCATTATGGACAAACACGATGTTATAAACAAATTAGATTTACAACAAGCTATTTCTAGAGAATTGCTTAAAGAAGGGAAAATTGTATGACAAACGTGTTTCGAAACATCACACGCATTTTAGCATTTTTGCTATTTACGGCCATATGTGCATACACATGCGAACTTTGTACCTACGAAGTCACTCCTGAAAACATTAAAATCTATGAAACCGGTGGTAAGCTCAAAGACACCACGGAAGCGTTCAAGATTCTAGACAAATACATCAACTGGTATTTCAATTCACGCGATGACATGGCACTCCAGCTGTCGCAGGAGCTCCAGGACTATCCGCAATTTCTGAAGGTTGTCAACAACTATGTGCTAGAAACCTGGATGATGCGTGAAAAGATGATCAAGGAAGAAGCCTGGCCCGACCCCATTGTAGACAAGGTTTGGCTCAACAAGGCCGGGATGGATTCACTCAAGAAATACATGGTTTCGGAAATACGAGGAGATCTGTATTCTACAACCATACTTAGATTTTTAAAAGACCTGCAAGGCATCCGTTTTGCAGATTCGCTGCTTGCACGCCGATATGCCTTGAGCCTTCTGGCGGCATCACTTGCCATCTGTTCCGACACCACCAACGCCTTCGATATTTTTGATTCGGTGCTCTGGAATAAAGAAGAAATACAAGACCTTTTAAATCTAGTTGACAAGATTGAATCGCCGCAATTTTCAAAGCCACCAGTCTCATCTACGAAAAAGAAGTCGACAAAGAAATCAACACAGAAAACAGAATTACAATCTGAGCGTTTGTCAAAATTTTTCAAGTGGTACCGTGGTCACACCTGTAGCGATGAACATTGGTACCGCGTATTCACCAGACTCGATACGCTCTACTCGCACATATTCGAAAGCACCGTAAACGATGCCATGAACCAGGACAAAGTCTTCGATGATTCAAAGCCCATCGAATGGAACGGTGCCGGCTGTGGCTGCAGTCGCAAAGACCAACTTAACGGAGAAGTCATCGGCATATACCCCTATTGGTTTGCTGGCGACACAACAAAATGGGTCGACTTTAGCGCCATTACCCGCATATCATTCTATGGAATACACGCCGATACCGATGGTTCCCTCCTCATGCCCTCCGGAATGTCCACCCTGGCTTATCTGGGCAGAAAAGGTTTCTCAAAGTTTGTATCCGAGGCCCACAGGCACTATGTCAAAATGGACTGGATTATTGAAAAATCCAATTGGCAAGGAATCAAAAGCCACGAATTACTCGAAAAATTTTTCACAAAACTTTCAAAGGAAATCGATTCCCTGGTAAGCACTCCGAACAACACGCTATTCCAAAAAATGGTAAACAAGCTCAGCTTTTCGGGCGACGATTACGGGAACCGCGGCGACGGAGTAACGCTCTACTTCAAGAACTACCCCACCGATTCCCTTTCTACCGCCATGTTCAACAGTTTCTTCAAGAGATTGCACGAATTACTACTTTCGCGCAACCCGAATGTAAACTTGAACATGATGGTAAACCGTCTAGATCTTACCGAAGATATTTATTCATTCCGTATCGATTCCGGCGCAGTCAAGGGTCCCGAAGGAATCTACAGCTACGCAAACTTCCGCAGAATCATTACAGAGCCGAAGTCCAAAAACGCAATCAAGCCATCATCCGACCAAATCGTCGATAACTTGAAAAACCTGCTTTTGGTAATCAACGAAGAACCTCTTTCTCGCAGCAAGCGACTCATCCACAGTGACTTGAGCTTACACCTCAAGGGCGAAGACAGGCACATTGTATTGAAAGCACTCGCCCCCGTCATTTGGTTCGACAACCGTCAATGGGAGCAACTAAGCGATGACGCCACCTACTATAACGACTCCTACTACAGTTTGGGCATTGCCCCTTATGCCACCGATATCGGCGCAGCGGAAATTTGCGGCAACACGGGCAACATCGGAGTATGCTTGAACAAGTACTTTAAAAAAGACGACAAGGATATCACCTTTAGTTCCCAAATTCGTACAGAAATCCCGTTTTTCTGCATGTACCGTTGGGCTTTCCGCCTGCTGAACACCTTGGTATACATTTTCGCCCTGGCACTCCTGTTGGGTTACTTCGGTTCGTGCACCATCAGCGCATTCTTCGACAAACATTTGGCGTTGCTCGTCGGTCTGGTCGTTATCCCGCCCGCATTCACAACGACCATACTTGTACTATTCGACCCAGTGACCACATCGCTCGCCGGAACATTCCGATTCCTGCCCATCATCGTGCTAGTTCTTTCTGTAATCACCGCATCGCTTATAAAGGTATATCGCAACGCCGACTTCCCCAAAAGGAAAATCAAATAGGAGAAAAAAAATGAACACCTACACTCAAAAACAAGAAACCGCCCAGCGAGTTGCCAACAGCAACGCAGCAAGCCTCATGGACACCTCGCTGCAAAACGCAAGCCTGCAACGCAAAGCAAACCTTGTAGATAGCGCCATCCAACGCGCCTCCCTCGAAGAAGAGGAAGAACCCGTCCAAGGCAAGTCTATCCAACGAGAAGCCATTCCCGACGAAGAAGAGGAACTCGCATAACCCCTCTTGTCATCCCTAATAAAAAAATGAGAAAAACATGTCCACCACTTACGCACAAAAACAAGCCACAGCCCAAAAGAAGGACGCACCCACCGCAGCATCCATTCTTGACACATCTTCGCAAAGCGAATCCCTCCAGCGTAAAGCGGACATGGCAAACAACGCCGCCCAGCGCGAGGAAGCTCCTCGCCCCAATAACACGGGGATGCCTGATAATCTAAAATCCGGCATCGAAAGCCTTTCTGGTTTTTCGATGGATGATGTTCGCGTACATTACAACAGTAGCAAGCCCGCTACCGTACAAGCTCTGGCATACACACAGGGAACCGATATTCATGTTGCTCCCGGACAAGAAAAGCATCTCCCTCACGAAGCTTGGCATGTTGCCCAACAAATGGCCGGTCGAGTATCTCCCACAACAAATATCAACGGCATGCCGGTGAATGATAATGCCGCGTTAGAGCATGAAGCCGATGTGATGGGAGAGAAGGCGGCGGAAATAATGATAAAAAAAAAGACTATTGTTCCTAAAAGAGTTCCGTTGAAAACAAATAGTGTACAAAGACTTCCTAGAAGGACCGATGTACAACAATGTATAAGTAATAAATTTGACGTCACAATTTCTTATAATCAAGCAGAGATTCCTGCAGGTATGTCTGTTGGCCAAGAATATATTGGATGCCGAGAGATTGTTGAAATTAATTGTACAAAAGCAAAGCAAACTTTGTATAAAGGAAAAAAAGAAGCTGCAAACGACAATAAAATTAACGCTTTGAAAGACATGTCCCACATAGCATCAATATTGGGGGAATTGGTAAATAGTGAAAAGGGAAATATGGGAGATTGGGATGTTTTTTACGCCGATATTATTGTTCCTTACAATACAAGACGCAATAATGAGGTTAAATTAACGACGCGTATGGTTCTTTGTAAATATGGTTTATGTGGAGGTACAGAAGCTCCTGGATACATTACCAAAGTCATTAAATTATCTAAAAAATCAGAATTAACAGCAAACATTTCTCATTTGAAAAAAACAGGAATTGAGAAAAGTGGAAAAAATTTTTTCCCGAAACAACATATAGTAAAACCCCAAAAAACAATTTTTTATCGGACTTATAGAAATTCTACAGAAAAAAAACAAGGTAAATTTAGATATGATGTTCCCGAATCATACGCTAAATTGGTTGCCGAAGGAGCTCGCTTTCAATGTGTAAGAGAAAATATCGACAAAATCAAAGACAGCACTGTATTTTACATTACAATAGAAAATAAACAAAGACAAAAATCATACAAGGGCATTCGTTTTGATAAATTATGGCGAATATGGGGGAAAGTTTTTAAACAAAAATACAATATTCCAAATAAAGAAATTGCAGACAAAATATTTAATCGTAAAGACAACAAAATGAAGTTTACCCAAATTAACGAAAATTGTATTCTTCTAGATCAATCCACTTATATAGAAGAGGGCGGAAAAGGAGGAATGAAGAGGAGGGGAATGAAAATGGAAATGGAAGAAACAGAAAAGAAAAAGAAAAAAATGGAAGAGGTAGATAAGATGGAATACGAAGACGAATACGAAGATGAATACGAAGACGAAGACGAAGATGAATACGAAGACGAAGACGAAGAGGAATACGAAGACGAAGAGGAATACGAAGACGAAGAGGAATACGAAGAGGAATACGAAGACGAAGAGGAATACGAAGACGAAGAGGAATACGAAGACGAAGAAGAATACGAAGACGAAGAGGAATACGAAGACGAAGAGAAAAAGCCTCTTAGAAAATCTCCAAAAAAACCAAAAAAAAACTCCAAATGAGAGCTATTCATGGTCGTAAAAAATCCATATGATAAGAAACAGATTAAAGCATAAACAATGAACTAGAGTACATTCCAAAACTCTTATATGCACTCATTATAAAGTTAAAAGGATATACCCATGAGCACTACCTACGCACAAAAGCAAGCCCCCGCGCAAAAGAAGGAGGCCCCCACAGCCTCATCCGTTCTCGATTCCTCTTCACAAAGCGAAGGGTTACAAAGAAAGGCAGACATGACGAATAATGCAGCCCAGCGTGAAGAAACTCCGCGTCCAAATAACACGGGTATGCCGGACAATCTGAAATCGGGTATCGAAAGTCTATCTGGTTTTTCGATGGATGACGTACGCGTCCATTATAACAGTAACAAGCCCGCTACAGTACAGGCCCTCGCGTACACGCAAGGCACAGATATCCATGTTGCTCCCGGCCAAGAAAAGCACCTCCCGCATGAAGCTTGGCATGTTGCCCAGCAAATGGCCGGCCGAGTTTCACCCACTACGAATATTAACGGCATGCCCGTAAATGATAATGCTGGGCTAGAGCATGAAGCCGATGTCATGGGAGAAAAGGCTGTGCAGAGAAAAGAGTATTTGTTCCATACCCAAAATACTCCAATTTGCGCTTCCGCTCATCTAACAAATCATAATAAAATTGTTGCTCAACGAATGTGGTCTAAAAATGGACAACCAATTAAAGATTTGGCAACATTAAACACACATTTGTTAGCATTAAATCCATCTTTGTCAGGAATAGATTCTAGCATGTTGCATATGGAAATTAACCATTTGATAAAAGAATTTTGTAATCCTTTAGATCCTATTCAATTCATTAAAGAAAAACTTGACGATTTAAAAAACGAACTAATCAATACCTTAATAGAGAAGAATGATTTGTATATAGCAGATGGAATAAAAAGGAAAGATATATTAAAAACATTAAAAGAAACAATTGTCAATAAAAAAGCCGTTTTTTGGGACGTTATTCAACAATATACTCCATTCAAGCATGTTGGTAAAGACTTCCGACTTAATTTGCCAGGAGGTTTTAAAGTATCTGGACAAGGGGGGAAATACTATGGAAATACTGAAGGGTGGCATATACATGAATATACAACTTCCTATGGTGATGATGGACATGTAAAAGGATGGCATCTGGACGAAACTAATAAAAAATTTGTTAAAGACGGAGAAGGACGTGGGCAAATGTTTAGCCATCGTGAACCGGAAAAATTATTAGCCGCTATACAATACATCTGTTCGAATATGGACGATAATGCAAAAATATGCTTTGCTTATTTAAGATATTATTTCTGGATTAGCACTGGAAAGCGTTTTGATATATCAGACAGTATAAGTAGTAAGTTTTTGCCTTGAAAAACATCATCCATCTTAGGCCTATTGGCTTTTGAAGGCTTTAAGGAAAGTCCAAATTAGCGAATTGGATAATTTCTTGAAGTATTTTGAATAGGTGAAGGTTCCTTTCGGATAAAAAATTCAAACAGTTGATGGAGAGTTTGTATGTGTCTAAATATTCAACGGAAGATTTCAAGACCTATTGGAAAGTGTCTGCTACCCATTTTTAGGATAACGATTTTTGTAATCCCTTCAATGAGCCTTTCTCCCCACCCATTCCCCGAAGTTTTCGGGCGTAATGGTCTCGATTTCGGTGCAGACCATTTCAAAACAACTCCACCCTCCCCACCATTTTTTTTACTACTTTATCCATACCCCACACAAAATAAACTATAAGGAGAAAATATGACCGACAACAACAACAGCCAGGATAAAAAGAAATGGTTAGACACCTGCGGGCACTTGATAAGCCTGTTGCTCGCCATTTGCGGCACGGCCACAGCAATATTCGCCTACCACGCCTCGCTCAATGCAAACGATATTTCCAGGCGTTCCTTCGAAAATGCAGAGCTGAGCGCCCAGCCCATCATCTCGGGCTACCTCGACAAAGACTCCAGCCTAATTATAAACATTCAAAAAGAATACCGCGGCATCAACTTCGTGAACGCGACTCCGGTAATCACTCTTATGGAAGGGATTATCAACGACAAATCCCTCGAATCCATGAAAAAGTCCGTCTTCGCATACAAAAGCAAATGGATTGGTTCCTGCCACTCAGACGAAGCGAATAACATAAAGTGCGATAACCGAGAATTCAGATTTTTCATCAGAAAAATGGCTTTGCTTTTGAACAACAACAACGTCAATAGCGACACCACAGAGTATTCATTCAGAAACCTCTATTTCGCATATATCTTCACCATTTCTTACAACGATATTTACAACAAAAGGCAAACCCAGCATTTTATTGTAAGCCTGCACGGTCGCCAGCATCAAATCCCTGATTCGCTCTTTAAAGAAAAATTCACCGATACAGAATACTTGACCTTTGCAGACGCCAACGAAAAAGGCCTCAATAAGATTTTATCTAAATTGAGCCAGGCGGAAGACCAAACAATACCGCGCAAAAAAGATTAAAATTTGCCAACAACCAATATTTTACTAAATTTGGGGGCATGAAAAATTTTTACGTTACTACCCCCATCTATTACGTTAACGACGCCCCGCATATCGGGCACTCCTACACCACTGTTCTGGCGGATATTCTTACCCGTTTCCACAAGATCCTCGGCTACCAGACCTTCTTCTTGACCGGTACCGACGAACACGGCCAGAAGGTGCAGCGTGCCGCCGAAAAGCGCGGCGTGACTCCGCAGGAACACGTGGACGAATACTACCACCGTTTCGAAGACTTGTGGAAGAAGATGGGCATCGGCAACGACTTCTTTATCCGTACCACCATGCCCGAACACAAGGCCTTTGTGCAGGAATGCCTGCAGAAGCTCTGGGACAAGGGCGAAATCTATTCCAAGGAATACGAAGGTTGGTACTCCGTCGGCGAAGAACGTTTCTTCAGCGAAGACGAACTAGACGAAAACAAGTGCGACCCCATTAGCCACCGCCCGGTGGAATGGCTCAAGGAAAAGAACTACTTCTTCAAGATGGGTTCTTACCAGCAGAAGCTCATTGACTTCTTGGAAAGCCACAAGGACTGGATTGTGCCGGACTACCGCTGGAACGAAATCCGCGGATTCTTGCGCCAGCCGCTGAACGACCTCTGCATCAGCCGCCCGAAGGCCCGCCTGAGCTGGGGCATTCCGCTGCCGTTCGACACCGACTACGTGACCTACGTTTGGTTCGATGCTTTGCTCAACTACGTGAGCGCCTCTACCGCTTTCCACAAGACTTATGCCGACGGCACGCCGATTTGGCCCGCCACCTACCACCTGATCGGTAAGGACATCCTTACGACTCACAGCGTGTACTGGCCGACCATGCTCATGGCTCTCGACATTCCGCTGCCGCAGCACATTCTGGCCCATGGTTGGTGGCTCGTAAATGGCGGCGAAAAGATGAGTAAGTCCGCAGGCAACGTCGTGAAGCCCATGGACTACATGGAAAAGTACGGCATCGACGCCTTCCGTTACTTCCTCGCCCGCGAAATGGTCGTCGGTCAGGATGCAAACTTTACGCACGATGCCTTCGTGCGCCGCATCAACAGCGACCTTGCCAACGACCTCGGCAACGTGCTGAACCGCGTGCACCGCCTGGTGCTCAACAACTTTGAAGGCAAGCTCCCTGCCGCCACAGCCATTGGCGATGCAGAAAAGGAAGTCATCGACCTTGCAAACAAGGTGATTGCCGAAATCAAGGAAGGCCTGCCCCAGGCTCGCCTCTCCCAGTCTATCGAAACCATCATGCAGCTCGTGCGTAGCATCAACCGCTACCTCGAAGTCAAGGCTCCGTGGAAGCTCGCCAAGGACGAAACCAAGAAGGACGAACTCGCTACCGTTCTTTATGTTTCTGCCGAAGCCGTGCGTCTCTCCCTCTGCTTGCTGTGGCCGGTAATTCCGGGCAAGTCCGAAGAAGGCCTCGCCATGATTGGTTCCAAGTTCCAGAGCGCCGACGACCTCGCTTGGGGCATCCTCAAGGGTGGCGAAGCATTCGGCGAAGGCAAGCCGCTCTTCCCGCGTATCGAAGAAGAAGTCAAGAAGCAGGAACCGCAGCAGAAGCCCAAGCAGAACAAGCCGCTGATGGCCGCCGACGTGCCCGCCGCCATGGACCTCCGCGTGGCCCAGATTGTCGAAGTCGCAGACCACCCGGATGCAACCAGCCTCTACGTGCTCAAGGTTGACGCCGGCGAAGGCGAACTCCGCACCATCTGCAGCGGACTCAAGAGCAGCTACAAGGCCGAAGAACTGAAGGACCGCAAGATTCTGTTGTTTGCAAACCTGAAGCCCAGCGCCCTCCGCGGCATCATGAGCCAGGGCATGCTCTTTGCAGGCGATCTCGACAACGAAGCCCATACCTGCAGACTTGTCTCTGTGCCTGAAGACGCCAAGCCGGGTGACCGCGCCTTGTTCAAGGGTGTGGCTCCCAGCGAACCGCGCGAACTCAAGGTGAAGGACTTCGAAAAGATTGCCCTCTCCGTGAAGGGTGGTGCCGTGTTCTGCGACACGCTTGCTCTCGAAGTGAACGGCAAGGCCGTGACCTGCGACGTCGCCGACGGCAACGGTGTTCATTAAGAGACCGCTCGGCTCTATCGCATCGTCAAGAATGTGATATCGCCTCGCTCTCGCAACCGCCCCAGTTTAACAACTGGGGCTTTGTTGCTCACTAAGGTAATTCAACCAGTTCAAGGTGGAGATGTTCCATCTCCCCTTTTTCCCAAAGAACCTTGAAGCGATGGCCCAGTTTATCCTGGGCCATTTCTACAATTTTACGGCGTTTGTTCAGGGGAACATCTACAATACGGAAATCCATGGCCGCATTCTGGTAATGCTTTGACTCCCGCATGTGGTAGGGGTAATCGTTACCGCTGGTGATCACGGGCACGTAATCGTCGCCCATCACCACATGGTAGCAATGAATGATTTCAATCCCTGCCGTATCCATGGCCGGGAGCAGGCTTTCCAGATAAACTCCCGGTTTTTGACGAGTGCGCTTGAGCAACAGCTTGTGGACTTCGCCCTGGTTGAAGGGTTTCAGGTTCAAGTGGCGCACGTATTCTTCGGCAGACCAGGTTTCTTCGACCAGCTTGGGTTCGTACTTGGGAATGGGCCGATCGTTCGCTTTTATGAGCAAATAGACGCCGCCCAAGATGGCGATTGCAAAAACCGGTGCCAACAAGTACAAATGTTTAACAAAAAATTGCATTTTTTCGCCATCAAAAATACTATTTTAAAGATATGAAAAAAGCAATTCTTATCTCTGCCTCTCTTATTTCTTCGATGTTCCTTTTCGGCTGCGGCGACAACGCCAACTATACCGGCTGCTGGAAGGGCGAAGCCAATATGATTTTTGAAGTCCTGACCGAAAACAACCAGGATTACACGATCCGCAACGTGAACGGCGACCTGTCCGCCACCATTCAAGAAGGCAAGCTTTGCGGCAAGAATTCTCTGGACATGCCCTACTGCATGAGCGTCAAGGGCGACTCCGCCTACTATGAATTCGGCGGCATCACCACCGGTTACGCACGCATCAGCAAAGAAGAATACGAAGACATCTTCGCATCCCAGAAAAAAGCGGCAGTTGAATAACAACCGCCACCGCTTTAGTCAATTACATCTTTCAGGATCTGCTCGATCATGTATTCAGTCGGAGCACCGCTCCAGACTCGCTTGATGTAGCCATCCTTATCTAACAGCATAAGCGTCGGTACCGCACGAATTCCGTAGCGGCGCCAAAGGTCTTGCGAAGCGTCGCGGTACAACGGGTACGGCGACGCGTGCTGTTTTGCATAGAACGCATTGAGTTCCTGCAGACCTTCGCTGGAAATTCCAATGACTTCAACACCCTTGGAACTGTACTTGTTGTAGATGTTCGCCAGCACGGGGAGCGTCTTGCGGCAAGGACCGCACCAGGTGGCCCAGAAGTCCAGGAGAGTGGCCTTCGGTTTTTCCTTGCGCTTTTCACCATTCTTGTAGAAGTTCTCGCCGAATTTTGCAATCTTGCTGCCTATAGCGGAACCAGTCAGGCTGCTGATGTCATCGGGGCGTTCGGTCAAGGCCACATTCAAGGTCTGCTTCTTGCCATCGCGGGCAATTTCGATTTTCACCTTCTGCCCCGCCTTGTGGCTCGTAACCACAGACTGAATCTGGCTCATGTCCGTGAGCGGGCTCCCCTGCACACCAACAATCTGGTCACCGGCAACCATGCCTGCCGTAAAGCAGCCCGACTCCGGATGGACGCCGATAACGTTCAGGGCCAGGTGATTTTCGAAAGTGGTCTTTTTAAAGGTGACGCCCAACCAAGGGACGGCAAAAGAAGCGCCCGCCGTAAGGAGAAGCACAATAGCAATAAAACGAAAATTTTTAATGTATGACATAAAACAATGGAGATTCCGGCTCGGAGGCCGGAATGACGAATCAATCAGGATTACACGGCTTTGGTTTGCTTGGGGTTGTGGTCATCGTAATCCGAAAGCGTCGTGTACCCCGTTTCAAGGAGCGCCGCTTCCAGTTCCTTACGCATGGCATGTGCAGCCATCCAGCGGAAGGCCACCACCGAGTAGCATTCCACCGCGTCTACACCCAGCTTGATCAGGTCAAAAATCTTGAAACCGTGGTCAATGCCACCGCAAGCAATCACGCTAATCTGGGGGTAATGCTTGCGAATGTAGGTCACGTTCCACATCATGTTTTCATAGAGCGGGCGGCCCGACATGCCACCGCAATCGCCATCGGCACGAAGCGGAGTCAAGTCTTCGAACTTGGTTTCAACCGGGAGTTCGCTCATTTTCTTGGTGGGGTAAGTATTGCCCACCACCACGCCGTTCACGCCCGTACGCACGATCATGTCCATGACGTTCACCAAGTGGCGTTCCGACAAGTCCGGGCTAATCTTGGCATACACCGCCTTGCGAATAGCCTGGGCATTGCGGTACTTCATGATTTCGCCAAAGATGCGTTCCGTCAGCGACAAGTCCATGTCCACGCGGGATTCGCCGGTATTGGGGCAGCTCAAGTTGATTTCAATAAAGTCGCCGGCCTTGTAGGCAATGGCAAAACTTTCCAGCAAGTCCTTCAGCTTTTCTTCGTCGTCGGTGAGGCCCGGAGTCTCAGCCACAGAAACACCCACGCAAAGCCCCACCTTGTGGGCCTTGGTCAGCTGTTCGTCGGCACGGCGGGCAATGACTTCGACGCCTTCGTTGTTCAGACCCATGCTGTTATGAATGGCACGGTCGTTTTCCAGGAACCCGATACGGGGGCGGTGGGTATTGCCTTCGCGGAACTTGCGGGTCGCGGTACCTACGCTAATGCCGCCAAAACCCATGTTGGCATAGTCGCAAATGCGCTTGGCAGTCTTGTTGGCACCGGCGGCCAAAATGATGGGGCAACCCAGGTAAAGGGAATTGCTGTGATCGGGGAAAGTGATAACACGTTTGAGCGTCTTGCTCAGGTCAGGACGGCCACCCAAAAACGGAATGTAGGGGGCAAACCGGGCAACATGCTTAAAGGAATCGTGGCGAAATTCGGGATATTTGTGAAAAATGCGGCGAATCAGCGCTAACATGCGGTCGCCGAAATTCAGGTAATACTCGTGGTTTACACAATTAAAAGACATGGGTATTCCTTTTGCCTAAACTTATACCCTAAAAAATAGAAAATATACCCCACCTGGGACAATTTTACCATTCGTTTTCTATTTTGTTTAACGAATATGGAACAGAAAACAATCGATTTAGTCGTCAAGGCCATCCGCGAAAAGATGCCCGCCTATATCCAGACCCTAAGCGATCTGGTAAAAATTCCGTCTATCAGTTTCGACAATTTCGACCAGAAATACGTGCTGGAATCTGCCGAAAAGGTGAAGGAGCTCTTCTTGCAGGCCGGGCTCACCAACGTGCAGTTTTTGCTGCCCCCCAGCGGACGCCCCTCGGTATACGGCGAAAGCCTGACCAGCCCCGACAAGCCCACGGTACTTTTGTACGCCCACCACGACGTACAGCCACCCATGCGCGAAACCCTCTGGAACACCAAGCCTTTTGAAGCGAGCCTCCAGGGCGACCGACTCTATGGCCGTGGAACCGCCGACGACAAGGCCGGTATTGTAACCCACCTGGCAGCCTTGGAACAGGTGCGAGCCCTCAAGAAGAACGACGGTCCAAACCTCAAGTTCTTGATTGAAGGCGAAGAAGAATCCGGAAGCGCAGGTTTCGAAACCATCTTGAAAAAGAACGCCGAACTCTTGAAGTGCGACGCCGTAATCGTAGCAGACCTGGGCAACTTCGCCAAGGGTACGCCCTCCATCACTACCACGCTGCGCGGCATGAGCGCCGTGAACGTGGAACTGAAGGCCACCAAGGCTCCCCTCCATTCGGGCAGCTGGTCTGGCCCCATCCCTGACCCGGGCCAGGTGCTTTGCCGCATGATCTCTAGCCTTTCTGACGGCAAGGACAACATCCTGATTCCCCATTTCGAAGACACCCTGGTGCCCCCCACCGAAGCGGAACTGGCCTCTTACAAGAGCCTGGGCATGACCGAGAAGATTTTCCGCAATGACGGCGGCATCTTGGACAGCGTCAAGCTGAAAGTTCCCGAAGACGAAATCCTGCTTTCACTGTGGCGCAGACCCTCTATCGTAGTGACCGCCATGGAAGTGGGCAGCCGAGTGAACGCCGGCAACGTTCTGCAGAACTCCGCCTACGCACGCATCGGCATTCGCCTCGCCCCCGGCATGAACGCCGACATAGCCACCCAGCAACTGGTAGAATTCTTGCAGGCGCAAGTACCTTACGGTCTGCAATGCAGCATTGCCACCGAAGACGGAGCCAATCCCTTCGTGACAGACACCACTCACCCCTTCTTCCAGAAGATGAGCGAATCCATGGCGAAGGCATACGGAGCCGAGACCAAGTTTATCGGCTGCGGCGCAAGCATCCCTGGCGCAGAACTGTTCCGCAATACCTTCGGCGACATTCCCATTCTGCTCACGGGCCTCGAAGACCCCGAATGTAACGCCCACGGCGAAAACGAAAGCCTTTACCTGCCCGACTTCGAACACGGCATCGTGGCAGAAACCCTGTTCTTTGGAGAAATCTGCTAATGAGTACTACCAAGTTTCCTAGACTCGTCGTACTGACCGGTGCCGGTATCAGTGCAGAATCGGGGCTTCGCACATTCCGCGGCAATGACGGCATGTGGGAACACGAAAACATCGAGGACGTTTGCACGCCCGAAGGTTACTACCGCGACAAGAAGCGCGTAAAGGACTTCTACAACTTCTTGCGCAAGGGACTGAAGGAACACGAACCCAACGCCGCCCACTTCGCCCTCGCCGAACTGGAAAAGCGCCTAGGCGACGACTTCTTGCTGGTGACCCAGAACGTGGACAACCTCCACGAACGCGCTGGTTCCAAGCGGGTGCTGCACATGCACGGCGACTTGATGCGCCTGACCTGCGAACATAACCCGAAGCATGAATTCATGTTCGACGGCGAAGAAACCCTGGAAACCCGTTGCCCCTTCTGCGGAGCCATGAGCCGCCCGGACATCGTGTTCTTTGGCGAACAGCCGCTGTACATGGAAGAAATCCAGGACGCCCTGAGGCACTGCAAGGAATTCGTCTACATCGGCACCAGCAGCGTGGTGTACCCTGCCGCCGGCTTCAAGAGTTTTGCCAAGAGCTTCGGCGCGAAAGTCACCTGCCTGAATCTGGAAGTGCCTACCAGCGACCCCTACACCGACGTGTTCGTAGAAGGCAAGGCGACAGATATCGTGCCCAAGTGGTGCAAGGAATTTAAATGATAAGGAATACAATGAATAAAATTCTTCTCGCAGCACTCTGTGCAACATTCATTGTTGCATGTTCAGACGACAGTAGTTCGACATCTGCAACGAACAACGAAGTTACCAGTTGCAGCTACACGTTTGAATGCAATGCAAGCACCCATGTCAAGGACAATAAAATCTACATCGAAAACGACAGCATCGTTTTGAGCAATCTGTTTCTGAACTACGCACATTCCGACTCATGGACCATGGCCAACTACATGAAACGCTTAAACGAAACCTATTGGGATTCCTTCATTTTGAAAGACACCCTATTGACAGATTCCCAGGTATCAGAAAACGAACATCATGCAGCATTTGCTTCAACCACAGACGACGAAATCATATTTACAACGTATGGATCTCCAGAAGGAGCCGAACAATTTGTTGCCAATACATATCAAGAATGCAAAACTGACGACATCTGTTCTATGATGTTTCAGAACTCTATAACAGAAAAAGAAGATAGTCTTAAGGCTAATGATATAGAGAACTTCGTGAAACTCAGTAAATATTACTCCAAACTATCTGGAGAATCTACATGCAATCTTGCAAAAACAGAATGCAAGAAAGAACGTTATGTAACAGAGTAATTCAAGGAAAAGCACCAGCTTTTACAAGCAAAAACAATGAGCTTCGTGATTCGATGAATCCGGAGCTTTTTGTTTGGGCGGAACTTGCGCCGACAGGCATTTCTCGCGCATTTCGGCAGAGGCCTTGGCGCATTTTTCGCAGCGGTCCGCAAAGCGGCACCCCTGCACAAAATCCTTGGGGTGCGGCACGGAACCGGGAATAGATTTCATGGTGCGCATGTCGCTGTGATTCTCCGGAATAGCCGCCAGCAAGCCCTGGGTATAAGGATGCATGGGCCTATCGATGACATCCCGGACGCCACCCATTTCTACAATGCGGCCCGCATACATCACCGCCACGCGGTCTGCATATTGGGACACGATTCCCATGTTGTGGGTAATCAAGAGCACAGCCGTTCCCATGCGGCTAGCCATATCCTTCAACACCGCCAGCACCTGGGCCTGCACGGTTACGTCGAGGGCCGTCGTCGGTTCATCGGCGATAATGAGCTTGGGCTTTGAAAGCAGCGCCATCACGATGCACACGCGCTGCAGCATGCCGCCCGAAAGCTCGTGCGGGTAAGATTCCAGAACGCGGTTCACATCCTTAAAGCCAGCAAGGGCAAGCATATCGCGGATGACCGTCATAAAGCCGCCCTTGGAATACTTGCAGAACTTGAATACTTCCATCAACTGTTTCTTGATGGTCACCACCGGATTCAGGGCCTGCATGGGCTCCTGAAAAATGCAGGCGATTTCGGCGCCGCGGACCTTCTGCAAATCGGCCAGAGGCAGCTTCGCCAAATCAACGGGAGCTGCATCGTCGCTTTCCTTGTAAAGCACCGAGCCTTCTACAATCTGGGCACTGGGCTGGGGCAACAGCCTCAAGATGCTCATGGCGGTAACGCTCTTACCGCAGCCCGACTCCCCCACCAGCGCAAAGAATTCGCCGGGATGAATATCGAAGGAAACGCGGTCCGTCACCTGTAGCGGCTTGATACCGTCGCGGGGCTTGCCCTTCTTGTCGAAACCGAAAGCCACCGAGAGGTCGCGCACTTGCAAAACCGGGTTAGACATATCGATCTCCAGATTTGGGGTCCATGGCATCTCGCACGCCCTCGCCGACGAATGTGGTGAGAAGGAGCGTAATAAACAGCGCGGCCACCGTGCTTACAGAAATCCAAGGGGCGTAAAGGTTGTTGAGGCCCTGGCTCATGAGCTCGCCCCAGCTAGGAGTAGGCGGTTGCAGGCCAAAGCCCAAAAAGTCCAACGACGTGAGGCTACCGATTCCGCCAATCAGCGTAAAGGGGAATAGCGTCACCACCGGAGTCATGGCGTTGGGCAAAATCTCCTTGAAGAAAATATGGCGATGTCCCATGCCCAACACCTTGGCGGACTGCACGTAGGTCATGCCGCGCAGCTTCAGGAATTCCGCACGCATGTAGTAGCTCAGCGAAATCCAGTTGAAGGCCGCCATAATCAGAATCAAGAGCCAGAAGCTACGGCCATAAATACTGCCGATTAGAATCACCACGTAAAGCATGGGCAGCGACGACCAGATTTCAATAAAGCGCTGCATGCCCGTATCCCAGAACTTGCCCAGGTAACCCTGGATACCGCCAATCACGATGCCCAGGAAGGTTCCCAGCACCGTCAGCAAAAGGCTAAAGCTAATGCAAATTCTAAAACCGTGAATCAGGCGGGCCAGCACATCGCGGCCGTTGCTGTCTGTACCGAGCCAATGCCTTGCACTGGGCGCAAAAGGAGGCGTACCGTCTTCGCTCAGGTCTGCCTTCAAGGGATCATGCGCAATGAGCGGCATAATCGCCCAGATTTCGGGGCAGCCTCCGGCACGGGTAAAACCTTCGGCAGCATCTTCTTCGCATTCCTGCACCACGGCAAAGAGCTTGGCATAATCCTGTTCCGTCTGGTATTCTCCGCCAAAGTCCTTTTCGCTATAGCGCACAAACGCCGGGAAGTAGGACTTGCCTTCGTAACTTAGGTACAGCGGTTCATCGTTTACCGTCCAGGGGCTGGTAAGCGACAACAGATACGCCACCACAAGCACCACCAACGACCAGAACGCGCGCTTGTTCTTGCGGAAGCGTTTCAGGCGGTTCAAGGTTTCTTGTGTCAGGCGAATTTTCATGGAACAATACTATTTAAGCAGTTTCGAAATCAAATCTAGCAATTCGGTAAAATCAATGGGTTTAGCGATATGCCCATTAACTCCAGCATCAAAGGCAGCCTTCTTTTCTTCTTCGAAGGCGCTTGCCGACAAAGCCACAATAGGAATTCTAGACTTACGGGGGCTATCCAGCTTACGGATCAAGGCCGTCGTTTCAAAGCCGTCGCCTCGCGGCATTTTCAGATCCATCAAAATCAAGTCAAAGGACCCGGCCGGCGACATATCCACTCGACGGTAGCATTCATTGCCGTTTTCCACGCAAATGATATCGGCACCGAGACTCTTCAACATATTCGAAACGATTTCACATGTCTGGGGATCGTCATCGGCCATCAAGATACATTTGCCAGAAAGGTTCTTCTTAAAGGGCTGCACATCGGTCGGAGCCACCGCAAAATCTTCTTCGGCAACTCGATGCGGAGTCACGATAATTACACGAGTTCCTTCACCCACACGGCTAGTGATATTGATAGTACCGTGCATCAGGTCCACTAGTTTCTTTACGATACTGAGTCCAAGACCAGTACCTTCAATGCCGCGGGTAAGGGCAGTCTGTTCGCGTTCAAAGACATCGAACACCCTGGGCAGGAATTCTTCCGAAATGCCCACGCCCGTGTCTTCGACAACCATTTCGATATTGCACTTGTCCGGATTTTCATGAGGCAAATCGCGCAGAGAAATTCGCACAAGTCCACCACCACGAGTATACTTGATGGCGTTGCTCACCACGTTCATCAAGATCTGGTGATACTTCACCTTGTCCACATACACGCAACGGGTCTTGATGTTTCTTGAAATCTGCAACATGACATTCTTCTGTCTTGCAGATTGTTCAAAAGTCGTCACCAAGTCTTCGCTCAGGGCTGCGGTAAGCACCGCCGTTTCTTCAAGTTTTTCATACCCCGATTCAATGGAGGTAATACTCAAAACAGAATTGATTACGTTAAGCAGGAGCATTCCCGCAGACTGAATCCCGTTCAAGTAGTACTTCAGCAAAGAAGCTTCCGCGTCAGCCAGGTTCAGGTTCTGCAAATACTTTTGAGCCAGTTCATCGTAACCCAGAATGGCATTCATGGGAGTACGGACATCGTGACTGATGCTGAACAAGAAGTTGGACTTGGCCTTGTCGGCACGCTGGGCGCGGTCAAGGGCCTTCACAAGGGCTACACGCTGGTCGTTCAATTCCTTACGCTTGTCAAGCTCGGCATTCATGGATTCATCCACCAGCTTGATACCCATGACAATTTCGGGGCGGTCCTTGGAGGGCTTCACGTAGTGAATCTGCATGTAATGAATCGCGCCGCCCTTAGAAATTCGGTAAATGAATTCAAACCGGCTACGCTTCAGGAATTCCCGGTTCAACCGTTCCAAGGTCAGCACCTTATCAAAGAGCGGGCGGTCTTCGAGAAGTACCATGCGGTTCACGTACAAAGACGTAATCTGGTCGTAATGAGGAGCGTTGTCAAAGGCATCTTGCATAAAGCGCGAAGCCATGGGGTCAATGCTGTAGCTTTCGCTTAGGCCTGTCCTGGAATCGATTACAAAGGCACTGCCATAAGAATCCGTCAACGCGTTAATGACATTCAAGTGCTTGCCTACCATTTCGTTTCGCAGGCGACTGTTCGTACGGTAAATGGAATGGATATAAATCACAAAGAAAAGCACCACAAGGAACAGCGCCATCACCGCCTTGATGGCCACATGCCTAGTCACGTTAATTAACACATGGTACGGAACCATTTGCACCACGAACCAGCCCAATCCTTCGACGGACATGACACATGCAATAGAGGTTCCGACATCAGAAGTGACCCTAAAGGCCTTTAGATCATTGAGTATGGCATTTTTCTTAAACACGCTTACAATTTCTGGCGGGAAAAAGTCCTGGGCGCGCTGTTCAAAAGACTCCCCAAAATCGCTATCGATAAAGCTCGAAGCGACAATGTTCAATTCCCTGTCGCACAAAAGTCCGATGGTCTGTTCCCCGTTGACCGTATACTGGAGCATAGGAGTAATATCATTTTTGCCACCCAGGATTCCAGTAATTACGCCAACGACCTTATCACCATAATACAAGGGAGTATACACGTTAATTCGTGCTTCACCATACTTTTTTCCCGTATAGTCAATCCAGATACCGGACTTGCCGGCCATACCCTGTCGGAAAAAGGGACTCTCGGAAACATCTACCGGTTCTTCGTCGTAAGAAAGTTTCAAACCATCTTTACGAATATATTCGATCTTCGAAAAGGGCACGTCGTCCTTCATGGAAAGGAAAACGGCTTCGGCCCGGCGCAACTCGGGACCATCCATCTTTTTCGAAACCGATTGGGACACCAGCTTGATACTGCTTCTCCCGTAATTCACCGTCTTGGCTAAATCGGCCGACAGTCGCTGGGTTTCCTGAGCAACCGCCTCTTCAATCTGTTTAAAATACGATTCCCTTGCCCAAAGGGCATACACCACAACAAGCACCACAACCGCTGCTGCAACCCCGAAGATGGCGGGATTCAAAGGCATCCAACGTTTTAATTTAATCTTTTTCATAACTATTTAAAATGTATAGCGCAATAATAAAAAAAACATTTTCTAATATGTAGCTCGTATGAAAGATTTTGCTATTGAACACAAGCCAAAGAAGGAACGCTGCATTCTTGTGGGTATTTCGACACCCAAGGTGCGTCCCTGGCTTGCCAGCGAACAACTTGCTGAATTAGGAAGGCTTGCAGAAACCGCAGGCGCCGAAGTAGTACAGAGTTTTTTGCAGAGAGTACAGAACTTTAGCCCCGCCACCCTGATTGGCGAAGGAAAGGTAAACGAGGTCAAACGCGCCCTGGAAGAGCTGGATGCCAAAATGGTGGTTTTTGACGACGACCTTTCGGGTTCGCAGGTTCGAAACCTGGAACAGCGGCTCCCGGGAATCAAGGTGCTGGACCGTACGGGCCTTATCCTGGATATTTTTGCAAAGCATGCCGTTACCGCAGAAAGCCGCCTCATGGTCGAAGTGGCCCAGCTGCAGTACATGATGCCCCGCCTTACCGGCGCCTGGACCCACCTTTGCCGCCAGCACAACGGAGGTATCGGCACCAAGGGCCCCGGCGAAACCCAGCTGGAAACGGACCGCCGCATGATCCGCAAACGAATCCAGGAACTAAAAAAGAAGCTGGAAAAGATTGAAGACGCCCGAGAAAGCCAGGCCGAGAACCGAAACGACATCTTCCACATCGGTATCGTGGGCTATACCAACGCCGGCAAGTCCACGCTGACCAACCGCCTGACCGGTGCCGACGTGTACGTAGAAGACAAGCTCTTCGCAACGCTGGACAGCACCACCCGAAAGCTTTACCTGGACGGCGAAAACATCATCCTGTCCGACACCGTAGGCTTTATCCGCAAACTTCCGCACAACCTAATCGAGACCTTCAAGAGCACGCTGGGAGTGGCCGCCCACGCCGACTGCATTTTAGAGGTGGTAGACGGTTCCGCCCCCGACTACCGCGAGCACCTGGAAGTCACCCATAAAACCCTGGAAGGCATCATCAGCCCCGAAACGCCTAGAATCCGCGTTTTCAACAAGGCCGAAATCTGCGACGAGGCCCGCCGTACCGAGCTCCACGATAACTACCCCGAGGCAATCCAGGTAAGCGCCCGTGAAAACATCGGCATGGAACTTTTGCGCAAGACCTTTAAGGAACAACTTACCATCTGGCATGAAAAACGTGACATTCATCAGCAAAAAGTGAAAGAACTTGCCGAAGCTCCCTGGAAAGACCAATAGCTTTTCTAAATTTGACCCCAACATGGAAGGAAGAACAATCACACTCCCCGCCGCCCTTACGGCTACAGGCAGCAGAGAACTGCTGCGGGAATGTCGGCGCGCGCTCAGGAACGGGCCCCTTTGCCTGGACGGTTCTTCCCTCGAACGAATGGACTACAGCGGAGACGCATTTTTCGCTCTTTTGGCCGATTTAAGCGAAAAAACGGGAAACAAGCTCACCCTCGCCCATTTTAACGAAGAAATTAAGGCCCAGCTCAGGGCCCTGAAAAAAGAAAAAATACCGCCCAAGATACAGCACGGCTACAGCAACTTCCTTGAAGCCATCGGCGCAAAGACCATCGTCGTCGCAAAAGAAGTTGCAGAAGTGTTCATCCTTTTGAACATGTGCATTTACTGGATGATTTGCGGCCCCTTCGACAAGGGACGCAGCAAATTTGGCGGTACGGCCAAGCAAGTCTTTATGCTCGGTACCGAAGCTACCGGAATCTGCTTCCTGATGGTGGCCCTCATCTGCTTTACCATGGCCCTCCAGAGTTCCTTTATGCTCAAGGCCGTGGGCGGTGGCACTTACCTGGCCTCGGGCCTGGGCTACCTGATTTTCGCCGAAATCAGCCCCCTTTTGACGACCATTATTCTGGCGGGGCGTTCGGGAAGCTCCATCGCCGCAGAAATTGCGAACATGTCGGTCTGCGAAGAAATCAAGGCCATCAAGACCATGGCGATTTCCCCGGTACAGTACCTGGTGGTTCCCCGCTTTATCGCCATGACCATCTGCACGCCCATCCTCTCCTTCTGCGCCGGTATCGCCGGTTGCCTTGCCGGATTCCTGATTGGCTACTTCTTCTTTGACATTTCCTTTGCGAACTATTTCCAGTCTATCCGCGACGGCATTCCTCCCATTCTTTTCTTGAAGAGCACCGTAAAGTCTATCGCATTCGGTTGGCTGGTAACGCTGATTTCTTGCAACAAGGGCTTAAACGCCGAAGGCGGTGCCGAGGCTGTGGGCCTTGCCACTACCTCTAGCGTCGTGATTTCGATTTCGGCCATCATCGTCGCGGACTGCGCGTTCAGTTTCGCATTCTACTAGGAGCAACAATGGACGACATTACACTCAAAGTAGATCACCTGAAGGCCGGTTACGACGGAAAGACCGTATTGAACGATATTTCGTTCGATGTCAAAAAGGGCGAAATCCGCATGATTCTCGGAAGTTCGGGCTGCGGAAAGTCCACCCTGATGAACAACATCCTGAAGCTTTACAAATCCGAAAGCGGAACCATCACCTTCTTCGGAAAGCAATTCAGCGCCAAGGAGGGGCTGGATTTCGAGACCCGCCTCCGTACGGGAGTGCTCTTCCAGAACGGCGCCCTCCTTTCGGACTTGACCGTCGCCGAAAACGCCATGCTCCCGCTGATCCGCAGCATGCCCTACATGCCCAAGAGCCAGATGGAAGCTATCGTTGCGGACCGACTGGAAAAAGTCCACCTGCTGCACGCCTTCCACAAGTACCCCTCGGAACTTTCGGGCGGCATGAAGCGCCGCGCAGCCTTGGCCCGCGCCATCGCCCTGAAGCCGGAACTGCTGTTCTGCGACGAACCTTCGACAGGCCTTGACCCGGTGACCGCCCGTTCCCTGGACGAGCTATTGCTGGAGCTCCGTGACACGCTCGGAGTCTCGATGGTCATTGTGAGCCACGAACTGGAAAGCATCAAGATTGTCTGCGACCGCTTTATCTACCTTAAAGACGGATACGTGCTGATGGACGGCACGCTGAAGCAGGGCCTGGAGAGCGAAGACCCCAGTTTGAAACACTTCTTCAACAGGCAATGCCCTAAAGAAGAAGTCAACAAAGAATATTACCAATTCGACTTTATTGATTGATCTGGAGAAAATATGGAAACCACACGAGCCGAACGTATCAAGATAGGCGCATTCATGCTCCTTTGCGGGGTAATGATTTGCGTATTCTTGGGCTATGTGCTTTCGCGTTTTTTGAACAAGGAATACGACAACTATTACACGGTATTCAGCGAATCGGTCATCGGCCTTTACAACGATGCACAGGTCAAGCTGAACGGCATTGACGTGGGCAATGTGACCGGGATAGAAATCGATTCCTCGAACCTGAACCAGGTGATTGTTCGTTTTCGCGTTAACAAAGGCACTCCCATCAAGATCGGCACCCGCGCCGGCATGACCCACGGCATTTCGCTCACCGGCGAAAAGCAGATTGTTCTTTCGGGCGGACGCTTTGACGAACCCGACGTGCAAGAGGGCGGATTCGTGCCTGCCGAAAAGACGGCCTTCGACGCCATCGCCAACAAGGCTACGGACATCATCGGTCACGTGGATTCCCTCATGACCAACCTGAACCGCGTCTTCTCCGAAGAAAACGCCAACAGCATCAGCAATTCCCTCAAGAATTTCGAAAACGCTACAAACAACTTAAACAAGCTGACCCAGAACCTGAACAAGCCCATCGACAACATCTCTAACGCCGCCACCTCCATGAAGAACGTGCTGGCAGAAATCGAAGAGGCCAAGATTGCGGCCAAGGCCGGTGAAAACATGGACGTGCTCAAGGAAAAGCTAGAAGCCATCGACACGAAGGCCATGAACGAAAACTTGACCCAGGCCATGGAATCCATCAAGCAACTGACCCAGAGACTTGACCAAGTCATCTACAAGAACCAGGACCAGGTGGGCGAAGCCATTATGGAACTCAACGCCGTACTTGAAAACCTTGAAGAATTCTCGCAGAAGATCAAGAACAACCCGTCGGCGCTCATCCGCTCCGAAAACAAGAGCCGGAGGAAATAATATGTTTAAGAGAACAACGATTTTATTGTTTACTTTAGCACTGTCTTTTGCCCTTACGGCATGCCTTGGCGGCGGCACCACGGAACCGACCCGTTACTATACCATCGCCATCGAAAATATCCAGAACCCTTCGGCAAGCAGCTTCAAGGACAAGCGCCTGCAGGTACGCAAGTTCACCATCGAGCCGGCCTACCAGCGCACCAATATCGTTTACCGTGAATCGGCCTACGACTTCATGTTCTACGATCTGGACCTCTGGGCCAGCCGTCCCGAACACATGCTTGCCCAGGTGGCAGGCGAATACCTGACCAGGGCCGGCATTTTCAAGAGTGTCGAGACCAAGACCAACGGCAAGCCCGACTATGAACTTCTGGGAAACATCATCGCCATCGAAGAAATCGACGAAGGTAGTTCCCAATACGCCCGCCTGGCCATCCAGCTGACCTTCCGCAAAACCGAAAGCGACGAGGCACTTTGGGAAAAGACCTTCGACCAGAAGAAGAGCATGGATAACCGGGAACCTCGAACCACGGCAGAAACCCTATCCAAGCTATTCGGCGAATACATGGAAGAAGCCCTCAACGAGATTTCTTCCCGGAACTAATAACAAATTTTCGGAATATTTATAAAAAGTGCCCCCAAAAGGCACTTTTTTTCGTTTATTTTGTCAAAAAGCGTTTACTTTGTTAAATTATGTAAATAAAACATCCAGAAAAGGAGAAACAAATGAAATCCATGAAGCTATCTGCGATCGTGCTCGGCCTCGCCGCCGCCAGCGCCTTTGCCCAAGCAGCACCGGCCGCAGCCCCTGCAGCTCAGCCTGCCGAACAACCTGCCGCCGTAGCTGAACCGGCCGCAGAACCTGCAACTCCCCCCGCCGCCCAGCCCGCTGCCGAAGCTCCCGCCAAGGCAGAAGAAGCACAGCCGGCCGCCGCTCCGGCCGCCGACGCCGCTGTAGCCCCGAAGGCCGAAGAAGCCAAGGTCGCCGAAGAACCTAAGGCAGAAGAAAAGAAAGAAGAAGTTGCCAAGGTCGAAGAACCCAAGGTAGAAGAAAAGAAGGAAGAAGCCAAGCAGGAACCGACCTCCATTCCTTTGACAGAACGCCTGAACATCACCAAGGCCGACGCCGAACCCGAAGCCAAGAAGGCCAAGGAATTCAAGGTTTCCGGCCAGGCAGAATTCGATACCTACGCCGACTGGAGGAACGACAGTGAACAGGACCTCTATCATCATTTCCAGTCTACCTTTGACCTCGATTTCCAGGTAAACTTTAACGAAAACTGGTCTGCCCAGGTCGAAATCGAAGCCGATGGCGACGGTTCCTCGCCCAGCGTTTATTACAACGGTGCATTCGTACAATACCAGAAGAACGAAAATTTCGCCATCAAATTTGGTGACTTGACCTATGCAGAAGGTGCATTCAACTACTATGGCTATGATGATCCGGCCTACAACGCCGCCGGCATGGCCGAACACGATGTCCGCGGTATCGAGCTCGACCTCTACGGTCTGCAACTCGCCATCGGTTTGACCAGGAACTCTATGGACTTCGCCTGCAGCCGTCAGTATTACTATTCAACCGGAGAACCGGTACAACCTCAGGATGTCTGCAGAAGCTACGACATTCACGGTGCCTACCAGCTTGAATTCGCCGGTCAGACACTGCGTCCGTTCGTTCATTACCAGAACTGGCAGCATGGCGAACAAAACGAATTCCACACCGGTTTGGACGCCGCCCTTGAATTCGGCCCCATCGCCATTCACGCCGTCTATGGTTTGCATAAAGACGACATCTCCAAGAGCAGTCCTGAAATCACTCACGCCTTCTTGGCAGAGCCCTCCTTCAAGGTTGCTAACGTGACAGTCAAGGGCGGATTCTTCTACGCCAAAATTGAAGAAAGCAAAGACGATGCAACGATTCACACCCCCGAAATTCCTGAATACATGTTCGGTTACGGTGAAGGCATCATCAAGTTCTGCGACGCAATCGCCCTTGGCGCAGTTGGCGAATTGCACACGAACTCTCTTGACGTGAATACCGACCTCGGTTCCTTGAACTTCGGTCTGCGTTCTTACTTTACCCCGGTCGACGGTCTCGAAGTAACGGGATTCATCATGGCTATTCTCCCCATGGGCGACGACTGGGAAAAGGACTTCCACAGTTCTTACGTTTCTACGGTTGATTACGGCGAAGACTTGAACCTCAACTTCGGCGTTGAAGCCATCTTCAGCTTCTAATCGGCCATCTTTGCCCCTTTGTGCAGTAGTGTCAATTTTTTGACACTACTTTTTTTTATATTGTATGCCGTTAGTTGAATTTCACGATTTTTAAAGTATTTAACTGAATATGAGCGAAGAAATTAAAGATTCGACCCTTGGACTTTCGAACGTAAGCCATCTTGAAAAACTCTATGACGGATGGTTTTTGGACTACGCCAGCTATGTGATTCTGGACCGCGCCGTTCCTTACTACGAGGACGGACTTAAACCGGTACAGCGCCGCATTTTGCACTCCCTTTTTGAAAACCACGACGGCCGCTACCAGAAGGTGGCCACCATCGTCGGTCGAACCATGGCCTACCACCCCCACGGTGACGCCTCCATTGGCGATGCCCTCGTGGGCCTCGGTCAAAAGAACTTGCTGATTGACACCCAGGGTAACTGGGGCAACCCCTTCACGGGCGACCGCGCTGCCGCCCCCCGTTATATCGAAGGCCGCCTCACCCCGTTCGCTGTGGACGTGGTGTTCAATCCCGAAACTACTGAATGGATCCCGAGTTACGACGGCCGTAGCCAGGAACCGGTGACCCTCCCGGTCAAGTTCCCGCTGCTCCTCGCCCAAGGTGTGGATGGCATTGCCGTGGGTCTTTCCACCTCGATCCTCCCCCACAACTTCCGCGAACTCTGCGAAGCCAGCATCGCCATTCTCAAGGGCAAGAAATTTACGCTGTATCCGGATTTCTTTACCGGCGGCATTATCGACGTGAGCGACTACAACGACGGTCAGCGTGGCGGCAAGGTCCGCGTACGCGCCAAGATCGAAAAGGTCGACAACAAGACCCTCGCCATCCGCGAAATCCCCTACGGCACCACCACCGTTAGCCTTATCGAAAGCATCGTGAAGGCCAACGACAAGGGCAAAATCAAGATTAAGCACGTGGACGACAACACCAGTAAAGAAGTGGAAATCCTCGTGCACCTGCAGCCGGGTACCGATCCGCAGGTCGCTATCGACGCCCTCTACACCTTTACCGATTGCGAAAAGTCCATTTCCCCGTGCACTTGCGTCATCGTGGACAAGCACCCGAAATTCCTGGGCGTCTCCGACATTCTGCGCATGAACACGGAGCACACGGTCAAGCTCCTGGAATGGGAACTGGCCAACGAGCTCAAGCACTTGGAAGACAAGTGGCACATGACCACCCTCGAAAAGATCTTTATCGAGAAGGAAGTCTACGAAGTCATCAAGAAGGCCAAGGACCGCGAACAGATCATCAAGTTCGTGCGCGAAGGCCTTATGCCTTACATCAAGCGCCTGCACCGCAAGGAAATTACGGACGAAGAAATCGCCAAGCTCATTGAAATTCCGATCCGCCGCATCAGCCATTACGACCGCGAAAAGGCCGACCAGCTCCTGAAGGAATTGGAAGAAAGCATTGCCACCTGCAAGTACAACCAGGAACACATTACCGACTACACCATCGAGCACTTCAAGAACATTCTCAAGAAGTACGGCGAAGGCAAGGAACGCCGCACCCAGATTGCGGAATTCGGCAAGGTGGAAGCCGTGCACGTGGCTCTCGCCAACCAGAAGCTTTACGTGAACCGCAAGGAAGGCTTCCTCGGCACCGGCATGAAGAAGGAAGAATACCTCTTCGACGTGTCCGAATACGATGACTTGATCGTGTTCAAGGCCGACGGCAGCTTCAAGGTCGTTAAGGTCAGCGACAAGGACTTTGTGGGCAAGAACATCTTGCTCGTGGAAAAGTTCAAGAAGGACGACGACCGCCATATTTATAACGTGATTCACCAGGACGGCAAGGACGGCGCTTACTACATCAAGCGTTTCAATGTCGGCGGCGTTACCCGCGACAAGGATTACTTCATGGGTAAGGGCAAGCCGGGCAGCAAGATTCTGTACATGTCCAGCAACCTGAACGGCGAAGCCGAAGTCGTGGAAGTCACGCTGAAGCCCCGCCCGCGCACCAAGCTCAACTTCGAAGTGGACTTCAGCTCCATTGACGTGAAGGGCCGCGGCGCCATGGGTAACATTGTGACCAAGTATCCGGTCAAGAGCATCAAGCGCGTCCGCAAGGGCGTGAGCACCTTGGGCGCCCGCGTACTTTACTTTGACGCCCTCGCCGGCATTATCAGCACCCAGAAGAAGGGCGACCGCATCGGCGAATTCGGCGAAAAGGACAAGATCCTGATTGTCAAGGAAAACGGTACGGCTCGCGTGCACGACATGGCAGACCCGATTCTCGTGGGTACCGGCATCAAGTACGTTCACAAGTTCGATCCGGAACAGGTCTTTACGATTCTCTACTTCGAAGGCGGAAACTTCAACTACATGGTCAAGCGCTTCAACTTGGAAGGCTGCCCCATGACGACGGAATTCAGCCTGGTATCTGACCACAAGGATACCCAGATGATTGAATTCTTCGCCACCGAAGACGCCCGCGAACTCATGGAATACCAGGTAGGTCGCGAAGTCCAGAAGGAAGAACTGGACCTCACCGAAGTGGCAGAAGTCAAGGGCTACAAGGCCTTGGGCAGCAAGTTCACCGCCAAGAAGGTGAAACGCGCCACCCGCATTACACCGCCCGACAGCTTCGACGACGGCTCCAGTGACGACGAAGGCTCCGACGAATCCGACCCGGAACTGTTCGACTAATTTTACGTCATTGCGAGGGCCTTTCGGCCCGAAGCAATCCATTCATTATTGTCATCCCCGGCTCCGACCGGGGATCTTTTTTATCCCGTGAAAAAGCGTTCCATGATAGGCTTTTTCGCCATATTATACGCTTTGTATAATTCACGAAATTTTCTTTAATTTTAAAGCAAAATTTCTTTAATTTTATTCAATTTTCTTTATTTTTGTATAATTAAATATTTGACTCACGGTTAAAATTAAGATATATTCTTTAGTATGAAATCGGTACTTGAATACAAAGACTACCACCTCTTTATGCAGGACTATTACGACGAACGCAAGCGTCTCGGAGCGTTCACGTGGAGAGAGTTCTGCAAGAGCGCCGGCTTTTCTTCGCCGAACTTTTTAAAGCTGGTGTGCATGGGTCAGAGCAATTTGAGTCGCCCCAAAATCGCAGACGTGGCCAAGGCCATGGGCCTTGCCGATTTCGAAGCAGACTATTTCCGCGAGCTGGTCACCTTCTGTAACGCTGATAAAGATTCCGTCAAGAAGGCCGCCCTGCTGGAAATGCAAAAGATTGCGTTGGAGCACAAAATCCGCGTAGTCGACGGAGACGCCTTCCAGTATTATGAATCCTGGAAGTACCCGGTCCTCAGGGAACTGGCCCCCATGATGCCCGGCGCCAACCCACGGGACATGGCCGACGAATGCAAAGAATACGTGTCCGCCGAAGAAGTCCGCGACATATTGGCATTCCTGGTGAAGGCCGGGTTCCTCAAAAAAGACGGCGACAAGGTTTATTCCCAGACGGAGCAGACCGTCATCGGTTCCAAGGAAGCCTTGCCCATCGCCATTCGCGCCATGCATAAGGAAATGGCAAACATGGCCGCCCGCGCCGTAGACCGTTACTCCGCCAACGAGCGCCACTTTACCGGAGTCACGCTCAGCGTGTGCCAAGAGGCAAAAGACATCATTGCAAAAGAACTGGACGACTGTTGCAAAAAGGTTCTCGCCATCGCCAATGCGTACAAGAACTCGGATCAAGTTTGCAGAATCAATTTTCAATTTTTCCCGGTCACCGAAAAAATAAAGGAACCGCACCATGCTTAAGAAGTTTTCACTCTTTATCGGTTGTTTTTCGTTGATTGCAATGATTGCCTGTTCCAGCAACGACGTGGCCGGCGGTACCATCGACCCCAATACCCTCGCCATCGCCAGCAGTTCCTCGATTGACGAAAGCAGCAGCTCATCGCATGACACCAACCGCTCCGATGTGGATCCCGATATCAAGGCTGAATCAAGTTCCGACAGCGACATTTATCCAGACACCCCAATCACCAGCTCTTCTTCGAGCATTGAGGAATCCGTCATCGAGTCCAGGAATTTCGACATCGAATACATTGGCTTTAGTAAAGAAGACGGCTCATACCTCCAACCCGTCAATATCCCTAATGCATACAAATGGATTGAAGGAGACTCGGTAAATGTAACACTAGATGTACACATGAACATTCCCTGCGAAACCGACATGCTGGAATCATTTGTAGAGTTCGTTAATTCTAGAGGAATCGTCACCGCTTTAAGTGAAGACACGCTGTACGTGGACATTCCCCAAAGCCAGGAATTCTCTTACGACTGCACCTGCACGGCGATGATATCCTTCACGCTGGACAAGGAATACTCTGACTTTAACTTTGCGATATTCGATCATAAAGACAAAATGTCTGTGAAAGAAAAAATAAAAAAGGTGGATAATTAACAAGGAGAATAAATATGAATCAGTCAAAAGTTCTTAAAACCATCACAGCCGCATCGCTGGCCGCCGCCCTTTCCGTGGCGTTCACCGCTTGCGGCGACGAATCGTCATCCACAAGCCCGGATCCGACGGTTCAGGGAGAAGACAGTTCTTCTTCTGTCGAAGAAAAGTCGTCCTCTAGCAACGGGAAGATTGAAAATTCCTCGTCCAGCGAAGAGACCAACGCATCCTCTTCGTCCGAGGCGCTATCTTCCAGCGAGCAATCGGGCTCCTCTTCATCGACCGGGAAGTCTTACAAGCCTACGGAATTCAAGGCCGAATGTCAAAGCGACAAACTGGAGCTTTACGAGACCGAAACAAACTTGAGCAGACTGCCTTCCGCCACAAGGATTATCGGCGATGACGGTTCCCAGACTATCATCACCGACGAAATCACCACCAACTGCGGAGCCGTCTTCGAGACACCCGATCTTTTTGAATCCGGCGATACACTCTATGTCCATTCGGAAGTCAATTATCCCCACGGAATGGCTAATTGCATCTGCCCGACGCGTATTTCCTTCAAGATTGAGGACTCGCAGCGATTCTCAAAGGCAAAGACGTTGGTATTCAACAACGAAGATACCTTCACACTGGAAACCGCTTCAAGCTCCACATTGACCGCCAGTAGTGTTTCCGGCGTTTGCCTGAACAACGATTTTTACGACCCCGAAGTAGATGGTGCCGTTCCCCCGGTTGCCTACATGAAAGTCGATTCCGATTCTGCCACCTTGATTCTTGAACGAGTGCAGGCGTCCTGCGAATTCATCAATGGATTTACCGGCCCCATCGAACTCCCGATTACCTCGAGCATCGATATCACGGCTGTCGACGACACGCTCTATTTAAAGCCGAAGGTGAAACAGACCACCTCGCCCAAAGCCACGGATTGTGTCTGCCCATCACGACTCACATTCAAGGTCAAGGCAGATCCGTCCATCGCTAACGCCAAAGTGCTTGTCATGGATGACCAATTGAATACGGGCAATAAATTACGCATCATCATGGCCGAAGACTATATAAGGACAAATCCAATCAACCAGCTGGAACAATACGGACTGAGCCGCGGAGCCTGCATGGAAAAGATCGCTACTGAAAAATCTTCCGTTGACGGACTCCCGCAAGCCGACTTGACCGTCTACGAAAACGGCAGGGCTGTCTTGCAGATGAATTTTGTGGAAGATTATTGCGACATCACGGCAAAGGTCTCCCAGAAAGTGGTCAACGACACCTTGTTCCTGGACTACTATGACATCACCAGCGCAAGCAAATGCACATGCACAATCTACAACCACACCTTCGATCTGAAGCTAGAGAACACTGGCGCCCGTTACGTCAAATTCAAGGAGCAAGTCTTCTACCTAGTCCCCATCACCTACACAAAAATTCCTAACTGGGATCTCTAATTACACAAAAAAACTCCAGCCGCAAGCTGGAGTTTTTTTTTCAAAGGTTACGGCTACTAGAGCCAATCGCTGAAGCTTGAATCACTGGGCATGCGCCAATCGGCACGGGGCGACAGCGAAATCGTACCCACCTTCGGGCCGTCAGGAATACAGCTGCGCTTGAACTGCTGCGTAAAGAACCTGCGGACGAATACGGTCAAAGCCTTCTTCAACTCATCGTCGCTGAACTTGCCCGCAAAGGCATACTTCGCAAGGAACAGCAGCTTTTCAGGAGCGGCGCCGTACTTGGCAAAATGGTACAGGTAGAAGTCGTGAATCTCGTAGGCGCCCAAGATGCTTTCGGTCTTCTGGGCAATCTGTCCGTTCGCATCGGCAGGCAACAGTTCCGGCGACACCGGCGTATCCAAGATATCCTTGAGCACGGCCTTCAGTTCTGCGCCAGAATTATCGGCATACCAATCCACGATGTGGCGCACCAGCGTTTTCGGAATATCGCAGTTCACCGCATACATGGACATATGGTCGGCATTATAAGTGCTCCAGCCGAGAGCAATTTCAGAAAGGTCTCCGGTACCGATGACGATTCCGCCTTCGCTGTTGGCAATATCCATGAGAATCTGGGTGCGTTCGCGGGCCTGCACGTTTTCGTAAGTCACGTTGAGAGTCTCGGGATTGTGACCGATATCTGCAAAGTGCTGCATGCAAGCCTTCTGAATGTCAACGGTACGCAGTTCCACGCCCAAGAGTTCCGCCAGCGTCACCGCATTATTCTTGGTGCGCTTGGTAGTGCCAAAGCCCGGCATGGTAAGAGCCAAAATTTCAGTGGCCGGGCGTTTCAGCAGCTTGAAGGTTTCTGCAACCACAAGCAGCGCCAGCGTAGAATCCAGGCCGCCGCTAAGACCGATGACGGCGCGGGCAGAATGCGACGCTTCGAGTCGCTTCGCAAGTCCAGCGCACTGGATGCTGAAAATTTCCGTGCTGGACTTGTCGCGAGTTTCGATATTGCCCGGCACAAAGGGCGTGGGGCAAACAAAGCGGTACTTCAACGAATCGATGGAACGCAGGCCATCGAAACTCGCCGCCCGCGCATAGAAGCTGCGGCTGTCAAAGTCTTGGAAAGAGCCTTCGCTCAGGCGCTGCATATTCAGGCGATCCACGTCCACATCGGCGTAAATAATTTCGGATTCGCGATTGAACTGCTTATTTTCAGCAATCATGCTACCGTTCTCGGCAATCATCAAATGACCGCTGAACACCATGTCGGTAGTAGATTCATGAACGCCCGCAGAAGCGTACACATAAGCCGCCATGCAGCGTGCCGACTGATTAAGCACCAGGTTACGGCGGTAATCGCACTTGCCCACCAAGGCATCGCTTGCCGACAGGTTCAAAATCACGTTCGCACCGGCCAAAGCAAGTTCACCGCTGGGCGGCACCGCCGTCCACAAGTCTTCGCAAAGTTCAACGCCCACACGGATTTCAGAGCCGTTGCCCTTCACCGTAAAGAAGTTCGTCACCGGCACATCGCCAAAGCCTTCCACCGGGCAAACCGGCGCAGCCCCGTTCAACGCACCACGCAACAAATCGCGACCGCTGGAGAAATGGCGCTTCTCGTAGAATTCGCGCTGGTTCGGCAAATGGATCTTGGGCGTCACGGCCACAAGCTTTCCGCGCTGCACAAAGGCGGCGCAGTTATAAAGGCAACCGAACATACGGAGCGGCAAACCCACCGCAATCACCGCATCGCTATCTGCAAAAGCCCCTGCAATCTTCTGGAGCGATTCCACGCTCTTCTTGAGCAACAGCTCCTGATGGAACAAGTCGCTACAGGTATAACCCGTAATGCAAAGTTCCGGGAACACCACAAAGGCTGCCTCGTTCTTGACAGCCTCGGTGGCACAGCGGATAATTTCAGCCGTGTTATTGGCGGTATCGGCGACCTTCAAGGTCGGGGCGACAGATGCGAATCGGTAAAATCCAAACATAACCTAAATATAGATTAGTTCGGGCGCAGTCAATGGTTGGACTTGATTCCAAGCTTGTTCATGCGGTAATTCATCATGCGCGGAGACACACCCAAGTCGCGGCCCGCGGCAGAAAGGTTACCGTTATTGCGCTTGATAGCCTCGGTAATGATTTCTCGCTCGTAATTGTTCATCATTACATCCAGCGGGGCAATCTTTGCACCAGAAACATCCACCGAGCCCACGCTCAGGCTTGTCTGCAGCGAAGGCGGCAAGTTGTAACTGTGAACGCAGTCGTCCGTGGCGGTAAGCACTGCACGTTCGATGCAGTTTTCCAGTTCACGCACGTTACCCGGCCAGTGGTAGCTCATGAGCAAGTTGATGGCGGTCGTCGAAAGGCGTGCCACCTTCTTGTTGTAGCGCAGGTTCATCTTTTCGATGAAGTGCTCTGCCAGCAAGATAATGTCGGACTTGCGCTTTGCCAAATCGGGCATGGTAATCGGGAAAATGTTCAAGCGGTAGAACAAGTCTTCGCGGAACTTACCCTGAGAAATCAACTCTTCCAAATTGCGGCTCGTAGCAGCCAAGAAGCGCACGTCGGAATGCAATTCTTCGTTACTGCCCACGCGGCTAAAGGTGCGTTCCTGCAAGAAGCGCAAAAGCTTCACCTGAGTCTGCATGGTAAGGTCGCCAATTTCATCCAAGAAAAGCGTACCACCGTCAGCAGCCTCTGCACGGCCAACGCGGCGATTCACCGCACCCGTAAAGGCGCCCTTCTCGTGACCGAACAATTCGCTTTCCACCAAGTTTTCCGGGAGGGCGGCGCAGTTCAGCGTAATGAACGGCTTATCCTTTCTTGCAGACAAATTCACAATCGCACGGGCAATCATTTCCTTACCCGTACCGCTACCGCCACGAATCAAGACCGTAGCATCGCTGGGGGCCACCTGGCGCACCTGTTCGTAAATCATCTGCATTTCGCGGCAGTTACCCACCAGGTCGCCGGGATTGTTCGAAAGCATATCGCGAAGCCTGCGGTTTTCTTCGAGCATGGTTTCACGCTCGTTGTGCAACTCGATGCATTCGTTGGCGGCATCACCCGTAATGTTCGCGATAATTTCAAGCAGGGCAACGTCGCGATCCAAATCCGTAGAGCCATCGACCGGGCGGTCAATGGACAAGGTACCGATTACTTCGCCGTCATGAATCAGCGGCACGCAAATAAAGGCCACCTGGGTTTCGTAATGACGGCTACCCGTGCGGTTCAAGAAGCGGGAATCCTTGCGCAGGTCAGGAATCACATGGCTAATGCCGCGTTCAGCCACATGGCCCGTAATGCCTTCGCCCATGCGGTAAGAGCCGCGCTGTTTTTCAGATTCATCAAGACCGCGGGAAGCTTCGATTTTAAGAGTATCACCGAACAGGAGCGCGAAAGTACCGCGCAGCATTCCAAGTTCAGCTTCCAAGATGCCGAGTACGTTTTCCAGCAATTTCTCCACATTGCGTTCGTGAATAATCGCGACGCTAATCTTCTGGATGACAGAAATTTCTGGACCTATTGGAGAGGGCATGGTCATAAGATAGTAATTCCTACAGTTTTTCCTTGATTCTCTGCAGTGCAACTTTAGTGCGTTCGTGGTCACCAAAGGCGGTCAAGCGGAAATATCCTTCGCCGCAGGGGCCAAAGCCGCTACCCGGGGTACCCACCACCTGGCAAGTGGCAAGGAGCCTGTCGAAGAAATCGAAGGATTTTTCACCTTCGGGGAGCTTCCACCAAATATAGGGAGCGTGTTCGCCACCAAAGACCGTGTAACCGGCAGCCGTCAGTTCCTTGCGGATGAGCTTGGCGGTATCCATATAGCCCTTGATGACTTCCGTGGTTTCTTTCCAGCCCTGGGGGGTATAAATGGCTTCGGCAGCTCGCTGGGTCACGTAGTTCACGCCGTTGAACTTGGTGCACTGGCGACGGTTCCACATGGCATGGAGCTTGGAAAGTTCGTGCGGGATCACCGTGTAGGCGCAACGCACGCCCGTAAAGCCGGCCGTCTTACTGAAGCTGCGGAATTCAATGGCGCAAGTGCGGGCACCCGGAATCTCGAAAATAGAGTGCGGGAGCGATTCGTCCTGAATATAGCAGTTGTAGGCACCATCAAACAGAATCAAAGAACCCGTTTCGTTGGCATAATTCACGAATTTCTGCAAAGTTTCGCGACTAAGAACCGTACCCGTGGGGTTGTTCGGACTGCAAAGGTAGATCAGCTGCACCGGATTCTTGGGCAAATCCGGCTGGAAATTGTTTTCGGCGGTAGAAGCCAGGTAAGTGACTTCAGAGAAATGACCATCGGCCTGAAGGGTTCCGGTACGGCCAGCCATCACGTTGGAGTCCAAATAGACCGGATAAACAGGGTCCGGGATGGCAATCTTTACATTTTCTGAAAAGAGTTCCTGGATATTAGCCACATCGCACTTGGAACCATCGCTCACGAAGATGTCGCCCGGGTCCATTTCGATGCCGCGGGCGGTGTATTCCCCACGGACGATTGCTTCGCGCAAAAAGTCGTAGCCCTGTTCGGGGCCGTAGCCGCGGAAGGTGTCCTTCACAGCCATTTCGTCCACAGCCTTGTGCATGGCCTTGATAACTTCGGGAATGAGCGGCGTGGTCACGTCACCGATACCCAGGCGGATAATGTCTGCATCGGCGTGTTCGCCCTGGTATTCCTTGATTTTACGGGCGATGGTAGAGAAAAGGTAAGAGCCAGGAAGGCGGTCGTAGTTGGAATTTATATAGGATTCGTTCATAATTTATTTGTTTTCTTTAAGTTAAACGTCATTGCGAGCCAAAGGCGAAGCAATCTTTTTTTAGTCGATCGTCCCCCTGAAGACTTCCTCCGCAGGGCCGGTCATGAGGACCGGGCCGCCTTCTTCGTGCTTGATATGCAAAACGCCGCCATCCAATACGATGTCGGCTTCGACGCCCACGCGGCCAGTGCGCTGGGCCGCAACGAGGGTTGCGCAGCTGCCGGTACCGCAGGCCATGGTGACTCCGCAACCCCGTTCCCAAACCCGCATGCGGATTTGGGTGGGCGTGGAACCAGTCGCAGGAATTACCTGCGCAAATTCAATGTTGCAACGATCGGGGAACTGAGAATCTACTTCCAAGATGCTTCCCCACTTTTCAAGCTGAATCTTTTCAATGTCATCCACAAAGATTACTGCATGCGGATTTCCCATGGAAACCGTTTCGGCTGTAAAGTCGAAGCTGTCGGCCGTGAGCTTGATGGAGCCCAAGAAGTTTCTCGGAAGGCCCATGTCCACGCACACGCGGCCATCGTCCAAAAGGGCAGGCTTTACCAGGCCACTCTTGGTGTGCAAATTAAACACTTTAGTATTGGCATCTTTTGCAAGACCACGGCTGCGAATGTACTTTGCCACGCAACGAGTGGCGTTACCGCACATGGCGGCCTCGGAGCCATCGGCGTTAAAGATGCGCATTTCGAAATCCACGCCGTTTGCCATTGCCTTTGCAACAGGACCATCGCTGATACCGTCAAGCACCAAGCAACCATCCTTATCCATCGGAGTCACGATGACCACGCCATCGGCACCGATGCCAAAGCGGCGATCGCAAAGCTTAATGACACGTTCTGTAAAAGCAGCGCCATATTCCGGCGTCTGACCCGGTTCATAAAGCACGAAATCGTTGCCCAACCCGGTCCATTTTGAAAAACTTAAAGACATAGTTCGATTCTCTTTATTTTAAACCGTGCCTTTAATGCAAAAAATGTGCCAACTTTACAAAAATTGTTAAAGTTGGTCAAAATCAGCGATTTTGAGAAAATTTAAGCAAATTCAAAAATTTGAATATTTACATTTTATGTAAATCAAAGAAACTCGCTTTACATTTTATGTAAATATTATTTCGACAGAACCTGCGGCAGATTTCTTTTAGAATAAACCACATGGACAATGAAAACACTTCGCGAGTTTTCATCCACGGTATAAAATACTGAAAAATTGCGGACTGAAAAATAACGCACACCCTCAGAATACCAAGGCTCTTCCATATAGCGGTGATATCTACTAGGCATAATAGACAAACCACTCATCGCACGCTGCAAAGAATCAATCACATCGTCCGCCGTCCTGACAGACTGCAATTCTGTAGAAATATAGGAGTATATTCCAGCAAGGTCGGACTTTGCCCGTTCAGTTACTAAGATCTTGTATTCCATTACGCGTGGCTATGCTTAATGTCCGCGAAAGCCTCTTGCAACGAGGTATAACGACCTTCTTTCACATCATCCAGACCCATTCTCATTTTAGTCCGGAATTCCTCTTCAGATTCCGCAAGCGGAGCCATACGTTCCTGCTCATACTGGAAAAGCAAAAACTGGATGTATTTGGATACATCTTCAAGATAGGATTCCGGCAATAGCCGGAGTTCTTTTTCCAGAACATCGTAGGACATAATCAATCTCCTCTTCTAAATATACACAAATGTTCAAAAAAATACAACCCCCGACCAAGGTCCAACATAGAGCACCCAAACGCATCAAAAGTGCTAAACAGGAATCATACTGGCGCACCCCCTCCCCCTTTGGCATAAATATTGACGCCTTCGGCGTCCGTGGCTGCGGCTCGGATATGCAAAAACAAGTTTTTGCGCATCACTCACCTTGCACACTTTTGCTATATTTTGCCCCGAAAAATTATCTTCAAGGATACAACTATGAAACGTACTCATAACTGCGGCCAGCTGCGCAAGGCAGATGTTGGCCAGACCGTAACACTCGCCGGTTGGGTGGATCGTCGCCGCGACCATGGTGGTGTGATTTTTGTGGACCTCCGCGACAAGTATGGCAAGACCCAGATCGTCTTCAACCCGGACTACAATGTCGACGTGATGAAGACCGCCGAACAGCTCCGCAACGAATACGTGATCACCGTTACCGGTAAGGTCTACGCCCGCGAAGAAGGCAACACCAACGAAAAGCTCGCCACGGGTGAAATCGAAGTCAAGATCGAACAGATCGAAATCTTGAACGCCGCCCTCACCTCTCCGCTCGCCATTAACGACCCGAACGAAGAATGCAAGGAAAACGACGACCTGCGCCTGCAGTACCGTTACCTCGACCTTCGCCGTCCGTGGATCCAGAAGAAGCTCCTCCTCAAGAGCCGCTTCCTCAAGGCCGTGTACGACTTCTTCTACTCTAACGGTTTCGAAAACATTGAAACTCCGGTGCTCTGCAAGTCCACTCCGGAAGGCGCTCGCGACTACCTGGTGCCGTCCCGCGTGAACCCGGGCAAGTTCTACGCCCTCCCGCAGTCTCCGCAGCAGTACAAGCAGCTTTTGATGATCGCCGGCATGGACCGCTACTTCCAGATTGCGAAGTGCTTCCGCGACGAAGACCTCCGCGCCGACCGTCAGCCTGAATTTACGCAGATCGACGTCGAAATGTCCTTCGTGGACCAGGACGACGTGATGGCCATGTTCGACAAGTTCGTGACCGAAGTTCTCGGCAAGGTCTGGGACTTCGAACCGCCCAAGAAGATCCGCCGCATGAAGTGGCACGAAGCCATGCTCAAGTATGGTTCCGACAAGCCGGACCTCCGCTTCGACCTCGAAATCCACGATGTGTCTGAAATCGGTGCCAAGTCCGAATTCGGCGTGTTCAAGAACTGCGTTGCCGCCGGTGGCAAGATCCGCGGTATCGCCGCCAAGGGCTGCGTGGACTTCACCCGCAAGCAGATCGACGAACTCACCGCTTACGTTGCCAAGTACGGTTCTAAGGGCCTCGTGTGGATGCGCGTCAAGGAAAACGACGAAGTGGAAACCCAGGTCGGCAAGTTCTTCACCACTGAACAGCTCAACGAACTCCGCGACGCTGTCGGTGCCAAGTGCGGCGACATGATGTTCTTCATCGCCGGTCCGGAAAAGGTTGCTGCAACCGCTATGGGTCAGCTCCGCTTGGAAGTCGCCCGCATCAAGGGTCTCCGCGATCCGAAGAAGCGCGAATTTGTCTGGATTACCGAATTCCCGATGTTCGAATACAGCGACACCGAAGGCCGCTACATGGCCATGCACCACCCGTTCACCAACCCGTTGCCTGAACACCTCGACATGATGCTCGGTGGCAACCTGAAGGATTGCAACGCCGAAGCTTACGACCTCGTGCTTAACGGTGTTGAAATCGGTGGCGGTTCTATCCGTATTCACAACCCGGAAGTCCAGGAAAAGGTGTTCCGCCTGCTCGGCCTCTCCGAAGAACAGGTGAAGGAAAAGTTCGGCTTCTTCGTCGACGCCTTCAAGTACGGCGCTCCTCCGCACGGTGGTTTGGCATTCGGTCTCGACCGCGTTGTGGCTACCATGGAAGGCGAAGAATCCATCCGTGACTTCATCGCATTCCCAAAGAACACCAGCGCTTCTAGCCCGATGGACCAGTGCCCGAGCGAAGTGGATCTGCAGCAGCTGCAGGACATCCACATCTCCGTGCAGATGCCCAAGACTGCCGAGAAAAAGTAGTCCGTAAAGTCGACCGACTAAATCGGACTTCTAGAAAGACCCCGCGAAAGCGGGGTTTTCTTTTTTTTACCCAGAGTGTGTGTTTACTCACGAAAACTTTTTTTCACACCCCAAAACCCTATTTCAAAAAACTCTTTTACTAAATTGAAAACAGACTCTTAACCCCCAACCCTCAATATGGAGAAAATCAAATGAAACTTTCTACTCGCGCCATTGCCGAAGCTATCGGCACGTTCTGGCTTGTGTTTGGCGGCTGCGGTGCAGCTGTTCTCGCCTGCGGCGTCCCGACTACTGGTATCGGCTACGTGGGCGTGTCCCTCGCCTTCGGCCTTACCGTGCTCACCATGGCTTATGCGATTGGCCACATTTCCGGTTGCCACTTGAACCCGGCTGTTACGCTCGGTCAGGTTGCAGGCGGCCGCTTCCCGGCTAAGGAAGCTCCGGCCTACATCGCCGCCCAGGTGATTGGCGGTATCATTGCAGCAGCCCTGCTTTACGCAATAGCATGCCCCGACCTCACCAACGCTGGCATCGGCGCCTTCGCTACCAACGGCTGGTCCGATTCCCTCAAGGACGGCCTGAACGCCTTTGGCGGCAAGACCTCTGGCATGCTCTCCGCATTCCTCATCGAAACCGTGCTCACAGCTATCTTCCTGTTCGTGATCATGGGCGCTACCGATGGCCGCGCTCCGGCAGGCTTTGCTCCAATCGCAATCGGTCTCTGCCTCACGCTCATTCACCTCATCTCTATCCCGGTGACCAACACCTCCGTGAACCCGGCCCGCTCTACTGCCATGGCCGTGTTCGTTGGCGGCGCTGCCATCAAGCAGCTCTGGCTCTTCTGGGTAGCCCCGATTCTCGGTGGCGTGATCGGCGGTGTCGCATACAAGTGCATCGCCGAATGCAAGTGCTGCAAAAAGTAAGAACATTTTCGGGCTAATTCGCCCGTTTTGGCGAGCATATTTCGCCATCTCTCCCCGCCCTCAAAGCGGGGATTTTTGATGCCTACGGCATCCATGGCATCATGGACTCACCTCGCACATTTTTTACACAAAATCCTGCGAAATTTTCAAGAATTAAAGATTTCGGAACTTTTTACCCCACAAAAATCTTAAACAGATGTGATATGCATCAACTCAAAAGAAAAAGCTGTAAATAATACATTAACAATACACTTTTCAAAAAAAATCTTGTTACTTTAAGAATCGGTGTTGAGAGAAATGGCCAAAAGCCAGGGGCTTGTTATGCAAAAAAAATCAGTTCTTTTACCTATTATCGTTGCCGGTACATTATTCATTGGTTGCTCCGACAAATCTGACGATTCGACCTCCGTCGTCGATCCGGGCACCAGCACGCTAGAGCCAGAATCCCCCTATATCGACCCGAATACGGGTGAATACGTAAACCCTGAAACGGGAGAAACCAAACCTACCGTTCCTTACGTGGATCCCGAAACCGGCGAGACAGTCCCGGGCATCGAGGTGACCGATCCCAACACCGGCAAGATCGACACGATTCCGGTAAACATCCCCAACCAGGGCGGTACCACGCCTACATCGTCTTCGGCAAACAACGGCACCGACCCCCAGAACCCCAATTTGAACCCGTCTACCCAGAGTTCTTCTTCGGGAGACATTCTCTACCTGTCTTCCAGTAGCCTGAAGGAATACGAAGACAACCACAAGGCCAAGGAAACCTTCTTGCCGAAGGCCGGTTTCTATTCCAGCCTGACCATTGAACCGCCGACTCCGCAAAAGGGTGGCGAAATCCGTTGCACCTTCGACGGCTCCTTCCCCACTCAGGCCTCCGAACAGCTTACGCAGGCCAAGCAGATTACCGAGAACACCGTTATCCGCTGCTCTGAATTCGTGAACGGCCAGGCGGCCGATACCACCACCCAGACCTACTTTATCGGCGAAAACGTGTCGATGCCCGTGGTGGCCCTTACCGTGAATCACCACGACATGTTCGACTCTACCGACGGTCTGTACGCCACGGGCGACTTGACCAATAATCCTGGCATGGGCAACTGGGGCGGAGTCGGTGGCGATGACACCAACAACCCCAAATGTACAGAACCCTGCAAGCAGGCAAACTTCTGGAGAGACGACGAATTCCCCGTACACGTGGAATACTTCGAAAACGGAAGCTCTACCACCGAAAAGACCTGGGAAATCGACGCAGGCATCTCGATTATCGGTAACTACAGCCGCTACAAGCCCAAGAAGAGCGTCGCCATCAAGATGGACAACGACGACTACGGCGACAAGGTTCTCAAGTATTCTTTCTTCAAGACCCGCCCCGAAGCCAAGAAGATGAAGAGCTTCAACCTGCGCAACAACGGCAACCGTTTCTGGACCGACTACTTTGGCGACCCCATGCTGGTGAGCCTGATGGAAGGCACCGACGTGGATTACCAGCGTAGCCTCCAGGTAGTGGTGTTCTACAACGGCGAATACTTCGGCATTCACGACCTGCGCGAACGCCTGAACAGAAGCTTTGTCGAAACCAACTACGGTATCGATTCCAAGAGCATCAACGTGGTCAAGAACTGCGCCAATGGCGACCAGGGCTGCGTCAACGGATGGGCCCCCAGCGGTACCAACGGGGCCTCCAGCACCGAATTCGGCCAGGTGGTAAATTCCATTACCGGCGGCAACTTCGCCGGCGAGAACAACCAGTCTTACGCCCAGCTCAAGGAAAAGCTGAACGTCAACAGTTTCGCCCAGTACATGGTCGCCGAAATGTACATCCACAACGGCGACTGGCCCAACAACAACATTCGCGCCTGGGGCAGCCCGCAGAACGGATACCCCTTCAAGTTCATGATCTTCGACGTGGACCACGGTTACGGCTTTACCCCGGGCATCATGGGCTTCGACACCGAAAGCCAGAACATGTTCCAGTGGGTACTGGGTAGCGCCACCGAAAATAACAATGGCGGCAACCAGACCACCCCGGGCCAAGGCGGCATCGGCGGCGGCATGGGCTTTGGCATGGGCGGCAATACCACCATCGGCAACATGCTCAAGAAGCTCCTGGAAAACCCCGATTTCAGGCACCTGTTCATCAACCAGGCTTGCATCCTCTTGAACGACTACCTGACCTACGAAAAGGTCCAGCAGGCCATCAAGAAGCAACTGGAAATGCTCCCCAGCTCCGAACAGTCCCGCGACGAACAGCGCTGGCCCCGCAACCAGGCAAAGTACAACTGGTCTCCTTCCGGCGCCGACATCCTGAGATTCGCCCAGAACCGCACCGAAACCTTCAGGCAGGAACTTGCCACCTATTTCAACCTCCAGAGCGAAGCTACCGTGACCATCGCAGCTAGCGGCAGCGGCACCGTCCTGGTCGACGGAATGCGCCTCCCCAGCTCCAACTACCAGGGTAAATTCTTTGCCGACGTAGACATGGTTCTCACGGCCGTTCCCGAAGCCGGAAGAATTTTCGACGGCTGGACCGACGGCAATACCGAAAACCCGAGAAAGGTGCAAGTCACCAACGGAGCAAATTTCTCCGCCAAGTTCAAGTAACCGCCAACAAAAACTTTAAGCAAATTAACGCTTGTACTTGTACAACAAGTACAGGCGTTTTGGTATATAGTACAGGAACACGCCCCAATAGCGGAGCAAGAACCAAGAAACCTCGGGAAAATCGAAAGACAGCATGCGCACCAGGCGCAGCCTGTTCCTCACCCACCACATAAATACGCCGCCGCGCTTGCGCTTGGCATTCTTGCCGAAGTTCCCGTCATCGGACATTTCTGCAAGCAGAACACGCCCGCGCGAAGCATCCGGAGCACAGAGCAGGTATTCGTCTTTTAGCCCGAGACATTCCGAAAGCACCCACATGAGCGCCCCCGCCATGGGCCTAAGCCCCGTCTTGGCCAGCGCCTCGCTGACCTCGGCACGTTCCGACTCCTTGGACGCCTGCAGCAGCACCGCATAGTCCATAATCTGGCGGAAACCCACCCCCTGCCCCAGCAAATGCTTGCGAATATGCGAAAGCTGCATCAGCAGCGAGAATTTATTCGAAGCCACGTTGAACCCCTCGCCCACCGCCACCGGATTCTCAATTTCGTACGAAAGAATCTGTTTTAAGCGTTTGTTCGCAAAGGGGTTCCGACAATCGTAGATGTAGTTAAAGTGTACCTCTACATCGACCCCGAAAACATCCCTGGGGAGAGTCACCTCATGTGCAGAGAACTTCCCCTTCTCTAGCAACCCCATCTGAGAAAGCAACGAGACCACCCTGTCGCGGCCACCTGCCACCCAAATATCGATATCGCCAGTCTGCCGAATAAACTTGTCCGGGTAGATCCGCGAATTGGACTGTCCCTTAAGAATAACGGACTTCGCGTCCTGCTCAGCAAAAAGCGACGTCAACTTTTTTGAAAGTTCGTAATGGGTCTGGTTCAGCCCGCGAATGGCCTCGGCCTGGTAAAACCACTTAAGGTACAGGTCCTTGGGCATCCGGCTTTCTATATCGGGGTACACCCGCTGCAGCCCATAAAAAACAACGCCGAGGAGTGACTGACGGGCAACCTGCTTATACAGCCCGTTCCACTCTTCGGCATTCAATTCGACCAATTCACCCGGCGCATCGCCTAAGGCCGTCCGCAACAGGTCGAAAAATACAGCGGACAAACGGTTATCGCGTACAGCGCTACTACGCGTGGCGGTCCGTCCCTTTATTAAGGTTAAAGCCGAATTCGTCATCGTACTCGTCGGCATCGGAACCATCGTCAAAAGGACCAGAACCTGCAAGCAGGCTCATTTCGCCGCGCATATCCAGGATGGTCATCTTGGGCGCCACGTATTCTTTTTTCCAAAACTCAGTCTTCATTGCCGCCCCCTACTTGATGGTCACTTTCTTGCCGTTATAGAAGTAATTACCCTTAACGGTCGGCTTCTTATTGAGCTTGCGGCCCTTCATGTCGTACCAACCCGTAGAGCTATTGGTGAACTCACCGGTATAGGTATTCAAGGAATGGATTGCCGTAGTTTGGCCATTTTCATCCAAGAAAATCACATCAATTGTTGCAGGCAATTCATCGGGAGTCAAAGCGGCCACCGATTCACCATCGGCATCCTTAGAGAGAGCCTTTTTCTTGGGATTGTACTTCATATAGGCTCGCAAGGGACGGACATAGGCCCCCGCCTTACCCTTAACAAATTGACCTTGATGAATCATCTTTCCGTCAACTTCTTTTTCTTTAGCGGCAAAACCATAAACGTAGCCCAGTTCCGGATCGCCCGTTTCCCAAGCCTTGTAAGTATAGGTTCCCGTAAACTCCCACGGACCAAAGGCATATGCTTTGTTACCACCAGTCGTGGTATTCAAAGTAATCGGGTAACAGTGATCATTAGCTAAAGATATATGATCTTTACTCACACGTAAAAAATAAGGCGTATTCGCTTCAGTATCTTGGACGGGACTTGCATAAATAGCCCATGTTTGAGCATTTACGATATTATCAATCTTAGAAATACTAGCCCATTCACTCATGCAACCATTTTGGATAACAAATGGGAACATAATTGTCGCCGGCTTTCCCCATTCCCCAGAGAAATTGCGACTATAGTAGAAAGAGTCAGCCACCACATCTTCGGTGATTTCGACTGTTTCTTTAGAATCGGCATCGAAAATGGCAGTCCTTTTACCATTCAAGTATTTGATGGTCACGGCACCGTATTTGCCAAGAACCTCACCCTCTTCGGCAGCGAAAGAACAGGCCAAACCAGCGACCAGGCCCAAAACAGCGATTTTCGTGAAAATACTCATATATTCAACCAACCTAATTTTTTTTTACAAATATATATTTTTCCGCACCCCTCGTAAAGTGCGGACGCTCACAAAAACAGGCTTTTACGCCTATTTTTTAATCCAAAGTAGAATATTCCACAAAAAATTTTACTTTCCGTAGCGTCCCTTGCCATAATCCCCGTAGCCATAACGGCCCGGTTCGCGCTCGCAATGGTTCATTACGATTGCACCCGGCTTATCGGAATAACGCTTCACTCGTTCGACGGTTTCCTTGATTTCTTCCATACTGTGGCGACCATAATGTAGCACATACAAGGAGTAATCCACCAGAGGGCAAATCAGTTCCGTATCGGTCACCAAATTCAGCGGCGGAGTATCCACAATCACCAAATCATATTTTTGGCGGGCTTCTTTCAGCAGTTTATCCATGGCATCGCCACGCAACAATTCGCAGGCGGCAAGTTTTGTCTTGCCCGCGTTCATCACAAACAAATTATCTTCGTATTTAGAAACAGCTGCAGTATCCAGCGTCGCCAAGCCAAGCAGCACATCTGCCAAGCCGAACTTACACCCACTGTGAATAACACCGCGGCGCATGTCGGCATCAATCAATAAAATCTTTTTGCCACTAGCGGCCATGGTTGCGGCTAAATTCAAAGAAACAAAGCTCTTGCCCGCACCCGGAATAAGGCCCATGACCAAAATCACCGAATGCTCCGGATTGGGCATCAAGAAAGCCAAGGCAGTCTGTAAAGCGCGGAACGCCTCACAAACACTATCATCACATTCTTGCAATACAAAGGGGCGCCCATGGTGCAGATGCCGGTGTCCACGCAATATTTTATTAGCAGATTGAGGAATCTTTGCAAATACGCTCAAGCCCGTTTCACGCTCAATTTCAGAGGAACTACGCACACCATTTTTGAGCATATGCATTAGAAATACAAATAAAACGCCTAATAAAAAACCTACTGCTGCAGACGTCATTAATATACGAGTTTTATTAGGCTTACTTTGAACCTGCTCTATTTGAGCAAAATCCACAATGCGTACATTCCCCACTTCACCGGCACGGACTACACGCAACTGCTGAATATTGTTCAGCATATTGGTATAGACTTCATTGTTCACCGCCACTTCTTCTTGTAAGCGGTTCACTTCTTGCTGAGTCAAAGGCATCTTTTCGGCATTCTTCTTGAGTTGAGCCAGTTCGGCTCGTAGCTTATTTTGCTGTTTTATAATAGTCTGAACATTCGGGTGCTCCGCCTTAAATAAACGCATGGCAGCTTGTCGTTCTTGCTCCAATTGCATAATCTGGCGCTGCAGCTGGCTTTCTTTATCCAAGTGGGCTTTTGTTTCGCCACCAATATCCACAGAACCTATGCTGTAACGATAATCGGCTAGAATCTTTTCTGCACTATCCAATTTAGCCTTAACACCAGGCAACTGACTTTCGAGGAACTCCAATGTTTTTTCAGCTTCGGCACTGCGCATCTCTACATTTTGTCGCAAATAAGTCTTTGCTATGGTATTCAAAATAGAGGCTGCACGATCAGGATAGCGATGGCTAAAACGAATTGAGATGATTCCCGTTTGTTTTCCCTTTTCAGTAACATTCAGAACCCTCTCCAAAGTTCGTTCTGCCTTCAACCGAGAACCTTGAATGAGCTTAAATTTTTGATTAATGTTTGCATCCATATAATTCACTCGAATCGAAAGTGTATCATTTGCATGCTTAATGGTATAAAGTTTTCCTACTTTACCTTCAAGAATTGACTTACCTTCAGGATTGATTAAAGAATAGGAATTGCTGTCTTTCACAATAGCAGTCCATGTTTTCGCACGAAGCTTCAAAGGAATGTTTAATGAATCAATATCCATTCGTCCTTCTTTATGCGTAAGCCTATCCCAAAAACCAATAGGGACCGCCTTTATGTGCATATGCTCAGCTGCTACAACATAACTAAGTACCATTCGGCTTTTGATGAGTTGAATTTCTGCATCAGCAGGACTAGCCATTTCAAGAACAGCCCCCATTTCACCAAAAGCTTTTGTTGCTTTACTGCTTCCTCCCTTAACATTCACCTGTAAAAGAACATCGCTTGTGTACTGTGGACGAACCCACATGGCGTAGCCAGCACCAATAATTATTGCGGCAAGCGAGAACAAAAAAACAACAAACTTCTTCAACCAAATTAAGGAAAGAGCCTCAAAAAGAGTTGATGAATTGCTCAACTGAGCTAAAGGAACGTGTAAATTGTTGTTTGCGATATTTTTTTCTTCAGACATAAAAACCTGCATATCTAAAAAATAAAAGTAGTATAATCCCTATCAATATCAACTTTTATTCAATATTTTTTTTACCAATTCTGATGTTTTTTCATAATAAAACACACAATTAACCCCCGTTATTGACAAAATTCCGATTATCGAAACTTTAGCCGCATGCAAGAACCACTCATTATAAGAATTTGGCGAAATCTCATTAACAACACCATAAACTAAAAAAAGAATGCCGAAAAATACCGCAACCGAAATGATGTCCACACAAATATGTTTTACAAAAAAGAATAAACTTCGTTGAACAACATTTCTAGAAACATACCATGCAAGATAACATGTTCTATACACCATTGCAACAAAAGTTGCAACAGCCACACCAACAATCCCCCATTGTATGACTAGCAATACGGAAACGAATAAATTTAAAATGACTTCAATAATGGCACTTAATTGGGTTTGCCTGTAATGACCGACAGCAAGAACAACAATATTGTAAGGTAAACGAATGCAATACATTCCCCAGGCTAAAGTTAATATCATACCAAATAAAGGAACAATGTAATTTACATCAGTTATTCCTTTGGTATAAACCTTAACAAACGGAACAATTAAAACAGCTGTTATCGAAAATACAATAGAAACAACAAAATGCAAAAGCCATTCAAATGAATCAAATTTTTTCCTAAAAAGACTCAAATCACCTTTTGCAAAAATATTTCCTAAGAATGCCTGCATTCCACTAGTAAAAGACATCGTCAAAGAACGAACTCCCACAATAACTAAATTATAAATTGTATAAACAGATACATTCTCAAGTGTTGATAAAAAAGTCAAAACAACAACTCCAGAGCTTTGCAAAACAACAGAAGAAATGTGCTGTGCCAAACCATTCCATTTTTGAGGTATAGCGGTTTTATCAGGTTTACAAGATCTATCAATTCGATACCATCTATTAGCTATAAAGGAAATTGTTAATGGCTGAAGAAGAAAAACGAATGAGGACGCGAATTTAACAACATGCACTGAAAAGCCCAATTTCATCAAAATAACATTCAGTACAAGATTTAAAGATAACGCGATAATTTGCACACATATAGGAACAAATCCAAATTGATCCGAATTAAGCAGCAGGCGATATGTTATACCAAAATAATACTGTGCAAAAGAAGATATTGAAATTATGAGAATCAAACTACCTGTATAAATAAAATCAAATTGCTCATTAATTATACTAGGAAAAAGAACTGTCAAAACAATCGTATAACATAACAAAAGTTTGGCAATATTTCTAAAAAAATGTTCTGCAGAAATAACAATCCGTGATATTTCAGAAGTATCTTTTTGTGCCAAAGGTTTATAAAGAGCAGACTGGACAACTGCCCCTACGCCACATTCTGCAAGTGTAATAAAGCCTAGGAAGTGTGTTATAGAAGAAACCAACCCATTTACAGCACTGCCGTAATATTCTAGAAATAATCTTGGCAAAACGAAACCATACACCATCGTAAAGATTTGCATAAACAAGGCAAATCCAGATGTTAAATGAAGTTTTCGTTTTTGCGAAAGCATAATAACGTCCTATTATTTTAAAGTTTTTTTATAAATTAATCCACGACCCAAATGTATAATCCCATTCTTCCGGCTCAAACGGCACGAAGCCCCCACCACTAAAAAAAGTCATTTCTCCAAAATATATATCCATTCCAATTTCATAAAAATCAACCCGAACATGTGGTATTCCTTTTGACATTTTTTCTGCCAACTCAATCATTTTTTCAAACATTAGCGGTTTATCTGGAACTTTTTTTGCATTTGGATGACCTTTTGTAAATGGCAGATGATTAAAATCTCTATCAAAAAAATCAAATTTTGTTTCGTCAGTCTCATTTTGTCGATCCGACGCAATAAAAAGTGCTTTAACTTCTCCGTTAAAACAAAAAAATTTGTAGTCCTTCAGTTCCCCAAATTCATCCTCCATATACGGTTCCGCAATAATTCTAGGAACTACATTTTTATACGGCCATTCACGACTTGAATAATAATATTCTTGTTTTAAACATGTCCCTATTTTTTTTCTAGCAGAAGCCACATCAAAATTATGTTTGTCTTTTACAATAATTAGACCTCCTGAATCATGTGTACATTTCAAAACAAATTGATTTGGTAATTTTTCAAAATCAATTTCATCAAATTGATTCCACACCCCGATCGTCGGAATAAGATATTGCTTTCCAATTTTATCAGCCACCCATTTTTTTACAGCATATTTATCAACCAACACTGAATAAAGTGGGTTTCTATCATGCAATTTCAGCCATTGCAGTTTTTCATTATATGTTTTAGGATTTTTTAAATTAAGTTTTTCCCCTATTTCAATATAAAACATTAGGTTCAAATACAATTTGTCTGGCAAAAAGAAACCATATTTTCGCAATAAAATTGCAAAAAAAGTTCGCCGATCATTTTTTAAAAAATGAACAATTTTAGTCAATTTACTCATATTATTACTCAAAAATAGACCTATAAGGAATTATATGAAGGTTTGAAGAACTAGACACAAATAAATAATAACCAAAGAAAAGTAAAAAACACATAAACGAAAAAAAGAAAACACGCTCCTTTTTTTCTTTTGCAATCATATTAGATATTAATATAGAAGACATTGGCAAAAAAATACCTATAGCAGCTCTAGAGAAAATAGGAATAAAAAATCCAAAAGCTTGCACAGGGACAGACAACAAAGCTCCCCAAAACAGGGTTGTTTCTATTTTATTAAACACCATTTCTTTTCCATAAAAGAAAAAAATAACAATACATATTAAAGACATAAAAACAAACATATTGTTATACGTCATTCCCGATCCAAGCTCATATGGTTTTCCAAATACAGCAAAAACATTTGAAAAAAAGAAATTATAAATAAATGAATTTGCAACACAGATAAAAATAGAGGCACCAAATATAGCTAAAACTCTTTTATAATTAACAGTCATATTAGACAACCAAAATAAAGGAAGAAAGAACCAAGAGACAACATGAAACTGAGATGCTAAAAAAACCATTCCTAAAAACTTCAAAAATTTTCGTTGTACAATAAAAGGTATTGATAAATAGAGTATTGACACTGCAAGAGATTGTCGCAAAATACAGAACATTAAATTATGCATTCCCAAAGCAATGACAATAGCTAAACTTAGCCATGGAATCCGAGAATATTTAAAAACAAAGTAACAGACAGATGACACGCATACAGCAGCATGAAAAACCAAAAATGCATGAAAACTTAATCCACTAAATCCAAAAAGCCAATTTAGCAAAACAAACCCTGATTCGGCCCCAGCAAGCATTTGCGCATTCGAAAAAGGTCGTAACGATAATAATATTTCCTTAAACGAAAAAGTTTGTAAATAAGAATATTCCCAATCATAGTTATCTAGATCAACGCCTAAGGAATCAGAACGAAATGCAAGAATGGCAAATAATTGAATTCCAATGAGAATTACTGTATATCGGCAATTCTTCAAACACCCCCAAACTAAAACAAATAAATAGTTAAGAATATACACCAACATTAGAAATTCCACTAATCTAACACATTAATCCATTTCTCATATATATTGCTTAGCCTAAAGGATTCAACTTCAACTTTATAATTTTTTTCAAAAAAGGATGCTTTTCTGGTTTTAGATAACATCTTTGCCAATCCATGTATATCGCCTTTAGCAAATAAATATTCTTCATTAAGAAGAGCTTTGGGTCCGCCGCAAGGACAATCAGTAGACAAACATGGTATTCCCAAAGCCATTGCCTCCATTAAAGAATTTGGCAACCCTTCATAATCAGATGATAAAATAAAAATGCGAGCGGATTTGATTTCATCTGCAACATTTTTTGTTGCACCTGGAAGAAAAACTCTATCTTGCAAGTTAAGATCATGAACCAACTTAATCAAATGTTCCTTTAGTGGACCATCACCATATATATATAAATCATCATCTAGCTCATTCACGACCTTAGCAAATGCTCTAATCAATAGTTCATGATTTTTTTGAGGAACAAGTCTTCCTGTCGTAACAAGATTTCTTCTAAAACCATCATATTTCATTTGGAAAAACGTTTCTCCAACAGGATTAAAAATAATACTGGATTTTTTTTGAATTCTTTCAGGAAACCATTTTTTTGCATCTTCAGTTTGAAAGACTACATGATCTGCCATTGGAAAAAGAATTTTCGCCAAAAAACGATACAGTTTGCGGGAATACTCTTTAGAAGGATCATTTCTTACAGATATAATTTTTCTACAGGAGATTCCAATTGATGCTATAAGCATTCTAAAATTAGGTTCCCCCATAAAAGAGACTACAGTGTGAGGCTCTTCTTTTTTCAAAATTTTTCTTAAGCCCCATAACTGTTTAATATTATCTTTCAGGAAATTGCGCTTATTACCTTCAACAAGAACAATTCGTTTAACGCCTTCATCTAGCCGATATTCATTTTCAGCCTTATACGATGTTACGACAATGCATGAATAGCCTTCTTTATTCAACATATTAGCTAAGGTAGAAATGACTCGTTCTGCGCCACCTCTTGCCAGCCACCCTATATAGAACACTATTTTCATCACTGCTCCTTTTTTTTATTTACTCTTGCTTTTTTTATACACCTCTAGGATCTTTTTTTTGTACAGATCATTATCATTATGTTTTAAAGCATTCTCAATGCAGTTGTCATGCATTTGGTTATATAGAATGTTATTACTAAGAATTTTTTTCAAATTAAGAATTATTTCATCATCATTTTCACAAATATATCCATTATTTTCGTTCTTTATAACAGAACTTATACCATCGGTAGGCGTCGAAACAACGGGAACACCTAATGCCAATGCTTCTAGAACACACATAGGAAGGCCTTCCCATCTAGAAACAAGTAACATCACTTTTGAGTCTTTAAGTATTTTATATGGGTTTTCTTGAAAACCCAGTAAAAAAACATTGTTTTCTAAATTATTTTCTTTAATCAGTTTTTCCATTTCACCTTTTAAAGGGCCATCCCCAATAATCGCCGCCTTGAAAGACGGTAAAACTTTAAGCAATTTTTTTGCAACTTCTATCAATCGTTCTGGATTCTTTTGATATGTTAGTCGTCCAATAAAAGTGATGTCATATGAATAAGAATTCACATCGCATTTCATTTTTTCATAAACTTTTTCAACATTTATGACATTCAGAAGAATTGAGCTCTTCGAGGATAGAAATGAATGAAAACAATAACCAGAAAAAGATGTGTCGGAAACCCAAAAGATATGCTTTGCTTTTAAGGCTGCGTAAAAGAAAAGAATACTTTTTAAGTTGATTCTTCTTGAATCGTATGCGTTGTTATGAATGTGGCAAATTAGGGGTATAGATCCGCATGCTAACGCAGCATAAAAAGACGCTCGCATATCATGTGCATGAATTACATCCGGTTTAACCTTGTTTATAACACGTTTGATTTCCCGAACACACATGCTCGAAATGGGCTCAAATATGACATTTCGTTTTTCTAAGACATTCCTTATGTTTCCGTCAAGACTGCAATAGACGCATTCAACATCAGGCCTCATCAAATCAATGATTTGGCAAGCGACATTTTCGGCTCCAGAAAACTTTCCTGTATTTAACAGATGTATTATTTTCATAGTAGTATATCCTTCATATTTGCCAAGACATTTTTTATTCCAAAGTTTTCAATAGCAGCACCATTCCATAAGCCGAACTCTTTTCTTAAATCAGGTGATTCGGTTATTTTTTCAAGAACTTCTTGGACAGCATTTAAATTATCGGGTTTAAAATAAAAACCACCTTTTCCATTTTGAACCAAATCAACATTACCTCTAATTTCAGAGCAAACAATCGGCAAGCCACAGGCCATCGCCTCCATCATAGAAACAGATAGGCCTTCTCGGAACGACGGGAAAACAAACACATCCGCAGCTTTATACAGCTTTAGAGCATCAGTCCTATAACCAAGCAAATGGAATCTATCCCCAACACCTAACGACTTAGCCAATTTCAAGAGTTCATCATGCTGATTACCAACACCGGCAACAGCATAGTGAACATTAGAATTTTTTAGATTCGCTAAAGCTCGTACAACAATTTGGTGGTTTTTATTACAATTTAGTTCACCAATCGAAAGTAACAAAATACAATCCTTGGGAACACCCATTGAAGACCGCATTTCGTCACGATTGCTCTGGATTTCTCTAATTTTTTGCAAATCCACACCAACACCAGGAACATAATATACTTTTGACGCATGCATTTTCTTTTGCGCCAATGCATAATCTTCCTTATTTATAGTAATCAGAACATCAGTATATTTTGCACAAATTTTTTCAACAGGATAGAATAACAGCCAATTCTTTATTGGCGCACCCTTAAAAAAATGAAAGCCATGAGCCGTATAGAACACCTTTGTACCTTGTTTACGCACCTTACGGCAAGCCAATCTCGTAAGCATTGATGCATTCGGCGTATGTGTATGAACTATATCATAATGCCCAGTCTCGATAAGATGCTTAAGCATCCTATATGCAGTCAAATTTTTCCTACTCAACGGAGATCTTGAAAAAGGAATATCATAAATATTACAGCCAATTTCTTTATATACAGGATTTACGGGCTTTAACGCACTAGAACAAGCCAAATCAACAGTATGCCCTTCCTTCATAAGCATTTTTATATGCTCAACAAAAAAAGTCATTGTATTGGAAATTGTTGTTACATACAGGATTTTCATTATTTATTCCTTTGGCAAATATTCAACATAATAATATCCATTATCCAATACTTTTATAACATGAATGTCGTTCACAGCTTTTGTTGACTCAAGCGAAGCATAGTTATCCGGAGAAATCGAACCAAACAAGCGTACATTTAGCAAAGCAATAAGTTTATTCATCACCAGTCCCATCAACTTAGCTATCCCTCTATTTCTCCATCGATAATCAACAATACGACCTCTAAAGCTCTTTCCATTCACAAAGCAGCGTAAAAAGAAATAGCCTACAATCTTTTCGCCATCTAAAACCAAGAAAGTCAAAAAAGCTTTATTGCGAATGATTTTTGCCAGAGTCTTTTCGTCGAATGCATGGGGCTTAAAGAACTCAAAAGATTCTTCGGGTTGTTCCGAAAAGAATTCCGCCAAGGGGGCTGCATCGGCACATTCTGCCATGCGGAGCGTATACTGTCCAGAACATTCCTTCAATATTGCAGGAATTTTATTCAGTGCCGATTTATGGGTCAACGCAAAGACAAAGGCGTTGCCCCATTCTATCAAATTCCAAAGAAATCCGAATCTATCTCGAAGAATGTGAGCTAATTTGTAAAGCATTACCCCGCCTCCTGTATCAGCCGCATGGCTTCGGCCTGGCCCCGGTCATACTCTTCGCGGGTAATCTTGCCAGAAGCAAGCAGGTAGTCGCCAAGATCGGTGGCGGTATCGCAATTTTCTTCGGTAATGTCCGAGCGCTTAATGAACGCCTTGTTCAGCGTAGTGAGGATAATCTTCACGTCCCCCCAGAAGGTAATGTTCTGGATATACTGCAAGTCAAAGGCGATTTTGGTTTCCCAAGTCACGGCGTTACGACCATTGATTTGCGCGAGGCCACTAAGCCCCTGCCGTACGGTATGGCGTTTGCGCTGTTCCGGGGTCATAAAGACCATGTCGCGCACCAGCTGCGGGCGCGGGCCAATTACAGCCATGTCGCCCTTAAGAATGTTGAACAGTTCCGGGAGTTCATCCAGGCTGGTGCTGCGCAGGAACTTGCCGTAAGCGTTCAGGCGAACGTCATCGGGTAGCAACTTGCCCGTAGCATCGCGTTCGTTGGTCATAGAACGGAACTTGACCAGCTTGAAGATCTTTTCGTCTTTACCGGGGCGCGGTTGCGTAAAAAAGGGATTGCCCTTCATTTTAACGGCACCGACAGCAGTGAGCAACACAAGCAACGGGCTCAACACGCATATTGCCGCGAGCGCACAGAAGAAATCGATAGGACGCTTAAAAAAACGAGAATACATCAGTTTTACTTAATTTCCCAAAATCCATTCACCAAAGAACGGATCTTCAAGTTCATAGCCAGTAGTCTTAATCACATATCCCTGTTTCAACAAGCGCTTAATAGAACTGAACGCCGTGCTGGATGGTACAGATCTGTCGGTTAAGGGGTTGTTCCCGTTTGCAAGAGTCAACATTACCTTTCGATCGGTGCGATTCATATTCATCCATAGACGTTCGTAGTCCAAAGAATGTTCCTCCACCTGCCTCTTTATTGCATAAACGACGACATTTTCCGTTATCTTGCCATACACGATGGCATTATAGACTGCTGCCGCAAGTTGCTGCGTATAATAGGGGTGAACATTTGTAAATTTCAATATTTCCTCGGTAATGGAGGCCTTCTGCGAGGCGGGCATCCTGGGCAGGCGACATTCGACATAGCTATAGAAATCGTCGTACGGGATTTTTTTCAGGTTCATGCGTTCGCCAAAATGGAAGAACGGAGACTTTTTCTTTTCGAATATTTCCTCCATCATGGATTCCTGACTCCCCATGAATATGTAGTTCAGCCCTTTCTGCCGTTGCATAATAGCACGCAATTGTTTCGAAAGAGTCTTGTCGATAGAGTTTACCTCCTGAAACTCATCGAACACCACAATGAGGCGATCCTTTGCAGAAGACACCTTTTCCAACAAATCAAGGGAATCTTCCAACATCACAGAAGCTTTTCCCACCGAAGGCACAAAACTCACGTCCATGCCGTCAGTCACCGGATTGTACGAAAGCGTAGGCACGACTCGAAAATGTTTCATGAAGTGTTTTATCTTCTCGAACTTATGCAGTCGAAACACCTGACGCAAAATTTGAGCAGCCAGGTCTTCCACATTCAAGACCTTCATAAAATCTACAGTAATAGACGGGCGACCAATTTGTTGCAACGCCTTAGCCACCAAACTACTTTTACCAAACCTGCGCGGAGATATCAGGACAAGGTGATTCTCGCTATCCAGCATCTGCTTAATCTGTTCCAACTCATTCACGCGGTCCGTGAAGAATTCATCTTCTACGATTGTGCCGAATTTAAAAGGATTCATTGACTCTCCAGCGCAAAACATCCATTGCGAAAATTTTCGTTGCGAAAAAATTCGCATCATAATGTAATATAATTTATTTACTCCCTTTTCGCAACATGGTCATATAAAATTTTGACAAAAAGGACGAAGATCCCCGCCTGTGCGGGGAAAACAATGCAGGTTACTTGAAGCAATCCCGAATCGTCTGGATAATGGCGTCCTGTTGTTCGGGAGTCATCTTGTTGTCGCTGGGCAAGCAAAGGCCACGGGCAAAGATGTCCGCCCCCACATCTGTAGATTCGCCAGCAATATAGGCGTTGGTACGGGCACGGCCGTTCCCCTGAGCCGTAATAAAGGCATGGCTACGGTAAATGGGCTGCATGTGCATGGGTTTCCAAACAGGGCGGCCTTCGGCGTTCATGGCGAACAGCTTATCCAGAATTTCCATGGGGCAGCTCTTGCCCGCTTCGTGCACATAGAGGGAATCCGTTTCGCCACGGACCTGCTTGCACATGGCCTCTTTATCTATAATCAGGCAGCTCAGCCAGAAGTTCGGTTCGCTGTTCTGGGCATCGTAGGGGTTCATGGCCACCGGGAGGCCCTTCAAGCCTTCCTTGTAGCGCATGTAAATGGCCTTTTTCTGGGCAATATGTTCTTCCAGGTACGGCATCTGTCCACGGACCACGCCCGCAATCACATTGCTCATGCGGTAATTGTAGCCAATTTCTTCGTGCTGGTACCAGGCGGCAGCTTCGCGGCTCTGGGTGCTCCATTTACGCACCTTTTCGGCATCTTCTTTGCTGTCGGTCAAGAACATGCCGCCGCTAGAACCGGTAATAATCTTGTTGCCGTTAAAACTGATGGCGTTAAAGTCGCCCAAGTCGCCCGTCTGCTTGCCCTTGTAGCTTGCTCCAAAGCTTTCGGCAGCATCTTCGATAATCAAGGCGTTGTGCTTTTTGCAAATGGCGCGGATCTCATCCACCTTGGCAGGGGTTCCATACAAGTGGACCAACACCACCAACCTGACATCGGGGTAAATTTCGAAAGCCTTCTCCAGCGCCACCGGGTCCATGTTCCAGGTGTCATATTCGGTATCGATGAACACGGCTTCGCCGTTTTCGTAGGCCACGGGGTTCACGGTAGCGTCAAAGGTCATGTCGCTGCAGAACACCTTGTGGCCACGCAGGGCCCCCTCGCCCACCTTGGGCATGCCATAAAGGGCTTCGCCGGCAAGCTTGGTACAAAGGTGCAAGGCCGCCGTTCCGGCAGAAAGGGCCACCGCGTACTTGCAGCCCACCTTGGCTGCAACCAGGCTTTCGAGTTCATTGATGTTTGCACCTACCGTGCTCATCCAGTTTGTCTCGTAAGCCTCGGTCACGAACTTGATTTCGTCACCGTGCATCGTGGGGCTTGAAAGCCAGACCTTTTTTTTGAATCGCATTGTTTACCCCATCCTTCAGCCGTGTCTTTATTCGTCTTTGTAGAACGGAACCAGTTCTACGCGGCGGTTCTTGGCACGACCTTTCTTGGTACTGTTGTCGGCAATGGGCTTGTGCGGTCCATATCCCACGGCGCGGACTCGGTCTACCTTGATGTTCTTTCGAATCAGGTAGTCCACCACGGCCTGGGCACGACCCTGCGACAAGTTTTCGTTGTATTCCACATCGCCCACATTGTCGGTATGGCCTTGAATTTCAAGGTTCACATCGTCAAAGCTTACCATCAAATATACGATATCGTCTAGGGTCTTGTAACTGGACTTGGTCAAAATCGTGGAACCATTCTTGAAGTTGATCCCCGTTTTGAGCTTATCCAGGTCCTGTTTCTTGTTAACGGGGCAACCATCCTTGTTCACCTTTACGCCGCGCACCGAGTTCGGGCACTTATCCAGGTAATCCGGAATGCTGTCCCTATCGAAATCCAAGGGGCAACCCGTGGTATCGACAGTCGCATTTGCAGGGGTCAACGGGCAAAGGTCACGATTGTCGGCAACGCCGTCGCCATCTTCGTCCTTGTCACAACCCACGGAATCCACACCCGTATTCGGGCGGGTATTGGGACACTGGTCCATGTAGTTCGGCACGCCATCCTTGTCAAAGTCAAGGGGGCAACCGTCGCGGCCCACAGGAGCGCCGGCAGGAGTATCGGGGCACTTATCCTGCAGATCGGTCACGCCGTCATTGTCAAAGTCCTTGGCGCAACCCACAGAATCCACTTCGATACCCTTTTCGGTACCGGGGCAAACATCCAGCGAATCAATAACGCCATCGCCATCGGCATCCCTAATGGTGTCGGTCACCACCACCGTGTCTACCCTAAACAGGGTATCGGTCTTGAACAGGGTGTCGACCTTCGTCATTTCCGAGGTGCAATCGAGTTCTTCCACCTTGTCGAAGAATCCAAATTTCCAGGTCAGCACCCCCGTCAGGGCGTAGGTAACCGTAGGCGTATAACCATACTTCCTGTGCACACCCTTTTCGTCGGTGTAACCGATGGTATAGGCGTCGATATTCGACATTTCCTTGTCGCGGTCGTAACGGTTCCTGAGCATACGCACAGAAAAATCTATACCACCAGAAAGTTCAATGTTCCAGGGCAAGTGCAGCCTTAAACCGGGGGTCAAGAGCATCGGGTCTTCCATGATGTCAATGGGCATGCCGTTGTCTTCTACACGGAACTCACCACTGAATTCAACAAAGGGGGTCGCCCAAGAAAACACATCCCAGTCCAGACCGGTGGCATACACCATGGTATTGGCACCTTCGTTGGCATAAACGAATCCGGCACTGGCGTTCCAACGCAGGGGAACGTTCACGCGGTTAAAGTCAAAGGTCATAATTGCGGTCATGCCGACCACCACTTCATGGGCCGTATAGGGGTTGGTTTCGCCTCTGCCATGGATATACCATGCATGGCGGGGGCGGGCACCCATAGAGCGTACGCCAATGGGCAAGTACAAATTGAACTGGCCGGCCAAATTGAACACGCTGGAATCACCAAAGGGGACGCGGGTTTTCATCCACAAATCCAAGTCGCCCTGTCTGATTTTGCTGGCCGCATCCCAATGGTCATGGGCATAGGCCATGTCGTAGTTGATATTTACAACCGCACCGATGTCTACATAGTCCGTAAGGCCTATAGCCGCAAAGACATTTCCCGTTGCAGAAATCTTGCGGTGTTTAAAATGCTTGCTTTGACCGTCATCGTAATATACACCGCCACGGGTAAGGGCCCAGGGGTCAAGCGTAATGTTACCACCGGTACCGGCCACCACTTGCCATTGACCCACGGTCTTCGTGTTAATCTGGTGAATACCGTCGCTTCCGCCCGCAAGGCCCGACTGAGCAAACGCTACAGCGGCGAATAACAAGACATAAGCCAAGACAATTTTTTTCATAAAAAGACCCTAAAAGTGTTTAGCCAAATTTAGAAAAACGCCCCTCTAGTTCCTAGGTAGTATTTTTGAATTAAACTCTTCGGGCGTGGTAAAGGTGGGCACAATTTCACGCAAGGTATTAACAGCCAATTCCACATCGTTCTGCCGTGCGGCATCGCGCAAGTGGGCCAACTGGGCAATAAACTTGTTGCCATCGATCTCAATCTGGCGACCGATAAAAATAAGCTTGTTTTGCGTCTTTTGCAAACCTTCCTCGTCCATCAAGAGTTCTTCCTTGATTTTTTCGCCAGGTCTCAGGCCCGTAAACTTGATGGGGATTTCTTTGTACGGAACCTTGCCGTACATGCGAATCAGGTTCTCGGCCAAGGTCACAATCTTCACCGGTTCACCCATATCCAGCACAAATATCTCGCCACCGTGGGCAATACTGGCTGCTTCCATCACCAGGCTCACCGCTTCGGGAATCGTCATAAAGTAACGGATAATGTCGGGGTGGGTCACCGTCACGGCACGGCCCTGCTCAATCTGTCTTTTGAACAAAGGAATCACGCTACCGTTACTGCCTAGCACGTTGCCAAAGCGGGTGCATACAAATTCAGTTTCGCTCTTTTTCTGCTGGGCAAGGTACTGCACAATCATTTCGCAGCAGCGCTTAGAGGCACCCATAACATTGGTGGGGTGCACAGCCTTGTCGGTACTGATCATCACGAACTTGTGCACCTTATGGAACATCGAGAGGAAGGCCACATTGAAAGTTCCCATCACGTTGTTCTTGATAGCCTCCATGGGGCTATGCTCCATCAGGGGAACATGCTTGTGGGCGGCCGCATGGAACACCACATCGGGCTGGTAGGTCTTGAAAATGTGGTTCATGCGCTGGTAATCGCGGACGCTGGCAATCAGGGTCACCAAATTCAGGTTTGCGCCATGTTCCATGACCATTTCTTGCTGAATTTCATAGGCGTTGTTCTCGTAGATATCGACAATAATCACCTGCTTGGGGCTGTATTTTGCAATCTGGCGGACCAGTTCGCTACCGATACTTCCGCCGCCGCCCGTAACCATGCAGACTTTGCCTTCGATAAAGTTGCGCACATCGCTATTGTCGAACTTGACCGGTTCGCGGCCCAACAAGTCTTCTACGTTAATATCGCGGATCTGGCCAATAAAGTTGGTAGAGCCATCCCCCACGCTAGAGGCATCCAAAAGCGAGCCGATAAAGGGAATCACCTTGACCGGGAGCCCCGTCTTGTTACAGATATTCAAAATGAAATGGCGATCCTTGGGCGGGCAGCTAGGAATGGCAAAGATAATCAGGTCGATTTTTTCTTGTGCGGCAATGCTGGGAATATCTTCGGAAGAACCGACAACGGGGATGCCACTATAAACCTTTCCGATTTTACGACGGTCGTCGTCAATCAGGCACACCGGCAAAAGCGCAATGGCTTCGTTCTTTTTCGTTTTGTAATCCAGGCGGTGTTCCTTGATTTCGCGAAGCAAGATTCTGCAGGCGTTTCCGGCACCGACGATCATGACGCGCTTTCCGGGGCCGTTTTTACGGGTCTTTGCAATGAGTGCGTCAAGCATGTTCTTGAACAGGTAACGGAACAGGCAGATACCCACCATTGCGACAAAGCCATGCAAAATGGAAAATTCCCACGGGGCATGGCCGCTGGCCAAGTACATAAAGATGTCGCTGACCAAGATACCAAAGACAACGCCCTTAATGCAGCACCAATAATCTACGCCTTTAAAGTAGCGCCAAAGCTTATTATAAACCCCGAAATACAGAAGGCTACCAAAACAGCAACCCACACTGAGCACGATCGTCACCAAGAGATCAGGTCTCGCGATTCGATCGGCAAACAGGGGCAACGGGAAGTTCGCGATAAGAGCAGCCATAGCGACGATAAAACCATCGGTAATGGCTAGCACGCGTTTCCGCGCCCTGAAATTAATGAACAACCTTCTTATAACTTTCATTTTTTCATTTGGGGGTTGTAAATGTAATAAATGCTCCTATAAATTTTATATTTTTTTTACAATAAGGAAAAAAAACAGCTTTTTACAACATTCCACATTGGAATAAGTGATACTAATTACTACAGTTTATTACAAATAACATACATTTAGACAAAGGAAAAGGCGGAAACAGACAAGTTTCCACCTTTTTTTGCTCTGAATTTTACCGATTAACTAAAAAATTAGGCTTAATAGTCCATGACGCAGCGGATATTGGACGAATTGTGATAGTCGCCGGAGTCTGCAGAAACGACTTGGAATCCATAGAAAAGGGTTGGGGAGAAGGTACGCTTCACGATAAATTCATAATGGCTCGTGCTGTAAACCGTGTCCAAAGTGAACGTCCTTTCGGGAACTTCTACAACCAGCGAATCTGCCATTTCGAGGGAATCTGTATTGATTACAACCGAATCCGAAACGGCTAGCAGAGAATCTACAGGCACCTCGGTAGAATCCTCTACATAGATCGTATCTATCCTGACACTATCAACCGTCAACTCGTTGCTCGACCAGAACTGAGCCGTACTGCCGGAACCCGCTTTCTGGTATCCGTCGTAATCCTTGTCGGTCGCCACCACCGTGAAACCGGTCGCATTGGTGGGGCTCATTATCGTGGGGTTCCAAACTCCGTCCTGAGCCAACAAATCGCCCGTCGACGCCGCAGTGGCAAGCAGGTCATTCCATTCATCGTTGGAGGGCAGGTGCCAACCATCGGGACATGCGCTGTTCTTTTGTGCGCTGCTATACGTCAGCCCCACCTTATAATAATAGACCGTGTCCTGTTGCTTGTTGAGGAACGTGTTACAAGAAAGGTAGGAATCGCAATAGGAATAGGTATTGAAGTAGTATCTCAAGTTTTCGGTCATCCAGGTGTAGGTACCGATTTTCAGGTATCCGTAGACGTTGCCGTCGCGTTCATCGGTAAAGTAGCCATAGTCAAGAGCTTCGTTGAAGTACACCTTGGCACCCTTTTCAATATATTTCTTGACAGAATCGGCACGACGTTCAGCTTCTTCCTGAGCCTTGACCTCTTCCAAATGAGCTTCATACTTTTCCAAATACGATTCATAGGCCTTCACGGAATCAGCATGGGCTCCCTGAACGCAACGAACAAACCTCAGGTTCGATTTTCCGGCAAAGTCAGCCTCTACCGGCTTGCTGGCGCTGAAATCGATCTTATAACAGACAGCCGATTTGGAGTTGGATTCATACTTGTAACCATGATCCGTATTGATGCGGATTCCGTTGGCAGGCGTACTTGTCCAGTAGTATTTCGCCTCCTGGCTCCACATTTTTTCGCCCAGGGAACAGTAACTGACCGAATCGCACATCGTCGACACAAAGCCCCAGAATACATCGTATTCTTCCATGGTGGGCAGATGCCAACCCGGCGGGCACATTCCGTCGTTATAAGTGCTATCCATGAACGTATTGTAGTCCATCGCCTGGTCGTAGGTATAACCGAGCGCCGGATCAACATTTTGCGTTTGCGCGGCACTGACGAGCCCTGCGAGCGCAGGATACGCAACCACGTCTAAGGACGACCAGTTCGAATAACCGGTCTCGTATTGGGCATATTTTTTCCAGAGTGGGTTTACGAATTCCAGGTCTTCGGCCATCCACAACTGGTCTCCCACCCGGATTGTCTTGTAGGTCTTGTCGTTACGGGGGTCCACCATGGAACCCATCGTCAAGAAGCCCTCTGTCTTTTTTTCGTAATCGTAGCCGTTGTCATCGGAATTGCCGTTGGTGCCGCTGTCGCCGCCGCATGCAACAAACAGAGTCGCCAGGCAAATGCCCAGCCCGAGAGAAAGAACTTTTTTATTCATCGTTTCCTAGCCTATTTTTTTGTATACGGTTATAATATAGCAAAGAAATTACTATATTATGGGCGAATTTTTTAACCCAAGCCCGGCTCGTCTTTTCGACAGCGGGAAAAATCAAAAGGAAGAAACAATGGCTGACAATCTGTCCGTCCTCGGCAAGGCTCGCAAGGCCTACCAGCCGAAACTCCCCGCCGCTCTCCGCGACGGTGCTCTCAAGGTCTCTCTCAACAAGGGTAAGGCTACCGAATCCGTCCGCGACCAGGCCAAGATCAAGGCTCTGTTCCCGAACACCTACGGTGCACCCTACATTTCCATGAAGAAGGCTACCAAGGCTGCTGCCGGTAAGGCCCTCAACGTGGGCGTTGTTCTTTCCGGTGGCCAGGCTCCTGGTGGACACAACGTGATCGCAGGTATCTTCGACGGTATCAAGAGCATCAGCAAGAATTCCAAGCTCCTCGGCTTCCTCGGCGGTCCGTCCGGCCTCGAAAACGGCAAGTTCATCGTGATCAACGAAAAGATCATGGACTCATACCGCAACACTGGTGGTTTCGACATCATCCAGTCCGGCCGTACCAAGCTCGAAACTGAAGAACAGTTCAAGAAGTGCATGGCTGTTGCCAAGGCTCAGAAGCTCGACGCTATCGTGATCATCGGTGGTGACGACTCCAACACCAACGCTGCTGTTCTCGGTGAATACTTCCAGGCCAACGGCGCTAGCTGCGTGGTTTGCGGCTGCCCGAAGACCATCGACGGCGACCTCAAGAACGAATACATCGAAACCTCCTTCGGTTTCGACACCGCTGTCAAGACCTATTCCGAACTCATCGGCAACATCATGCGCGATGCCAACTCCGCTCAGAAGTACTGGCACTTCATCAAGCTCATGGGCCGTTCTGCTTCTCACATCGCTCTCGAAGCCGCTCTCCAGACTCATCCGAACATCTGCTTGATCTCTGAAGAAGTCAAGGCCAAGAAGATGAAGCTCAAGCAGGTCATCAAGTACGTTGCAGACATCGTTGCTGCCCGTGCTGCTGACGGCAAGAACTTCGGCGTCTGCCTCATTCCGGAAGGCCTCCTCGAATTCATCCCGGATGTTGGCGTGCTCATTTCTGAACTCTCTGAAGCCCTCGCCCACCACGAAAAGGAAGTCGAAGGCCTCGACACCGCTGCTAAGGTTGAAAAGCTTTGCAACTGGATCTCCAAGGCTTCTGCTGAAGTCCTCAAGAGCCTCCCCTCCACCACTCAGGGCCAGCTGATGCTCGACCGCGACAGCCACGGCAACGTGCAGGTTTCCCTCATCGAAACCGAAAAGCTCGTTATCGAAATGGTGAAGAAGGAACTCAAGAGCCGCAAGAACTTCAAGGGTAAGTTCTCCGCTCTCAACCACTTCTTCGGTTACGAAGGCCGTTGCGCAGCTCCGTCCAACTTCGACGCTGACTACTGCTACAGCCTCGGCTACACCGCTTCTGTGCTCGCCTTCAACAAGATGAACGGCTACATGAGCTCTGTGCGTGACCTGACCAAGGGTATCGAAAAGTGGACTGCCGGTGGCATTCCTATCACCATGATGATGAACATCGAACGTCGTCACGGTGCCGACAAGCCGGTGATCCAGAAGGCTCTCGTGGAACTCGACGGTGCTCCGTTCAAGTTCTTCGCCAAGAACCGCGAAGTTTGGGCCAAGACTGAATCCTACACCTATCCGGGTCCGATCCAGTACTGGGGTCCGAGCGAAGTTTGCGACGTCACGAACTTCACTATCAAGCTCGAACGCGGTGCTATCAAGGTGAAGTAATTTGTTTTTTAGGGGCATCTACTTCGTTGCCAAAGTCCTCACGTACGACTTGTACGCTACGGACTTTGAGCGCCTCGTATCTGCTCCCTAAAATTCCAAATTCCTAAACTCTTTTTCCCTGCAATCTTTGCAGGGATTTTTTTATTTGCGACAAAGCGTCGGCCAAGGAAAGGGAGGGTGCAGGGAGGGAACCGTGCGGCCTTCGCAACTCCGAGCTGGGTTCCCTCCCGCATAAAAAAATGCCCTGAAGAATTTCCAGAGCATTATCATATTTTGCGAAGCTTTTAAAAGCTTTATTTTTACTTCTGTTGCGTTTCGCTTGTACTTAAAAGGTAGGCATTGATGAACGGCTTGATTTTGCCGTCGAGCACGCCTGCGGTATCCGAGGTTTCCACGCCGGTGCGCAAGTCCTTCACCAACTGATAAGGCTGCAACACGTAGCTACGGATCTGGCTACCCCATTCCACCTTCTTCTTTTCGGCCATGCGGGCGTCGCGCTTGGCTTCTTCTTCCAAGCGGTAATGTTCGGCCACCATGGTCTTGAGCATCTTGTAACAGGTTTCGCGGTTCTGAATCTGGCTACGTTCCGTCTGGCAGCTGGCCATGATGCCTGTCGGCAAGTGGGTCATACGCACGGCGGAGTCCGTCTTGTTGATGTACTGACCGCCTGCGCCCGAAGAACGGTAGGTGTCCACGCGCACGTCGGCCATATCCAAATCGAATTCAATGTCTTCGTGTTCAGGATACAGGTACACGGCGGTAAAGCTCGTGTGGCGGCGGGCGTTGGCATCGAAGGGGCTAATGCGCACCAGGCGATGCACGCCTATTTCAGAACGCAACAAGCCGTAGGCGTTTTCGCAAGTGACTTCAATCGTCGCACTTTTGAGGCCAGCATCTTCCGCTTCCTGGAAGTCCACCACCTTGAAGTCCATGTTTTCGCGTTCAAAGAAATGCGTATACATGCGGAACAGCATCAGCGCCCAGTCCTGCGACTCGGTGCCACCTGCGCCCGGATGAATCGAAAGCAAGCATGCGCAAGCGTCGTCCGGACCGTTCAGCATCTTCTTGAATTCCATCGCTTCAATCTTTGACTTCAATTCAGCGATGTCAGAATCGATGGATGCCGTAAGGTCAGCGGATTCTTCCGCCTTGCTCATTTCGTAAAGTTCGGCCAAGTCGTCGCAGCTCTGCGAGACTTCTTTCCATGAGTCCAGCAGGGCGCGCAGATTGCCGATTTTCTTCATCATGGACTGCGCCTTTTCCTGGTCATTCCACAGGTTCGGGTCGGCGGAGTCCTTTTCCAAAACGTAGAGTTCTTCGGTCTTGGCTTCTAAGTCAAAGATACCCCCAGAGCTTATCGATGCGCGTACGCAAGTCGATCAGCCCGGTGTGCGTCGTCTGAAAAGCCATTACTTAGCAGCTCCGATAGCCTGAGGCGGAGTGTACTTGGCATCCAGGTACTGCACCTTGTAGGTCTTTCCAAGACCATCGAGGTAAGCTTTCAGCTGAGCCTGACGATCCTGTTCAGCCTGCACACGCAGAATGTAGTCGATCTGGTGCTTGTAGCTTTCGTACTTGCCATCGTTCTTTTCGGTCAGCATAAAGATGGCAACGCCGTCCTTATCGGTATAAACTTCGGTGATTTCGCCCACCTTGATCTTGTTCACGGCCTTCACAAAGGCATCGCCCTTGGACTTGGCAACGAACTTGCTCATGACACCGCCAGTCTTCTTGGCAGTCTGGTCATCGCTATACATGGCGGCGAGCTGGGCAAAGGTAGCCTTCTTGCTACGCACCTGGGCGGCAAGGCCCTTCAGCATGTCCTTGGCATCTTCGATTTCCTGCTTGGACTTGCCCTTGGTGCTAATCACGATGCGAGCACCGCTAATGGAGTCGTTGATCTGGACCTTGGACTTGTTGAGTTCCCAGAAAGCTTCCTTCTGCTTTTCGGTCGGATCCTTCGGATACGGAACCTTCTTTTCGAGAATGGCTTCGCTCTTCAGCTGGTCTTCGATCTTTTCCTTGAACTGGGCCATGGTGGTGTTAGACTTCTTGAGTTCCTTCTGGAAGGCGTCTTCGCTGGGGAACTGGGCCTTGAAGAGCTTGGTCAAGCTGTCCACCTTACCCTGAGAGACCTTGATACCCATCTTCTTGGCTTCGAGCTTGATGAGTTCCTGGCCAACAAGGTTGTCAATCACGGCATAACGGAGCTGAGTCATGGTCTGATCGTCAATCTTCTTGCCACGGAGCTGCTGTTCGCCGAGCATCTTGGCGAGACTATCGATTTTACCAGCAGAAATACCGACCTTTTCGACACGGATCACATCCATGCTCTTGGTGTTCATCAACTGTGCAGAAGCGAGACCTGCAGTCACCAAAACGGCAGCGAGGCCACGAGAAACAAATTTAAAAGAACGCATTTTTTATCCTTTTTAAAAATTCCGTACCAAATATAGAAAAAAACAACCCAGAAAACCCCGACTAATCCTTTACGCAACGGATAGAGAAGGCATTACTTTTATCAAAATTAGCCCCCATGTATGCACTTAGACCCGTTCGATGTATTTGCACTTGATAAGCCATATCATCCAAGCCCTCCGTGGCCGTCCAGAACATGGTGAAACTTCCCTCGCCGTCAAAATAGCCGTTACAAACACCATCAACCGAAGTTGTTCCTAAAAGAGCAGAAATCGCGTCCTTACAGTTCCACATTCCAGCAGGCAACGCTGTAAATCCGTAGATATCCCTTAATTCCCTAAATGCCCAATCGCTTCTTTGCCAGTAGGGTATTGATTTCAACACTTCTCCCGCAAGATCCTTTCCAGCAACGGCATAAAAGAGTTCATTCCATTCCGTAGTGTCAGGTAAATGCCAACCAGCAGGGCAAGCATTTTGGGCATCGATCCATTTGTACAGGCGACCATATTCATCGCAGTATTCCGGTTTATTCTGGTAGCACATGCTAGAATCCGTGGCGTAGTTCAAATTCTCGGCCATCCAAGTTTGCGTTCCAATGACAACCGTTTTATAAATCTGTCCGTCACGCTCATCCGTCAACGAGCCTTCTCTCAACTCCGCATCAGAAGGATCCTGTAGGCAACGCACCGTGAAAGCGTCTAGCTTATTAGCGCTATCTAGGCCTGGCCCATAATTATAGCCCACATAAAAGAAAAATGCATTTGCCTCGTTAGCATAATCTTCCGAAGCCGACCAAAAAACAGCAGTGGATTGATTATCAAAAATATAACCTTCATTCACATGCTTATAGCCCGTAGGGAGGATAGAAAAGCCATAGCTATCTGTCGCCACAGCACTTGTATCAGGAAATTTATACCATACCGAAGTTGATCTCAACGTATGCTTAGCTTCTCCTCTACCGCCCGCATTTACGATGAGAGTCCACCATTCCGCACGATTAGGCAAATGCCATCCTGCGGGGCAAACATCCTGAGCATCATTCCACGTATAAAGACGACCGAATTTCTTACAATATTCAGGGTCATCTCCATAACAAAAGCTAGCATCCGATGCGTAATTGAGATTTTCAGCCATCCAGACCTGATTACCGATAGGTACCGTTCTATAGGTCTGGCCATCGCGAGCATCTGTCAATGCACCGTATTCTATATCCGTATTATAAGAACTGGAGCTATCACTATCGCCACAGGCAGAAAGGAAAACAGCAAGTACAAGAGCAATAAAAAACAAACGCATAAAAAATTTTTCAAAGGGAGAGGAGATTCCCGCCTTCGCGGGAATGACACTTTCAAAAAAAACGACCCTACAGTTCTTCGGCGAATTCACTCATGGGTTTGCGTACAGGGTGTCTCGGCGAAGGGCCACCTTCGGCAGGATCAGCGTAGCCTACATCCAAGAAGCAAGCAAGCTTCAGGTTTGCCGGGAAGTCAAAGGCACGCTCGATTTCAGAGGCGTTGAAGCCACGGGCCCACAAAGTAGCAAGGCCAAGGTCTGTCGCCTGCATCATCATGGAAGTCGTCACGATGCTCGAATCCATGTCGCCACTCACAAAATCATCGTGATAGGTCACGGGAGAATAGCACTTGTCCTTGTCGTAGCAGACCATGAGCACCACGGGAGCGTTATAGGCCATTCGGGTAATACCGCGAAGCTTGGCAAGAGCGGCCTCCGATTTGAGCACTTTCACCGTCACCGGCTGGCCGTTCACGGCAGTAGGTGCTATACGGCCCGCTTCGAGGACCGTAGAAAGTTTTTCAGGTTCAACAGCCTTGTCGCTGAACTTGCGGCAGCTGTAACGATTTTGGGCGAGCTTCAGGAATTCCATAAAAACCTCTTTTTACAAAATGGATTGCTTCGTCGTTTCACTCCTCGCAATGACGTGCTACAGGACAAACAACCCAAGAACAACGATCAGCGCAATAAACGGAATCGCAAATAGGGCTAGAAAACGGGCGCAGTACAGGGCGACTTTCAAGTTCCAGAAGAACAGGCGCCAACTCCCCTTCTTTGTAGAAGCGATTTCTGCCTGGCATTCGGGGCAAATGTTCCCCACCTTATTGCGGTAGCGAATGGCAAGGTTGCTTTGCATCGGGGACATCCCCACCTTGTCGTTGAATTCTTTTCCGCATATAGAGCACTTACACAGCATATTTTGAATATAGTAAAAAGATTGGATGCGAGCGGTCTTTCCTTAAAAAGCAACAGAAACGCCCCGCATCGAGGTAACCTGAATGATGCGAGGCGCTGCTGTTCCCAAAGAGACACAAGAGGGAATTGGATTTTTACTCAACCAGACTCGTCGAACCCGAATGGCAATCAAAGTTAGACTCGTCTAATACATAAGTTAGATAAATCTAACTTAAAATGCAAGGGGTCAATTGAATTTTTTTTAAATAATCATAATGTAATAAACATTTGTAAACAAATTTTTTATTTTTGGCGCCAAAAAAACGCAAAAAAGGAGAACACGGTGAATATCAAGCACCTGTCAACAGTTGCATTGTGTGCAGCATTCGCTATTAGCTTCACATCATGTAGCAACGAAGAAATCGCTTCCAACGAAAGCCTCAACCTCGTAACAGAACTGAACCCCGAGGACTGTGACGACTCTACCGAAGGAACCATGAGCTTCGTCAAACCCGAAGCCACCATGTACGTATGTTCCGATGGCGAATGGGTTGCCATGAACGCCCAGGAAGCAATCAAGTACCGCTGCGAATCCAAGGAACTCAAGGATAAATCCGGCTTTGCAATTGTTTGCGATGGCGATACCATCGGAATTATCAACAACGGCAAAGACGGTGCAGACGGCAAAGATGGCGTCAACGGCAAAGACGGTACCGACGGTAAGAATGGTGCCGATGGTAAGAATGGCTCCAACGGAACAAACGGCACCGATGGAACGAATGGTAGCAGCGGAACTAACGGTACCAACGGATCGAATGGTAAGTCCGCCTACGACATTGCAAAGGATAACGGTTTCAAGGGTACCGAACAGGAATGGCTCGAATCCTTGAAGGGTGAAAATGGTAAGAACGGTAAGAACGGTGAAAACGGCAAGGACGCCGATATGGATGCCATCAATAAGAATATTGATAGCAAGTTCAGCAGCGATTCTGCCAAGAACCAGAAGGACATTAATGACGCTCTCAATAGCCTGAGCAGTGCCTCCGCCAAGAACCAGAAGGATGTTGAAGACGCTCTCAATAATCTGAGCAGCGCCTCTAGCAAACTGAACGAAGAAATCAACAACAAGTTCAGCAATGCCTATGACAGCCTGAGCGCGGAATTCGAAGACAAGGCTTGCGCTATCGCCGATACGGTCCGCGACTACGACAAGGCAATCATCACCGTGACAATCCGTTGCGGCGAAGCTGTTACCAAGATGGATATTCCGTTCACTGTCGTGAACGAAAATCTCGCCAAGGTTTACGGCAAGCACGTGATAGTGCGCTTCCCGGTGCAGGCCACTAAGGAAACGAATTCTAAAGAAATCTACGAAGAAATCTGGGCAAACTTCAAGGGCGGCGACAACGCCCAACTCACCGTGACAGACCTCGACGACAAGCTCGTTCCGAACGGCAAGGTGTTCATGCAGGACCTGTTTACCTCAGCCAACCAAAGCTTTGTGACGATTGAAGAAACCAACGAAAAGACGGTTGAATACAAGATTGCCCGCCTCGAAGGCGACCTCGACATCACGAACTTGAGCACTCCGATTGTCAAGCTCCGTGTAAAGCTGAACTTCACCGATAACACATTCAGCGCCTATAGCGAAGCCGGTTCCAACGCCGCAGACATTATCTACAATGCCTACGCAGACTTGTCCGACAAATCTGATACCATTGTCATCGACTTTTTGACCGACTACAAGGCTGCCCGCGTAAAGAACCTGGTCGACGGAGACGCCAAGAATTTCGCGAACGCAAACGCACAGGCCAACAAGGAACTTGCCGACGCCCTTTACCTGGAACATCCGGGTAGCAAAGAATATCCGGCTTTCGAACATTTTGTACCGAATCAGATTGGCATGGCCGAAAACTTCAACAGCATCGTCTGGGTGATGGCACTCCTCAATCAGAAAGACAAAACTCCGGGATTCAATTCGATCTATAACGCATTCCGCAACGTCTTTGCCGAAAATGGCAACTTCAACACCGCCGTCAATACGACTTATGCGGGCAAGAACCGCAGCATGTACTTTGTGGACTACCTCGCCCTGCTTATGGATGCATACTTCTATAAGAGGGATATGGATTTAACTGCAGAATCGGATATATGGAATTGTACGGACGCAATCAATTACACGATTGTGCAGAAAGGCTTTATCGATGTCTATAAGCTTGATGAATCCTCGCTTGTCGATTTCACAGATGAAAATGGTTATACAGCCAAGGTGTTTAAGTCTGAAGTGCAAAATGGATATTTCCGTTACTTTGAATTCGTAGAAGACAATAAAGTTTGGTATCCTATAGCGCATTGGGCATCCGCCGTTGCAGCGATAGAAAAAGGCGCTTGCAGTGCAAAAATTGAAAACACGACCTTCTTCTATAGTTTTGAAAACATCGATGAAAATGTCATTTGCAAGTGCGAAAATGGTAAATGCTACTGGCTTGACACCAACGTATGCCTGGGCCGTAATGAACGCGATGCCGGCTATCGCTATGACCAAGACGACGGCATCGTCCCCTATGTGTGCGTAGAAACAGAGGTTTGCAGTGACAACACTGACACTACAGCTTGCACAACAACGCTTATCTCTAAGACCCCTGAGGCCGGCACACCGGCATCTTCGAGCTCGTCCAATGAAATAGATCTGGACGAAGCGTTTAACAATCAATCATCTATTTTTCACCTCGGTGCATGCAACGAGAATAATATCGGCGACAAGGTACTCGTTGACGAAAAAAACATTCAACGTTCCACAACGACCGAAAAAGCCTATTGGGTGTGTAACGGACAAAAATGGGGCAGGCTCAGCGATGAGATCGAAGCTGTGCAGGATGAACTTGCACGTTTATATCAAAAAAATGTATTTCATACTGAACTGTATTTTATCGATGGGACTAGTGATGTTCAGAAACAGGCAAAAAAACTTATCAATCTTTTATGCAACTTGAGCGATTACAAACGGGCAGAAGGATTGGCCGACACCAATGCCTTTGTTGTCGAAGCGTCTCTCTTTGAAGGCGAAGCTCCGAGGACGTTTGTCGCAAGCGAAACGAGAACGGATTGGCATGAAATTTCAGTGAACGATACCCTTGGCAATTGCGATAAGAGCTTGATGATCAACCAAGATGACGTTAGGACACTTGGTGAGAAGAAATACAAGTGTAACTACATTACCGGCGGCAGCGAGTACTACGCTTGGATTTTAGCGGGCAGCCGTGATGAAAACGAGGAACTTGGAATCTGCACGACAAATCGCCTTGGCGAAGTTGTTATAGTCGATGAAACATTCTATAAATGTGACGGAAATATATTGGATGAAGCTTGCCGTGACAACCCGAATGCAGATGGATGTGATGAGGGGCACTTCCTGGAATTCCTTAACCACGAACCGACTAGTTCTACATCCACGGACTGGATAATGGTCGATAAGAGTCAATACGTGAACGAAAACGCAGAAAAGATGTTTGGTAGCTGCGAGAAGGGCGATGAAAAGAAACCTGGCAACGAAACTACAGCTATCGCTGACCTCAAGGAACTCGACGACGGAACGATACTCAAGTGCGCTGTACCACTAGACGGTTTTGCATGGGATGGCGCGTGGGTTGATGCCTCCATAGATTTTATGCTCGGCGAGGTTTGCAATACAAAAGTATTGGATGATAAACTAGAAAAGCAGGGCAAAAATTACCTTTGCACGCTGAACGAAAAATCCAAATTGCCAGAATGGGTTGAAGTGACGGAGTAATATCACTTATACTAGAATATGAAAAATCCCCGCGATTGCGGGGATTTTTTTTATAAAAAGAGATGCCCGGTCGAGCCGGGCATGACATAGTGGCAGTCAGTGATGACATTAGGACTGTGAGCCAAAAGCGGCTCGGCGTAAGCGAGCCGTGTTGGCGAGAGCGAGGCGACATCACATTTTCATTTATGCGATAGAGCCGAGCGGTCTTATATCGCGAATTTGGTAGCGTCGGCGAGCTGCACGCTAGCGATGCGGGAAATACCCTTGATTTCCTGGGTCACACCGTAGAGCATGTCTGCTTCGGCCATGGTACGCTTGTTATGGGTCACCACGATGAACAAGGTCTGCTTGCTGAATTCGCGGAGCAAGGCCATAAAGCGGCCCACGTTAGCGTCATCCAACGGGCCATCCACTTCGTCCAGCACGCAGTACGGCGACGGCTTTTCCATGTAGATTGCGAACAGCAGTGCCGTTGCGGTCAGAGCATGTTCACCGCCGGAAAGCGCCTTGATACCGCGCATCTTCTTGCCGGTCGGACGCACGTTGATTTCGATGTCTGCATCCAAGATATCCATGGGCTTGCCCATTTCGTCCACCTTTTCCACAAGGCTCATCTTGGTTTCACCGTTCAGGAACAGCTTGCTGAACACGAACTGGAAGTTCTTCTGAATGCGGGCAAATGTATCGAGATAACGGGTGCGGGCAATATCGTCGAGCTTGGTAATGGTGCGGTCCAGCGAGGCGCGGGCGCGGTCCAGGTCATCGAACTGGGCTTCCACTTCCAAAAGGCGCTTCTTTTCGTCTTCGTAGTCTTCCATCACGTTCACGTTGATGGGGCCCAGCTCCTTGATCTTTCCGCGGAGTTCGCGAATTTCGCGGTCGGCTTCGGGCTGAGAGTACTCTACCCTTTCCACATCTTCGGGGTTCGAGAGATCGACACTGTATTCGTTGGTAATACGTTCGGTAAGGCGATCGATGTTAGCCTGCAAGGCCTCTTGCCTGCGGCCCACTTCGTTCAATTCCTTCATCTTCTCGATCATGTCGTCGCGGAGGCGGTTCACCTCGTTGCGCCATTCTTCGAGGTCGCCCGATACAAGTTCATACTTTTCGCGGGCCAAATCGCGCTGGTTTTCGAGTTCACGGAGAGCGGAATCCTTGGACTGCACCTGGTCGGCAACGCCCCTGGCGTCTTCTTCGTTCTTCTCGATGGTTACGCGGTTCTTTTCAATTTCTTCGCCACGGCTGCGAACAGAATTTTCGAGGAAGTCCACCTGTTCGGCAATGGAGGCCAGGCGGTTCGTATTCTGCGTCAGCTTGGCATTCTTGTCTTGAGCGGAACGTTCCAATTCGCGGACTTCTTCTTCCTTTTCGCGGAACATGGTATCCTGTTCCGAAAGTTCGTCATTCACGCGGGCGTATTCGTCTTCGGTACGTTCCAAGGTAGCAAGGGCGTCATTCAGTTCCTGGTCACTATTCTTGGATTCCTGGGCCGCACGAATCTTGTTTTCGGCGTTCTGAACTTCAGTCTGCAACTGTGCCAGGCGGCGGTCGCAACCGGCAACAATATTGTTCTGAATGGCAATACCGGCACTGGCGCCACGCTTCATATCCTGCTTTTCGCGAATTTCATCGTCAATGGACGAAAGCATCTGGGCGTCTTCATCAACCAGGGACTGGAGGCGAGAAATTTCTTCTTCGGCCTGGGCCGCTTCGGCGACCACGCCTTCCAAGAGGCTGTTGGCTTCGGCAATTTCGTTCTTGCGGCTAAGAGTGCCCGATGTCGCGGTACCGCTGCTTACAAGACCGCTGGTACGCACAATAGCTTCCGGAGCCACAAAGCACAGGTCGTCGCCGCGCATGGCGCGAGCCAGGCGCACCGCCGCCGTAAGGCTATCCACCAGGTAATAGCGGGAAAGAATCGCCTTGAGCCATTCCGAGACAGCGCCCTCGGCCTTCACATAATCATTCAGGCAGCCGACGACGCCTTCGCCCATGACAGAGCCGGCGTATGCCGTGGATGCCTCGCCCACCAAGGCCAAAATCGCCTTTCCGACGTTTTCGCCCTTCATGGACTCAATCGCTTCGATGGCAGCATCGTCCGAGGACACCACCACGGCATCCATCAAGTCTCCGAGGGCGGCCTCCACCTGGGCGGCGTATTCGGGAGCGGCTTCGATACTTTCGGCAAGGAGCCCGCCCACCAGGTTCGCCTTGTGCTCCATGAGCCAGCGGCTAGCGTCGGTTCCTTCGTTGGCCACGCTTTCGAGCACGTCAATTCTCGACTGCAAGCGGGCTTCTTCGTTCTTCAAGTCCTGGAACTTCTTCTGGGCATCCAGAAGCTCGGCGCGTTCACCGTCCAAGCGTTCTTCGCGGGTGGCGCGCTGCTCCGTGAGGCGTTCCAAATCGCTGTCGGCAGATTCAACGCCGGCATTAATTTCGTCAAGAGTCGTCTGGGCCGATTCCTTCTGGCCGCGGACAGAATCCATTTCGTTCTGCCACTTTTCCAGGTTGGCCTGCAAAAGGGTGGATTCCGCATCCATGCGTTCAAAGCGGCTCTTCAGAGAGTTGGCGCGGTTGGTGGCCTGCAAGCGTTCGTTCGAGAGCTCTCTCGACCTGCTCCGCAAGTCGTCCAGCTTGTCGCGCATGACCTGCAAGATTTCGCGTTCACGCTCCAGAAGGGCGTTCATCTCGTCCACATCGTTGTCGGAGCTGAGCACCGCATTTTCTTCTTCGAGGCGTTCCCGTTCCTGCAACAGTTCCTGGACCTTGCCCTGGTTGCGGTCGATTTCTTCCTGGGCCTTTTCATTGGCAGCTTCCAAGTTCGAAATCACGTCGCGGAGGCGGCCCATGCTGTTGTTCAAGTCGTTGAGCTCGATGGTCGCCTTCTGCACATCACGTTCCAAGTCGCGGTAGGCGTTTTCGTCTTCGGCAATCAGGAGCTTCTTTTCATCGATTTTCGTCTGGAGGACCGTGGCATTGGTCTTGGAATTTTCCACATCGTGGTTCAGACGGCGGGTCGCGGTATCGAGGGTCGTCAGGCCCTCTTTCATATCTTCGTACTTGTCGATACTTACCGACAGGTCCAGTTCACGCAGGCGCTTGGAGAGGCGCTTGAACTCATTGACCTTTTCGGCCTGGGTTTCGTAAAGCTTTACGGAACGGCGCACGCTGCGCAGGTTGTCTTCCACGCGTTCCATGTCCATCTGCACGCGTTCCAGCTGGCGGCGGGTTTCCTTGCGCTGCTGCTTGTACTTGCTCACGCCGGCGGCTTCTTCGAACAGCACACGGCGGTCGTCAGCCTTGTCAGAGAGAACCGCCTTGATCATGTCGGCGTTCATCTGGGAATAGGTGCTGGAACCGAGGCCCGAGTCAAAAAGCAGGGCATGCACGTCGCGGAGGCGGCATTCCTGGTTGTTGATCAGGTATTCGCCGGAACCGTCACGATGCACGCGGCGGGTCACGATTACTTCGGAATATTCAGAATTCAGGGTTCCGTCGCTGTTATCGATAACAATGGAGACTTCAGCGAGGCTCATGGCGGCACGTTCTTCGGTACCGCTAAAAATCACGTCCTGCATCTTGCTCATACGGAGCGATGCAGCTTTCTGTTCGCCTAACACCCAGCGGATAGCATCGGTAATGTTGGACTTACCGCAACCGTTGGGCCCCACCACGGCCGTAAGACCCTTCGTGGGGAAGTTAATTTCGGTCCTCTGGGCAAAGGACTTAAATCCAAAAATCTTTAGCTTTGTAATCTGCACTTCAAGGCGAAAGATAAAAATGATTTTCCATTAAAAAATGGGCAAAACGCTCAAAAAAGCCCAAAAATGACATTCATTTAACAAAGTATTCCAATTTGGAGTAAGATTTCAGTAAAAAAATGAAAATATTCACTTATAATGAATATATTATGAGAGAGAGAAGGATTCCATATTCATGAGATTAACGTTTGCAATTATCTATTCCGTAGCCATAATCCTTTTGGGGCTATTTGGAATGATGTCACGACGTTCGAACAAGACCGTCGCATTGTCTGTTTCATATCTTGAATACACATTTATTGTGCCAATCGTCGGGAACCTGATTATTGTTCTTTCCCAAAACGAACTTCTTTCCACCATCGGTAGCTACACCTACTTTATCGGAATGGACCTGATGGCATTTAGCCTCTTTGACTTCACGCTGTCCTATTGTAACATCCCGTGGCGGACACACCGCAAGAAGTGCTATATCATATACGCAATTCTTACCCTGGACATCATCCAGTACTTCTTTAACCCCTTCTTCGGGCACGCCTTCGGCATGGAAGCCATCATGGTCGACGGCTCCCCCTACTACAGACTCGTTCCCTATGTCGGTCAAACCCTGCACCGCATTGCCGTCTATATAGCCTTCTTCACATCATTGGGCATTTTCTTGATAAAGACCATACGAGTCCCCCGTATTTACGCCGAAAAATACTACGTCATCCTCTTTACCATGATCTTGGCCGGTCTTTGGCAGTCCTACTATATCTTCTCCAGGACACCCATAGACCGTTCTATGCTGGCCCTTGCCGTTTGCGCCATTCTCATCTTCTATTTCTCCCTGTATTACAGGCCCTTCAAGCTTCTGGACCGGATGCTTGCAAATATTGCATCTAAAATTCCAGAATCAGTCCTGTTTTTCGACGCCAGCGACCGCTGCATCTGGGTGAACAACAACGCCAGCCTGCTTTTACAAATCAACTCCGACAAGCTCGAAAGCGTCAAGCACCGCCTTGCCGCCATGTTTGACGATCTAGGAGAAGGCCAATACAACTGGTCTTCAAAGCAAGTCGTGGGTTCAGGCAAAGGGGCCCGCTACTTCGACCTCAAAAGGCACTATGTGGCCGACGCCAACAACAAGAAAATCGGTTCATTCCTGACCATCCTGGACAACACCCAGGAAATCCATCGGCAACAGCAGGAAATCTACGAAGCCACCCACGACAAGCTCACGGGACTGTTCACCAAGGAACACCTTTTCAATGTCATCAAGAACAAGATTCACAACGAAAAGGATACAGCCTACGCCATTGCCTATTTCGATATCAAGGACTTCAAAATGGTCAACGATATCTTCGGCAGCACCGTTGGCGACAACGTTCTTATAAGAGTCGCAAACTGGATCAAGGAAAACTCCCGTGACAACTGGACTTACGGACGTATTGGAGGAGACGCCTTCGGCATATGCTTCCCCACAGATGGAGTCCGCCTGCCGATAGTCGAACAAAGGCTTGCCGCCTTCGCCATTTCTAACGGAACCTTCAATCAGCGAATCTTGATGCATGTGGGCATTTACCATATAACCGACCCAAGCATCGACATATCCATCATGTTCGACCGCGCCCACCTGGCCCAAAAAAGCATCAAGAACGAATACAACACCCATATCGCCATTTACGACGACAAGATGCGCGACCAGGTGCTCTGGGGTCAAAAAATTTCCGCAGAACTGGATACGGCCCTTAAACAGCGCCAGATTGTCCCCTACCTGCAGCCCATCGTTAACAACAATGGAAAAATCATCGGTGCCGAAGCACTGGTACGCTGGATTCACCCCACAGAAGGATTCCTCCCCCCCTTCACCTTTATTCCCGTATTCGAGAAGAACGGCATGATTGCCGAAGTGGACAAGTACATTTGGCGCAGTGCCTGCGAAATTCTTGCCTCTTGGACCGACGAAAAATCAAAGCTCTTTATTTCGGTGAACATTTCGCCCAAGGACTTCTACTTCATGGACGTCTACGCCGAAATCAAGAACCTGGTAGACGAATACAAGATAGAGCCTTCTCGCCTGCGTATCGAAATCACCGAAACCGTGATGATGACTGAAGCCGAAAGCCGTATGGCAATTCTCAGCAAGTTCCGCGACTCCGGATTCATTGTAGAAATGGACGACTTCGGAAGCGGCTATTCTTCGCTGAACCAACTCAAGGACATGCCTCTCGACGTCCTGAAAATCGACATGAAGTTCTTGAGCAAGGCCCAGGACAACGCCAAGGCCGAAACCATTCTGCGCAACGTGCTCAGACTTTCCAGCGACCTTGGGCTATTCTCCCTTACCGAAGGTGTAGAAACCGAAGACCAGTACAATATGCTAAACGACATGGGCTGCAATCTGTTCCAAGGTTATTACTTCGCGAAGCCCATGTCTGTTACAGATTATGAAAAACTCTGCAACGAACAGTTTTCAGGCAAAAAAAGCTCCAATTGAGCCAAAATCAAGGAAAATAATCTTTTGAACAGAAATTTGTAACAAACGATGTAAGTTAATTTGGATATATTCAACTCATAGAACAAAGTAAAAATCTATGAGTAAAGCCTTATCGTTTGCATTTCTTTTCGTGGCCACCGGGCTTCTGGTTCTCCAGCTTTTTGTGGGGAACTATATTATAATGGACCTTACAGCCGCAATCCTGATTATCATAGCTATTTTGCGGATCGAAAAGCTCCAGAAAGAAGCTTCTATCGCCAAAGAAAAGGTAATCAAGCGTCAGCGAGAGATTTACAATGTCACACACGACAAGTTAACGGGATTGTATACAAAGGAAATCCTGTTCCATAAGATTAAGGATACCATTTCCCAGAACACCGACAAGCAATACTGGGTCGCCTATTTCGACATCAAGGACTTCAAGATCGTCAACGATATTTTCGGAAACGACATGGGCGACAGCGTCTTGCTGAAGGTAGCCTCCTGGCTTCGGGAAAATTCCACCAGGGAATGGGTGTACGGACGCCTGGGCGGCGACGATTTCGGCATCTGCCTGCCCGCAGGAGACGCCAACCTGAAGCAACTGGAACGCAGGTTTTCCCGATACGTCATTTCTAACGGGTCCATCGAGCACCGCATCTTAATGCACATGGGCATTTACAAGATTACCGAGCCCGATATCGATGTTTCGCTCATGTTCGACCGCGCCCAGCTGGCCCTGACCTCCGTCAAGAACGAATACAACAAGCACATCGCCTTCTACGATGACAAGATGCGCGACCAGGTGATGTGGGACCAGATGATTTCGGCCCAGATCGAAAAAGCCATCGAAGAAAAACAGGTGCGCCCCTACCTGCAACCCATTGTAGACAACAACGGACAAATTATCGGGGCCGAGGCGCTTATCCGCTGGGATCACCCCAAAGAGGGCTTCTTGCAGCCCGAAACCTTTATCCCCACTTTCGAAAAGAACGGCATGATTGCCGACCTGGACAAGTTCATTTGGCGCAGCGCCTGCGAAATTCTTTCTACCTGGACTGGCGACAAGGCAAACCTCTTCATTTCTATCAATATTTCTCCCAAAGACTTCCTGTTCATGGATGTATTTGCCGAAATCAACGCCCTGATTGACGAATTCAACATCGAACCCTCCCGTTTGCGTATCGAAATCACCGAAACGGTGATGATGACCGAAGTCGAAAACCGCATGGCCATTCTGAACCGATTCCGGGAATCGGGATTCATCGTCGAAATGGATGACTTCGGAAGCGGATATTCTTCGCTGAATCAGCTGAAGGACATGCCCCTGGACGTGCTGAAAATCGACATGAAGTTCTTGAGCAGTTCCAAGAACAGCCAGAAGGCAGAAATCATCTTGCGCAACGTTCTAAAGCTTTCGGGAGACCTGGGACTTTCTGCCCTTACCGAAGGCGTAGAAACGGAAGACCAGTACAACATGCTCAGCCAGATGGGCTGCAACCTGTTCCAAGGCTACTTCTTTGCAAAGCCCATGACCGTGGGCGAATTTGAAAAGGTCTGCGAATCTAAAGTCGCCTAGCAAAAATCCAGATTAACGGAATCTGTAGCTCAGGCCCTTGGTGCTGTCAGAGACTACCATGTATTCGCTTCCGCCGTCCAGTTCCAGATGCTTGAACTTGTATTCGGCTTCCGTAGTCCTGATCCGCATGCGGAATGTTCCCACGAAGTCTTCTTCGTACACGCGGCTCTTTTCGCCGGTGCGGATCGTATCTTGAATCCACACCTTGTAACCAGCGCCATCATCTGCAAGGATATCGATCGCCACAATGGTCTGGGAAGACCTGTTTTCGACCTGGAGCCTTGTGGTAGAATCTTCAAACCAATGGGTAAGGCAGCCCGAAAGCATGGCACAGCAAGAAACCATTCCTGCAAGCATAGACACTTTTTTCATTGCCGCTTTCATTAGTTACCTCCTTCTGCAGAGCCCGAATTGCCAGCCTTTTCGTAACGGATTCCCTTGGCCTCGATGGTCTTGGGAGCACCGCTGCTAGAATTCAGCGGAGTAATTTCACCGGGTTTCGACTTCTTGTCGTACTGCTTGATGATATCGGTTTCCATGGGAGCGCTACGGGAGGCACCACGGTTAAAGAGCCAGCCATCGACAGTGGCCAAGTTGAACTTGAATTCCACAAGGAAGGTTCCCTTGGCTCCAAAGAAGTTGTCGTAATCGTAGGCGGCGTTATAAGCAATGCGGGCAAAGAGCAGGTCGATTGCACCACCCCACAGCCAGTCATCGGATTCATGAACGTTATCGCCAGAGACACGCTTTCTGATACGGCGAACACCGGTAGCCTCAAAACCAATCATACGGGAAGGGTCCGGATAGAACTTCAGGGCCACGCTGTGGAGGCCAGCATCGGGCAAGTCATAGGAAACTTCGCCGTACAGCTGCTGGGCATACAGGTTCTGTTCCCAGGTGATTCGCATAGAATCTACATCGCTTTCGTCATCGTCATTGTACATGGCAAGCGAAACGTTCGGCAAGTAGGTCAGGGGGCCCGACTTTCTGCCGCCATAGATAGCACGGCTTTCCAGGTCCAGGGAGAATCGGAACAGGCGCCAGTCCTTGCGGAAGAAATTGGCCTGGGCGCTCAATTTGCTAAAGCGCAAGTGTGCCCAGCTATAGGCCAGGGAGTCATCTTCGTAGGGGTAAAGCTTGCCGCGGTGCTCCAGATTCTGGTGCTGCATACCGGCCGCAAGCGTCCAATCCATTTTAGCATCGGTCAGGGTCAAGCCCCAGGTGACCACGGAACGCTGGATACCGAAATCGCCATACTGCGGAAAAAGAATGAAGTCTTCGCCATCCCAGCCGGAACGATCAAACCAGAGGAGCGCACCCATATGGCGGTTCCTGGCCACTTCGCCAGCCCCGAAAGCCGCAAAATGGTGGTTGAAGGCATAGCCCTTATGCTCGCCATACTGACTTTCTAAAGGCAGCTGATCTCGGGTCGGCGTATAGTAGAAACCGAAATCGATATAGCCGCCGCGGCCGCCGCGCATAATGTCGCGGATCTCGGTCAAGTGACGGTCTCTCGTGACAGCGCCATCTTTAGACAAATCGTCAGGTTTGATGCCATCGGCGATAGCAAAGCCGACAAGCACCAACGAAAGCAAAGCGGACTTCAATACAAATTGCATAGCTGAAATGTAGTAAAATGTGAGATGAGGAAATCTCACATTGAACATCTCACATTACACATTACTAGTTATAGTTCTAGCTTATAGCGCTTATTGCTATATTTGGGCCCATGAATGAACAAGAAAAGGCATTAATTGCAGCGTGGAGTGATCATTCCCGCATGTGGGAAAACAATACCTGGGTGTACCCGGTTATTAGCCGCCGTGCAGGCGGGCTTTCTCTCGGTATCAACTTGAATCCCGACCATCACTGCTCCTTTTCTTGCGCCTACTGCCAGAGCGGCCCTCAAGAAGGCCACAAGAGAATCCCCGTAGACATCGAAGCCGTAGAAAGGGAACTGCGGGAATTCCTCGCCGTTTACGAATCCGGCGAATTTGCCAAGTGCAAGACCTACGAGAACGTTCCTGCAGAAAACAAGCTTCTGAAAGACATCTGCCTTTCGGGCGACGGTGAATCCACCATCGTCAAGGAATTCCCCGAAGTTTGCCGCCGTATGCGCGAAATTCAAAAGGAATTCACTCCCAGACTGGGCAATTTCAAACTGCGCCTCATTACCAACGCCAGCCACCTCGAAGCGCCCGCCACACAGCAGGGACTTTCGCAGCTGCTGGAAAGTGATGGCGAAATCTGGGCAAAACTGGACGCCGGCACCGAAGAATGGTTCAAGAAAGTGAACCGCTCTCCCCTGCATCTCGAAAAGATTCTAGACAACCTAACCAAGGCCATCAAGCTTTACCCGCTCTGTATACAGACCATGGTCTGCAACGTGCAGGGCGAAATTCCTAGCGAACAGGAAATCGATCGATATATCGAAAACCTGGCGGCCATCCATTCCGCAAATCCCGCCAACCTGGTAGAAATCCAGCTCTACACCGTCATCCGCCAGACCTTACTGGAAGGCGTAGAACCCCTGCCCAAGGAATTCCTGGAAGGCGTCAAAACAAAAATCACCGACGCACTGCCGGTGAAAGTAAGAGTGTTCTAAACGAAAACCGCCGCTTAAAAGCGGCTTTTTTTTAAATCAGTTCATCAGGCGGAAGGTGGTCGAGGCTTTCCGGTTCCTGGTAGCAAGTTTCGGGAACCTGCACCTGCATCTGGAAGTAAGCCTTGTGGGCGGCAATCACCTTTTCGCGGGCAAATTCGGCATTCTGCCATTCACCGATCTGCACATCCTTGCCTTCCAGTTCCTTGTAGTTCTGGAAGAAGTTGCGGGTAATGCGGAGGAACATCTGGTCCACGTCGGTAATGTCCCTGATGGGGCGCGGGTTGAACACGGGCACGCCAAGCACCTTGTAGTCCTTGCGGCCACCGTCGGTCATGTCCAGGGCACCAATCACGCGGCAGGTGCAGACCGTACCCGTCATCATGGAGGCGGGGCTGTAAATCAACATATCGATAGCGTCGCCGTCGTCTGCCTTGGTGCTGGGAATAAAGCCGTAGGTACAGGGATAGCTCATGGAGCTGAGCAAGCAGCGGTCCAGGCGGAACACGTGCAGGCGTTCGTCATATTCATACTTGAGGTTGGTGTCCTTGCCGATTTCGACGACACAATCCACTTCGTAAGGGTACTTGCGACCAATCGGAAGATCCAGATAATTAATTGCCATTTATACTCCAAAGGCCACCTTTGGCCTAAATCTTTGTTATCCAATATGTTAAGATAAATTTAACATTTATTTACCAATCGTCAAGGGTCTCCGTGAGCAACAAAGCCCCCGGGTGTTAACCGAGGGCGGTTGCGAGAGCGAGGCGATATCACATTCTTGTTGAAGCGATAGAGCCGAGCGGTCTTATCTACTACGCCAACGTGAAGTTGACACCTTTTCAATCATCCCGAAGAAATACTTGGGCTCCCCCTTGTCGGGGCTATAACCCACTTCAAAACGCAAACGGTCCACCGCAGGTACCACCAAATGCAAGCCACCATAAACGGCGCCTTCGTAATTGTCCCAACCGGGGCGGCCTGAATTCCAGATAAGGCTTCCGTCAAAGCCTGCCACCAGCTGCACACCGTAGAAGAAGTTCACGCCCGCGATACTCGCCGGCTGACGGTCCAGCAGCACAAATCGTTCTTCAAGGTTAAGCAAAGCCTCATGCACGCCCAGGCGTTCGCCATCTGCATAACGGCCGCGGTAGCTGTTCACGCCACCATGCGAGAAATAATCGTAAAATTCAACATCGCCCGGGCGGTAACGTACCAGCGCCGTCGCCCCCGTTACAAAGCGGCTGACGGTATAGTAGGCGCGGGCATCGGTCAAGAGTTCCCAGAAGTTTTCGCCACCCATACCCTTGCAGCTAGAACCATCTTCAACAAAGCAATCGGAATCGCTATCGTCGCCCTCGCCTACGTGAGTAAGCATGTATTCAAAATAAACACCCTTACGAGTATCCAACTTAGAATCTCGATAATCAAAGGCAAAGCCCATCCCTAGTTCCGGCAAGAATGCGGCATTTTGCAAGTCGCGGCCAGCCACAGTCCACAAAAGCGACAAGTGCGGTAGAATCTTGTAGTCCAAATCAAGGTCAACCAAGATGCTCTTTTCATCAAACTCGTGGACATCGTCGTAACTGTCTGTCACAAGGAACTCAAAATTCCAACCGAGAGGGAGGCCAAACAAATAAGGCGAGCTCACATAAACGGCATATTCATTCTTGTCGAAAAGCGGATCAAGGGCCGTGCGGTATTGGACTTCGGCACGAATATCTTCGCCAAGCACATTCAGGTTCGCAAGCGCAACGCCAAGCATCAGACCATCGCGGTCAGTGGTTTTTCCTGCCGGAGCGGGAATCCAGCGGAAGATTTCCACGAAGGAATACTTCAGGTTTCCGCCTTCGCACCTAGCCGAGACACTCGTAAACAAGTCCAAATCTTGCAGGCGACGTTTTTCAAGTTCGAACTTTTCGGTAGAGAACGGCTCCCCCACCTTATTCAGCAGTTCGCGGTCCACCACACGGTTCTTGGTATGTTCAAGGCCTTCGTACGAAATCGACGAAATCACCGTCCCTTCAGGACAAGCGGCAACATCAGCAAATGCGAATCCCGAAAAAAACGCAGTTACAACACATGTAAAAAAACTTCTTTTCAAAAGACTTAACACAAATACGAATATAGAAAAGCTTGTTGCCAAAAAAAACGTTGGCCAACGTAGAGGCGTCATTTATTTTTCTATATTTTCTTTCGTAAAGAAAAGAGGTTTTTATGTTAGATTTTCTCGCCAGCTATTGGCCGTACCTTGTAGCCTTGTTTGTCATCGTTATGGGTGTATTTGCGTTCCGTGGAGTCCGCAAGGCACTAAAAGAAGGCGGTGGCGCATTCAGCCTTGAAACCATCAAGAAGAACACCGAACCCAACTTCGCCGCCCTCAAGCAGAAGTCTCACGCCCTGCTTGCCGATGCAGACATGATCTGCGAAGTCAAGGAAGGTTCTCACCTCGTGGTTCCCAAGAAAGAAGACCTGAAGTTCTTCCGTCGCGCAGTTTCCCAGAAGTACAAGCTGGCCATGTTCCTGGTGCCGGGCACCAACAAGGTTGCCTACTTCTTCTGCAAGACCGAACAGGGTCTCCGTCGCCGTATCGACAACCTGGTCATCAACCAGAAGTTCCGCGAAGGCAAGAAGCCTTACAACGATATCGCTACTGGCGAAAAGCTGAGATTCCCTCGCTAATTTTCAGTCATTGGTCAATAGACGTTCAATGACCTACAACGACCTTGCCTTAGCCGAAGAAGAAGGTAAACTGGAAGCCGCGATAGCGGCTTCTCGCAATTTATTGATCGAAGCACCCACGGGTTCGGGCAAGTCGCTGTTCATCCCCTACTTTTTAAGCAAGCATTGCAAAGGCCGCGTGGTGGTTCTGCAGCCTCGCCGTATTGCAGCTTTGGCGCTGGCACAGTTTTCTGCCAAACTTCACGGCGAAAGCTGCGGCAAGACCGTCGGTTACCAGTTCAGGCAAGACAGCTGCAAGAGCGCCGACACGAAAATTTTATTCCAGACTTACGGTAACTTTCTGCAAGAGCTCTTGCACGGCAAGCTGGACGCCGACTGGGTGGTATTCGACGAATACCACGAACGCAAAGCCGACATGGACCTGTTGTTCGGGTACTTTCTTAGCTGCGGGACGAATAGAGCCGAACGGCCTCGTATCGCCGTAATGTCGGCGGCGTTGAACCGTTCCGAACTCGAAACGGTTCTCGGCGTCAAGTGCCTGAGTCTCGGTCACCCGCTCTACCCCGTCCAGATTATCAACCAGACGCCTGCCACGGGGACATCCCTTGTTTCGGGCGTTGGACTTGACGCCGAAGTGGTGCGGGCGCTCCGCACGCTCTACCGCAACAACATCTGGCAAACCACGCTGGTATTCCTGCCGGGTAAAGCAGAAATCGCCCGCTGCCACACCGCCGCCTCCGAAGCCCTCGGCGAAAACTGCGCCGAATTTCTGGAACTCTACGGCGGCCAGGACCGCGAAACCCAAGACCGCATTTTCGAAGTCACGGAACGTCCGCGCGTCATCTTCACCACGAATATCGCAGAAACGTCCATCACCGTCCCGAACGTTACAGGCGTCGTGGACAGCGGCATTGAACGCGTCAGTATTTACGACGACAGCGAGAAGGTGAATGTCCTGCGCACGCTCCCCATTTCTATGCAAAATGCCATTCAGCGCAGCGGCCGTAGCGGCCGTACGCAGAATGGTTGTGCCATACGCCTCTGGAGCGACGAAAGCGAAAAGCGTATGCCCCAAGGGATCGTCCCCGAAGTATTGCAGATTGAACCTTCGGAATTGATTCTGCAGAAGGCCGCGCTTGAATTAGATCAAAGCGTCATTCAATTGCCCACGGCCATTCCAGAAGCACGCGAAAAGACGGCGACAGCACTCCTCGAAAAATTCGGCATGCTTCAAGACGGCGCCATCACCGAGCTCGGGCTCAAAGCCATCCGCACACCCATTTCAAGCATTCCGCTCGCACTGCTGCTGGCTTCCGCACAAAGTAAAGAAGACCTTCCCGACTTGCTGCTGGCCGCCCTCGCCTGGATTCACTCCGGCACGGAATTCCTGCAGAAGTCCAAAGTCGCCTACGACATTCTGACACTTGCAAGCGATACGTTGTCTAAGGCCGTAAACGCCCCGCGCGAAGTCACATTCACCCTGAGGCAATTGCGGGATTACAGGGACGCACTCGGAAATTCAAACAAAAACCGTATGGATTCCGTCGACCGCATCGCGGTCTCCAGGATGACTTCTCAGAGTCTCCTCAAGGCTTTCCCCGACAGACTCGCCACCCCAAGCGGTAACGCCTACAAGCTGGCCAACCAGAACGTGATTCGCCTGCAAATTACAGCACCGCCTTACGCGATTCTTGCCCTGAGCATGCTCCGCACCGGCACTACCAAGTCGGAACTCAAGGTGAACCTTTACGCGCCCATTTCGCAAGACATGCTCGGCGGCAGTTCTGCCAAAACCCGTTACGAGCTTCTGTGGCGCAGCGGTCAAGAACGATTCATCGGTGTAGAAATCAGCGAATCCGAAAATGCCGACGGTAGCACTACGGAACTTTCCCGCAAAGAAATTCTCACGCAAGAGGCCTCGCCTAAAGTTCTCGAAGAACTGAAGAAGCTTACCGTGGACGCCTGGCGCGAGAAAATCGAAAAGGAAAACTGGAGCGGAAAATTCCTGACCGAAGCCGTCCAGACGCAGCTCATCAAGATGCGCCTCGCCGCCAAGCTCTACCCGGAATACGGCCTCCCCGAATTCAACGACGAAGACATGGAACTCATCTTCGACGAATTCGCCAACGGCAAGTTCCTGCTCCGCGACATCAACGAAGACCGTTATCGCAGTATCGTTGAAGACTATTTCGGCAAGTCCATGCTACAATGGCTCGGGAAGACATTCCCCGACCATTACATGCTCCCTAACGGCAAGCGAGCCCGCTACAGCTATCAAGAAGTCGCTACCACCGACGACGGCAAATCCGTCCACAGCATCGAAGGCGTTCTGGTAGAAATCTCGGCCCGCATCGAAGACTTGATGCAACTCCGGGGCGAACACAAGATTGCCGACGGCAAATTAAAAGTCCGGTACGACATTCTGGCACCGAACTTCCGCACAATTCAAAAGACTTGGGACTTGACTGGATTCTGGCAGAACACTTATGCCGAGGTGCGCAAGGAATTGCGTGGCCGCTATCCCAAGCACCCGTGGCCCGAATCCGTTATTTAATGGTATAAATCGTCAGCGTCTTGCTGTACTCATAGCCGACAACGAGCAACGCCTGGCCGGCCATGGGGCTCTTTTCGGCAGGAATGAACAGAATGCCTTCGGGCCCACGATCCAGGGGATCCAAGTAGAAATCCACCAGCTTCGGAGCCACCGGTTCCGTAATATCGAAAACGGCAATGCCACTGGTACGTTCCAGGCCCACAAAGGCATAGCGGCGGTTGCCCACCTCGCCCACGGTCACATTTTCGGGTTCGCAACCCTTGTCACCGCTGCGCTTGTCCATTTTCACCTTGCCTTTCTTGGAATTCCAGTTAAAGTATTCCGGGGCAATCTTTGCCAGCACCCGTTCAAACATTTCACCGGAATCCCAAACCACCTTGCCGGTTTCGCCATCAAAAACACTCATGGAACGGGAACCAAACGTATAGGCGTAGGGGCACTTTCCATTATTGGTGCGGTACTTGCCCTCATCGCAACGTTCCAGCGAACTGACAGACAAGTCCTTCAGTTCCTTCAAGATAGGTTCCCTAAATACGGTTTCATCTAGGCGGCCCTGCTCCATAAGGGTAGCCAGATTCGTCACATCGGTCCAAACCTTGTAATCGTTTACAGGGGCACCCTCGTTGGCAGTCAACACAAAATGCCTGTCACCGGCCTTGAAGGTGGCAATACCGTCGGGCTGACGCAAACCGCGCAAGGGGTAATAATTCTTGATATTGATTTCGCCGTCACTGACCGCATCCAGCGAGAAACCGTTCCTGGAATGGTCCACAAAGCCCAGCGGGAACACCTTCTTGATTTTCTTGGCGGGCACATCGATAATAGCCATGGCGTTATTTTCTTGCAGGCTCACCCACGCCAGCTTGGAATCGTCGGACACCGTAATGTATTCCGGTTCCAAAGACCTCAAAAAGCCCTGGTTTCCAGGAGAACGAACGCCAGCCTTTTTGAGCGCATTTGAATCAAGCTTGTCAAATCCAGCCACCGTGAGTTCGGCATTTTTCCACGATTCGGCGTCAGCTTTGCCAACCGACAAAAAAGCAATGCCGCCCTCGGGATCTACCGCAAAATCCTGGCTAGGCGAACCTTCGCAAGCCACCAGCAAGTTCTTGCCATCGGGCGTAAACTTGATCATGTCCGGCTGGCTACAGACCTTGTACAGTCCAAGCACTTCCAGGCTGTCGGTGTAACGCATCACCTGCACCTGGCCATCGCGCCATTCTTCAATTTCAAGCATGCTGACCGCCACCAAGTCACCATGGACAGTCACGCTAGAGGCATTGCCCGGAATAGACGTTTCTGAAATTTTCTTGGCAACACCAGGATTGCTCAAGTCCACCACTTCGACAATGTTCGCATCGCCCACGACAAACAACTTGTTCTTGGCAGGCATAAAGGCCGATATTTCGGCGGTTTTCATGGACAAGGTAGAAAGCGGTTGCAATGTATGGCCCCATTGGAAGGGACCTGCAGGCACAACATTCTTCGCAAAACAAAAGCCTGCGCACATAAGCAGGCTTGCACTCAATACAGCTTTATTCATTCACTCCTCAACACGAGCCAAATTATTTCATAATGAGCCACATAATCAAAAGACCGATACCCACACCGCCCAAGAACGAAGAAGACGTAGCCATGGCCGCGGCACGGCGGTCATTTTCTTCTTTTTCTTTCTTGTTTTCATTCACGCTAATCGACGTGCTTAACATCTGGGCGCAGGTTTCATTGTCCTTTTTGATGGTATTGTAGCTCTTTTCCCAATTTTCGCTTTTTGCCTTCTCTGTTTCAATCACGGAACGCAAGGAATCCTTTTCAAGCGTACAGGCATCGCCCTGCACCTGCATCACGCTGTCGCGCACTGCAATTTCCTGCTTCAATTCAGCCTCATCGGCAAAGGCCAAGGAGCCGCAAAGGGCCAAAGACAAGACAAAGACTTTCAAAAATTGAATCATGCCCGCTAATATACAAAAAAAATCCCCGATTATATCGGGGACAGGGATTTAAATTAAAGTTACAATCCAACAGAATCAACGCATCTGGACGCTCTTTTTCCAGCGGCCATCGCTGCCCTTCACATAGTAAACGCCAGGCTCGAGAGATTCTCCCTGCTTGACGACGGAGCCGTCTAGCCTGCGGACTTCGCGGGCGCCATTGAATACACGCGGAGTTCTTTCCATACGTCCCAAAGCAGTCGTTCCTTCCGAAGAACTGGAGATTTCTTGTTCAGAAGAAGAAGACTCCGGCAGATTCTTGTTCGGATCCACCAGCACCCCATGGAGAACCTGCAACTGGACCTTCGAAATTGAATCCGGAACATCTAAGCCTCCCATTGATTTTTCCACCGCAGTCAAGGAGTCCAAGGCTACAACAGACGCATAAAAGTACCGAGTCCCTACATAATAAAGGGCGATTGAATACCACCAGTCAAAACTGAATTCAAACGTTTTCGAAACCATCAGTTCATTGGTGGAATAAGAACCGTTTTCAGGAAGTGCCCCCTTTTTAATGGCAAGAATATTGTAGGAATTCGTCGCATCGTAACCCTGGTAGCTGTATTGGTTGACATCCATGATCATGGTTGCGTAATCATCGTCATCATCGACCAGCGACCAATGGGAATTTGACCATGTCGCATAGCGGAATAAGTTGTAGCGACTTTCTACACAGCTCGCCGTTACAGATACCGGAAGCACAGCATCCTCAAATTTACCCTTAAGCGGATTCACATCCTGATAGTCCTTGTAAACAGTCTTCTTGACGGAATCGGACTTGGACAGATTTTTCGAGCCATACCACATGGTTTCTTCAATCTGTTGCAATTGCAACTCCACTTTCTTTCCACCCAGCGTATCACAGATGTTGCGGATAAAGATTTCTTCCTGAGCGAAAGAGAACGCCATTGCAACCATTATCAAGCAAAGAATGCGTTTCATCATATTAGACCTCCACTTTCACTTAAATATAATTTTTCTTTACAATTATGCAAAGTGAAAAATGAAAAACAGGCCAAAAAGATCTTTTTAGCCTGTTTCACTGTTCAAAATGGGGACTTAAACTAGCCGCGAGCAGCCATAATACGCTTCCAGCCGTCTTCCGGAATCTGGGCGCCCATGACCTGCACCACTTCGTTACTCACGACGCTACCCAGGTTACCGCTGCGTTCCATATCCCAGCCGTTCATGTAGCCATACAGGAATCCCGATGCCCACAAGTCGCCTGCACCGGTAGTATCGATAGCCTTTGCGGGGCCCGCTTCCACATGCACCGTCTTGCCGTCCTTGGCAATCAGGGCGCCGCGCTTGCCGATCTTCACCACGGCAACCTTGGCCTTCTTGGCGAGCACATCCAGGGCGGCTTCTTCCTTGACGCCGGCGTATGCATAAGCTTCGTCTTCGTTAGCGATGATGATATCAATCATACTCTCAGCAAAGAGTTCGTCAAAGAGCTTGCGGCAGGCTTCCACCACGCCAAAGCTGCTGAAGTCGAGAGCGGTTTCTACACCCAGGCTGCGGGCCAGAGTAAAGGACTTCTTGAAGCAATCTGCATTAAAGGCACGGTAGCCCTCGGCGTACAAGAGACCCACGCCATCGTAAAGGGCAGGAATAAAGTCGTCGCTGCCGAGGAAATCAGAGGCGCCCAGGTAAGTCCACATAGAACGCTGGGCATCAGGCGTCACGGCGCTGAAAACGCAACCCGTAGCGGCATCGCTCAGACCCAGCTTCGATTCCACGCCATTGTTTTCCAAATGCTTCTTGAAAATGTTACCCAGTTCGTCGTTGCCAATCTTCGAGATAAAGGCTGCCTTGCCGCCCAAACGGGAAAGCCCCACCATGGTATTGCAGGTAGAGCCACCCGGCACGCGCAGCGGATTCTTGAGGGCGCCCAGGAACTTTTCCATCTGGGGCCAATCCACCATGTTCATGCCGCCCTTCTGCACGCCCTGAGATTCGATCCAAGCATCATCCACATTGGCCAAAATATCAACCAGGGCTGCGCCCATACCTAAAACTTTCTTCATTAGAAGCCTCCTCTGCGACGGCGCAGCTTTTCGCTCGCCTGTAGTAAAAATTGACGTTCCGAATCACTCAACGAATTGATTCCCTCGCGATTGACTTTCTTCAGGATTTCATCCATTCGCTTGTTTTCGTCCACATAAAAAACTTCACCTTCCAGCGGAGCCTTGCCACGGGGCTCTTCGCTGGACTCTTCACGGGCAGCACTTTCAGTACGGCCACCCTGATGCACCTTGAACTTGGGGCCACGCATCTTTTCGAAGGCCCTGCCGAGTCCGCCAAAGCCCCGTTCGTAGAAATGCATGTAGAGGAATCCGCCAACTACACCGCCCAAGTGAGCGAGGTGGGCCACACCGTCGCCGGAGTGGGCCATGAACACGTCCACCGCCACCATGAACCACATGGCATACTTGATTCGCATCGGGAAAAAGAAGAACATCAAAAGCATGCGGTTCGGGAAGAACTTGTAGTAGGCCACAAAGATTCCCATGAGGGCACCGGATGCACCGATAATCGGGGCATTCGTCATGCCAAGCAGGTACATGGCCAAGCTAAAGACAGCCGCGAAAATCCCGCAGAAGAAATACATCCCCGTAAAGTGCTTGGAGCCCATCATGTCGGCCACATCGCTACCGAACATCCAGAGCATCAGCATGTTGAACAGAAAATGCCAGAAGTCCACATGCACGAACATGTAAGACACAAAGCGCCAAGCCTGTTCCGGAGCGAAAGGCCAGAAGGCGCCAAAGTAGGCAATGTATTCGGCAAGGCTACCATAGCCGACGCCAGGCAGGTTCAAATGCAAACCAAGAATCTTGCCGCCGATAAATGCAAGTCCAAACACCACCGCATTTGCAATCAGCAGCACACGCAAAATTTTAGGTAAAAATCTGAACGGTCTCATAGTAAATCTTCAACAATGTTTTCGGGAACGAACTTCGCAAGCTTTGCGCGGCCCTGCTCCGTTTTGCCAATTCCCACCTTCAAGAGTTCACGCACCACGGTACTGCTTACCTGCAAGTGCTCCGGAGCGCTGGACAAGAAAACCGTTTCGCATTCGGGGTACAGCACCCTGTTGTTCCAATCAATGGTCTGCTCGTATTCCACATCGGCACTTCCGCGGATACCCCGCACCAGGAACTTCGCTCCCACACGCTGCATGAAATCTACGGTCAAGCCGTCAAAGCAGTCCACCTTTACGTTCGGGATATCCTTGACTGCCTTCTTGACAATTTCGACTCTGGTCGATTCCGGCAGCAAGTATTTCTTGGAAGCATTCACCGCCAAGAGCACCCACAGTTCGTCAAACAACGCAGAGGCGCGCTTCACGATATCGAGATGCCCTAAGGTAAACGGATCAAAGGATCCTGCGAAAACGGCAATTTTCTTCATGCCGTAAATATAGAAATTATGCCCTGTAGATAACCAGCGAAGATTCACCGTAACGGCGGACTTGCACCAATCCCGCTTCGTCGGCTTCTTTTACCCATGCAGGCAAGTTGCGGCTCGGGACCTCGAACACGGCGACACCACCCGGATTCAGCCATTGCCAATAGGGGCGCAAGTCCGGATAATCCATGTCCTTGAAGGGAGGATCCGCATAAATCAGGTCAAAGCCTTCGCTGGCGCAAAGAGATTCTTTATCCAGCGCAAGCGCGTTCTTTTCTAACAAATTAAGCTTCGATTCCAGAGACAACGCCTTGTAGGCCTGCAGTACCAGTCTCGCCTGGGCGTGGGCCATTTCGACAGCCACCACACTTGCAGCACCACGGCTCAAGGCCTCGATACCCATAATGCCGGTGCCCGCGAACAAGTCCAGTACGCGGAAATTTTCCACACCCTGCAAGATGTTGAAGAGAGCTTCTCTTGTACGAGAAGCTGTAGGCCTAGTCTTAGAGGTATCCGGGGAAGGCACGTTCCTCCCCCGCATCAGTCCGCCAGTAATGCGAATGGGCATCGGGACTATTGCTTATTGACAAACATTTCAAAAAGGATCGTGGTGAACATATCCTTCTTGGCAAGTTTCATTTCGATGTTGCGAACGCCAATGCGAGAGGGCGATGCGACAAAGGCTGCGATAAAGGCATTCAGCTCGGCAAAGTCAGCCGTCGTGGTAGCCTTGATCGTGTAGCGCTTGTAGACACCGAATTCTTCCACCAGCGGCTTTTCAAGACCGGAGAACTGCACCTTCTGGGCAACAGCCAAAGCCTTCATGGACTTGATTTCGCTGTTCACTTCGGAGACCGGAACAAAGGACGACACGGCACCCAGGTTCACGTTAGACACGTTGTACATACCGAAAGCGGTAATGTCGGTAGCCGGAGCGTTTTCGGGCAGCGGCGGAGTCCTGAAGTCAGAGCTGACCGCACGAATGCGATCAAGGAAGGCCTTCTGGGAGTTGGGGTTACCGGCCACGCCACGCACGTAGTAGTAGTTCGGAGCCTGGAAGATACAATCCGAGAAGCCCACATCATCCGGCGTTGCCGTATTCAAGAAGGCAAGGAACTGGCCAACGGAAGCCTTCTGGTAAGAAAGCTTTTCCAGCGGCAAGTAGCTGTTGTAGTCCGAGCGCTTGTTGTTGAACAAGGCCTGGGGATTGATTTCGCCCACCACCTGCTTTACGGTCACGTTCTCGCGCTGACGGATCATGGCAGCGGCAGCAGCGGCTTCCGCTTCCAGCGAACCACCGGCAGAGGTCTTTTGGCCCATGCCGATCGCCAAGGCAGAACGGGTCGGGTCTTCGGCACCGATCAATTCCAGATACGGCGGCGGCAGCAAGCCCTGCAAAGGCTGAGGAACACCGGCCACGCTCAGGAAGCAGCTGAAGGCAACAAACACAAACAAAGCCGCCACAAGAACCGTCATGGCCTTCTTGCGGGACTTGCTCTGCAATTCCTTGACGCTGGTGACATTCACCGGAGCCACGTTTTCAACTTCGACCAAACGTTCGGCGGCGTCAATCAAGTTCAAATGAATCATACACCCTCCATCACATTCAAGGCAGCACCGATAGCGCCAGCGCAAGAGAGCACGGCAGCAGAATCTTCTTCTTCGGTCGGGAGCCTCAAGTTAGAGAAAGAATCCATCAAAGACAACTGGCATTCGGGCAACTTCGCACGGACACCATCCACAAACTGCATATCGCCAGCCATTTCGCCACACAGACGAACCGTCTTGGTCACCACCGAGGCGTTTTCCTGTTGGGCAATGGCAATCTGTTCGGCAATTTCCTTAGCCAAGATCTGATAAGCTTCTTCCTTGGTGTTGTTCACCAAAGAAAGGGTGGACACGCAGCGGAGCGCATGCAGGTTGTCCTTGGTAAGCCAAAGCAAGGTCACACCGGCATAGTCAGCCTTGACTATGCATGTCAGTTCGGACACATTTTCGGCAAAATCCATCAAGTTCATGAGCGAAAGCACATCCACATCCATGGCCTTCGGTGCGAGCATCTTGTTGCGGAAACCCTTACGCAGGTTGTCGACCCACTGCTCGCGGACGGCAATCAGCATGATGGTGTAACCCAGGGAGGAATCGCCGCTCATGATTTTGTAATCAATTATATACGCATTGGCGTCGGCGTTGGTAATCAGCGAAACGTACCACTTTACATAGTCGTCCACGTTCTTTGCGGCCTCTGCCGGGACAAAGATCTGGCGGACAATGGACCTAAATGCGGGAATTGCCACAGAAACGGCCTCGACCGATTCAATCTGGTTGAATTCCATCCACCCCTGGAGGGCGGTTTCAAAAGCATAGACATCATCGAGGGGGGCGGTTTCCGTATCGAGAACAGCCGTCTTCAAAACACGGCGTTCGGTTGCGTCCAGAAGGGCAACTTTCAGAGAAGCATCCCCCGCTTCTATACCCATGTAAATCTTCGTATCACTCATATTATCAACGACTTATGAAAAAAACTACACCATAAAACTAATCAAAAATTACCCCCAAAAGGAGCTTTTCCAATTTTTTCTTGCCGATTCCTGGCACTTTTTGCAAATCTTCCCCCGTTTTGAAGGGTCCGAGGGCATTTCTGGTGGCCAAAATCTTCTCGGCGAGCTTGGGACCGACCCCATTCAGGGCACAAAGTTCCTCCAAGGAAGCCGAATTGATATGTACCGGAAGATTCACTTTTTTAGCACTTTTTCGCTCTTTTTTTGTCCGACCATCCGATTTCGCGTCAGATTTTGACACTAAATTATCAGAAGGGGCTAACAAGGGCCCTTCCACCGGCAAAGGGACGGTGTTTTCAACCACAAGGGCCTCGCCCACCTCAAAACTCTCGATGGACGGGAGTCCCCAGGGCAAAAACCGGACGACGACTCCAAGGACCAACAGGCATAGAGCCAATCGGACCACGTTTCTTTCAGGTGCATTCATAGGATAACCTCCGTTGGTTATCCTCGACCAAAGGGCTTCTTAAGCGCCTCCTCCACCGCATTCACGTCTGAAGGGACATCTACCGAAATCGAAGGATACTTACTCTGGACAATGCGAATGGGGCGTTTGCCCAGAATGCGCATCTGCTCCAGGGAGCGTTCCTTTTCAATTTCGTTCTGGGGCAAAGACGAAAATTCGTCGCGACACACCCTGGAATAAGCGTAGATTCCCTGATGCTGGAACCAGCGGGAAGCGTCCTCATTCGCCACCCACCGGGTAAAGTCCTCCGCGTAATCGTCTTTCACCAAAACCTTGACTACCGTCTTGAGTTCAGCCTCTGCAGGGTTCAGGGGGCATGCCACCGTTACCCATTCATCGGGGTGCTGTTCAAGGGCAGAAGCCACATCGCACAGCACGGATGGCTCCACCAGGGGTTCGTCACCCTGCAAGTTCACCACCAGGTCCAAATTGAGGGCCCGGGCCGCAAAGGCGACGCGGTCAGAACCGGTCGCTGCATCCTGCGTCAAGATAAACTCAAAACCCGCCCGAGAAACCACGTCTGCAATTTCTTCGGAATCGGTAGCGCAAACAATGCGCTCAAAACATTCGGCCAAAAGCGCACGCTCCAAGGTGCGCACAATCATTTCTTTGCCTGCGATCTTGACCAGGGGCTTTCCCGGAAAGCGGGACGAACCCATACGGGCAGGCACAATGCAATGTACTGCCATGGGCTAATTTTTCAAGCCGAGAAATTAGCCGCCGATGACCTTCGGAATGGCGAAGTGGTCGTTTTCCACTGCCGGAGCGTTCATGAAGGCCTTTTCGAGAGAGAAGCCCTGCACGGGCACGTCTTCGCGAAGAATCGTGGCGCCGTTTTCGACAGCGGTCATGGGTTCCACATCGGAAAGGTTCAAGGCCTTGAGAGCTTCAAGGTGGTTGAGCATCTTGTCCAAATGACCCTTCACGGATTCAATATCTTCTTCGGCAACTTCGAGCCTAGAAAGCTTCGCGAGTTTCAAAACTTCTTCACGTTCGAGCATAAAACCTCTTTTCTTACGGCAACAAAATAGCAAATAATTTGAGCGAAAAAGCAACCCAGAGTTGCTAAATGCACCCTAGCCCACTATTTGCAGTGCCGCATACTTCAAAATAATCGTACGGACCGTCGGATCGCTACCGAATCGCACGTCCACGCGGGCATTGTCGCCCGTACCGTAGCACTTGACCACGGTACCCACGCCATACTTCATGTGGCGCACGCGGACTCCCGGATGGTACGGATTCTCGCTGTATTCGTCGTAAACCACGCGGGGGCCCGAAGGTTCAGCAGGCTTTACAGGAGCGGCAACCTTCACCGGATTGCGATAAACGATGTGCTTGTCATTCTTCTTGACAGAATTCGGAATCGAAGGACGGCTAAATCCGTGGGAGCCAAAATTACTCGGGCGAGACGAACTGCCACCGAAACCACCCGAAGGTCTACGCGGATAAGACGGAATGTTCGGACGCGGCGGACGCGAGAATCCCGACGAGCCGCCAAAATCCTGATTAAAGTCGCTACCGCCAAAACCGAAATCGGTGCAAGGCGTAAAGTCAACTACCGACGGGTCCAATTCCTTAAGGAAACGAGACGGGGCGAAGGGACGAATGTTCCCCTGGAAGAATCGACGTTCCGCATGGTACAGGTACAGCTTCTTTTCGGCGCGGGTACAGCCCACGTAGAACAGGCGGCGTTCTTCTTCCATCTGTTCGTTCATCTCGGCGCCCGACATGGTTGCCGACGCACGAATCAACGGGAAAATTTCTTCGTCGCAACCGGCAATGTGCACAGTGTTGAATTCCAGGCCCTTCGCCATGTGAATGGTCATGAGGGTTACCTGGCCCTTGGAATTGTCCACCTTCTTGTCGGCATCGGTCAAGAGCGAAATATCCTGCAAGAAGGCATCAAGCGTTGCACCCGGATGTTCTTCGTCGAATTCACGGATGGCGTTCACCATTTCGTCCAAGTTACCGATGCGTTCATCAGCAGTGAGTTCGTCTTCCTTGCGCAAGAATTCCTTGTAGCCCACATCATTAATAATCTTTTCCGCCAAAATCGGGAGCGGAGTTTCCCCTGCGGCAAGCAAGGCCTTCCAACTCTGCACCAAGTCGGTAAAGCCCTTGAGCTTGATGGCCGAACGGCTTCCGCTGTTGACTTCGGCAAGCAAGTTATCCCAGAAGGAGCCTTCGCCGTTGCGTTCTCTTTCGAGAATGTTTTCGACAGTTGTCTTACCGATGGCGCGAGGCGGAATGTTGATTACGCGCAGGTAGGCGGCATCGTCTTTTTCGTTAGCCAGCAGGCGCAGGTACGCGAGCACATCCTTGATTTCCTTGCGGTCCCAGAAACGCATGCCGCCAAAAATGACCGACGGAATACGGCGGTCATTTAGCGCCTTTTCCAAGGCGCGGGACTGCGCGTTGGTGCGGTAGAACACCGCCGTCTTGGCATAAAAATCTTCGCCCGCTTTTGCAATGTTGTCCGCAATGGTCGAGGCTTCGGAGCGGTCATCCATAAAGTGGCGCACATGGATGAGTTCGCCCGCATCTTCCTTGGAGAACACGTTCTTCTGCATTTCTTGCGGACGGATGTTATGAGCAATCACGGAGCCCGCACCCTTCACGATGTTTGCTGTAGAGCGGTAGTTGCGTTCCAGCTTTACAATCGTCACCGGAGCAAAGTCGCGGTGGAAGTTACGGATAATCTTGATGTTGGCGCCGCGCCAGCCATAAATACTCTGGTCATCATCACCCACCACCGTCACATTCTTGTTTTCGTTGATGAGTAACTTCAAAAGTTCATACTGGACGTCGTTGGTGTCCTGGTATTCGTCCACCACCACATAGCGGAAACGTTGCGCCAGCTGAGATGCCAAATTGGGAATCTTTTGCAGCATGTAGACCGTGTTGAACAACAGGTCGTCAAAGTCCATGGCGTTAGATTCCTTAAGGCGCTTCTGGTATTCCGCATAAATCTTTGCGCGCAATTCTTCGTCAGGAAAATTCGCCAATTCCTGCGCCACATCGGGAGTCTGCAACTGAGCCACTTTTCCGCGGTACAGAATCGTATTCTTGTACTTCGAAATGGCGCCATGCATTTTCTTGACTTCGGAGGGTTCAAAGTTATCGCCCACCTGCTCCTTCATGATTTCTTTCAGGAGCCTTTTCTGGTCGTCGTCATCGTAAATGGAGAAGTTTCCATCGTACCATGTACCGCCCAAGGCGTCAAGCACAGACTGCTTAGAAAGGCAAAGCTTCAAAAGGCGCAAACACACGGAATGGAACGTTCCCATCCAGGCGAAATTCATGTTGCAATCCAGCAACTTCTGGATACGGGACTTCATTTCGCGGGCAGCCTTGTTCGTAAAAGTCACCGCCAGAATGCGGTCCGGTTCCACGTTATACTGCGAAACAAGGTGAGCAATCTTATAGGTAATGCAACGAGTCTTTCCCGAACCTGCACCAGCCAAAATCAGCATGGGGCCGTCAATCTTTTTTGCAGCGGCGGCCTGCTCCGGGTTCAGTTCTTTATCTAAAACAGCATTATCTACAATGTTCGCCATCAAAAGCTCCTATTCTACACAAATGTGCAATATAGTAAAAAAAGGCGTCCCCGAACAGGAACACCGCTTTTTTTATTTACTTATCTTGCACACAACGAACGGCCATGCCAAGCCTTTTCACATTATCCAGTTTATACGCCCTGTCATCATCATAGCGGATTTCTACACTATACGCCAAATTATTATCAGCATCCGTAGATGACCACAAAGCACTTTCAAACTTTGGGAATTGCACTATTTCTCGTCCAGGGTGCCACAATCCCGCAGGAACAGCAGAAAAGCCATAGACATCTTCGTTTCCATTATCTTTTTCCCAAGCGTCTTTTGCTCTCAGCATTTTTGAAGCCGTATTCGGATCTTCTCCACCTACATAATAAATCAAACGATACCATTCCGCATACGTAGGCAAATGCCAACCCGTTGGACAAATCCCACGCACACCATCAATTCCGCAAGTTACGCCATAACCACACGTTTTAGGATTGTCGGGATCATTGGCAAGCGTCACCGAATCAATCGCCGCCGCCCACGTATACAAACGACCATACATAACACAACTATCGGCATGATCAAGTACATTAGCGCTATCCCCAACGCAATGCGTTTCATACCGTACATCGTCATATTTCAGATTTTCAGCCATCCATACTCGGTCGTTAATTTTAATTGTCTTGTAGACTTGACCATCTCGTTCATCAATTAACTCGCCATATTCCTTTTCAGGATTCAAGAACTTCCAGCATTCCTTACTGCTACTCGATTCTTCAACAACCTCTTCAGAAGACGAAGAAACGACAACAGAAGATGACGACAGAACCGACGAAGAACTTGAACTTTCCGCAACAGATTCTAGCGAAGAAGACGATAAAAGAACAGGCAACAACGAAGATGAGGAGGAGGATATCGTAGATGAATAAAGCGAAGACGACGACATTCTTTCAGAACTGCTGGACTTCACTTTAGCCGATGAACTAGAACTAGTCTTCTTCGGAGAAACACTTGAAGAACAATAGTTTTCATCGCCAGCATTTTCACCGGGCGATAGAACACTGCTAGAATCATCGCCACAACCTGCCAACATCAAGAAGCTCGCCAAAGCAAGCAAGCCTATACGATTCAAGCGCATAAAACTCCCCTTTTTAAAAGCGCCTATTTTCTATTTAAAACAAACTACTAGTCGTCCGACGTAGAAGCGCCGATGGCCTGTTCGAGCGTGGTATGTCCGTCGAGAGCCTTCTGGATACCATCCATACGCAGCGTAATCATGCCGCATTCCTGCATGGCAGCGCGCTTGATGACGTCGCCCGAAGAACGCTTGATGATCAGGTTACGCACGGTTTCGTTGGGCACCAGGAATTCGTAAATACCGCAACGGCCCTTGTAGCCCGAACCATCGCACTTATCGCAACCCTTACCATGGTAGAACTGCATGTCGGGGCTCAAGTGGAATTCGTCGCGCATGGCCTGGGAAATTTCCACAGGTTCCTTACAGTACTTACAAATGCGGCGCACAAGACGCTGTGCCAACACGCCCTTGATAGCGGTAGACACAAGGAAGGGTTCCAGACCCATTTCCAGCAAACGCGGGAATGCACCGGCAGCATCGTTGGTATGGAGCGTACTGAAGACCAAGTGACCCGTCAAAGCAGCTTCGATAGCCATAGACGAAGTTTCCTGGTCACGCATTTCACCGATCATAATCACGTCCGGGTCCTGACGCAAGAGGGCGCGGATGCCCGCCGCAAAGGTAAAGCCTGCGGCGTTGTTGATCTGACCTTGGTTCACACCATCAATATTCAATTCCACCGGGTCTTCCATCGTAGAGATGTTGATCGTGGAATCCAAAATTTCTCGAATGGAAGCATAAAGCGTGGTAGACTTACCGGAACCGGTAGGACCGGTCACCAGCACAATACCGTTAGGAGCATTAATCGCATCAATAAACTGCTTGAGCACGCGGGGGTCGAAACCCATATCCTTCAGCGGGAACTGACCGGAGTTCGGGTTCAAGATACGCATAACGATCTTTTCGCAAACGCCGCGCTTACGCAGAGAAATCGGGAAGGAGCTCACACGAAGGTCAACTTCGGAACCCTTGTAACGCACGGTAAAACGGCCGTCCAAGGGTTTACGCTTTTCAGCGATGTCCATCTTCGAAAGGAGCTTAATACGCGAAAGAATCTGGGGCATCAAACGAGCCGGAATCGGGGACATCACCTGCAGGTCACCGTCAATACGGTAACGCAGCTTCAAGAATGTTTCCTGCGGTTCCAGGTGAATATCGGAGGCCTTACGGGCAATGGCTTCGTGAATCAGCGTGGTCACGATCTTCACCACCTGACGACCTTCTTCGTCAGAAAGTTCCGGTTCGTCGTTACCGCCCTGACCGCGTTCCACGGTCTCCAGTTCTTCGCCGTCCTTAGATTCACTAATCAATTCGGCCAAGGATTCTTCGGTAGGACCATGACCGGCAAACACACGTTCAATGGCCTTCATCACGTCCGCTTCGGAGGCCATCACAATATCAACATCCATACGGACCTTGAACTTCACGATGCTAATCGTGCGCATGTTCGTGGGGTCCGTCATGGCGAGAGTCATCACAGAACGCACCTGACGTCGTTCATCTTCACCCTTCTGTACAAACAGCGGAACCACCTTGTACTGCTTACACATGTCTTCGGGCAAGAAGGTATAAGCATTGGGATCGATATTGAAGTTGTCAAGCTTTACATAAGGAACTTCGAACTGTCTCGAAAGAATTTCGATCAAGCGTTCTTCGGGCATGTAACCCAAATCCACCAGGGTGCGACCTAAACGCTTGCCCGATGTTTTCTGGGTTTCGAGAGCCTTGTCCAACTGCTCCTGGGTAATATACCCCTGAGCAAGGAGCATCTCACCGATACGCATCTTGGTGGAAGACTGCATTTGCGAACCAAGGATGTTCGTCAAAGTTTCTTCGCTCACCATTCCCAAGCGCACCAGGATCTTACTGAGCATAAGTCCGGTACGTTTGTGTTCGGCCATGGCATGAGCCAACTGGTCTTCGTCCAAAACGCCTTGGCGAAGAAGCAACTGGCCCAAGTTCATCTTACTGTTGTTCATCATAAATGCGACCACGCCCGCGGGGATACGGGCAATTTTTCTCCATTTTTGCAAAGCATGCTGACCGGGTCGCCCGCAGTTTTTTCTACGGCAAATCCAATTTCACACACTCCGCCCAATTGGGTATTTTCTTTAAATATACTTTTTGGGCTAGAATTTGCAAATAGCAGGTGATATTCCTCACCCCCATTTAATGCAAAATTTAGGGGATTTTGGCCAAATTTTGCACATAAGCGCAAAACTTCGGGGTCAATGGGGAGTTTGTTTTCAATAATTTGCAAATTCACACTGGAAGAAAGGGCCAAATGGTTCAGTTCCGACGACAAACCGTCACTAATATCCATGCAGGCTCCATAGGCACCCAGGCGCAAAAGTTCCGCCCCCGCCGATTCACAAATTTTAGGGGCCAGGTGGTATTCCACCAGCGTCGGGAACTCGTCAACGGCCTCGGGGTGATTCAGCAGCAGCCATAAACCGGCTCCCGACTTGCCCAAAGTTCCGTTCACGTACAAGGTATCCCCCGGCTTTACCGCCGAGCGCAATAGCGGGCGCTCCCCTGCCAGGGTTCCCAAAAGGGTCGTGGAGAACATGCCCACATCGCCAGCCACCGTATCGCCACCGATCAGCGCAATGCCCCGTTTGGCAAAGCCTTGCGAAAGCGCCGCCTGCACACGGGTGCGGGTTTCTTCGGACCAGTTCTTGTTGATGCAAAGTCCGAGAACAGCCAGGCGCGGCGTACCGCCCATCGAATTAATGTCAGACACATTGGAGACAATATGCTTTTCCACAGCCTGTTCGGGAGTGGACCAGTCAAGCCTGAAATGCGTACCTTCGACCGACAAATCCTTAGTCACGAGCCAACCATCGAACATGGCGCAGTCATCGCCCACACCGAGCCAGCCACGATGCTGCGGAGCCTCGTGCTTAAATTCGGCGGCATTTTTCAACAAAGAATCGATGAATTTGAATTCAGGTACGTCGGGGAACATACTCTAAAAATAGGAATATTTTGTCAAGACGCTACAAGGCTTCGACTTCTGCAGCAGTAAGCCCAGAAACGGCAACGATTTTTTCCGTAGAATCTCCCATGGCCTTAAGCGCCCGAGCAATCTCCCGCTTTTCAGCTTCGCGCCCTTTTTCGAGGGCTTCGGCCTCACGCTTGCGACTAACATCCCCAGCGCTAACAAAACCATACTTCTGTCCAACGCTTACAAATGCCATGTCGAGCTCCTTGAGAAAATCTTCATTCAAATACTCTCTTAAATATAAGAGATTACTCTTTTGTTATTGTGAATATATTCCCATTTATCTGAATTTTATTAAAAGTCACATCCCCCCTTATTAGAACATCAGCCCAATACATACAAGAACAAGTGACATCTGTTAAGCGATCCTTTTTATCAATATTTAGAGAAAGCGTATCGCCCTTAAATGAATATTCAAGATAATCCGGTTTTTCTGCAGGCGGACATTGAGTATTTCCAAGAACCCGAACCGTATAACAACTGTCTTCAGTCCGTTTAACAACAAAGGATTCAACACTCATTGTCGGATTTTCATAGTCAAAATGAGCAAAACATGTATCTACCGACAAGAGTTCAACAGAAATATCTTTTTGGCGCATTTCCTGCTCATTATTTTCGTCATTAACGGATAGCACCGCATCCTTTTGGCTGTCGGACGAGGAACAGGCGAAAAAGAGGACTGACAGGGCGGCAATACAAGCAAGACGCTTCATCATATTGATCTCCTCTATTAATAAGTTGGCGTTCCTAGAGTAATCCATCTAAAACCAATACCACTACAAATATATATACTTTTTTTACATGTCACCCCTAGAAAAAAAAACAAACTGGCGGTAAAATGTTGATAAGTTGAACACATCTGTTGGACAGAAAATAATTTTTAAAAATCACCTAGAAAATCTATCCACAATTTGGGAGAATTACCTATCTTTTAGGTCATGGGACACATTTTCTTCATCGCTCCGTCCTCCCCCGGTAGCTTAGACCGACTCAGTCAATGGACTTTCCGTTGGCTTTTGGAGCACGGCGATTTGGCAGAAGATTCCACCATGTACACCTGCAATTCTATCGAAGACGCAACGAACCTTCTGGAATCGGCCCTGATCATTGGACAGTCCCCCGCACTCATCATTCTCGACCACGCAGATCGCCCGCACGAACAGAACCTCAAGTTCAGCAAGCTCCTACACGACGGTATTCCTGAATCGTGGATCGTGGAACTGGTGCCCGACAACATGCCGCTCCCCCAGTGCGACGAAAATTACTACTGGGTCCGCAAGCCTGTCAGCGAAGAAGAATGGTACAGCACCCTGGAACAGGTTTTGCTCAAAAGCGGATCGCCCCAATGGGCAAATAATTAGTTCGAATTTTAAATAGGAATCTATAATTCCTATTTTTTTTTCATGATTACCGGAGTTAGCTATTTTGGCGTGCGCTCGCCCAAGCATGTTCTTGCCGATATGCAAGACATCAAGGCAGCGGGTTTTAATGCAGTGCTCCACACCTGGAGCGAAGAAGACCAGCAGTATTACTATGGCACCATGAAAGAAATCGTGGACCAATCCGCAGACTTAGGTCTGAAGGTCTACGTGAACCCGTGGGGTGTCGGCCGCGTGTTTGGCGGCGAAGCCTATTCGGAACTCACCGCCCGCAATCACGATATGTGCCAGGTCGCGCTGGACGGCAAGCCCAAGGTTGCCGCTTGCCCGAACCATCCGGATTTCCGCGCCTACATGTACAAGTGGATTGAATCCGTATGCGCAACGAAAGTCGATACCGTTTTCTGGGACGAGCCCCATTTCTACTTCGAGAAGGGCGGTCTTAGCAACTGGAGTTGCCGCTGCGAAAAATGCCGCATGCTTTTTAAGCAGCGTTTCGGCTACGAGATGCCCACAGAACTCACCGACGACGTGAAGAAATTCCGCGAAGACAGTCTGATTGATTTTCTGAAAGAAATGACCGAAGAAGTACACGCCCGCGGCAAGCGCAACTGCGTATGCATGCTGCCACCCTGGTTCCCTGCAGGCCTGGATGACTGGGGCCGCGTGGCAAAGCTGGAAAGCGTCGACGAAGTGGCCAGTGACCCCTACTGGGAACGCGGCGCCACCGAAGAATGGGTCCGCGAAAAGTACGCCGAAACAGCAAAGAAGCTGACCGATGTAGCCAAGCAATACGGCAAGGCCGTGCAGATGTGGATCAAGGCCTACCAGATTGAAGCGGGCCGCGAAAATGATCTCGCCATCGCCGTCGAAGAAAGCCGCAAGGCGGGCATCGACAACATTTTTGCCTGGAGTTACCGCGGCACCGAGACGCTCAGCTGGCTAAAAAGCGAAGACCCCGACGAAGTCGCCCGGGTCTACCGCAAAGCCGTCGGACTTTAACCGAAATTACTCAACCCTGTAAAGGCAATCCTTGCAGCGGGGCATTTTCCCTTCTGCAATTTGGCGGCGTACCAAATTCATTTCGGATTCCAGGGTATGGTTTCCGTCAAACAAATTTCCCGTATCAAAACCGTCCGAGGGGCAACCCTTCAGGTGTCCGTCAGGCCACAGGTAAAAAGTGTTGGTCGCAAAGCGGCAAGGCATTCCGCGACGGGCAGCCACCAACTTCAAGAAAACATCCTTGAAATAGGCAAGGCGGTTGCGCCAAAGCTTGCGGTTATTCCACACCGAAATAAGCTTTTCCTTGTTCACGGTTCTCGGATAATCGAGAATAACCCCGCTTCCCTTTAAAATGGAGCGGACTTCGTCCAGCACCTTGTTGACCCTTGACGCCACCTGGGGGTCAGACATATCCAGCTGTTCCTTGCGCAGGTAGTCGTGATCCATGGAATTGAGCCACTGGATATTGTAAGCCGATACATGCAAATCCTTGAGCCAGCGGGCAATTTCGGGCAAACCTTCCAGGGTATCCTTCATGGCAATGGAAGTTACGATCAAGTGCGGACGTTTCTTTTGCTGCAGACGCTCGCGAGCAAAGCTTTCGATATGATTAATGACATTCTGGAACTGAACCACATTGACGCCACACCACTTGGTAAAGACTTCGGGAGAAAGGCTATCCATCGAAATGAACAGACGGTCGATGGAAGAATCCAGGATGATACGCCGGTTGCGTTCATTCAACAGGAGAGCGTTGGTGACCATGGAAACATCGGGTGTTTTCACCGTTTCCGAAAGGAGCTTCATCAATTCAGGGAACCGGGGATTGACCAACGGCTCGCCGGCACAGCTCAAGAATAGAGACCAGCAGTTCTTTTCGGCACTCTTGAAAACAGGCTCGATTTTGTCCAACGGAAGCGAAACCTTGGTCGCCGGATCCAAATCCGCATTGTCACAATAGTGACAGCGAAAGTTGCACCGCGTATCCAAGTCTATCCGAAGGTCTTTCTTGCTCATAAACATGGTGGTGAAAATAGAAAAAGGAACACTCAACAAAAAAGCCCTCGGGTGTTAACCGAGGGCGTTTGCGAGAGCAAGGCGATATCACATTTTTATGAACGTGATAGAGCCGAGCGGTCTATTACTTAGCACGTTCCAGGTAGGAACCGTCGCGGGTATCCACGCGGATCTTGGTGTTGTTTTCGATGAAGAGCGGAATCATCACCTTGGCGCCGGTTTCGACGGTGCATTCACGCATCACGTTACCGCTGGTGTTGCCCTGGACTGCCGGAGGAGCGTCGATGATCATGAGGTCAACGAAGGTCGGCGGAATCACTTCAATCGGGAGCGTTGCCATGGTCTTCGGGTCCTTCCACCAAGTCACTTCGACAGTAGCGCCATCGAGGAGCCAAACTTCGCAACCATTGAGAGCTTCCTTGGAGATTTCTTCAGTTTCCTGAGTTTCGTTGTTCAGGAAGTACCAAGTAGAACCGTCGTTGTAGAGGTAAGTCATTTCGGTGAAGGTCACGTCGGCTTCTTCAACCGTATCGCCACTCTTCCAAGTACGTTCGAGGGTGCGGCCGGTCACCAGGTTCTTGATGCGAACACGGTTAAAGGCCTGGCCCTTACCCGGCTTCACAAACTGGTTTTCGATGATTTCGTACGGCTGACCATCAACCATGATTTTAAGTTTCTTGCGGAATTCGTTGGTGCTTACAGTACCCATATTATCCTCTTGTTGATTTTGATTCTAAATTTAGCAATATAATGGACGCACCTGTTAAAGTTTTCACGCGAATTTCGGACTTTTTGGAGTATTTGGGCCCCGATTTGGCTTCTACAATCGCCGCCAACGAACTTGACCTAAACCCGAAGTTTCCCTTTCTTTGTTCTAGACACTACGCCGACTTGATCAAGAAATCAAGCGCCCCCGCCGCACTCTTGCGCGAGGTTTTGCCGCTGAACGACGAACAGAAATGCGTTCCCGGTTTTGTCGACGACCCCGTGGGTGACTTGCCCGCCGGAAAAAACGACTGCGTTATCCAGAAATACGACCAGCGCGCCCTGATTGTTTCGACCGCCACCTGTGGTGTGCGTTGCAGGTTCTGTTTCCGCAAGAACTACCCTTTCCAGAATATTCCCGATGTGGCAAGCCAGGTCGGCAATTGGCTGGATACCCATAGCGACATTTGGGAGGTGATTCTTTCGGGAGGCGACCCCCTGATGCTTGGGCCCGGCGAATTCCGCGACTTGATTGAAGCCATCGCCATGCACGCATCCGTGACCACGCTCCGCATTCATACGCGCTTGCCGGTGATGCGCCCTGACTTGGTGATGCAGCACTTTGAGCTGCTGCGGGAACTCCCCGCCCGATTCAACTGCGTGCTGGTTTCCCATGTGGACCACCCCGACGAACTGGACGAAGAATCTCAAATGGTTTTGGGACAGTTGCGCTTTAGCGGCTGGATACTTTTGAATCAGAGCGTTCTTTTGAAGGGCGTCAACGACAGCGCCGAGACTCTTACGGCACTTTGCAAGAAACTGTTTTCGCAGGGAGTTCTCCCCTACTACTTGCACCAGCTGGACCATGCCAACGGAGTTGCCCACTTTGAAGTGAGCGACACCCGAGCCCGCGAACTGATTGCAGAAATCCGCACAAAATTGCCCGGCTACTTGGTGCCGAAACTCGTCCGCGAAATCGCCGGCGAAAAAAGCAAGACTCCGGTCTAGAACAACGTTTTTAGTCCAAATCCTATAATGCCGTCGAGGTAATTCTCGCCGTTCCTTAGGGCGTAATACAGATTCACGCTCCAGTTGCCGCGGTACTGCGTGAAGGCCACGCCATAATCCTGTTCACGCTTCCAGCCATGTTCCGGCTTGAAGGCTCGATAAAGTCCCGGCTGGTAGAAGGCTTCGATGCTTAAGTCATAGCCATCTTGCCAGAGGATTGCAAATTCGGAATAGCCGTAAGCGCGAGTCCGCATAAAGCGAACATCCATACCCCTGAAGCTATCCATGCCTCCCAGCGCGAAATAATCGAAGCGGTCCAGAGCAGCATCCGTCGGGAAGATTCCGCCAGCAGCCCCGCTAAAGCGAGTAATCCAGTTGCCATATATGGGAATGTAGCGAGACAGTTTTGCAGAAGCCTTCAGGTAATTGTCCAGCGAATCGGGGCGGTCCATGTTCCACACAATAGACCCGCTAAATCTTGTGCCCGAGCGGGGCAACACAAAGCGGTCCAGAGACACGTATGAAAGTTCCAGCGAAGAAGTCTTGCGGTTACTTCCCACACCCAGGAACACGCCTACGGTAAAGTCAAAGCCGATATCGCGAGAAATTCCCAGTTCGCCATAGGCATCGCGAGTCGAAGAATCTTCGTCAAAGTAGCCGCGGGCAATCAAGTTCCAATCGGTCCCCAAAATCCAAGGTTCCTTGTAGGAGCCTTCCAAACGGCGGGCGTCGTCGGCCGTATAACCTTCCAGTAGCAAGTCACGGGCGGTTCCGAGAATGTTATAGAGAGAAACATTCACGTTGCCTTCCCATACATCGGTTTCGCTAGAATAAGTCAGCAAGGCGTAAGCCTCCGAAACGGCAGCCGCCTGCATGTGATACAGAGGTATAATGCGATTGCGATTGGGGTCGCGGAACATCTGCACCGGAGCCACGGGATTGTAATAGCCCAACCGGGCAAGTTTCATATCGGAACGTTCCAAATCCTGGGGCGATACCAGATCGCCTGCGACAATGCCCGTCTGCTTACGGAACACCTCGGGTTTGCTACCCGAAGAATCCATATTTTCAGGATTCGCCCACACCCAGGCGGAGCCCCGTTCCATTTCAACTGTCAAGACGCCCGAAGAATCTACGTTACCCTTCATTTGGGCGGCCAGGAATCCACGGTTTTCGTAGTAACTTAGAATACGTTCACGGGTAAGGGGCCAGCTTTCGCAGGACTTGCCCACCAACGCCTGTACCTGAGATTCTTCATAGGCCTCGTGTTCGCCTTGCCATAGGACAGACGTAATGCGGCAGGGGTCTACAGCACTTGCATCTGTTGCAAATGTCAAAGCAACAAATAATAAAACAAGATGTATGGATCCCGTCGCACTTCGTGCTCCAAGATGACAATCAAACAAAGCCCTTAAGAATTGCATCAGCATCAGAAGTACGCCCTCGCTTCGGTGCTAAGCTTCTGGAAGATATTCTCTTCGGCGTCGCCAAACCGCAAAATGTAACTACATCCCATCGAAATAAAATCGTTGATATCCACCGAGAGCGAAAATTCAAAACGGTACGTGCGGCCATCATTGTAGCCCGTCATGACCTGGTACGGAATAATTTCACCATCGCTATCCACCTGCACCACCGAGAAATTGGCAAAGGAATTCACCTTTTTTTGCTTATGGTAACCTACACGAAGAGCCCCTTCCCAAAGATTCGCCTCGAACTCGCCTTCTTCGCGACCGGAGCCATCGGCACCTTCGCCGATACGGTAGCGTCCCAAGGGCTGTACATAAAAGCCCTGCGAGAAATCAAAGCGATAACGGAGGGATCCATCGTAAATATCCCAGTTCCATTCCTGCATGGCCGAAAGTTCATTTTCCTGAATCAACAAGGTGGCGCCCACGAAATGATCCAGATTAATGCGGTAGCCCGCCTCGAAATGATTGGAGTAAGAGGTCTCGTAGTATGAAATAGAAGACAGCTTCTTATCAAAGGAGGCTCCCGGCTTATAAGCCAGCGAAACACCCGAAGGATGTTGCCAGTCCACCAAGCCTTCCACAGCCATACGGCCCGAAGTCATGCGATGCAACTGCGATGTGTTCACCGGCGGGAAATAAATCTTCTTGCCCGTGGTATCGCTACCTTCGCCTTCGTAAGAACCGCCCAAGGTCACATCCCGCAAGAAACCGTCCCGTACGCCAAAGACAAGGCCCGGATTAAAGCGTAGTTCAATACCGAAAGCAGCATCAGACGAAAGTACGGCCCCTACGGAATCGTTTCGGCCCATACCCTCGTAAACGAAGTCGCCATTGTCCACGCCCTCGATATAGCTAGATGTCAAGCTGTCGTAGCGCACGTCGCCCGTTCCCGGCGCCACCGCCTTGTAGACTGCCGTATAAATCTGCTCTTCGGTAAGGCCTAATTTATACGAGACATTTCCCTGCCAGCCCAGTTCCTCGCCGCCAAAGCGAGAATTCAAGTTACCCAGCCAGCTGTTTTCGCTTTCCGAAGAATCCCTGCGCATCCGTTCGTATTGCAGCAAATGAGCCAAGGTAAAATAGCGACTATTGTAATTGGCTTCTTGCACCCAGGTAGACGCCCACAGGGAATCCGCCCATTCATCGCCATAGGAATCGCCACGACGCTTGGCCATTCGCCCGCCCACGCTTTCGCGGATTTCACCACGTTCAAAATAAATACCCAGGCCGCTGGAGGACTTGCCGTAAAGCACTTCGTCTTGAACATCGGAATCCAAAGCATCAATCTTCGTGTATCGCAAATCGCCAGCACCAAAGGGACGCACCATTCCCTGCAAGTATTCGCCATCCAGCGTTCCCTGGTAACGTTCCATTTCTTGCTCCTGCACGCTGGCGACACGAATCAAGGCCAGATTACCAACGGCATTGCGATTCCTATGTTGCAGACCCATTTCTACGCGAGAAGAATTCCAGTCTTCGTCTGCATTGCGGCGGTAACCCCACTGCGCACTCCCGAACCATTCCTTTGCAAAACGAGTCCGCATGGTAAATTCATCATGCAACAGGTCATCATTCAAAAAAGACGTATCCGTATAGGCCAAGTCCCAACGATCCCGCAGGCCATAGAGATTCCAATCCAGGTCGCTCCCCGGATATTTCAGGATGTCAAAGCCCTGTTCCACGCGGTTTCCGTAAACGGACATGGCCAAGGGGAAATGCACCAGGTCTCGGGTAGAATCTGTTGTCACGAACCAGCGGAAAGCCTTGCCCGACGAGCCATCTACATGGCTCGACACAATGTTTGTGTCCGTACGGTTAACGGCCATCTCAAAATCAGTATAGAACTGCCGGTTATACTGGGTACGGATACGGGCATTCATACGCTCCGTACGGTCGGGCCTATGCAGCGGCGGCAACGTGTCGTCACGCACAAATTCATCGCCGCGGTCTGCCTTGAGCATGGCATAATCTTCATCGGTCCATACGCCGCGTTTCAAGCGGTCCACGTCATTTTCAAGCCTGAATCCCGAGACATCCAAATACAGGTTCGGATGCCTGTAACTGGCCGCCGCCCCTTTTAACATATAGATGTTGTCGTTCTCGTAGGCGTCATATTCCACGCGAATTTCATCGTCAAAACTCGGGAGAACGGCACCCTTGAAATCCAGCATACCGCCGGCGTAGTTCACCAAGTAATCCCGTCCCCGCGTAAGGCGCACGCCGTTCAGCCACACCGTTTCGGACTGCGGCACCACCGCAATAAAGCTGCCGTAACCATCCAGGGAATACCCAAGCTGCTGACCGCTGACCCCATTAAAAGTCCGCGTATAATGCTGAACCTCGTCGGTACCGATGACTCCGCGAACCTGGGCGTAACCACCACCGAAGTCACCCCGCACACCGCCCATGGCACCGAGAGAAGCTCGGGACATTCCGGTAAAGCCCATGGAAGAATCCACCCAGGTCAAGTCACCCAGATGCAAAAAGTAATGGGGCGATTCCACGCGAAAATAAATCTGGTCCACCTCGCGCAAAGTTGCCGTGGTCTGGTCGCCCGCCCGGCGGCCCACATCAGAAAGCAAGGCGTCAATGTAGACGCTGTCGGTGAGTTTTCCCGTAATAGAAAGGCGGAGTTCCTGATCCACCTGGGTTCCCCCATCGCCCACCGTAATCTGCACGGTCTTGTAGCCATGGGTTTCAAGGGAATCTTTGCGGGTCACCGTATCCGCATTTTGAACAAAGGAATTTTCCCGGACCAGAATAGAGGGATCCCACACCGGCAAGGAATCCATATCCATGCCGAAAGCGCATACCGCAAGCAACAGGAGTCCCAACCAGAACTGCCGGGACATTCCAACTACCTTTCGTTAGGTTCTACGATAAACTGACGGGTCGAAAGCAACTTGCGCCCGGCCACCAGGTCCACGCTCCATTCACCCGGTTTCAAGAGTGCGGGCACAATGGTCGTAAGGCAAACATCCTGGGTCATATTGCAGGCCAGCTTTTGCACCGTGTCTGCACCATTAAACCAGATATGCTTCAGGGTATCGTCCCCCAGCTGCAAAGCCGACGAAACCGTGGAGTAATAGTAAAGGCGCATGCCCTCTTCGAACACGCTATCTACACCGAAGGGGGAACCATTCACGATATGGCTACAGACAACGCTCTGCGCCATGGAAAGTTCCGTATCGGCTGAATTCCAGATGGTTTCGGCACCGTGCAAGGCCACCACAATACGGTGAACCAAGAATCCAAGAAAGACCACCAGAACGACAATCGTCGTTTTCCGCAAGTTGCGAAGCGGAGGAAACTTTGTCACGAGGCGGTCCTAAGTCAAAGGTTTAACGAACCAGACTGCTGGTATTCTGCGTAAAGGCAGGCACAGCATCGACCAGCTTTTCGACCAACAGACGGTTGAAATCTTCGATGCGGTTCGGGAGCTTGGGGCTCGGGAAAATCTGCACCAACAAGAGAGCCTGGTCCACCGGAGCAATGTAGATGGAACGGTTCTCGCCAGTGAAGGACACTGCCTGGAAATTTTCACCAGCCAGCATCATGCCAACCTGACGGGCAGAGTCAAAGGAAGCCGTGCTAAGCACTGCAAGCGGAGTTGCATCAATTCCCAAAGAACCAACTTCTGCAATAATAGATCCATCACGATGGCAAAGAACAATATATTCGGCTTTGACGCTGGCCTGGTAGGCGGACATTAAACGCTGGACTTTGGCGGCATCATCAGAATAAATGGTAAAATCGCTCATAATGCACCTTCGTAAAACTACTTCTTCTTAGGCACGTACGGACGCAATTCAATTTCGTCGTCGGCATCGGCTGCGGGTTTAGCCACATCGCGGCCGAAGGTCGGCATACGCGGTACAGTTGTGGCGGCACGGGGGCGACCAAAGGGCGAAGAGGTAGCACCTTTCTGGAACAGACCGGCGCCGGCAGTCGAAGGCTGAGCCGGGGCCGCTGAAGGCGGTTTTGCTGCAAACGACGGCATGCGGAACGGGGAGGCCGGCTGGGCAGGAGCAGCGGCAGGTGCGGCTGCGGGCTGCGGAGCGGCAGGTGCGGCAGGCTGGGAAGCCTTGACCGAAACCCCTTCCTTAGTGAGAGATACATCGTGCACACCGGTGTTGCCGACATTGGCGGCAGCCTGGCGGAGGAATCCCTGCTTCACGTTAAACTTTTCAATCACGAGCATGGCAATGGTCTTAAGCGTCGTCACCACACCCTTACCGTTGTGGGCCGTGGCCGGGAAGAAAGGCACATTGCGCGGGTTCAGTTCGGCATTCAGTTCGTCAAGGGTGAACACATTGTCCATATCGCGCTTGTTGTACTGAAGCACAAAAGGCATATCGTCCAGATCCATGCCGTAATCCTGCAGGTTCTGGCGCAAGTTCTGCAAACTTTCCAGGTTTTCGGCCTGACGGGACCTCTGGGAGTCGGCCACAAAAACAATGCCGTCTACACCACGAAGCACAAGCTTACGGGTACTGTTATAGTAGACCTGACCAGGAACCGTATAAAGCTGGAACCTTGTTTTGAACCCCTTGATATCCCCTAAATTAAGCGGCAAAAAGTCAAAAAAGAGCGTACGGTCACCTTCAGTCGCAAGGGACACCATATCGGTACGCTTGTCCTGGGGCATCTTCTGGTGAATCACCTGCAAATTGGTGGTCTTACCGCTAAGGCCCGGTCCATAGTAAACGACTTTACAACTAATCTCTCGTGTAGCAAAATTTATCGAAGACATTACACATCCTTGATATATCTGTCTCAAATCTAATAAAAAAATAATATCACAGACCACAAAAACTGCGATTTGGGCACTCTAAATGGGAATATCGGCAAAAAACTAAATTTGGGGCGTATTTGCCCAGTGAACCACACGCTGCGGGAAGGGAATCGTGATATTTTCCTCGGCAAAGCGCTTCTTGATCTCGGCTGTATACTTCCAGCGCAAGTTAAAGTAATCCTGGGTACGGGCCCAGGCCCTGAAAGTCACGTTCACGGCGCTGTCTTCGAGCCCCGAAACAAAGAACTGGGGTTCGGGCTTGCGCATAAACAAGGGCTCCCCCGCTACAACGTCCCGCATAATATCGAGGGCCTTTTCCGGAGAATCCCCGTAGTCGATGCCCACCGTAATTTCCAGCCTGCGCAGCGGATTCTTGCTAAAATTCACAATGGGCTGGCCCCACAGAGCGCTATTCGGAGAAGAAACATACAGGCCGTCTATGGTACGGAGCGTGGTATTGAAAAGCCCGATTCCCACGATGTTCCCCTTGATATTACCGCATTCGATGTAATCGCCGGCCTTAAAAGGGCGCAGGAACAAAAGCAACAGACCCGAGGCTATGTTTGCAAGGGCATCCTTCAAGGCCAGGCCCACAGCCAAGCTCGCCGCACCCACCAGGGCCACGATGCCCGCGGTATTGACCCCCAGCACATGGAGCACTAACAACAAAGTAACAATATAGATGCAGTAAGAAAAGAGCGAATAGACCAGGGGCTTGGCCGAAGAATCCAACCCACGGTTTTCAGCATGGTTGAGAACGTACTTCAAGAAAATCAGCAGAAGACGCGCCACCACCAGAAGCAACAAAGCTATAAACAGGCGTTGAATTACGGAATGGTCAAAAACTCCGCCAAAACGCGTTTCAAGAAAAAAATTAATAGAATCAATCATCATAGGGGCAATATAGAAATACACGCGAACAGCCGACACACTCTGTGTATCGGCTTATTCAAATTCGCTCTAAAATCGACTTAGCGATTAAAATTAGGCGAGACCGTTAACGACCTTAGCGGCCTTGGCCTTGTAGTTAGCGACGCGGTTAGCGCAGAAACCGGCACGACCCTTGGCAGCAGCCTTGTCGAGCATGCTGAACAGAGCCGGCATGGCCTTGAGGGCTTCTTCCTTAGAAGTTGCGCTACGGACAGCCTTGAGGGCGGTACGGATAGCGGAACGGGTAGAACGGTTCATGGCATTGGCCTTTTCGGCCTGAAGCAGACGCTTTTTGCAAGATTTATGTTGAGGCACCTTATTATCTCCGGGTGAAAACCTACTTAAAAATGTTGGTTCAAAGTTAGTAAATATTGGAAAGATTTCAAGGGGTGACTAAAAATTTATATCTTTGGGCCCATGATTTCCTTTGTAAATTTAACTGCACAGCGCGAAAAATACCGTTTTGAACTGGAAAAAGCCGAACGAGAGGTGTTGGATAGCGGTTGTTACATAGGAGGCCCCCAGGTCCAGGCTCTGGAAAAGGAACTTTCGGAGTATTTGGGCGAAAAAATCCACGCCATTACCTGTGCCAGCGGCACAGACGCCCTCACCATCGCCCTGATGGCCATGGGTTTATGCCCCGGCGACGAGGTCATAGTCCCCGACTTTACCTTTATCGCCCCTGCAGAATGCGTTTCTATTCTGGGAAGCACCCCGAAATTTGCCGACATTGACCGGGAAACCTTGCAAATCGCCCCCGAAAGCGTAAAAAAGCTGATCGGACCGCGCACCAAGGGCATTATCGCAGTGAACCTGTTCGGCCAGAGCGCCCCCTTCAAGGAACTGCGCAAAATCGCAACGGAGCACAAGCTCTGGATTATTGAGGACAGCGCCCAGGCTTTCGGCGCAAAAGTAAGTTCGAACGGCGACATCCAAAAGGCCTGTTCTTTCGGCGACATCGCCATCACCAGCTTTTACCCCAGCAAGCCCCTGGGCTGTTACGGGGACGGCGGAGCCCTCTTTACCGCCAACGAAGACTTGGCCCAAAAGATCCGCATGATCGCAAACCACGGCAGCGCCGGGCGTTACCAGCATGAAATCGTAGGCATGAACAGCCGACTAGACGCACTGCAGGCCGCCGTCCTGCGCGTGAAGCTGAAGCACCTGAACGAAGAACTTCCCGTACGGCGCCAGAATGCCGCCAAGTACGACGCCTTTTTCGCAGAATACAACCGCACTGCGGCTGCCGGCGAAAAAATCGTTCCGCAAAAAATTGCCGAAGGCAACGACAGCACTTACGCCCAGTACACCGTATTGGCCGAGAATCGAGAAAGCTTTATCCAGAAGCTGACGGCTGCAGGCATCCCCCACTGCATTCACTACCCTGCCCCGCTACACGAGCAACCCTGCTTTGGTTCTAGCGAAGTCCGCAATGCAAACGCCAAGTGGGCGTCGGAGCATGCCGTAAGCTTGCCCGTATGTGCCTTCACCAATGTGGCAGAAATTATTGAAAAGCTAAAAGTTTAAAGCGACTGCATTCGCTGCACCGCTTCTTTGAATTGCGCAGGTTCCTGCAGCAAGCTAATGACCACCCAGCCATCTTCATCGAAATCGAAGAAGAATCCGGGCTGCACCAGCACATGCTTTTCTTGCAACAAACGAAGCGTGAGTTCTTCATCGTCTTCGCCAAGGCGAACCACAGCATACCAGCCACCCAGAACCTCGGGGCAGTATTTAGCAGGGAATGCTTCGCGGAGCGTTTGCCAGTTGGCAAGCAAGCGCTCGCGAACCTGCGTCTCGTAAGCCGCGGCCATGGGCAAGAGGGACATGCCCAGCGCTTGGGCCGGGGCGGACACACTCAAGTAGGCGTCTTCTACGAATTCCAGCGCCGCGCGAATTTCTTCGAACTTTTCGCGGGGCGCGTAGAAAGCCATCCAGCCCAGCTTGAGCTGCGGAGAACCCACTGCCTTACTTAAGCCGTTCAGCCAGAAGATCGGGCACTTGGGGCCGTCTTCCGGGAGATTGATTAAGTCGCCCTCGCCGGCATCAAAGAAATCGCAAGAGCATCTAGAAATGTATGGATCCCCACCCGCGCTACGCTTGGTCGAGGAAGACTCGCCCAAAACATATTCCCAGGAACGACGGACCTTATTCGAAAAGCCGTAATCACCGAAGACCTCGTCCACCACCAGAATCAAATTGTTTTCTTCGCAGAAGCGAACGGCCTCGTTCCATTCTTCGCGGGAGACGCAATGACCCGTGGGATTATGGGGCGAAACCAGCAGCAAAATCTTTGCTTTTTCGGGAGCAGCCAACAGGCTGTCGGAATCCAAGACGAAACGAAAACTGGATTGCTTCGCACTCTGTGCTCGCAATGACGTGTTTTTCATCTTAGCGAACTTCAAGAAATACGGGGCGCATTCCAAGTGTTCCAACTGGGCTAACGTATCCAAGAGCGGGTAGCCGGGCATGGGCGTCAGAATCACATCGCCCGGATCGCAGAAGGTCTTAAACAAAACAGAATATGCTTCGCTGGTGCTGGCGGTCAAAAGAATCTGGCCCGCCGTAAAGTTTCCGCCACGCTCGCGGTAGTACTCCACCACCGTTTCTCGCGCCGACATCCAGCCCGAGGCATCCGGATTCCAGCAACCGAAATCCTTGCGCGCAGTCTCTACAGCATCATCCAAATCAATAGGCAGCCCCGCCTTCACCGGGCTGCTCACCGTCATATCGATAAACGAAAGCCCACCCTCGGCGGCATCCTTTTTCGCACTCGCCTTCACACGCTCCAGTTCAGCGAAGAACGGAGACGGAGAAAGATCTTTAGGCAAGCGGGAAGAAAGCATTACTTCTTTCTGTTAAAGAATCCGAGAAGAGCCACCGAGATAAACATCCCTGCGGGGAGCACGACAGCAATGGTCAAGAGCAGCAACTTCTGAAAATCGGTAAGTCCCTTGAGGGATTTCTTGAAATCCTTGAACTTTGCGATAAAGCCTTTGATACCGGAAGGTTTCTCGCCACCTTCGGCAGGAACGACTTCGCCTTCGGCCAGTTCCTCGGAGCCAGCGAAAGCATCCATTTTCGGGAGCATGGCCATGAGCTTGGTCACCGAATCCTTCACAGGCCCGACATATTGGGCCGCATACTCGCGAACCTTGTCGTAGCGTTTTTTGAAAGGACGTTTCAGTTGGTCAAGCATAGTCATTCTCCCATGGATTGCTTCGCTTCGCTCGCAATGACGTTCTACACCTTCTTGTACAGGAGGTTCACGCCGCCGAAGAGGGCCCGCATGTTTGCCTTGAGCGTATCGCTACTGACACCGCGGCCTTCGACTTCAACGCCGTTTGCCTTCAGCACGATACGGCTTAAGCCACGGCCCGCCCACAGCTTGTCCTTTTCAGGAACCACCAGCTGGCGGTACTTCACCAGTTCCACCGGCATGCTGATTTCGCGCATGAGCATGAGGGCAGCCTCAATGGGGCCTTCTGCCGTAACAGACTTCACCAATGCTTCGCCGTCCTTCTTGAAGTGGAAGATAAAGCGGTTTTCATCGGGGATAACCTCGATGTTGTTGAAGATCAGGCGACCGTTCACATTCACGAAATGTTCGCGGAACACATCCAGCACACGTTCGGCAGACAGTTCGCCTTCCTTTTCGCTGTAGGACTTCAAAATCGGCTGCAGTTCAGCAGCTTCGGCCAGAGACATCTTGTAACCGAACTTCGTGATGATTTCGTACACGGCGGTACGGCCACTCTGGCTTGTAAAGCTGAGGGAATCGTTCTGGTGACGACCGATGATAGAGTAGTCGATGGGGCGATAAGCCCCCTTCTTCATGTCCTTCGTCTTGGAGGCGCCATCCTGGTGGATGCCGCTACGGTGCACGATAGCTTCGGCGCCGATCAACGGAGCACGGCTATAGATGCTGATACCCGACCACTGGGAAATCAAGATGGCAGTTTCATAAATGCGTTCCATGTGCAGACCGGTATCGACACCGGAGTTATGCAGGCCCACGGCAACTTCGTAGAAGTTCGTGTTGCCGCAACGTTCGCCGAGGCCGTTCAGGGCAACTTCCAGCTGGGTGGCTCCCACAAAGAAGCTTTCGACGGTTGCAGCCGTTGCCATGCCCAAGTCATTGTGGCAGTGCACCGAGATCGTGATATTCTTCGGCAGGGCTTCGTACACCTGCTTGATCTGGTTCACGTACAGCAAGGGGCGATAGCGTTCCACCGTATTCGGCAGGTTGATGGTGGTTGCACCGGCTTCCACCACGGCCTTCAGCACGTCAATCACAAAATCCATGTTTTCGAGGCAGTCGCCGAAATGTTCGGCGCTGAATTCCACCGTACCCTTGTCACCCACCAGGGACTTTGCGAACTTCACGCAATGCACGGCCTTTTCCTTGACCTGTTCGGGGGTCAGGTGCAGCACATGTTCCATGGAGAGGGGGCTTGTGGCGAGGAAGGTATGAATACGCGGATTCGGGGCATACTGAACCGCTTCCCAGCAGCGCTGGATATCGCTTTCCACGCAGCGGGCCAGGCCGGACACCACGATGCGCTTCGCAACTTCGTCACCTTCTTCGGCCATCTTGGCGGTGAGCTGAGCAAGTTCCTTACAAGATTCGAAATCCATTTCAGAAGAGGCGGGGAAACCGACTTCGGCTCCCTGCACCCCCAGCTTCAACAGCTGCAGATAAACATCTTTTTTCTGCGCATTATTCCAGGGTTTCGGAAGGGCCTGGTTACCGTCGCGCAGTGTGACGTCATAGAAGAAAGGTTTTCTTTCGTTGCTCATCTGATTCTCTTTCATTTTGTTGTCCTTGCCTCTCCAATAAGGCGGCAAGCTCATTTTTCAAGCAAAAAATAGAAATTTGACTTAAAAAGAAAGCCCGCATCCTTACCGGAGCGGGCCATTTATGGTTTAAAATCCTTGGTTTAAAACTCTAAAATCGTCTTGAACCTATGCTTAAAAACCGGCACGCGCTCCGAGAGCACATCCTAGTAGGTTAATAAGTCGTAGATTCTTAATCATCATATCCATAATGTAATAAAAAACAAGAGAAACGGCAAGGGGCTGTGCTAGAGAGTTATGTGTAATGGATCGACACATCGTGTCCTTGAGTTGCCTGTTGCTAACGGTCAGGACTATTCGGAGGCCGGGATGACAAAGTTGCACACCGGGAATACAAAGACGGAGAAAAAAATCCACTGTCGGGGTGACAGTGGAATTTGGCAGCGCTCGGCCCGAGGCCCCTACGCTGTTATCCAGAATATAGCACAATTTGTTCTTGAACGCAACAGTATTATTGCAAAAAAATTTTTTATCTTCCAGCACCTTATTTCAACAAAGACTCCCGGGCAAATGCCCGGGAGTCACTCCACACAAAGTTCCAGCGCGGATTCAAACACCATTACCACATCCGCATCTAGAACCCATGCATTTTTATCGACGAACAATCTTCTGTTGGTAAGCCCCTCCGCCAGCAACTAGACGCACCAGGTAAACGCCCGGCTTAAGGTGGCCCAAATTCACTCTGGCGCAAGATGCGGCATCCACCGCCACATTCACGACATGTCCGTTCATATCGAAGATATTCAGGCTACGCACATCCGCTGCCGAGATTTCTAGGCGAGCTTCGCTAGCAATATAGCGCATCGGGGAAACCACCTGAATCTTGGATGCAAGCGAACGCGTCGTTCCTTCGGAACTGCTCGAAGATTCAGAGCTGCTCGAGGACCCATTTTCGTCTGCGGAACTGCTAGATACAGCCGATGCATCCACCTTCACCTTAATCAAGTAAAGATTCGCAACATCGCCCTTGGTCAAGACATGAGTTCCGGCATCAAGTTCAATCGTCACGATGCCAGCCGTCGCGGCCACCTTGTTTCCGTCGACTTTGACATTCTTCGCAAAATCCTCGTTGAACACCAGCGTGATCGTTGCCTTTTTCGCTAAAGCAAACGTAACGGATGTCGAAGATTCCATCTTAAGGCAGCGGGTCAAAGCCAAACCTTCATAAGAGACCGTTCCCTTAGAAGTCGACAGCGATCCGACAAATTCGATATAGTCGCTCGAAGTCGCATCTTCGGTGAAATTGTGCACGAGATCTTCGCCAATCGGGAGCAGTCCATCGTCAACATCCACCGGATCCTCGTGAGGTTGCACGGAACTGGACGATTTCGCAGAGCTGCTTGACGACTTGGCAGAACTGCTGGAGGTCGGATTCCCCGCACTCGAGGAACTTGAATTCACCGCAGAGCTGCTCGAAATCGGAGCTACCACCGGCAAATTGCCTTCGCCCTGAATCGAGGCGACAGTTCCCTTATAGACGACAAGCGCATTCTTGAGCGGTTGGTTCACCGCATAGGCGGCATCGTCCACCGAGTTGTTGAAAGTCCACTTGAAATCACCACCATTCACGCGCCCCGCATACTTCATCACGTTCGCCTTGGCAGCAGCGGGTTCATCGGCGGTATACTTGTACATCACCGAACTGTTCAGGTCGAAATTGTTGTAGGTATTTCCACCAGACAGGGACTTCACCGAGCTGGGCATTTCCTGGCTGCGGCTCGTAATCACATAGGCGTCAAAATCCGCAGTCGTGTTGATGGAGCCCACCGACGTTTCCGTTCCCTTCAAAATATACTTGCTTGCGCCATATGGAATAAAGGTGCCGCCTTCGATGTAGTTGTTGAAGGCCTTGATGGAGCCACCCGCTTCCTTGCTGAAGGTGGCGTTGTCGTTCGACTTGCTCGTCGTTCCGGCGTAAAGGTCGCTTCCCTGCATCGAGGTGAGCATCGGGAACTTGCAGTTGCGGAAATAGTTGCCTTCTGCAAACACCGAGGAGCCGAGTGTAGAACCGATTCCGTACTTGGCATTGCCATCGTAGTAGTTGTTGTACACGTGGGCGCTGTAGTAACGCACGCGCGGGTGGCGGCTATCGGAATGGTCGTACCAGTTGTGGTGATACGTGATGTAGTAGCCATCGGTCGCGCCTTCGGAAAGTCCCAGAAGGTTCGACTTGCCGTTATCCCAGAAATGGTTGTAGCTGAAAGTGATATAGGTAGACTTCTTGCAATCCAGCGCACCGTCGCCCTTCACCTGGTCGGCATCGGAGCCCGCATCGCCATAGAAGAAATCATTGTTGTGAATCCACACGTACTGGTCGTTCTGCTGCAGGCCAATGTTGTCGCCTTCGGAACTGTTCACGTTCATGATGCCCAAGTTGCGGACTTCCACGTTCTGCGCGTTCTTGATGCGGATGCCCCAACCGTTCGCCACCGCATCTTCACCGACACCTTCCACCGTCACGTAGGTATTTTCGGAACTGCCGAGGTCAATCAGCATATCGCCTGCGACCAGGGAATCGGAATCCGTCACGTTACCGATAAAGCGCAAGTCGAGCGGAGTCGTCTCGTAGCCCTTCTTGTAGCAGTTCAGAATTCCCTGGAAACTCTTGCAGGCCGTCTTTGTACCCTTGGCATTTGTCGTCACATTCATCGTGACCGTATTCTTGGTATTTTCAGAAATGTAGAGGACCGCAGCGCCGCTCTTGAGCGTACCGTCGGCATTATAGGCACCCGGCACACGGCCGTTGCTGAAGGCGAATCCAGTGCGATCGTGAGCAAGCACCGTCACCGTCTTAGTCACCGCAGTCCCTTCGGAGCCACCCACCACCGGGGCAATTTTCAGCGTATGAGACCCAGCCTTGAGGCCAAGCACATCCACGCGAATGCGGTTTGCATAAGTACGGACGAGCTGATTGTCCACCTTGTTGCCGTCACAGTACACATTGTAGCTGGAGGCCCCCGAAACCGGGGACCATTCCGCATAGGCCGATTCCAGCCATCCTTCGGCCTTGTTCACGGTCACCTGCGCATTTGCCACAGAGACCATTCCAAGCATCGCTACACCCACGGCGACACTGGAAAGAGAATCCATCTTCAACACCATAATTACATCCCATTTTTAGCGAGAAAATCGGCTGTCCAACCCTGGATCACAGAATGTTCTCAAATTTCTTCTCAAAATATACAATCATTTTTTGTATTCAGCAATAGAAATTTCATTATTTTTCTGATATTTTGCAAACTTTTTACATTAAAATTGTTCTCAAAATTTTGACAACCAACGTTATTTTTCCTGCGTTTTTTCTCTTTTTAACACAAAATCAGCCTCTTAGAGGGCGGGGAAATCTCCATTTTTCGCAAATTTGAACAAACTTTTTCACCCCTTTCGAGCAAAAAACTTGATATATTGAGGTTATGAAGTTGTTTACAAGAGTTCTTTCTATCCTCATGGTGCTGGTGGCGACGGGGTTCGCCGACACCACGCAAGTCACTAACGACACCATTCTCCAGAAAGAGATCCCCGGTGACACATTAAGCGCCGAGGGCAACAAGTCCGACGTTGAAAACGCCAAGAAACACGCCGTGTGGATCAAGTTGGAAGGTGACGTGGAACCGTCCATGTTCGATTTCTGCGCCCGCGCCATCGACGATGCCCTCAAAGAAAACCCGGACTACATCGTCTTTGAAATCAACACCTTCGGCGGTCGCCTCGACGCCGCATTCGACATCGTCGACACCATTATGGCCGTCAAGGGGCCCACCACCATTGCCCTGGTAAAAAAGAAAGCCATTAGCGCAGGCAGCCTCATCGCCCTCGCCTGCCAGAAGCTCTACATGCTTGAAGCTACCACCATCGGCGACTGCGCGCCAATCGTTCAGGGCGGCGACGGTACTCCGCAAATCGTGGGCGAAAAGATTCAGTCGCCCTTGCGAGCCAAGTTCAGGAACCTGGCCCAGCGCAACGGCTACCCCGAACTGCTCAGCTCTTCTTTCGTGACGCCAGAACTGGAAGTACTCGAACTCACCGCAAAACTCGATAAGGGCAAAAAGACCGAACGCGACACCATGCTCATTATCGAAGGCGACAAGTACAGTGTTCTCGACAGTGCCTCCAAGGCCTTCTGGGGCGCCCCCAAGATTCTCGTGAAAGAAGGCGAACTCTTGACCATGACCGACCAGGAAGCCCAGGAACTGGGATTCTCGCAGGGAACCTTCAAGAGCCGCGAAGATTTTGAAACCAAGCTCGCCATCGAAAGCAGGAGCGAAGTGGAAACCACCTTGGGTGAAGACATCGCCTCGGCCATTGCCGCCATTTCTGGCATCTTGCTGATTCTCGGTTTCGGCGCACTCTATATTGAATTCAAGACGCCCGGCTTCGGCTTGTTCGGAATCATCGGCATCATTTTAATCGGCATCGTATTCCTCGGCCAGTTTGCCCCGCAGCTGGACGGCTACATTCCCGCCATCTTGCTGGTGGCCGGCGTGGTACTGTTCCTTGTAGAAATCTTCGTGATGCCGGGAACCTTCCTGTTTGGAATCGGCGGCATCGTGTGTATGATTCTGGCACTCGCGCTTTCGTTCGAGCCCACGGAAATGCCCGAATATGTGCCAGAAGCCATCGAGACCACCTTCGATGCAACGCCTTGGCTCTTGGGGCTTTTGTACATGCTCTGTTGCGCGGCCATAGCGCTGGTATTCCCCATCGCGGCAAGCAAGTACTTGATTCCGCTTTTGCCCGAAGGCTGGACGCCCATGCTCAAGACGGATTTGGAAACGGCAGCCTCCCCCACGGAAGCCGTTCAAGAAGTTTCCGTCGGTGACGAAGGTATCGCCAAGACGTTCTTACGTCCGGTGGGTCAGGCCCTCATTAACGGAAAGCTTTTTGACGTGCAAACCCACGGCGAGATCATCGAAGCCAGCACCCGCATCCAGGTGACCGCCGTACAAGAAGGCCACATCTGGGTAACGGTTTCTAAATCAGAAATCGAAGGCTAACCGCCCTATTTGTGTGGCGTCGTCGACAAATATAAGCGAATAACATCCATCTGCTGGGGCGTGAAAGTCGTGTACGACACGCTATTTTCCTGCGGGAACATTATATACCGCGCATCGGGACAACGATCATTATTCGCATAAACGTTCTTCATAAACGGGCATTCAGGCGTATCGTCAATATTGTCGAAGGTCTTACCACCATATTCCGTCGTATGGGTAAGTCCAAAGAAATGTCCCAGTTCGTGCAAAGCCACATCAGCAATCCTTTGAGAAGTCTGTTTGCGACTACCCAATTTCCAATGAGTCCCTAAAGATATATAGTCCACCCAAGATTGCGATTCGTCATAATAGATTTTCCCAAAACATGGCGATTCACCAAGAGACATGCCATCATCGCCATCGAGATAATAACCGAGTACAAAAGTTATTTCGCCCTCATGCCCAGGCCATCGAATTAATCGGTCCATCAATTCGCTCTCTTCCTGGTCATACTTAGCCAGCACAAAAGGCTCCTTTTCCGAAAAGGATTCCCCAACAACAGGATGATCTTTTGCATACAGAATATTTATATGACGAACATGCACTCCACCTGGATTGAGAGCCTGATTCAAGCGGCCAGATATTCGTTCGGCAAGTTCATCTACGGAAGCCTTGTCGTCTGTTCCCATGTATTTTCCGGCAACAATCAAATTCACACTAAATTCAAGCGGATATACAGTATCATTATCAAAAACAGACAAGTTTTCCACTTTTCTAGAAAAAGCGGTGCCATCACCGTTATATAAGCCAACAAAAATCAATCCGGCCTCCTCGGGATAGATTTCATTCATGTCTATCGGGAAGTACCAGCGGCCATCCTTTTCTACGGCATCAACATTGCATTTTATATACTCACCCTCAATATACAACAGCACGTAAACTTTAAGCAAGGGAGGAGTTCCCTCATCTTTATCCATTCTAAAAACATAACGTTTCGAGCTTGTGCTCTGAAATACAAAGTTGACGCTATCGACTGTCGGATAATTGGTATTGAGATTAAGGTATTTACCCGTCGGATAATAACCCAATTTATTTTTTTGGGGTTCATATGTTACAGAATCAAACATTTCAGGGGAAAAGTCGGGGGTATAATTCCATTCCTTAAAAGTCCACCCAGCATCCACATAAGTTGTCGTATAGACAAATTCTCTTTCTCCATCAGAAAAATCGTCCCCAGATGCAACCTGCGAACAGCCCAACAAATTAAAAACCGCCATTAAAGCGAAAACAAAGCTAGCCCCAAGCAAAGTTCTTGTAAATCGTTTCATTCCTGTTCCTCTCCAATGATTTACAGACGCATCCCTTAATATAATCTTTTTTTCAAAAGAAAAGTCCGAACGTTATTTGTCCAAATTATGTATATTACAAAAGAAATCAATAAACCGGAGAAAATCAAATGGATACTCTTCTCATTGTAGGAATCATTTTCGCGGCAATTGCCGTCATCGTCTTGCTTACCTTTATAGGCAAGTTCTTTAGCCTTTGGCTGCAGGCATTGTTCTCAAAGGCAAATGTGAGCATTTTCCAGCTCATCGGTATGCGCCTGCGTAAGGTGCCGCCCCAGGTGATCGTGGAAGCCCGAATCCTCAGCTGCAAGGCAGGACTCCCGGTAGACACCAACCTGCTCGAAGCCCACTACCTTAGCCGCGGTAACGTGCTCCGCGTGATTCAGGCTTTGATTGCCGCCAACAAGGCAAACATCAAGCTGGACTTTAAGGAAGCCGCCGCTATTGACCTTGCCGGCCGTAACGTGCTGGAAGCCGTGCAGATGTCCGTGAACCCGAAGGTGATTGAAACCCCGAAGGTTTCTGCCGTAGCTCTCGACGGTATTCAGCTGCATGCCGTGACCCGTATTACCGTGCGCGCCAGCATCCAGAAATTGGTGGGTGGCGCAGGCGAAGACACCGTAGTCGCTCGCGTGGGCGAAGGCATCGTTTCTTCTATCGGTTCTGCCAAGAGCCACAAGGACGTGCTTGAAAATCCGAACATGATTTCCAAGAAGGTGCTTGCTTCTGGTCTCGACGCCGGTACCGCTTTCGAAATTCTCTCTATCGACATCGCCGACGTGGACGTGGGCCAGAACATCGGTGCCATCCTTGAAACCGACCGTGCCGAAGCCGACAAGAAGATTGCACAGGCCAAGGCAGAAGAACGCCGCGCCATGGCATACGCCGCCGAACAGGAAATGAAGGCGAAGGTCATGGAAATGAAGGCGAAGCTCGTGGAAGCCGAAGCCCAGATTCCGATGGCTATGGCATCGGCCCTTCGCGACGGCAAGCTCGGCGTAATGGACTATTACAACCTCAAGAATATCGAAGCCGACACGCAGATGCGCAAGGAAATCGGCAGCGCACCCGAAGCGAAGTAGGTTCGAGTAAAGCACTATGGAAACCCTTATTTTCATAGCCATCGCGGTTGTCATCACCATCATCCAAAAGAAGATGGAAAAGGCGAAGGAGCAGCAAAACAGGCTGCCCCCGCGTCAGCAGTCTCGCGACGACAAATCGGTAGAGGAATCCGAACAGGAACCGCAGGATTATCACCCTCCGCGGTCATTGCAGGATTTAATCCGCCAGTTCGAAAATGCCCAGCGTCAAGCGACGCAGGGCAATATCGAACCGCCCACTCCCCCGGTAGAACATCGGCGCGCCGCCGAGCAATTAACGCTCCGCGACATCGCCGAAGTCGTAATCGGCGTGGATTTTATCGACCTGGAATTCTTGATGGAAGAATTTGAGGTTGACGAAAACACCGCCGCCGAAATGCTCATGGCCTTGCAAGCCCACCGCATCGTGGGCCACGACATGGGCGAAGGCACCTGCGACGTGCTGGTACACGATTTGGAAGAACTGGACAATCTGCTCAGTCACGAAAAGCGCACCGAAACTCAGCCTGACGATAGCGAAATCGACGAAGCCGACAGCGCCCGCCAACGCGAACTGGAAAGACAACGCGAATTGAACGCCCTGGAAGAACGTGCGAAATCGGCCCGCGAATCGGCCACCGCCATTACAGAAATGGGCACCTCCGCAGAGTCTAACGCAGAATCCGCTGCGGCCCCCAAGCGCCCCCGCGTGTCTACCAAGGACATTGCCGACGTGCGCAAGGGATTCATTTGGGCAAAAGTTTTGGACGAGCCCCGCTTCAAGCGTCGCTGGAGCACCCAATACCGGTAACTATTTACCGAACCACTTACTCGTAATTTCAACAAACCTGCCGTCTTTCTTCATCGAAGTAAGGACGGCATTTATTGTATCCCGGAGAGTCTTGTCTGTCTTGCGGAAGCCAACTGCATAAAATTCATTGTGCAAGCCATCCTCCAAAACGACATAATCCTTGTTGTGGGATACATTCCAATACTTGGCGGCAACTTCATCCATGTACACGGCATCAAGAGAATCCTTTTCCAAGGCTTCCAGTGCAAGGCTCATGGATTCATACAGACCTATTTCCTTGAGGTCCTTTTTCACGTCGGACTGTTCGAGCATCGACCAAGCCGTCGAAGCTTTCTGCACGCCGACCTTTTTACCCTTCAAGGAATCCAGGCTATTATAAGACTTGTTCTTTACCGTGAAAACCAGTCTGTTGGTAAGATACGGATCGGTCAAGTTCATGGCCGAAGCACGGTTTTCATCGACACTCATGCCATTCCATACGCAGTCGATATTTCCGGAATACAGGTCCTTTTCCTTGTCGGCCCAGTTAATCAGCTGCAACTTAAGCTTTATACCCAAACGAGAGCAAACTTCAGTCGCCAAGTCCACATCAAACCCCACGACATCACCATCCTTATCCGTAAAGACCATGGGCGGGAAATCTCCCATGTGGCCCATGACCAGGGTTCCCGCATTTTTCACATTTTCAAAAGACGGATCCTGGTTCAGCGGCACATCTTTCTTTTCACTACAGCCAGAAATTACAACAGTAATGGCAATAGCGGCAACGGATGCCGCAGATGCAAAAAACTTATTCATATCTGCTCCTTTTCGGCCTAAAAAATAAGAAAAAAAAGCACAATATGCAATTTTAGGGCAAAATGACCCACAAAAAAGCTACAAATCCGCAAGGCACTCGCCAAATTCACGGGCGCCCTTTGTAAACATGACCGTCCCCCGAAGATATAGAGAATCCTGGAAATCGCGGTCTTCGTCATAGTTGCGCAATCCGTCCGTGGTCAAGTCCTTGCAATTATCCTTCGTGACATTCACCTGCCGTTCTTCGTAAGAACATTCCCTGCCTTCAGAAGCCACACTGACCGCAATCGTATAGGCATCCGAGCTGACAGTAATCGTATGCTTGTCTTTATCGACAGTCACATGTTCGTATCCGGCATCATCGGAAATTCCTGCGCTATCGTTGGCGCTAGACCCATCGTCGCTAGAACATGCATAAAAAACGGCAGCAGAAGCCAATAAAAAACTAAAGAATCTCATTTTCTCCTCCTTTAGATATCTTTGAGTTCTTTCAGGGAACACATTATAATTTGTTAAAAATACCATTGCAAACAAAAAAAAGGCCGCATTTCTGCGGTCCTTTTTAAGATTTTGAAAAGAACTATTAATTAATCGTTGCGCTTGCGCCCTACGGGCTTAAGCGCAGACTCGCGGCGCCTCGGTCATGGCGAAATGCAAGCACATCGCCGCGACGCTCGGCTCGTTAGGGGACTCCTTCGGAGTCCCTCGCCACTCGGCTCACCAATACGAAAATGCAAGCATTTTCGTGCTGGATTCGCCTCATTGCTAGTCTTTTCCGTACACCTTTTCGGCGTAGGTGACTGTTGCGCCGAGGTATTCGCGGTTCATCTTGGCGATGTAATCCACGGTGATACCCTTCGGGCATGCAGCCTGGCATTCGTAAAGGTTCGTGCAGTTGCCGAATCCTTCCTTGTCCATCTGGGCGACCATGGCGAGCACGCGCTTCTTGGCTTCGACCTTGCCCTGGGGCAAGAAGCTGAGGTGAGAAACCTTGGCAGAGACGAAGAGCATTGCAGAAGCGTTCTTACAGGCGGCCACGCAGGCACCGCAACCGATACAGGCGGCAGCGTCGAAGGCGCGGTCGGCATCAGCCTTGGGCACGGGAATCACGGAAGCTTCAGGAGCAGCACCGGTGTTGACGGAAACGAAGCCGCCAGCCTGGATGATGCGGTCGAAAGCGGTACGGTCAACGGCGCAGTCACGGATAACCGGGAATGCGGCAGCGCGCCACGGTTCGATCACGATGGTGTCGCCATCCTTGAACTTGCGCATGTGCAGCTGGCAAGTGGTAGTGGCATGGTCAGGACCGTGCGGCATACCGTTGATGACCAGAGAGCACATACCGCAAATACCTTCGCGGCAGTCGTGGTCGAAAGCAAAGCCTTCCTTGCCCTGCTTCATCTGTTCTTCGTTGACGATGTCCAACATTTCGAGGAAGGACATGTCGGGAGAAACGTCGTTGATCTTTACAGTTTCGAACTGTCCCTTGGTCTTGGCATCCTTCTGACGCCAAATCTTCAAAGTCAAATTGAGTCCGCTCATTATTTGTAGCTCCTGGTAACAAGGTGGACGTTATCAAAGGTAAGAGGTTCCTTGGAGAGTTCCGGCTTCACGCCGTCGCCCTTATATTCCCAGGCACCCACGTAGCAGAAGTGCTCGTCATCGCGCTTTGCTTCGCCTTCTTCGGTCTGGCTTTCTTCACGGAAGTGGCCACCGCAAGATTCTTCACGATGGAGGGCATCCAAGGTGAGGACTTCGGCGAATTCGAGGAAGTCGGCGACGCGGCCGGCACGTTCCAGGTTCTGGTTGAAGGAACCTTCGGAACCGAGCACGTTGACGTTCTGCCAGAATTCTTCGCGGAGAGCCGGAATCTTTTCGAGAGCAGTTTCCAGACCCTTCTTGTTACGAGCCATGCCCACGTATTCCCACATGATGTTACCGAGTTCACGATGGATATCGTTAACAGTGCGGTGACCCTTGATGGAGAGGAGCTTGTGGATGCGTTCTGCGGTCTGCTTCTTGCAGTCTTCGAACGCAGCATCGGTTTCGGAAACCTTTTCCAGCTTGGTGCCGGCAAAGTAACCACCAATGGTGAACGGGATCACGAAGTAACCGTCGGAGAGGCCCTGCATAAGAGCAGATGCACCGAGGCGGTTTGCACCGTGGTCAGAGAAGTTTGCTTCACCGAGGACGAAGCAACCCGGGATGGTAGACATCAGATCGTAGTCAACCCAGAGACCGCCCATGGTATAGTGGATGGCCGGGAAGATGCGCATCGGGACCTTGTACGGGTCTTCGTCGGTGATCTTTTCGTACATCTGGAAGAGGTTGCCGTACTTGGCAGAAACGCCAGCAACGCCCATGCGTTCGATAGCGTCTGCGAAGTCGAGGTACACAGCCTGCTTGGTGTTGCCCACGCCGAGACCTGCGTCGCAGACCTGCTTGGCGTTACGGGAAGCCACGTCACGGGGAACGAGGTTACCGAAGCTGGGGTACTTTTCTTCGAGGTAGTAGTAACGTTCAGATTCAGGAATCTGATCCGGAGAACGGGTATCGCCCGCCTTGCGCGGAACCCAAATACGACCGTCGTTACGGAGAGATTCGCTCATCAAGGTGAGCTTGGACTGCAGGTCGCCGTGGCGAGGAATGCAAGTCGGGTGAATCTGAGTGTAGCAGGGGTTGGCGAACAGAGCGCCGCGCTTGTAAGCACGGAAAGCTGCAGTCACGTTGGAACCCTGAGCGTTGGTAGAAAGGTAATAGACGTTACCATAACCGCCGGTGCAAAGGCAGACAGCGTCAGCCACGTGGCTTTCGAGTTCGCCAGTGATGAGGTTACGGACGATGATACCGCGAGCCTTGCCGTCGATCACGACGAGGTCCATCATTTCGCGGCGGGGGAACATCTTCACCTTACCGGCGGCAACCTGGCGCATGAGAGCCTGGTAGGCACCGAGCAAGAGCTGCTGACCCGTCTGACCGCGAGCGTAGAAGGTACGAGAAACCTGGGTACCACCGAAGGAACGGTTGTCCAGAAGTCCACCGTATTCACGACCGAACGGAACGCCCTGGGCGACGCACTGGTCGATGATGAGGTTGGAGTTTTCGGCCAAGCGGTGCACGTTGGCTTCGCGAGCGCGGAAGTCACCGCCCTTCACGGTATCGTAGAACAAACGGTAAACGGAGTCGCCATCGTTCTTGTAGTTCTTGGCAGCGTTGATACCACCCTGTGCAGCAATGGAGTGTGCACGGCGAGCGCTATCCTGGATGCAGAAGGACTTAACATTGTAGCCAAGTTCAGCGAGAGATGCGGCAGCGGAAGAACCGGCAAGGCCAGTACCCACGACGATCACGGTGAACTTACGCTTGTTGGCGGGGTTCACGAGCTTGAGTTCAAACTTGTGCTTGGTCCACTTTTCTTCGATGGAACCACCGGGGATTTTAGAATCAAGAATCATTAGTGGTCTCCTTAAATTTCAGCGTTAAAAGAAACTTCGACTTCGCCAACAGAGGGAATCACGAAGGCAGCCTTCTGGGCAGCCTTTTCCTGCTTCTGCTGTTCGTACTGCGGCTGGAGGCTGCGAGACTTTTCAATCAGAGCCTGAGTTTCGGGCTGGTTGCCGAGGTAGAAGGCGGCAACAGCGGTAATGCCAAAGCCGAGAGCAACGACGACACTGTAAACGATACCAGCGATGTCGATAATCGGAGTCCACTTCTGGTGAGCGATACCCATGGTCTGGAAGGCAGAAGAAATGGCGTGGAACAGGTGCATACCGATGACGAACATGCTAATCACGTAGAAGGCAGCCCATGCCGGGTTTGCAAACATCTGGATGGTGGTGAGCCACATGTCGCGGACGATTTCGCCCTTGTCATTCATGTAGAGGTAGTGTTCACCGAACTTGAGCATCATGAGGTGCTGCACGAGGAAGCCGAGAATGAAGATACCGGACCAGATCATGGTGAAGGTTGCGAAAGTCTTCTTACCCTTGCGAGCGTTGACTTCGTAATCGATGCCACCACGAGCGACCTTATTTTCAATCTTGAGCTTAACAGCGAGGAAAATGTGGAGCGCAAAAGCAGCCACCAGCACCAGTTCGACGAGGTAAATCATCTTCACCGGGAAGTGGAGCGGATTGAATCCGGTCAGGAATTCAGTGTAGGCGTTGTAGGAAGCCTGCGCTGCAGCCTGGTCGAAGTTCAAGAGCTGGAAGTTACCACACATGTGGCCGAAGATGAACAGGGCCAAAAAGGCACCCGTGCATCCCATGATCTGCTTCTTACCAATAGAGGAGGTAAGATACTTGACGATCCATTGCATTGAGTTGTGTCTCCTTGAGGGGGGTTATTTTTGAAACTTAGAGAACGCAGCAAGCCTTGAGGGAAGGCATTTCGTAGGCATAACGTTCTTCGGCCTTGAACCAGAAGTCGAGTTCACGGGCAGCGGACTCGGGGCTGTCGGAGCTGTGAACGACGTTTTCGGTCATGGACGGAGCAAAATCGTAGCGGAGGGTACCGGGTTCTGCCTTGGCAGGATTAGTGGCACCGTTGATGGCGCGAACCTTGGCAATGGCATTTTCGCCACCGAGGGCGAGCATCACGGACGGGCCCTTGGTCATGTAGGCTTCCAGTTCCGGGAAGAAGGGCTTCTCGACGTGTTCAGCATAGAAGCCGCGAGCGTCGGCAGAAGTCATCTGGTGCATCTTCACGGCGCAAACCGAGAGACCGGCACTGATGTAACGGTCAATAATACGACCCACTAAGCCGGATTTCACGGCATTGGGCTTGATCATAGCGAATGTCATTTCCATAGGATTACCTTTTTATAAAAAGTTGTGTGAAATATAGATAATTACTCTTCCGCCTCGATCTTTTTCATGAGATCTTCGGCGAGTTTTCCGTCGCTCTTGATATTATCGATGAGCCACTGGGCTGATTCCTTAAGTTCGCTGTTGGGGTACTTCTGGAGGAATTCCTCCAACACCCCCTGGGCACGGGTATTCATGCTCAAGTTTTCATTAAGGATAAAACCACGACTGAACATCGCCTTTTCGGCATTGGGACTTTCAGGCCACATCATGTAGTAGGCATAGTAAATCGCTTCGGCGGCCTTAAATTCACCATTTTCGTTCTGGATAACAGCCATCTCGTAAGTAGCCTTTTCGAACAGAGAATCGACATCCGCATAGGCCAGTTGCAAATCGCGGTACTTTTCATAGGCTTCGGAGAACTTGCCTGCCTTGAAAAGGGAATCTGCCTTGGCCAGAAGATTTTCGGACAACATATCCGGCTTATATTCGGGAACGCTGGTGTCATACAGATGGACTGTCTTCGCAGCATATGCTTCAGCCGATTTTCTAGCCATCAGCTTCTTGCTGTATTCCAAATGCATACGAGTATAAACTTCAGGGACAATCTGTTCCAAGGACTTTTCAAAGGACAACAGACGGTAGCCGTTATAGTATTCGAACTTGTAAAGGTTCTGCGGAAAAAAAGCAATACCCTTCAGTTTGTCGACGGCAAGCCCACCGTACAAGGCACGGAGGCTATCTTCAGAGATAGTAACCGCCTGTTCATGAAGCTTGGTGGGATAATACTTCAGGATATAATCCAGGCGAGTATCACGCACAATCGCCCTGTATTCCCAGCTATGATTCAGGTGCGCTTCTGTAGCAAGTTCTGCAAAGCTGAATACTTCAGCCCACATGGAAACCAACCTGTCATGAACCGTCTTCGAAAGATGCTGTTTGCTGTATTCGGCATTGAAGCGAAGCAAGTCTTCTTCGGTAAACAGAGGCTTTCCATCCTTCGTAATCAGTACAAAGGAGGAATCCACTTCAAAGACGCTACCTGACTGGATACGAGCGTTAATGCCAGCCTCTACGCGGTCAAAGGGCTTCAACTTGGACGGAACCAAGGAAGACAGATAGAAACGGTGATAAACACTGTCTCTTTCGGCCTTCAGCACATCCGTCACGAAGCCAACCTGCTTGCCCTCAAGAGCAGCGGAAAGCTGGGGAACCACCCCGATACCGTAAGGCAAGGCGTAATCCTGCTTGACAAATCCGATATAGCCACCGTCTTTTGCCGTAAGTTTGTTCTGGCTGAAAGACTGGGCCTTATGCTTGAACTGATCCAAGGTGGGCTGTTCCTTGAAAGCGTTTGCAAGAGCCGCAGAATCAGAAGACTGGACATGATAAAGGACGTATCCAGGAACAGTCATAAACTGATCCTTGTGACGTTCATAGAAGTTCTTCGCGTTTACCGGAGGCACTTCGTGGACATCGACACGCTTCGAATTCTTGAATTCGTTAGACAGCGAATCGCGCAGATGCTGGCGGTACTCTTCCACAAAACGGTTTCTAGCGACAACCGTATCGGCGGCAGAGGGCTCGCTACTCTTTATGCTTTCGCTTAAGAAAGCGTTCCATTTCTCTTGATTTTTAGAGATGTAGTAATATTCGGCCACATGGTTACGAACGTCGTAATAATCAGAAACAGTATCACTTACAAACAGCGACTTGTTCGCATCATAATACTTACGGAGTTCGCCATCGCCGTACATCAAGCATTCCATGACAAAGAAACGCTGATACACCATCGTCAGGATTCGGGGATCCAGATCCTTGAAGGCAGTCTGCCAATCCTGTTTCAAATCCGGGAATTCAGAAAGCGCTCTTGATGCCAAGGCCACCCTGGAGTAGAGATTATCGTACAGATATTTACCCTTATCTCCATCAGGTTTACCCGAATTTTTCACCAGCAAACGAAAATCTTCTTGATAGACCTTTTCGTCGCCGATTCGAGCAAGAAGAGTATCCTTGTCGCCGATGCCATTACAGCCATTCATCACGAACAGCGAAGCCAATGAAACAAGAGCTAGAAGTTTTGCCTTCATATATCCTCTAATACGTTTTTCAACACATATCGCCATGGCGTACAGATGGCGGATCAAGTCCGCCATGACAACGTCGTTTGGCATTAACCTACAAATTTTTAGCCTACGAAAATACGACCGTTGCGGAACAACTGCATCCACGGGCCATCTTCGCCCCATTCTGCCGGGTGCCAGGAGTACTGGCAGGTGCGGAACACGCGTTCCGGGTGCGGCATCATCACAAGGGCGCGGCCGTCTTCGGAGCAGAGGCCGTTGATGCCGAACGGAGAACCGTTGGGGTTCAGCGGGTAGCGTTCGGTGTATTCGTGCTTGCCGTCCACATAGCGCAGCGCCACGAGACCGGTCTTGAGGCAGGCTTCAGCAGCATCGCGGCTAGCGAATTCTGCGCGGCCTTCGCCGTGTGCGACCGCAATGGGGAGCACGGAGCCTGCCATGCCCTTCAGGAGCACAGCCGGAGTGTTTTCCACCTTGAGGCTAGCAAAGCGTGCTTCGAAGCGTTCAGAAAGGTTCTGAACGAAGCGCGGCCAGTGCTTGGCGCCCGGAATCAAATCCTTGAGGTTAGAGACCATCTGGCAGCCGTTGCAGACGCCGAGAGTGAAGGTGTCCTTGCGGTTGAAATAAGCCTCGAATTCGGCACGAGCCTTCGGGTTGAACAAGATGCTCTTGGCCCAGCCTTCGCCAGCGCCGAGCACGTCACCGTAGCTAAAGCCACCGCAAGCAACGAGGCCGTTGAAGTCCTTCAGAGAAATGCGGCCTTCGAGAATATCGGTCATGTGGACGTCAATGGATTCAAAGCCAGCATTCTGGAAGGCGGCAGCCATTTCGAGTTCGCCATTCACGCCCTGTTCGCGGAGGATGGCCATCTTCGGACGGCTTGCGTAGTCCTTGATAATCTTTGCGGACGCCGCCACGTCGAAGGTCACCTTCGGCGTGATACCCGGATCGTCCTGTTCCAGCTTGAGCTTGTATTCGCTTTCGGCACAATCCGGGTTATCGCGGAGAGCCGCGATGCGGCGGGTCGTGTCGCTCCAGATGGCGCGAAGATCAGAAAGGCCTTCGGCGTAGTCGCCGATGATCAAGTTGTAAGTATCGTTGAGCGTACCAATTTCAGAAACGGTATCGCCGAGGCCGACAGCTGCGAAGGCTTCGAACACGGCCTTAAGATCAGCAGACTTCACCTGAAGCACGGCACCCAGTTCTTCGTTGAAGAGGGCGTCGATGAGGTTACCCTTGAGGGCGCCAGTATTGAGCGTGACACCCACGTGGCCTGCGAATGCCATTTCGGCAACCGTGGTGTAAAGGCCGCCATCGCTCTTGTCGTGGTAGGCAAGAATCTTGCCGGCGGCATTGAGCTTCTGGATAGTTTCGAAGAAGGCGCGGAGTTCCTGAGCGCTGTCCACATCCGGAGCCTTGTCGCCGAGGTTGTTGTAAACCTGGGCAGCGATAGAGGCGCCCATGCGATTCTGGCCGCGAGCGAGGTCCACGAGCACAAGGGTCGTGTCCTTCTGCTGCAACAGCTGCGGAGTGAGAGTCTTGCGAACGTCGGCGCAGGGAGCAAAGGCGCTGATGACCAAGGAAATCGGAGCGGTCACGCGGTGGTTGCCCTTGTCGTCAGACCACACGGTGCTCATGCTCATGGAGTCCTTACCCACCGGAATCGTAATGCCGAGATCCGGGCAGAGTTCCATACCGATGGACTTCACGGCTTCGTACAAGTCGGCGCCGTCGCCTTCGTAGTTCGGCGTAGCCATCCAGTTTGCGGACAAGTTCACGCGGCCCATATCGGGCACGCAAGCGGCAGCCATATTGGTGAGAGATTCAGCCACCGTCATGCGGGCAGCGGCAGCCGGAGAAATCAAGGCAATCGGGGCGCGTTCGCCCATGCTCATGACTTCACCTTCATAGGTATCGAGAGTGGCGCTGGTCACGGCGCAGTCAGCCACCGGCACCTGCCACGGGCCAACCATCTGGTCGCGGCAAATCATACCCGTCACGGAACGGTCACCGATAGAAATCAAGAAGGTCTTATCGGCAACAGTCGGGTTAGCGAGCACGCGGTGAGCCACATCCTTGATGGATGCATCAGAGGGAACCACCGTAGAGTTCAGCGGGCGCTTCTGGCTCTTTTCGTTACGGATCATGCGGGGCGGCTTACCGAGGAGCACGCCGAGCGGCATGTCAATGGGAGTCGTACCGAAGTGCTTGTCGGTCAGAGTCAAGTGCTTTTCAGGAATGGCCTCGCCCACCACAGCGTAGGGGCAACGTTCACGCTTACAGATAGCGTCGAACACATCCAGCTTGTCACCAGCGATTGCAATCACGTAGCGTTCCTGGGATTCGTTACTCCAGATTTCGAAGGGGCTCATGCCCGGTTCGTCGTTGGGCACGTTGCGGAGTTCAAACTTACCGCCGAGACCGCCATCGTTCACGAGTTCCGGGAAGGCATTGGAAAGTCCACCTGCACCCACGTCGTGAATAAAGGTAATCGGGTTTTCTTCGTCCATCGCCCAGCAGCGGTCGATGACTTCCTGGCAGCGGCGTTCCATTTCCGGGTTTTCGCGCTGCACAGAAGCAAAGTCCAGAGATTCGTTACCGGCACCGTTAGCCACAGAGCTAGCTGCACCACCACCAAGACCGATCAACATGGCCGGGCCACCGAGAACAATCAGGTGGTCACCCGGGTCGATGTGGCCCTTTTCGATGTGCTGGTTCTTAATGTTACCGAGACCGCCTGCCAACATAATCGGCTTGTGGTAGCCACGGACTTCCTTACCGTTCTGGGCATCGACTTCCTGTTCGAAAGTACGGAAGTAACCGAGGATGTTCGGACGGCCATATTCGTTGTTGAATGCGGCACCACCCAGCGGGCCGTCAATCATAATGTCGAGAGCAGAAGCAATGCGGGACGGGCTGCCAAAATCCTTTTCCCAAGGTTGGACTGCACCCGGCAGTTTCAAGTTCGAAACGCTGAAGCCCGTAAGACCGGCCTTCGGCTTGGAACCCTTACCCGTTGCACCTTCATCACGGATTTCACCGCCACTACCGGTAGCAGCACCCGGGAACGGAGAAATAGCCGTCGGGTGGTTGTGGGTTTCCACCTTCATCAAGATGTCCACTTCTTCCTTGTGGTAGTCGTACTTGCCCGTGCGCGGGTCAGCGTAGTAACGACCGGCAACGGCGCCCTTCATCACGGCGGCGTTGTCCTTATAGGCGCTGAAAATGTTGGAGCTATGGAGCTGGTAGGTGTTCTTGATCATCTGGAACAAGGACTTGTCCTGCTTCACGCCATCAATAGTCCATTCGGCACCGAACACCTTGTGGCGGCAGTGTTCCGAGTTGGCCTGTGCGAACATGTAGAGTTCCACGTCGGTCGGATTACGCTTGAGTTCGGTGAAGTTCTTCACCAAGTAATCAATTTCGTCAGAAGAAAGGGCGAGGCCCATTTCCTTGTCGGCCTTCACCAGGGCGTCGCGGCCTTCGGTAAGAACCGGAATCACGTTCAGCGGACGGGGTTCTTCCTTGCTGAACAAGACTTCGAGAGAAGCGGTGTCGGCAAACACGGCCTGGGTCATGCGGTCGTGAATCTTGGCAGAAATCTTTTCGCGGGCGCCAGCCGGCACAGCACCGTCAAACTTCACGTAGTATGCGATAGCGCGTTCAATGCGCTTGATAGCCGGAAGACCGCAAATGTGGGCAATATCGGTAGCCTTGGAGCTCCAGGGGCTAATGGTACCCGGACGGGGGCAGACCACAAAAAGTTCGCCTTCGAGAGCCTTGGGTTCGCGGGCCGGACCGTAATGCAGCACCTTCTTGAGAGTATCAGTTTCAGCATCGGTCAGGTCGGCGGACAGATCCACCACATGCAGGAATTCGGCATAGACCGTAGCCACAGAAAGACCTGCAGCCTTGAAATCAGAAGAAAGTTTTTGAAGACGGAAATCCGACAGAGCCGGCGTACCACGAAGAATGAGCATTATTTAACCTCAGATTAAATTTTTACGAGGGTAAATTTAGAAATTAGAACTTATAAATTAGAGCTTAAAATTGAGAAGATACACAAAAAGAAACGGCCCGCCGAGCGGGTCGTTTCTTACAATTTTCTAACTCGTTGAGAGTCAAGCGATTAGCGCTTCTTGCCCTTCTTACCTTTTTTACCCTTGGCAGGCTTTGCAGCCTTCTTCGGGGCCGGAGCTTCTTCCACAGCTTCTTCAGCGCCTTCTTCGCCTTCTTCCTCTTCGCCGATTTCTTCGCCCGGATTACCGACGAGAGCGTTTACGTTCACGGAGACGAGACCAGCAAGAGACTTGACTTCAGTCTTCTTGTCGACTTCGACCTTGGCGAACTTGGAGACGATGTAGTAGGCACCCGTAGCTTCAAAGCGGCGAGTCATGTTGGCAATGCTCATGGAGCCCTTGGTAGACGGGAAATACTTGGATTCCAGGCGAGCCTGGTCCTGAGAAGTCTTTACAGTCTGCACGGCTTCGCAAGCCAAGGACCACACGCCCTTGTTCACATCGATAGAGTTGTTCACGTATTCGATGATCTTGGAGGCACCCTTGTAGGAGTTGGTGGTGGTCTTGGTGTAGTGTTCCGTAGCCTGAGACACGTAACTACCCTTCTGCATCAAAAGCGTAGCGAGGAGAGCGATAACCAGAACGGTGAGTGCAATAGAAATATTCTTTACGTTCATTTTCACAACTCCTTATTCGAAATGGTAGGCCGCAGGGGCTTCGAGCTTAAATTGGTCGGCCATGTTGTAGTTGGCAAGAGCGCTATAGTCGCTGGACTTCAGCTTGCCCTTCGCAAACGTGAACGAAATGACGCAGTTCTTACCGCATGCCACTTCCTTGACGCCACCTTCGTTCTTCAGGAGGAACTTGTCGGCAAGGCCGGCCTTTTCGTAAATGGAATTCTGGGCCTGAGGAGGAATGCCAGCGGCTTCGTACATGTAAGAAAGCTGCTTGAAACGAGCATCCTTGTCGCCTTCGATAGCCTTGACGGCGGCATCAAATGCGGCTTCGGTCTTTGCAGTGGTCAGAGATGCATAAACCAAGCGCCAAGCCATGCCGTACTGGTCCACGGCCTTCCACTGTTCCTGAACGGCACCGTTGGAAAGTTCAAGATAGGCATCCACCTGTTCCTTCACAGTCTTCTGGGCCTGGTCGTTGTACTGTCCCTTGAGAACCATCATCAGGGCGAACAACCCGATAACGAGCACAATATCGACAATCATCAAAATTTTGAATTTCTTTTTGTCCATAAGTATCCTTTTGCAAGTTTTTGCATATAGAATTTACTTCCAAAATAAAAAAAAACAAGCAAACTTTCGGAAAAATAAGGCAATTTTACAGAAAACACCCCCTTTTTTAGTATATTGCAGCCCATGAGCGATCAAGAAAACAAAGAAATGCTCCCGTCCCAGGTGATTTTCGAAAACCTGAAAGAGTTGATACGCGCCAAAAATACAGCGCATGAATCCATGTTCAAATTCCACTGGAAAAAGATGTGGCCCTTCAGCCTTTTCTGGCCGCAGGTAGACTTTGAGCGCATCGTACGCCTGATGAGCGAAATCCGCAAGAACGCCATCAACCAGAAGAACTTAGTCCTACAGGCACAGTCCAAGGCAAAGCCTTTCGAAAAGACCTTCCTGGAAGCCGTGCCCGCCTACCTGACCGCTCTCGACATTTCTTGCCAGAAGCTTTCTGCTGCCGCCCAATGGAAGCAGGATATGCTGATGAAGAAAATCCACAAGGATGTCAAGTTCCGCCGCGATGTTTCGGAATGGAGCCGCATTCTGAAGGAATACGAAGAAGCCCAGGGCAACTTGGTTCGCGCAGGCGCCATTGTGCAAATGGGCTGGGGCGAAGTTGTTCAAGCCATCAAATAACTGCTTTTAGCAAGTCTAAGCGCCACTTGATTTTTTGAAGAATCCCCGCCGGGGATTTTTCTATATGGGTCGCATTGGTAGAATGTTGGCGGTATTCCACCAGCTGTTCTTCCATTGACTTCACCTTGAAATTCTTTTCGGCCACAAGGCCAAGCCACTGGTCATGCATGGGTAAATTCTTGGGAAACGGAAGCGCCTTGTCCAAGATACTCCGACGGAATGCCATGCAGCAACCCGTAAAGGCATTCTTCCACCAGTTGGCGACTACCCCGCTCCTGTAAGCGCGAACATCGCTCAACTTGCCGGAACGAGTCCATGAAGATTCTTGCGAATCGGAGGGACGAAGCATCCAGGCATCATGAATCACCAGGTCGGCGTCATTCAAAGCCGCAAGAACCTTCTCCACTTTTCCGGGCAACCAGATATCATCTTGGTCAGCCAGGAAAATGATTTCGCCTTTGGACGCCTGCAAGGCACGTTCATAATTGTAGATGACGCCCAGATGCTTTTCGGCACGCAGCACACGAATCCGGGCATCTCCGAGAGATTCCACTACAGCGAGAGTATCGTCGGTAGAGCCGTCATCGGCAATCACGATTTCAGCACCAGCCAAGGGCAACTGCGAAAGAATGCTTTCCAGCTGTTCGCGGATAAATTTGCCGCCGTTGTATGTCGCCATGCAGACTGAAATCATTTGGACTTACCGCTTCAGGAATATTCTCGGAATAAACAACTTGGGCAAACGCTTCAAGAACACCGGGCTCAAGGATGCAAGCTGGGGAAGGCGTTTCAGGGCCTCCCCCTTCTGGGCATAGGCAAGAGCCGAGAACCATTTGGCCTTCCAATTTTTCAAGGCCTTCTGATACAGGCGATGCTCCTTGTACAGTCCGATAATCCGCAGGAACTCGGTGTACATACGGCTGTGATTGGAATGCATGTTGTCGCCGTGTTCTCGGTAATAGCAACACACGATATCGGCAGATACCGGCTGCGGTCCGAATTCGTAAAGCACCCTTAAATACAAGGGAAAGTCCTCGAAAAAGAAACGAGTATCGTAACCACCCAACTGGCGTACTTTTTCGGTCACGAACATTTCTGCGCAACCGTGGAGGGCCTTTTCTCCCAGGAAAATTTCCTCGAAATGAATTTCGGGAACCGCCTGCATGTAGACGGCATCGACATGGTCTTCGACCACGCCAGCTTCGCTCATGGGTTTCACCTGCCCAAAGCAGGCTACCGCATTCGGGTGGGAAAGCATATAGTCAGACTGCTTTTTAAGACGATCCGGCGGCATGATATCGTCGGACGAAAAGGTGCAGAAGTATTTTCCACGAGCCAATTCAAGCATTTCGTTCAAGGTCGCAATGACGCCCTTGTTTTCGCGGTGAATGTAGCGGAACTTGAATTCGGCAGATAGCTTTTCCAAGATTTCGGGAGAAGAATCCTTGCTGCCATCGTCGAGAACAATGAGTTCAAAAGGGACACCCTTTTGCTCCATTACAGAACGAACTGCCGCTTCGACATACTTTTCATGATTGTAACTGGCCAGCAGCACCGAAACCACCGGCGGAAATTCACGCTGTTCGGTTTCTTCGCCCTGCGCAAAGGCTTTCACGTAAACGTTTTCCGTCATTTTTTCGGCAAACATGTTTGTTACGGAGTATTCCATTTAAGCCTCCACACAAGTACATAAAGAACGATAAAGTATGCAAGATTTTCGAAGGCGTAGGCCAGCATGGGCGCATTAAATTCAACAAAACGAATACCGACAAAAGTGCCCACCGCCAGGAGAATTTCGGCCCCGATTTCAGTAGCAAGGAAGGCAACGGTTTCGCGACGGGCAATAAGCACCAAAGCAAGCGCAAAGCCGCCGGCCCTAAAGAAATCGCCCACCAGCTGAATCGGCAAATAATCTACCGCACCCATATAAGCCTGCGAAAACAGTACCTGCACCAAGATGCTACGGCCCAAGTACAAGACCGCAATCATCACAAGGGCAATTCCCATAATGCGGAGCAAGAGCGGATGGAACATCTTGAAGAAATCGGAACGGCTCATTTGGGGTGAAACCCGGGGCAAAAGAATCACCGTCAAGATGGCGGACATGGCCATGAACAGAAAGTCAGAAACTTTCCACACGCTTTGCCAAATGCCCGCCGCATCACAGCCAAAATGGTTTGCGATAGTCGTACGCATAAAGGTGAGAACAACCGGAGATGCCACCATGGGAATGATTCCCATAAGGGCATAAGACATCCAGGGGCCACGCGTATCAAGAGCCGTTTTCCAAATACGTTTGACGCTAAAGCCCGCGCGTCTTGCTATTTGAATTGCAAAGAAGGCCGCCACCACCGACTGGGTGGCAATAATCGAAAGCACCGAGAGCTGTCGCGTGTACAAAAAGAAGGCAACCCACACGACTTGCCACATCGATGTCACGATATTGATTAACGCCCACTTGCGATTTTCGCCGAGACCGTTCATCACTGCCGCCGCAATGGTAATCACGTTGGTGGCAAAGATTCCAGGAAGTGCGAACAAGATTGCCGCCTGGGCAAGTCTAGTCGGCACCCCCGGCAACAAGGTTTGCAAAGGCGCCATGAAGCAAAACAAAAGTGCTACAATAAAGGTGAACAGGCTTGCAAACGTGGTAAGTCGAAGACCGCCGCGCCACACGCCAAGCAACTTATCCGTGGAATTCTTGTTCTGGGCAGTAAGAGCGGTCCAGCCATTCTGCAGCGCCAAAGAAGAAGTTGCCTGCCCAATGCTCATGAGATTCAGGAACTGTCCCACGCAAGCAAACATGGCCGGCGGCAAAAAAACAGCCAACAACTTGTTTATGGCAAACGCACGGAGGGCGTTAAACAAGGTGACTGCACCGGAGCCCGCAAAAAGTTTTGAAAATTTCAGATCAGTAGACATGGGATGTGAGATCCCCGGTCAAGCCGGGGATGACAAAGAGGATGCCGGGGATGACAATGACGGCGTAAAAGCGTTGATGGTTTCGATGACGTAGGCGACTTGTTCATCAGTCATGGACGGGCCCATAGGAATGCTGAGCTCCGTAAGGGCCAATTCTTCGGCAATCGGAAGCGGTCCGTAGCGCAATTCGCCTCGAGAGTCAGCCCCCGCAAAAGCTTCTTGCTTATGGGGCGGAATCGGGTAATGGATCAGAGTTTCGACTCCGCGGGCCTTCAAGAACTTTTGCAGTTCGTCGCGGCGTTCGCTGAAAACCGGGAACACGTGCCACACATGCGACTGCGGATTCTGCGGAATGGGCGTCACTCGCACCAAAGGATTCTTGATTTCGGCATTGTAACGGGCCGCGATTTCTTGACGGCGGGAATTCCAGGCATCAAGATGCGGAAGTTTCGCGAGCAGGATGGCCGCCTGAATTTCGTCAAGGCGGGAGTTCACCCCCACATACTTGTTCACATATTTTTCGTAAGAGCCGTAGTTGCCAAGGGACTTTACCACCTGGGCAAGTTCCAAGTCATCGGTCACCACCGCTCCCCCGTCGCCCATGGCGCCGAGGTTCTTGGTGGGGTAAAAACTGTAGGCAGCCGCATTGGATTTACACCCTGTCGAGGCAACCAATTTTGCGCCGTGAGCCTGGGCAGCATCTTCGAATACGAGCAGACCGCGAGCCTTCGCAAAATCACAAATGGCGAGCATGTCAGCCAGGCGACCGTACAAATGCACCACCAAAATGGCGCGGGTTCTTTCGGAACAGGCTTCTGCCAAACGGGAAACATCCAGGACACAAGTGTCCCGATTCGGTTCCACCAGCACAGGAACAAGGCCTGCCGCGCGAACCGCCAGAACAGTCGCCACAAAGGTATTCGCAGGAACAATGATTTCGTCACCTTCGGCCAGACGACCGAGAATGATTTCGGCACGGAGCATCAAGGTAAGGGCATCGAGACCATTGCCTACGCCCACAGTAGCCTTCGCACCACAATAGGCGGCAAATGCTTCTTCAAAAGCGGCACAGCGGCTACCACGAATAAACCAATTTGACTTGAGAACATCGTCAACGGATTTCCCTAAAGACGATCCCAAATCACGCTCCACGTAATCTAGCGAATAAAAAGGAACCTGCATCATTACTTGTGAAAATAGCAAAAAAGTGGTTCGAGGTTATTACCCCTTGGTTATATAAAAACAAGTTTTGCTATTTTAAGGAACATGTACGATTTTTTGCCATACAGCCCGGATTTGGATAAGCGGCTAGACCATTTTGTGGAGCACGAATCTGTCAACGGAACCTTTTTACAGACCAGACGATTCTTGAACTACCACCCGGCAGACCGCTTTACCGACGCCAGTTTCGCGCTTGAAAAGAGCGGAACCATCGTGGCCTATTTCCCGGGCGTGGCAAAAGAGCAAACTTTTATCTCTCATGCGGGGACCACTTTTGGCGGGCCCATTATCGCAAAATCGTTTTACAGCGGTTCCAGGCTTCTTGAAATTCTGAAAGAAGCGGACCAGTTCCTCGCCGATCGATTCAAGAATATTCGCTTCAAGATTACTCCGGCAATTTTTGCCGAAGAAAGCCCGGACCTTCTTGAATACACGCTGGAACACATGGGATACACCCGCCATACGGAACTGAGTTCCTATTCTACGCTACAGACCGGTATTGACCCTCTTGAAAACTGCGACAAGGAATGCCGCCGTATTTTCAAGAAGTCCGAAATAGCAGACATTACCTTTGGCAACGTCGAAAAAAACACGGACTTCGAAACCTTCTACCGTTTCTTGGAAATTTCGAAATCAAAGCACAACGTGCATCCGGTTCACACCCTGCAGGAACTCTATGACCTGAAGAATAACCGTATTCCTGAAAACATCCGTTTCCGCGGAATCTGGGACGGGAACACGCTGGTTGCTGCTATGATGCTATTCTTGTTTAAAAAGACAAAGACCATTCACGCCCAATACATTGCCCCCCACCCAGACTACGAGAAATTCCAGCCAACCATAGCCCTGTATGTGCGCGTCATGCGTGAAGCAGCCCTCGAAGGCTACGAGAAAATTTCATGGGGCATTTCTACCGAAAACGGTGGAGAATATTTGAACGAGAGCCTGCACCGATTCAAGGAATCCCTGGGTGCAAAGGCTTGCGTCAACGCGTTTTATACAAAGTAAAGCTAATGGACGGAAGCTTCTTTCACAAAGGCTTCGTAGTCGTAGATGTAGTCCGATTCATCGTAATGTTCGGACGCAAGAACCATGCACACCGCACCCGACGAAAAGTTTTCGATTTCGCGCCAATGCATGGTGGGAATATAGAGACCGTGATAGGAACGGTTTAGCGAATACTTGGTACGGGTCTTTCCATCGTCCAGAACCACATCGAAACTGCCACTGGCGGCAATAATCAGCTGACGAAGGTTCCTATGGGCGTGACCGCCGCGGGTCGTGCCACCGGGAACGTCGTACAGGTAGTACACGCGCTTGATATCGAAGGGCACCAGTTCGCCACCCTCCACCACGCTCAGGTTACCACGTTGGTCATGGGCAATGGGAATGTCAATCAAACGGGGTTCTTTCAGCTGTTTTTCGTTCCAATCCATGCCCCTAATATAACAAAACCGACCTCGGAAGGCAGTCCGGGTTGAAAAAACTCCAAAAATTGCTATATATGGGACTCCAATGAGTGCATGTCGCGCCAAGCTCTGCCAACATGCATGTAAACCAAAGAGCTTCCTTTAACGAGGTAAACATGTCCTCTTTCCGTGGACCAAAAGGTAAGGTAGCCCGTTCTCTCGGACTCGCCGTTTCTCAGAAGACTCAGAAGGCTCTCGATCGCCGTAACTTTGCACCCGGCCAGCATGGCCAGACCCGCAAGAAGTCTTCTTCCGTGTACAAGCAGCAGCTCGTTGAAAAGCAGCGTCTGCGTTTCACCTACAACATTTCCGAAGCTCAGTTGGCCAAGGCTTATGACGAAGCCAACCGTCGCGCCGGTTCTGCTGGTGACAACCTGATGATCTTGCTCGAAACCCGTCTGGACGCCCTCGTCTACCGCATGGGCTTTGCTCGCACGATTTTCGCTGCTCGTCAGTATGTCGCTCACGGCCACTTCACCGTGAACGGTGTTCGCAGCTACTCTCCGTCTCGCCAGATCAAGGCCGGTGACGTGATTGCAGTTCGCGAAGGTTCTAAGGAACACGTGCAGATCAAGGAAGCCATTGCTAACGCTCCGGCTGCCCCTGAATACGTGACTGTTGACGCTGGCAAGATGGAAGGCTCTCTCGTGAAGCTCCCGCTCCGCGATCAGATCCCGGTCAAGCTCGAAGAACAGCTCGTCGTGGAATACTACTCCAGGTAGTAAGCACGCAAACAATAGTTTGGACACCCTGCTTCGGCAGGGTGTTTTTTTATATTTAAAAAGGCCCCGCATTTAAAGCGGGGCCCAAAAGTTTACCTCAAGAAAAAATTACTTGACGAGAATCTTCTGAGTGAGGTTTGCACCGGCAACGCGGACCATGTACACACCGGCGTCTAGGCCAGCGAGATTCATGGCAGCAGCTGTGGAACCGCTCATAACAACCTGTCCCTGGAGGTTCAGCACTTCAGCCTTGGCCGCCTTAACGCCAGAGAAGGAGAGGGTACGGCCAGAGAGCATCGCCTTGACAGAAGAAGCCTTAGCAATGCTACCGACAGCATCCATGCCAAAGCCACCACATTCACCAGACCAACCCAATTGCTTAATGGTCAGGGTTCCCTTGACTTCGTCGGCCTTAGAGTTCTTCAGACGAATCTTCAGAGATACAGACTGTTCCTTGGCAACTGAAATCGGCTTCTTGGCCTCGTCCCAGCCGTCCTGCTTGAACTTTTCCCATGGAAGGTCGAGCAAGGAATCCTTGGCAGGAAGTTCGGCATACCAAGTGTCGTAACCGTTGGCATCTTCGTCCCAGCCGAGTTCCATCTGCAGGGGAATGGAACCATCCCAGGAATAGCCGATACAGTAACCAGTATGGGCCGAAATATCTATTGCGGTCTTTTTCTTTGTCCAATCAAAACCCAAACCGGCAATAGCCGGGGCCTCGTCAGAGCCGCCTGCGGCAGACATCGTCACCCGAAGCCCAACTTCTTCTACAAGGTTTCCGTTGGGAATGATGTTCCCGTCTTCCTCATTGGCCATAATCAGCTTGTAGGAGCCGTCATCATTCTTTATAATAGGTTCAAACGAAACCGTCTGACCATTCTTGCTGTCACCGGCATAGGCATACCACCAACCGATATCTTCACAGAAGCCAACGCAAGGAATCTGGACCTGGTAAGCATCGACATCCATATTCCAAAGGGAGCCGGCCGCCATGCTCATGGTTGATGCCAAAAATACAAAAGCGGGGAAAATACTGTTTTTCATAGAAACCTCCTTAACCAAAACAGTTTATTATCGTCGTTCACACTTATAAATTAAAATTAAAAAAAACACGATGCAATACCTTTTACAACCCCAAAATTGAAAAATTCACCCCAATCAAACAGTTTTAAATTTTTTCTGATTTTTTTTATGAAAACATGCTACAACGCGTATTATATAGCAAAGAACGACATTCATCTTATAAGGGTTTTTATAAACCGAAAGGATACAAATTCCGCCTCAAACAGCTCCCCGACTTACCTCGGGAAGCTCTTTTTACATATATTTATCTTACGAAGCGAGAAAAAGAGATGTCAACGTTTAGGTCTAGACTAAATATCATGGTGATTGAAGACGATCCGGATTGCCAGGAAATTTTGCAAAATGTTCTGGAAGAGTCTTATAACATCACCGTTGTCGGAAATACCCAAGAAGCCCTGCTTCTGTTGATGGATTCTCACATTACCTATTCCCTTATTTTCTTGGAATTGAGCCTCCCTGACAACGCCTGTATTGAATTTTTAAAACAGAGAAGAGAGCAGAATGCCCTGCAAGAAATTCCAGTCATCGTCATTACCGGAGAAGGAACCGACAATGGGTGCTTCAAGCTAGGGGCAGACGAATTCATCCGAAAGCCCCTGAACACCCCCGACATCATTCTTGCCCGTTGCGAACGCATTCTATCGCTGTACGAAAACAAGAACCTGATTTCGCAAACCGAAAGGGACAAGCTCTCGGGACTTTATACCATTGACTACTTCTTTGAATACCTGAAGCAGATTATCCCGTTGGACATGGGCTCGGACCGCGACGCCATTGTCATTGACATCGAACATTTCCGCCTGATCAACGAGATTTACGGCCGAGGTGTCGGCGATCAGGTTTTGGCAGAAATCGGCGCCTATCTACAACAGATTTTGACCAACCTGAATGCCATTGCCTGCCGTGCAGGCGCAGACATATTCTTTGTCTACTGCATTCACCAAGATGACTACCAGGAACTTCAGGCAGCACTCCAAGCTATCCTTGCCCACAATATCAAGGTCAGCAATATCCGAGTCCGAGTGGGTGTATGGCATTACGTAGAACGAGGAATGATAGACCCCGAAACCTGGTTTGACCGGGCCAAGAGCGCATGCGTCCGCATTGGCGGCAACTATACAACCTCGGTTGCAGTCTATAACAGTGGATTACACAGCAAGCACCTTCGCGAAGAGCGCCTGATCAGGGACGTTTACGAAGCCATTGAACACAAGGACTTGAAGGTTTTCTACCAACCCAAATATGCCATCCAAGGGGACAAGCCCCATTTGCGCAGCGCCGAAGCCCTAATCCGCTGGATTCACCCCACACTGGGTTTTATCAATCCGGGCGATTTTATCCCGCTGTTCGAATCCAACGGCCTGATTCAGATGGTAGACTACTACGTGTGGAAAGAGGCTGCCGCCCAAATCCGCCGCTGGAAAGATGAATACGACTTTACGGTTCCGGTTTCGGTAAACGTCTCACGCATTGATATTTACGACCCGGATCTTGAAAACAAGTTCTGCAATATTTTGAAAGAGAACAACCTTTCGCCTAGCGAGTACCTGATTGAAATTACCGAAAGCGCCTATTCCGAAAACGCCCAGGGTTTAATCGAAGTTCTTGAAAGCATGCGCAAAAAAGGCTTCAAGATCGAAATGGACGACTTTGGCACCGGATATTCCTCCCTGGGCATGCTGACCGAAATTCCTATCGATATTCTCAAAATCGACATGTCTTTCGTCCGCAACATGGAAAAACATGAAAAGAACAAGAGGATGGTGGAACTGATTATCGACATCGCCAAGTTCTTGAAGGTTCCCTGCGTTGCCGAAGGCGTCGAGACGGAGGCCCAGTTGCGAACCCTTAGGAAAATGGGATGCGATGTCATTCAGGGTTATTTCTTCTCCAAGCCGGTAGCTCCCGAAGATTTCGCGAAGTTTATTGAAAAAGAAAAGAGCCTGTGGACTAAATAAGACCGAAGATTTTGTATCTTATGGATATGAAATCAATTGCACTTAAAGTATTCGATTACCTCAAGAATTACTTAAAATCCCTGAACTGGATTGTTTTGCTCGGAATTGCAGCTTTCTGCATCGCCCTTGCCGTCATCAACAACATTCGCGTTGAAGATTCCAAGTCTGTCGATTGGATTGGCAGCCAGGAAATTCTCGCCAAGCCGGACGAGGTGCTGTAATGAAGAAGACCATTATCTCTGCAGCACTCCTTGTGGTAGCCTCGATTCTCGTGGCCATCGGTGTCGCCGAAATTTCGTTCCCGGAATCCTTCTTGACTTTTACCGACCAAGATTGGCTGATTGACATTTGGCCCAAGGCTTACCGCTACAATATTCAAGTGGGTCTCGGCGCCATCATCATCGCCACGGGTATTTGCGTTCCGGCTTACCGCCTGCAAAAGGACTTCGCTGTCCGCGCACTGGAAACCCTGTTCCGCGTGGGCATTGGCGGCATGTTCATTTTCGCCAGCATCTACAAGATTCAGGACCCGCACCAGTTTGCAGTTCTGGTGGCCCAGTACCAGTTCTTCCCCGCTTTGCACCTGGAAAGCGTGAACAACTTCTTTGCGCTGGTGTACCCCCAGTTTGAATTCTGGTTTGGCCTCGCCATGATTGTAACGCCCTTCGTGCGAGAATCGGCCTTCGCCATTTTCTGGATGTTCGTAAGCTTTATCATCGCCCTCACTTGGGCCCTGGGCAACGACCTAGGAATTACCTGCGGTTGCTTCGAGCTGGAAGACGGCGATGCCCACGATAAGGCCGAAGCTTGGACCAGCCTGATTCGCGACTTGATTCTGATTTGGCCGACGCTCTGGCTAGCCACCCGCCAGAACCACAGCCTGATTAAAGTGTGGAAAAGAAAGTAAGAACGCGCTGACTGAACGATTTCATGGAGCAGTGGTCCAGAAGGGCCGCTGCTTTTTCGTTATCCAGCACGCTTTCGCCAGCGAGCACGCGGTCAAGGACGCGGGCATAGGCCTCCGCATCCGTCGGCGGATCGATAAGCGGACATACGCCTTCAAGATTTTCTTTGACAGCAGAGGTCGCCGCCCCTACCGACGGTGTTCCGCAAGCAATCGCTTCGATTGGCGGAAGTCCAAAGCCTTCTAAAAGGGAGGGATACACCATCAAGTCTGCATGGCGATAAAAGTCTCGCAATTCCTGGGCCTGGAACTGACTAAAATGATAAACGTTATAGAGTTTCTTGACATTCACAATTTCACGCAGGCGTTCCGAGAACTTACCTACGCGAACAAAGGCCACTTGCGGCCTGAGGCTTGCCATTTCAAAGAACGTCTCGATATTCTTGCGGGGTTCATCAAGGCTCACGTTCAGGCACATGCCGTCAAAATTCTTGATTCCGTACTTGCGAAGGAACATTTTTTTCTCTTCAAAAGTAGGTACTTTTTCGGGTTTGTTAAACAGGGCGCTATCGATAGGGCAACCGATGACGGCACCGGGTTTCTGGGACATTTGCGGGCCGAAATGGCCAGCGGCTTCGCTGCGAGTCCAGCCCGAATTATAGACAAATGAATCAGCCTTGACGGTGGGGCGAATATAGAACAGGTTCAGCAACTTGAACTTCATGCTGTTCGGGTACAAAGTCTCGGCAAATGTGTCATGGACGAACATCACCGTCTTTGCGCGCCCCTTAACCACCGGCACAAGGAATCCCAATTCAGGACGGATAAAGAAGACAATTTCCGGCTGGATTTTCTTGACCAGTTTTTTCAGCGGAGAACGGAAGCTAAGATAGCCTGTATAAAGGGATTTCGCCCAGACTTCGTGAGAAACGAATGCCGGATTATCTGAAGGAGTGGCCTTCGACTGGGCCGCCGTCCCAAAGAACTTCGGCGTCTTCAGCCAAAGCACATGGGGTTCAAATTCCCCGGCAACCGCCTTGACCAGATTCAAGGTCAATCGTCCAAAACTCGTACACTCGTTTTTGTCGCAAACAAATAAAATCTTCCGCATCAACTCAAAAATAGAATATTCGATTTGCTATATTCATTGTATGGCTAAAATAGGCATTGTTCTTGCAACTTACAACGGAGAAAAGTATCTGGCACAGATGCTGGATTCGTTGATGGCACAGACAAGGCAAGCCGATTTTATTGTAGCCGTAGACGACGGGTCCAAAGACAGCACCCCTGGCATTTTAGAAAGTTACCGGGAGCGTTTGCCCCTCCAAGTGACCCGTCTCGAAAAAAATTCAGGACACCGAGCCGCCTTTTCAAAAGCCCTGGAACTGGCAAAGCCCCAACTGGAAGATAACGACCTGATAGCCCTGGCCGACCAGGACGATGTCTGGTTGCCGCAAAAGTTGGAAATTCTTGAAAAGGCCATGGAAACGGGAAATGGCGAAAAACCAGCTCTCGTTTTCGGAGACGCCCAGGTAATCAATGCCAGCGGCAAAACGATAGCCGAATCCTGGAGAAACATTTCGAACATTCCTACAGAGCTCACGACCGAAGCAAGGATTGCCGGAACAAACAATGTGACGGGCTGTCTTTCCCTTTTTAGGGCAAGCCTACTCAAATACGTTTTGCCCATTCCCCCTGCCGTCGGTGTTCATGATGCCTGGATTGGACTACTAGCCGCCCAGCATGGGAAGGTAACCGCTCTCAAGGAACCCGTCATCTTATACCGGCTGCACGACGAGAACTCTGTGGGCCTAGGGACCCCCTTCAGTTTTGATGAAACCTGCCGTCGCCAAATCGCCTGGACCGACATGCTGCTTGAAAAAAGTGGCTTACTGAACTTAAGTTCTGCTCAGCTAAAGTTCCTGAAAAAACTAAACCATTATTGGCACCGCCGATCGAAATTCCCCATTTTGCTGACTTCGACCGTTTTCTTAATCCGTTCAAGGAAACACCTGTTCTCCCATTCCGAACGCCGATTCAAGAAAGTTCTCTTTTCGATATTGGGCTCGCCCGCCGTACACCTTCTCTTTGGAAAAGATAAATGAAGACCATCGCATTCTACTTACCGCAATATCATCCGATACCGGAAAACAACCGCTGGTGGGGCGACGGTTTTACTGAATGGCATAACGTGAGCCGCGCCAAGCCTCTTTTCAAAGGACACCGCCAACCCCAGGTTCCGGCGGAGTTGGGATTCTACGACTTGCGCTGTGACGAAACCCGTCACGAGCAGGCCGCTCTGGCGAAACAGTTCGGCATCGACGCCTTCTGCTATTACCACTACTGGTTCAACGGCAAGCAGCTCCTGGAAACTCCCCTGAAAAAGCTCCTTGCGGACAAGGCATGCGACATGCCCTTTTGCCTTTGCTGGGCAAACGAGACCTGGTCCAGGGCATGGGACGGCAAAGACCGCGAAATCCTGATGGAACAGGTTTACAGCGACGAAGATTCCAAGCGCCATGCCGATTACCTGTGCGAGATTTTCAAGGATTCCCGCTACCTGAAATCCCAGGGAAAGCCGGTATTCATCATTTACCGTGTCGGCAAGATGGACAACCCGGCAAAGTTTGTCCAAGTCCTGAATGAATCTGCCCAGAAAGCGGGATTCGAAGGAGTCCGTGTTTTTGCGGTACGCAATTTTGCCTGCGATGTTCCTGACGACAAGCTGGCCTCTTATGGCATCAACGACATTGTGGATTTTCAGCCCAACAACACCGAGTACCCGCCACGCTCCGCTTTGGGCAAGGGCATTCGCCTGTTGCAGCGCCAATGGAACAGCCTCGCCAAGAAAATCGGCCTCCCAGAGGTTTACTCCGTACTTCGCCTCCGCTACACCGACGTCGCCAAGAATGTCCTGAAGCTTTACGAGACCTTCAGCGAGCATCACTACCCCACGGTTTTCCCCAACTGGGACAATTCTCCCAGAAGAAAAGCAGCCACCATTATCCAGAATGACAACCCATCCGATTTTGCCAACTGGGTACGAGATGCAGCAAATATTGTACGCAAGAGAAGCGAAGACAACCAGTTCCTCTTTGTGAACGCATGGAACGAATGGGCAGAAAGCGCCCACCTGGAACCGGAACAGAAAATGGGCAGAGCATTCTTGGAAGCGTTCAAGAAGGGTATTTCTGAATGAGTTCATCTGTCTGCGTCATCCTCGTCAATTTCAAGAACGAACAAAAGACCGTAGATTGCCTACGCGCCCTTGAAAAGAGTACGATTCAGCCCGCATGCGTCTGCGTTGTGGACAACGCCTGCACCGAGGAATCAAAACAATTTTTCTTGAGCCAAACCTTCGGCGTTCAGGTCCGCTGGATATGGAACACTGAAAACAGGGGCTTTGCCGCCGCCTGCAACCAGGGAATCCGAGCCCTTCGAGAAGAATTCGCCAACACCTACATTTGGCTGTTGAACAACGACACCCTTCCCGAAGCAGACGCCCTCCAAAAATTGCTGGAAAAAGCCATCGCCACCCAGGCAGGCATTACCGGTTCCCAGATCAAAAAAGCCAACGGGGAATTTTCGGGCGGAGTATGCTTTATTCACCCGAAACTGGCAACCGTGCGTAGGCCCAGTTCTCCCGATGACACGGGGTTCGACTACGTGGAAGGATCATCCTTCCTGATTTCTCCGGATTGTCTGAAAAAGACGGGACTTTTAAGCGAAGAATATTTCTTGTACTTTGAAGAAAGCGACTACTGTTGGAAGGCCAAGCGAAAAGGATTTACTTTGGCCTGGGAAACAGACAGCGTCATCTGGCATGACATCGGTTCTTCTACCGGAAGCGAAATCGCAAAGGGCGCCGTTCCCTTTTTTATTGACTGCCTGATGATTCGAAACCGAATCCACTTCGCCTTGAAAAACGGATTCCCTACAGCAAGCGTATTGGTTGGATTTGTCATCAGTCTCCTTTTGCGACTGAAGCGACTCCAGTTTTCTAGAGTTACAACAATCATCGCTATCACCCTTTCCAAAAAGCTTTTCAAGAAATTTGTTGAACGTAACGGGGGTTATTATGAAATTCAGGATTAGCATTACTGCAGGCATCGTACTGGGACTGATGCATTTTTCATTCGCCCAGGGGTCCCATATTAGCTTCGCTGATTCCGCCCGTCACCATCAAGTCAACATCGGCGCGCAGTTGGTGGATTCCCTTGCCATTACGAACCTGACCAACGCCCCGACTCACTATGACAACTCAGCATCGGTACGCCTGTTTTTGAACGGACACTTTACGGAACGATTCCTGTTCAACGCCAGCGTCAAGGTGAGCACGGACCACACGAACAAAGAAATCTACGACAACTTTTACAACCCCAGCGAAGGCGTCCCCTACAACAAGCAAAGCGAAAACAAGCGCACCTGGGACATTTTTACCGCCAGTGCCCGCTACGACCTGGATGCCGTGAAACTCCTCGCCGGTTTCGACTATTTGAGCATGGGCCCCGCCCGCAGAAACCATGTGATCTTGCGGGGTGAGCAGAACAATTACCGCCCGTGGCAAGACAGCACCAGCCGCATTTATGAACCGGCACCCACGCCCTATTTCGGCTACCAGTTTGAATTAGGTCCCATAGTTTATTCCCAGTACGCCATGAAGCTTTTCGAAAAGAAAAACTTCGGCAAGTACATGCACGTCCACCGCTTGGACCTGAGCCTTCCAAAAAACATTACACTTGGTCTTTCTGAAACGGCCCTCTACGGAAGCACCACCGAAGACTACCCGAACCCCAACGAAGACGCCGACAGTACCGGTCGCGAATTCGAATGGGCCTACGTGATTCCCTTTATCCCTTACGTTTTCCAGGAACACCTGCAGGGCGACCAGGACAACATTTCGCTGGCCTTCGACTTGAGCGTAAAAACTATTCCGAACTGGGAATTCTACGGAGAACTCTTGTGGGACGATATGAAGTCCCCCACATCCATGTTCGATGACGGCTGGTGGGGCAACAAGTGGGCCACCTCCGTTGGCGTTGCCCGCGACAGCCTGAAACTCGGCAGCACCCTTTGGAACTGGTACCTAGAATACACCCGCGTCGAACCTTGGGTCTACACCCACCACAAGGGTGGCGGCTACACTTACCGCAGCTACTCCCAAAGCCTCGGCACCGATCTCGGCCCGAACAGCCAGGAAGTCTACAGCGAAGTCAGTGGTCTTTACAAGGTGGAAAGCGGATTCCTGAAAGACGCCCTGTTCAAGGGAACGCTCCATGCAAGCGCCGTCGCAAAAGACACGGCCTTCGGTGGAAACATCACCGACATGCACACGCCCGAAAGCGCCACCGACAAGAAATTCTTGGACGACAAAACCACCTTGCACTACGTGGAGCTCGGCGGTAAAATCGAAATCAAGCCCTGGGATTGGATGACCTTCCGCGCAAGCTACGACCGTTACTTCGGTGATTACGAAGGCTTCCGCGCCATGGTGGGCGGAAGCTTCCAGTACTAATTGAATAAAATGACAACGGGAATTAATCCTCGAACAGAGCATTCAGCTGTTCGGGGGTTTTTGCTTCTAAGGCCTGAGTTCGCCACTGCGGGTTCAACAGCTTACGCGCAATATTTGCGATAAACTGTGTATGACAAGTGGCAGACTCCGCCGGTGAGAGCAGCAGGCAAATGTACTGCGGCACCTGTCCCGCCTTTACGGCAATGTCGGTAAAGCCCTTGGGGCAAACGGCAAAAGCAAACAGGGGCTGCGGAAGGCCCGGTACACGGGTATGCGGCAAAAGCAAGCCCTCGCCCATGTAGATTCCCTGGGAAACACGTTCCGACAGGGACTTCCATGTAGCCATGGCATCGAACTTGACCGGGCCATGTACAAGGGCATCGTAAGCGAAACCCAAAGCCCTTGCAAAAGACTCGGGTTCCGAGTAGTGTTTTACGTATATAGGTTGCATTTATACCAACGCATTTTCCATGAAGTCGAACACCTTCGGAGAAGTTGCCTTGGCAATCTTCTTGAATTCATCGAACACAACGCGAAGCTGACGCTTACCCGGTTCAATGTACTGTTCGAACTTCTGGATCCCCTTCACCTTGCTGAGGAAGCAGTAAGCACCCATGGCCTGCATCACGCGCTGCAAGCTGGCATGAATAAAGGCTTCCCAGGCATCTTCCTTGGTGTAAGTCTTGGTTTCGCGATAAGAAACGCGCCAGTATTCAAAGAAGTCCTTGATTTCGGTCAGGGAAAGTTCTACGTAGGGATCCCACAGGAGAGAGGCCAAGTCATAGAACATGGCACCGCGACGAGCGCCCTGGAAATCCACGAATGCAATTTCGGAATTGGGCTTTACCATGATATTCTGGCTCTGGAAATCGCGATGCATCAGGACCTTGTGCTGGGCTTCCACAGAAACAGCGATCAAGGAATAGAACTGACGCACATATTCGGGAAGTTCCTGAATGCCCTTGAAATTCTTCAAGTAGTTTTCGGTAAAGTAGTCCGTTTCCCACTTGAGAGCAGCGAAATCAAAGCGACGGAGCCAGAGGTCAGAGCGAGAACTAAAAAGCGAGCGGGAAATGTTCTGCCACTTGATCAGGGAATCGATGACTTCGGGGTAAAGAATACGAACGTTGCCCGTCTTCTTTTCGGAACCCGGCGTCACAATGTTGTCGAGCAAGTTATGGGCGCCCAGGTCTTCTTGAAGCACCGAGCAGGAGGCTTCATCTACGCAGTAAATGCGCGGTACAGGGAGACCAAAAGAATTGAAAGCTTCGGCATAATCCACAAAGCGCTTAAAATCTTCATCGACCGAGGCAGAAACCTGCAGAACAGAACTCTGCTTATCCGAGGCAATTCGGTAGTACTTGCGACCCGAACCGGCACCGGCAATAGGGGTTATTTCGTAATCGGCATAGCCGCGGGACTTCAAAAACTTTTCAATAACAGGCGAAACAATTTCGTTACTCATGCTATCTAATATAGCAAATCAAGAAAATTTGATGCGCGGGTCCACAAGAGTGTACAGGATATCGCTAAACAGGCGCCCAATCATAGCCATCAAGCTACTCAGGAAGATGACGCCCATGACCACGTTATAGTCGCGGTTCACCATGGAGTTGTAATAAAGCAGGCCCATGCCGTCAATATCGAAGACCTTTTCGATGAGGAGCGCGCCCGCAAACATCAAGGTGCAAATCTCGGAAAGACGGGTGGCAATGGGAATCAGGGCGTTGCGCAGCGCATGGCGCACCAGCGCCTGGTTAAAGCTCATGCCCTTGGCAAGGGCAGTACGCATGTAGTCCTTGCCCAACTCTTCCAGCGCAGAATTCTTCATCAGGAACGTGAGGAAGGCGAATTCGCTAATCATGTAGCAGAAGATGGGCAGAATCAAATGATGTCCCAGGTCTACAATCTTTTCGAAAAAGCTAAAGTCCTCGAAGTCATCGCTGGTGAGGCCGCCCAACGGGAAAATATCCAGATATGAACCGCCCGCGAGGAAGATAATCAGCAAGATACCGAGAGCGTAACCCGGCATCACGTAGCCCGAGAAAATCACGCCCGAGCTGAAGGAATCCAGCTTACTGCCGTGATGCACCGCCTTCCAGAGGCCCAGCGGAATACAGACAAGGTAACTCAGGAAGAACGAAGTCACGCCAAAGAAGAGCGAAATCGGGAACCGGCTCACAATAACGTCCCACACGGGGAGGCCATAAGTGTAGCTGGAGCCCAAATCTAAATGCAGAACATTCCAGAGCCAAGTCAGGTAGCGTTTCCAAGCGGGCTGGTCAAAACCGAAGTACGCCTGGATTTGTGCAATCTGGTCGGGAGAGAGCGCCTTGGAGGCATCAACCCCGCCCTTCATGGCCGCGGCCTGCTGGGCACGGGAAATCATTTCTTCCACCGGACCGCCTGGCAACAGCTGGATGAGTATAAAACACACCAGCGAAATCCCGATGAGCGTCGGGATCATGAGCAGCAGGCGTCGGAGGATATACGAACGCATCTAAGGTGTCATCCTGAGCGCAGTCGAAGGATCTAGCGCATCTTGCCGGAGCGCAGCACGTCCATCATGTTGAAGGGCCTGGCGGTTCCGTTTGCAATGTGGCAAGCGAGGAAGTTCACAGCGTCCACAGTGCCTTCGGCATAAATCTTGCGGCCGCAGACATTGTGCTGGAATTCGAAGTGAACCGTACCGTCGGCGCTATCGAGGCTGTAGGTGTGGAAGGCATGGCCGCCGAGGTATTCTTCGGGCACATGCATGCGTTCCATCTGTTCCTTTTCGTTGCGGACCTTTTCGATGTCATCGACAGAGAAGTCAAAGCCCATCTTCTGGAAGTCACCCACCACAGCGCGGGCGGTACCGCTCGTATCGGCCTTGGTCTTCTGGTGGCTTTCAACCACAGAAAGCTTGTAGCCGCTGAATGCCGTCGGGAATTCCTTGGCCAAGAATTCAATCATGGTCTGGAAAGCCACAATCTGCTTTGCCATATTCGGGGCGATGACGCTGGGGTGATTGGCGTCGGCAACGAGCTTGGCGAGAGCTTCGCGGTCACCACCGGTAGTGCCCATCACAAACGGAATCTTGTGCTTCACGTAGAAGGCGGCGTTGTCGTTCACTGCCGTCGGGTGCGTATAGTCAATGCAAATCACATTCGGGTACTTTTCAAGAACTTCAGCAATGCGAGCTTCACGATTGCTCGGCTTCAAGAGTTGAATGGTCTTGCCGGCGACTTCGGCTTCGTTTTCTACGATAATTTCACCCGTCAGAGAATACGGGACGAGTTCCAAGCCGCGAGCCACGCAGGTTTCGGCCACGATGCGGCCCATGCTACCCGGGATACCATTAACCATCACTTGAACAGACATATAATCTCCTGATTTTTTTTGAAATACAAGATAGTAAAATATTTATTTAACCCAGCGGTTGGCTTCGTAGTCGTCAAGAATTCCCAAGGCCTGGCGTGCCTTCTGCATTTTTTTGAGAGAGGTTTGGTCCTCGGCGAGGTGTGAAAGCGCAATCCGAACGCGAGCGGCAAATTTGCCGACCGTTTCGCCGGGCTCCCGCCTAAATCCAGCGCGGGCTAAATCCCGCTCGGCGCGGTTAAGCTTGCTTGTCCATTCTAGAGACCGCGCCGAGACATAGGCGCGATTCTTGGAGCTTAATTTATACGCAATATAAATCTTGCGGCCAGCAAAGCCCGCAACAAGAATGGCAAGCACCGCATAAAGAATCGGGCTTTCCAAGAGTGCGGTTGATTGATTCTGCCAATTGTCTACGACGCGACGCCATTCGCCTTCCTTAAGGGCATGCATCACGCGGGCGAAACGCCCGCGCACGCCCTCCCATTTGACGCTCCACCAGCTAGGCGATTGCGCAAACTGCGGCAAAATGGGAGGCGTCGGGTCGAAGATTACCCAGCGACCATCTACAAGGGCTTCGACCCATGCATGCGAATGCTTGCGGCGGAAAATGGAATAGGGTCGTCCTTCCGCCACTTCGGGATTCGCAAAGCCCGTCACATACCTTGCCGGAATATTCAAACGGCGCAGCACCAGCGTCGCCAAAGTCGCATAATATTCGCAGAAACCCTGCTTTTCGCGCCAGAAAATTGACAAGGGATCTTTTTCCACATTGCCCCCGCCACCTTCCCAGCGGGAAATTCCCGGCACCGTCAGGGAATAGGTAAAGTTCGCAAGATAATAGGCTAGGATTTTCTGGAGCACCTCGGAATCCGAGGATTCCCCGGCCGAGTCCGCTAAGGCTGAGTCGCGCAGCCCCATCGCGGCAATGACCGTATCGATCAGCGGCCAGTAGCGTTTGCCCACCATCAAGTCGCCCGCACTCGGCATAAGCAAGGTATCCGGCAAGGAGCAAGCCCGCGGAGCCTTCTCTTCCGAAACAGGCCTGCACTTAAAATAATGCCAGTCCGAACGTTTTCCGTTCCCGTTCAGGCCCTGCACCATGCCGCCCGCATAATAAGTAAGCGAATCCACATCCTTCGCGGCATAGCCCACGGCTCCATAAGGCGCAAAGGCAAAGCCGAAATTATCCAATGTGGACTGTACCCAAACCTGCTCCACTTCGCGCAGGGAATCTGTCTTGGTCAACGAATCCACCGTTTCGAACACGGCATAGTCCACCTGGTAATAAGCAGGGTAAAGCCTTTTCGCAAAGGACGTCGGCAATTTCCAGATGCCTGCCACATACTTTTCGTAACTGGCCGCCTTAAGGTAGCGAGAAGGATTTTTATCCCACACACGCAACACCACCTGGCTATTGTAACGGGAATTATAATTGCTCCCAAAGCTACCCAGAGCAGCCACCGGATCAAAGCCCATCATGCGATTGCGCTGGTAATACTCTTCGGCCATTTTGGCACCGTAACGGTATCGCTGATTCTTCCAGTGAAGCCAGCCACCATAAGAAATACCGCCGAGACCGGCAATCACAAGCAAAAAGAGCACATACTTATAAGGCGCAGTTCCGCGACGGCTGTAAGCGCACAACGCCAACAAGAATCCCACGAGCCCCACAGGCGCCCAACCGCGAGGCACCATGTACATTCCCATCAACAAGGCAGCCACGCCATCGAAGGCCACAAAGGCCTCAAAGCCACCATTTCCGCGGCTTCGCTCCTGCAATGCCGCCAAATACAGCAGGTAAATTCCCGGCAAGAAAATCAGATAAGGAGACACGCCATTTTCTACAGAAGGCGTCATCACCCAAAAGAGCGCAAGAGGTACAATCGCGCCGTAAGCCAGAATCTTGTTGTAACGGGGGCGCTTGGCAAATTCGCGGCGGCGCGTAGCATTCAACACGCCAATGACAATAAAATAAACCGCAAATAAAATCCCGAGCCACAAAAAGTCAAAGGTATTGCCCAGATTCACCGAGGCAACGCAAAGGAACAGCACCTTGAAGGCGTAGCGGATGTCGACTTTCTCGCGAACCATCATAGCGTCACCCTCTCGCCGTCCAAATCTTCAGGCGAAACCACCAGCAGTTTATCTTCGGTGGAAGCCGGATAATTCCCCACCACGAGATGCTTGTTGACGAAGGAATCTTCGTTGGCGTAAAGCCCCACTCGAAGCACGGGATCCATGGGCCTTGCCGCAGGCGTCCAAGGGCTAGGCTGTTTTCCGTACGCCAGCGATGCCGCCGGAATTCGCGCCAGAGCATCCAGCAAATTCTTGCGGCTTTCGCTGCCGCCGTCCAAAGCAATCTCTTCGCTATCGATAAAGAATCGTCCGAGAATTTCGCGGTCCAAGAGCCACTCGCCCACAGCCGCCGTCATGCGAATGGCCTGCTCCAAGTACTGCCGCGACTTGAAATTCGGAGTTGCGGTATCCAGGAGCAGAATCACACCTGCGCCGCGTTCCACTTCAAATTCCTTCGTGAAAGGCTTTCCGTAGCGGGCAAAGGCCTTGTGGTGCAAATCTCGCAAGGAATCGCCTTCGCGGTAGGGGCGCACGCCTATAAAATTCATGCCGCGAGTCAGGCTCGGCATCAAGAAGGGCGCAAACACCATGCCCGAAGCGCCCTGCGTCAGAAACGGGAAATCTTGCACTTTGAGCACACGCGGGTAAACCAGCAATTCCACCGAGCCGTTAAAGCCGTAAGGCCAGCGTAAAAGTCCCATGATTTCGGGAACATTTGCCGACACCTTCGTAAGCATAAAGGAGCCGCGGCGCGTTGTAAGCACTTGGCATTCCATCTTGCGCGGCGGCTCGCCCTTCTTAATCTTCTCGCGGTCCGATTCAACGCCTGTGAGCGAGGGCGGCAAACGGTTCGCCCCCAAAGTCACGCAATCAATCGTAGAACGCACTGCCACATAAGCGGTCACCGTAGCCGTTTCGCCTTCGCGAACCCGATTCACCGAGACGCTTTCAATCCAAATCTTGCTCCGCTTCGCCGTTCCGAACAGGCTAAAGACAAGCCCCAAGAAAAGCAGAAAGTCAACGCCCGCAAAAATCCAGGCCGCCCAGAATCCGGGCACCACCCCAGCAAACATGGCCAGCAAGAACAAGGCGGCAAGGGCGCGGCCCGCCGGGGTAAAGTAATCCAGCCACCAAAAGTAAACAGCCATCAAAACTCCCGATTTTTTCGGGGCCCGCGGAATCGCGTTCAACAGCCATTTAAAGAAGGAAGGCATTTGCGTCCTTATTTCGGAATCGCCACCTGTTTCAGGATTCCCTGCAGAATCTTCTTGCTGGCTTCAGGGTCGCCGCTATCCTTGGCAAACACGCGATGTTCCATCACCGGGAAGAACACTCGCTGAATATCATCGGGATTCACGAAGTCGCGGCCATTCACATAGGCACAAGCCTGCGCCATGCGCACCAGGTTCATGCCCGCACGAGGGCTCGCCGCCAAACGCACGCCGCCATCATTGCGCGTGGTCTGCACCAGGCTCACAATATAGCGTTCCAGAGATTCATCAATATGGATCCGTTGCACTTGGCCGCGTGCCGTCAAGACTTCTCCGGGAACCGTCACCGCACGCACAGAATCCAGCGGACGACTCGTGCGGTGAGCACGCAAAATATCAAGTTCCGTTTCTGCCGTCGGATACCCCACCGAAATGCGTACCATAAAGCGGTCCATCTGAGCTTCGGGCAGCGGGAACACCCCGTGGAATTCCACCGGGTTCTCGGTCGCCAGTACCATAAAGAGTTCCGGCAACTTATAGCGCTCTCCTTCCAACGAAACCTGGCGTTCTTCCATGGCTTCGAGCAAGGCGCTCTGCGTACGCGGCGAGGCACGGTTAATTTCATCTGCCAAGAGCACCTGGGTAAAGACAGGTCCCTTCTTGATTTCAAAGTCACCGGTATTCGCCTTGAAAACCGCACCGCCCGTCACATCGGCGGGCAACAAATCCGGCGTAAACTGGATTCGCGCAAAGTCTGCACCAATCGCAGCCGCAAGCGCTTTTGAAAGCGTGGTCTTTCCCGTGCCGGGAACATCTTCCACCAGCACGTGACCGTCGGCCAACAGCGCCATGACCAAAAGTTCTACCGTCTCGGATTTTCCGAGCAGCACCCCATTTAAAGAATCTATCAGCTCTTTTACCATACTTTAAATATATATAAAAGCGGCTGATAATCAACAATTATTTACAATTAAGGCCTATTTCGCCCGTTCGCGCATCAGGGCGATTTCTTTTGCGTAACCGGGCAATTCATTCGGCGTTTCCAAGTAGAACGGCAAATTTTTGAGCGCCGCATGGTTCACCACCCGCGTGAGCGCTTCCAAGCCGATAAATCCAGCCCCTAAAACCTCGTGACGGTCCTTATGGCTGCCCATGGGGTTCTTGCTATCGTTCAGGTGAATCGCCTTCAAACGCATTAGGCCAATCACCTTGTCAAAATTTTCAAGAACGCCATCCAGGTCGTCAACAATATTATAGCCGCCATCAAACACATGGCAGGTATCCAGACAAACGCCCAGTTTATCGCTCAGTTCAACGCGGTCTATAATCGCACGAAGTTCTTCAAAAGTACGCCCTACTTCGGAGCCCTTGCCCGCCATGGATTCAAGCAGCACAAGAGTCTTTTGTTCCGGCTTCAAAATCTGATTCAGCGCACGTGAAATCAAGTCCACGCCCACTTCCACACCCTGCTTCACATGACTACCGGGGTGAAAATTATACATCGCGCCCGGAAAATGATCCATACGCCAAATATCATCGGTCATTACATTGACCGCATATTCACGCAAGCCTTCGTCAGCAGCGCAAGCGTTCAGCGTATAAAGGGCATGCGCCAGAATCGGAGCAAAATGATTGTCATTCAGCAGCTTGACAAGCGCCTGGGCGTCAGCGGCATCAAAGGGTTTTGCCGACCCGCCGCGAGGGTTACGGGTAAAGAACTGAAAGGTATCAGCGCCAATCGAAAGCGCCGTTTGTCCCATGGCCAAAAAGCCGGCCGAAGATGATAAATGACAACCGATATGCATAGATGTTCTAAATATAAATACGGAATTAAGCGCCAAGGCGGCGCAAAACCTGTCTCAAAACCCGCAAGCCGTAAGGAACAACCCTCAAATTGGATTTTTCGCCAGCATAACGGGTGGGAATAGGGAGTTCAGCCAGTTTCAAGCCCCGCGCATCGGCAATGGAAATGAGTTCCAAATCGATATCAAAAGAGGGGCTCAACTTTTCAAGATTCACCTTTTTCAAGAAATCCGCAGAATAGACAATGAAGCCGCTGTGTCGATCCGTGAGTTTCTGCCTGAATGCCACATTTTCAATCGACGTCAAGAAGGTGCCTCCAAGACGCTTGTACAAGGGCATATTTCCCGCTTTTGCTCCGCCACGGGTCAAACGGCGAGAGCCCTGCACCAAGACAGCCTCGTTGGACTTCAAATGGTCAAAAAAGTCCTGCAATTTTTCAGCCGGGTACTGTCCGTCGCCATGCAGGCAGGCAACGTAGGCCGCTCCGGACTTTATCCCTTCAGAAACGCCCTTCTTTACAACAGATCCGTAGCCGTGATTTTGTTCAAAACGCATGTAACGCAAGCGGCTCTTTTTCAAGTTGCCTGCGGGATCCTTGTCCAAGCCTTCCACATAATTTTCAAAAGCGCCGCGAGTATCGTCTACAGAGCCGTCGTCAATCACAAGGGCTATGGCACGATTCCATACGCTATCGGGAATTTTGCGCAATACATCAGCCAATGTACTTGCGACATTATACGCGGGAACGAAGATAAAATATTCTGAATTCATCGCAATGGATTGCTTCGCCTACGGCTCGCAATGACGTAAGTCATAATGTCCAACAAACCAGCGGAGCGATTCTTCAAGGGCTGTTCGGAGCGGAATTTTCGCCTTGAAGCCCAACAAGTTTTCGGCCTTCGCTACCAACGGAAGCCTGCGCAAGGAATCATCGTAACCCTTGCCGTAATAGTCTTCGCCCGAAACCACTTCTACACCGGGGACATCGCTTTCAGGCACGTCCTTGACCGAAGCAAATACCGAGCGCATCAGGGCCGCCAATTCAGCAATGGACACCTCGTTGTCCCCATTGCCCACATTGAATGCCTGACCGACGCCCGCATCGGCATGGGTAAGCAGGCTGAAGATAAAATCAACGGCATCGTGAACCGAAGTAAAGCAGCGCTTGGCCGCTCCCCCATTCACAAGCTTAAGGGTTTCGCCACGGACCAAGGCCGTCGAGAAATTCGCCAGCACACGGGGAATTCCTTCGCCATCGATGCCTGGCATAAAGTCCATGAAGGGGCCCACAAAATTGAAGGGGCGAACCACGGTCCAATTCAAGCCCGCAAGACCGGCCATGTAGCGTTCGGTCAAAAGCTTGGCCGTGGCATAGCTCCAGCGGCTTGCCGCCACAGGACCCAGCACAATTTCTGAAAAATCTTCTTCAAGTGCGGGAGAATCTGCAGCCGTCTTGCCGTAAATTTCGGAGGTAGAAAAATGAATGAGCCAACTGCCGCTCTTGGCGCAGGCATCCGCCAGCGCCCGCGGATGATCGTAATTACTGCGAATCACTTCGGCGGCTTCCGCCATATAACGCCCGGGCGTGCATATGGCAGCCAGATTCACCACCACCGGGTACTGGGCAATCCGCGCTACCACAGCCGAATCCGCAAGATCTGCGCACAAGAATTCAAACCGGTCATTGGCCAAGTGTTCCTGAATGCGATAGGATTCCAGGTCCACGCCAAAGACACGCCAACTGGTGCGTTCAAAGATTGCCTTCAGCAGATGGCAACCAATAAAACCACCGCAACCCACGATGGCTACGGTGATACTACGATCGCTGAATTGGAGGTTCATTACTCCGTGACCTTGAAGGTGCCGGACTTGCCAGCCTTGGCCTGATTGGAGTACGGGTAGATATAGATGTAGGCGTCATCTGCGGCTTCGATGCCAAGCTTGGAATCAAGAACAGCAGTGTATTCGTTACAGGTCTTTCCGTCGATCACGGCATCGTCGATGCTTTCTTCGAACAGGTTGATCTTCTTTTCGCCATCGTTGAAGCGGATTTCCACGCCAAAGCCGCCGAAGTCCATGTCAGAACCGAAAACGATCTTGACGGATTCACCCAGCTTAAAGGATTCGCCACCGGCCGGAGAAACGACCTTCACGCCACCCTTGACAGTACAATCGTAAGCGACCTTGCCGTCATCGGAGCTTGTAGACGAAGAATCGCCGCAAGCAGTAAAAGCAACCGCTGCAAGAACAGCACAAGAAGAAGCTGCAAACTTAAAGAAATTCATATAAACTCCTTTTCGCGAAAAATAACGCGTTTTCTTTAATATACAAAAGGTTGCTGTAAAGAAACTCGGCCATTCAGGCGAATTTGCAAGAAATAGCGGCCTTTAGGGAGTTTTGCCCCATTCGAAAGCACAGAAACCGTGCCCGCCGGGACATTTCGGACTTCACGCTTCAAGTTTTTGCCCATGACATCCATCAACTGGACTTCCATCAGGCCACCCGGAGTCGAAACGGTCAAATGACGGGCATCGAAGGAAACCCCTTCGGAAGACGCCGTTGCCAGAATCGCGGTGGTGCTGCTGGAGGATTCCACATCGTTTTCCACCTTCGTCGGCTTGCAACCGGTGCGGTACACGCCCTTGATGTCAAAGGCAATCATGTCAATATTGGGACCGCCATCGCTTGTGGTCGAGGCTATCTTCATCTTGAAATCCAGTGCATCCACCCAGACGTCTTCGATGTAGGCGGTATCCCACTTGTCCCAGCTACCCGTAGAGGGGAACGCCACATCGTAAGTACCGTTATCAATGGTGAACTTCATGTCGCGATTGGAATTACCCTGGAAGGAATAGCGGATCATGACGCGGGCATTGGAGGCCGACTGGTCAGAAGTCAACTTATAAGTTGCGGTACTGTAGGCGCTGTTTTCAATATTGAAGAAGCCCTGGCCCGTATAGCCTTCATGATTCGTTTCTGTCAGACCATCTGCAACTTCGGGGCTAGCCATCTCGACAGGAGAAGGCCAGGTTGCGTCAGCGGTGCCATCAAAGCAAAGTTTCGGATCAATGGAGCTAGAGGATTCCGGGCCTTCGGAACTAGAAGAAGTCGGATTGTCGCTACCGGAATCTTCGTCATCGTGCGCAATTTTCTTGCATTCAGAACCGCCCTTGAACATGGCCGTATAAGTAATGTTGCGGGCCTTGGTCTTGAAACCGTAATAGATAGCACTCTTCGAAAGTTCATTGCAGTCGTCATCCACCCACTTTTCGAAAGTCTGGCCGTTGGGCGTCACGCGAAGCGTCATCGGGGAACCCGCCGGGAAGTACTGGGTCTGCGTAATGAGGCCGTTGTAGTTCGAAAGGTTGGTCTGGACCTTGATGGTATAGCGCTTCTTGATGGCGGAAACCAGAGTGGTCAAGGCGGCCTTGGCGTCAGCAGAAAGATTCGAATTGCTCTTGAGGTTTTCTTCGAGTTCTTCGCAAATCATCTGGGCGTGGCCCATGGAGCCCATTTCCTGGAAGTGCGTGGTTCCGTCGTTTACGCCATCAGGATAATTCGGGTATTCACCCTTTTGCAACGACTTGTACAGGTAACGCGTCACGTAATCAGGAATGTTCTTGTAAGTCGTATTGTAGGTATTGTACGACTTCATGTTCAAATCTACAAAGGGAACCTTGTTGTTCTTGGCCACCGTCTGCATCATGCCTCGGGCATCGTAGTTCTTGTCGCCCGTAGAGAACACGTTACGGCTACCGTTCAGGTTCATGGGAGAAATCAAGACGGCATTAGCGCCCTTCGCCTGAGCGGCATCCACGTACTTCTGGATATAACCGGGAAAGTCCGCAGGGGGTACATAACGGGCCTCTTTACTATAGTCGCGGTCGTTATGGCCGAACTGCACGAAAAGATAATCGCCCTTCTGGAGCTTGCCCTTGACTTCGTCCAAGCGGCCTTCTTCAATGAAGGTTCTCGAACTGCGGCCACCGATGGCATAGTTGTTCACCTTCACGCGAGACGCGTCGAAGAAATAACCGAGAACCTGGCCCCAACCCGTTTGCGGGTAAACGTTATCCTTATAAGTTTGCACTGTCGAATCGCCCACCACATAGATAGCGAAACTGGTGGAATCGCTAACGGCGACACCCGCAAATACAGCGGCAGCGATGAGGAACCTAAACATCCCTTTCATAATTTACCTCACCTTTGCGTAGTTGGCGACAAACTTTGCGCTACCCTGACGAACCACAATGCGGTAGAGTCCAGCAGATTTCACCATGGTCGCAAGGGAAACTTCAGAAACATTTTCCACAATCCGCTTGGCCACCAGGCGACCGCCCATATCAAAAACGTTCACATGGGCACGTTCCGTACCGGCAAGGTGCAGCATTTCACCCTGCAAGCCAAAACCCATGTTGCCCTTCACACCGGCAAGAATCGTTGTCAAGGAATCTTCATCGGGGCAACCTTCGCTCACGCGGCAGACATCGTCAATGCTAAAACCGAAAGCATCGATATTTGGGCCACCATCGCTAGTGAGCGAAATAAAGCGCAAGTCCGCTTCGCCCATGGGAGCGTCCATCACCACATAGGCGGTATCCCACTTATCCCAGCTACCGGTAGGCGGAGCACTCACGTAATAGTCATGATCCAGATAAGCGTTGAACAGACGGTCGCTGGTACCGCCGTTGGAATAGCGCACGGCAAGCGTCACATAGCCCGCACCCGGGAACTTCATGCGGTAAGAGCCGAAGGAATTCTTTTCGTTGGCAACATTCCAGAAGCCTTCGCCCGTAAAGTCATCATGGTTACTTTCGGAGAAACCGTTGCCGGAATCCGGCTTGTAGGCGTCAAAGAACTTCTTGATGTTCTTGTCCACTTTAACGCTGTCTTCGGTGCTGCCGTCAATCGGTGTGAAGGGCACGAATGTCACATCGTCGAGGCTCTTGGGAGTCGTCGTCGGGAATGCGGTCAAAGCCTTGCCATCGCCTTCGTACTTCTGCGCCGTACCGCCTTCATAGACAGCCGTATATTGCGTTGCCTTATCACCCATCACGAAGGTATAGATATACTGGGACTTCACCGTCGAAACCGCCTGGTCGCTCACCTTGTTACCGTTGCCATCGTACCAGCCCAAGAACTTTTTGCCGGACTTCGGAATGGTCTTGAGCATCACAGTCATGCCCTTCGGATAGTAAGCGTTAATAGAAGTCGCCTCAGCAGAGCCTTCGGGCGAGACCTTCACGCTCACCTGATACATAGGCGCCATGTAATCGCCGAGCTTCTTGGTCATGACATCTTTATGGGCGCGCATCTGTTCGGTAATGATTCGGCCAAAGGCGTTGGCACCGTTCATCTGCAAGTGCACCTGGTCGGCCTGGTCGCTCTTGAGGTTGGAATATTCACCGCTAGTCGCATAGTTGAAAATGAATTGCTGGGCGTAAGACTCGCCCACCGAAATCATGTAGTTTGCAACCATCTCGCTCATGTCAATGAACGGAATTCCCAAGGAATCGGCAATGGCCTGGGCACGGGCCGGGTAGCCACGGTAGCTGTTATGAATCTGCGTCGGAGAATCGTAGTAGCAGCGACGAATGGGGCTCATGATAATCGGATATGCGCCCTTCGCCAAAGCTTCTTTAGCCATAGTACTCATGGCCACCGTAAACTTGGCTTCGTCACTCTTGCCCACATCGTTAATACCGAACTGGATGACCGCATAGTCACCGACCTGCAGCTTGTCCACAATGCAGTTTCCTGCAGAGCAACCATGCTTCCAGAACATATCGTAATAACCGTCGGCAGCCATGCCGCCCTGGCCGCGGTTCACCACCGCTGCCTTGGTCGCATCGAACCAGTAATGGAAATCTTGACCTTGGCCTTGTTTGGGGCAATAGCCAGCAGCCCAGTCTTGCATGGTAGAGTCACCGCACATGTAGATAGTCACCTGCGCCAATGCAATAGGAGCAGCGACCATGGAAGCCATCACGGCAGTTTGCCAAATCTTGCTAAACATCTTCATATCAAAACTCAAAAGCGCCTAGCCCCAATCCATCGTTCGGTGGACCAGGACTAGGCAGTGAGGTGTTTATTGTTCCGCAAATTTCTTTGCGAAAACAGCCTTTCCGTCGAGTTTGACTTTCACGACGTACATTCCTTTAGCGAGCAGTCCCCGTTCAAGCGCCATGGTTGTAGAACCAGCGTTTACGTTCTTCGAAATACCCACCCTTAAATTTCCAGACATATCGTAGAAGTAGACTTCTGCAAAGCCCGCCTTGGGAGTGAACAGCACGCCCGTAGAAGGATTGAAAACCACACCGTTCTTGAAGGATGCCACCGGCAGCACCGGGGTCGGATTCTCAATCTTCTGGGTACCGTCATAGAGTTCCACGCCATCGATACCGAAGGTGAACATGTCAAAATTCGGGCCGCCATCACTCGTGAGGGACTTGAAGGTCAAGGTATTCACGCCCTGCACCAGCTTCACGTCAACCGTGGCTTCGGAATAAGTCGTCCAATTCGAAGTCGAGGGGAACGAAACCGTGCCAACAGAAGTACCATTCACGCTCAGGGACATGCTGCGGGATGTCGAGCCGCCATTGGTAAAGCGGACGGTGAGCGTGGTCTTTGCTTCGGTCTGGGAGAAGATTTCCCAAGTGCCGTAGCTCGAAAGAGAATTGGTAAAGTTGTAATAGCCGTTCTTGAGGAAGCCGTCGTTAGACGTTTCCGCAACGCCATCGCCATCCTTCGGCGTAGAAGCATCCATTTCGGACTTGCCGTTGTTCACCACCGGTGTCGTATCGGTAGGAGCCGGCTCGTCGCCAGCCATGAACACGTTCGGCTGCTTAAGAGACTTCACCATGTCGGGCAGGTAGTAGCCCAAATGCGGAGGCTGGTTGTAAGCCGTATTTTCAGAAGCCACAGCAGTGCGGTAGGTGGCATCGTGCATCAGCGTATACACACGGTGTTCGCTGGTAACCGGAGTCGAAACTATGTATATCGTCGTCGGATCCTTCTCGGAACGCACTACCAGTTCTTCGCGCCAGTCGCCAAACAAGTCAGCAACTAAACTCGGAGTATTCTTGGTACCATTGCAGCCAGCAGCGCCAAGAGCCGACGGGCCATCAAAGTAAACATTGGACTTCTTGTTCTTGGAATCAAACTTGGTCAGGTAAGCGCCATCCAAGAGTTCGTCATATTCATCACCATCAAAGTAAATGCGGAAGTTCGTAGAGACAGAGGGTGTTCCAATAAGCTTGCCCTTCGCCGTCTTCATGCCGCCGCCCTTGCTGGACCACATTTCGAAACCGCGGTATTCGGAATCAATGTCAGCAGCCATGCCGCGACCATTGTCCACGCCGCCAGAACTCGGTTGCGGAGTACCCCAAATAATCTTGCCGTCATGGGCACGCATTTCTTCGGTGTACTGGGCATCCTTATGTTCATGCACATCCCAAAGTTCAAGGCCCGGGAGGTCCGGATCCAAGTCAGAAATATGATGAGCGTCGCCATGGCCAAGTCCAGTGCGGTAACGCAGCGAACCATCGTGATTCAAGGCCGCAGCACCGAAGAAAATTTCATCGTAGCCGTCACCATCGAGGTCCACCGCCTGAAGGCTGTGGTTTCCTTCGCCATATAGGCCCTGGCCTGGATATTCGGACTTATGGAGCCAACGAAGTTTCAAATCCTTTCCGTCAAAATCGTAGGCCGCTACATAAGAGGAGCTGTAATAGCCGCGAACAAAGATTGCGCTCGGATGGACACCGTCCAGATAGCCCGTTGCAGCCAGGTAGCGTTCGCAACGGTTACCGTAGTTGTCTCCCCAGTAGCCATGAGCATCCTTGCCCTTCACATGCTGGTTGATATCGCGACTCGGCTGGTATTCCACCGTCGCGATGGCAGCGCCGTCAACGCCGCGAAACACCGTCAGGTATTCAGGACCCTTGAGCACAAGGCCGTTGGCATCGCGGTAATCCTTGGACTTGTCGCCAATCGCCTTGCCCGTACCGTCAATCGTACCGTCGGCAGTCTTCACAATCATTTCGGCCTTGCCGTCGCCATCGTAGTCATAAACCTGGAACTGCGTGTAGTGCGCACCCGCGCGGATGTTCTTGCCCAGGTCGATGCGCCAAAGGCGCGTGCCGTCGAGCTTGTAGGCATCGATAAACACCGTGCCCGTGTAGCCCGTCTGCGAGTTGTCATGGGCGTTAGACGGATCCCACTTCAAAATCAATTCGTATTCGCCGTCGCCATCGAGGTCGGCTGCACTCATATCGTTCGGAGTGTAAGAACAAATTTCTCCATTAGGCATCGTCTGATTCGCCGGAACTTCAAGCTTGAGAGTCTTATACGGGAAGGACTTTCCGCTATTGGACACTGTCTTGTCGAGCACCACGGAAACACCTTGCTTCGCCTGTTCCTTGCCGCCCACCACAGCGGCTACCGTGTACTTGGAAGTGGTCTTGCCGTTCTTGTCGAGATAGTTGGTACCTGCCGACTTGGAAATAGACGCAATCTTTTCGCCATCGCGATACAGGTTGAACTCCGTATCCGGAGAATCCGTACCGAGCAAACGCCAGCTCACGAGAACGCCAGAACCGACGTTGCTAACCAGAACGCCTCGCGTAAGCCTTTCCATTTGGCGATCTGCGGCAGAAGCCTGCGACAAACCAAACGCAAGCACCATTCCCGCGACAACCGACGTCGTTTTTAATCCGAATCCCATATGCACTCCGTTCTGCGCTCCGACCAAGGAGCAATTTCAAACATCCTATAAGTAATCTAATTCGGAATACTCCAAAATGCACCCTATAAATTACTTATCTTAAATATAATCAAATTTTCTATAAAAAGTCTACATTATTTTTTACTTTTTACAGACATTTAAGCACATTTTACGAATTGTAATAAAAATAAAAAGTCTACATTTAGCCACTAAAAACATCAAAAATGTGGACCGACCTGAACAATGCCCCGCACACCCCTCCCCCAGCGTCCAAAACGTTTTATTTTGAAACATCGCCGTCGGTAGCCGAGCCAGCGTTTCAAAAAGATACTTGTAGTCCATAAAAACAGGCCCATTTCAGCAGAAAAAGCCAATTTTCCCAACAAAAACGGTTTGGCACAGATATTGCTTACTATAGGGCGAAACAAAATAAATAGTCCAACTTGGACTAAGAAGTTCAATCAATGGGTGCGAAACCACCCGCAAAAAAGGAAAAAGAAAATGATCAAGCCGCTTGCAGATCGAATCGTCGTTAAACCGGCAGAAGCCGAACAGAAGACCTCTTCGGGTCTCTTCATTCCGGATAACGCCAAGGAAAAGCCGATGCAGGGTAAGGTCGTGGCCGTGGGCCCGGGCCGCAAGAACGAAAAGGGCGACCTCGTTGCCATGGAAGTCAAGGTCGGCGACGTGGTGCTTTACGGCAAGTACAGCGGAACTGAAGTTTCCGTCGATGGCGAAAACTACCTGATTGTCAAGGAATCCGACATTTTCGCAACGCTCTAATCGCGTAACACAAAGGTTTTAAATAAAAAAAGGAAAATCAAAATGGCAAAGCAACTTAAGTTTGATGTAGCAGCTCGCGAATCCCTGATGAAGGGCGTGGACAAACTCGCCAACGCAGTTAAGGTTACCCTCGGTCCTAAGGGCCGCAACGTGATGATCGCAAAGGCCTTCGGTGCCCCGAACGTCACTAAGGACGGCGTGTCCGTCGCTAAGGAAGTGGAACTGGAAGACGCTTACGAAAACCTCGGCGCTCAGATGGCCAAGGAAGTCGCCAACAAGACTTCTGACGCTGCTGGTGATGGTACCACCACCGCTACCGTGCTCGCTCAGGCTATCACTCGCGAAGGCCTCAAGAACGTGGCCGCCGGTGCAAACCCGATGGACATCAAGCGCGGTATGGACGCCGCAGTTGACGCCGTCATCACCGAAATCGGCAAGATGGCCGTGAAGATCAACGGCAAGGAACACATTGCCCAGGTCGCAACGATTTCTGCTAACAACGACCCCGAAATTGGCGAACTCCTCGCCAACGCTATGGAAAAGGTCGGCAACGACGGTGTGATCACCATCGAAGAATCCAAGACTGCCGAAACCATCCTCGACGTTGTCGAAGGTATGCAGTTCGACCGCGGCTACCTCTCTCCGTACTTCGTCACCAACACTGACAGCATGGAAGTGGCCCTCGAAAATCCGTACATTCTCCTGTACGACAAGAAGATTTCTACCATGAAGGACTTGCTGCCGATGCTCGAACACGTTGCTAAGCAGGGCAAGTCTCTCCTCATCATCGCCGAAGACGTCGATGGCGAAGCTCTCGCAACGCTCGTTGTGAACAAGATGCGCGGCACCCTGAAGGTCGCAGCCGTTAAGGCTCCGGGCTTCGGCGACCGTCGTAAGGCAATGCTCGAAGACATCGCTATCCTCACTGGCGGTATGCTGGTTTCCGAAGACACTGGCGCCAAGCTCGAAGACGCTCCGGTGACCGTGCTCGGCCAGGCCAAGTCTATCACCATTACCAAGGACAACACCACCATCGTTGAAGGTGCCGGTGACGCCGCTTCTATCAAGGGCCGTATCGCTCAGATCAAGAAGCAGATCGAAGCTACCACCAGCGATTATGACCGTGAAAAGCTCCAGGAACGCCTCGCCAAGCTCGCTGGCGGTGTGGCCGTGATCAAGGTCGGAGCTGCTACTGAAGTTGAAATGAAGGAAAAGAAGGACCGCGTCGACGACGCTATGCACGCTACCCGCGCTGCCGTCGAAGAAGGTATCGTTCCGGGTGGTGGCGTTGCCCTCATCCGCGCCGAAAAGGCCATCGATTCCCTCAAGTTTGATAACGCCGACCAGAAGACTGGTGCCGCTATCATCCGCCGCGCTATTGAAGAACCTCTCCGTCAGATTGTCACCAACGCCGGCCTCGAAGGCTCTGTGATTGTGAACAAGGTGAAGGAAGGCAAGGATAGCTTCGGTTACAATGCCAAGACCGATTCTTACGAAGACCTCATCAAGGCTGGCGTGATTGACCCGGCCAAGGTGACTCGTACGGCCCTCAAGAACGCCGCTTCTATCGCTTCGATGATCCTCACCACTGACTGCGTGATCACCGAAAAGAAGGAACCGAAGCCGGCAGCTCCTGCCATGGATCCGTCCATGGGCATGGGCGGCATGATGTAATCTAAAGCCGCAAGATTCTACTCCTTATGGAACGTTCGGTTCATTAGAACCGAACGTTTTTTATTTTAAAGGATGTCGTTGAGCAAGCTCATTTGACGAAATCCCGGGCTTTTTGCTATATTTGCAGTCCACAAACGCTCGCGTAGCTCAGTTGGATAGAGCAACTGCCTTCTAAGCAGTGGGTCGTGGGTTCGAATCCCGCCGTGAGTATGAAAAGAGGTCCCCGTTTGGGGGCCTCTTTTCATACTCTACTGGAGCAAACCCGAAGGATTCGCATTTATTACAAATGTTTTTCTTTTCCGTACGGTTTGCACAGGTAGACCAACGCCGTGGTAAGCGTATAGTCGGCCAGGAGTGCGCCTCCGAGACCCAAGATGGAAAGGATCCCCACATTGTGGAGCGCACCCATGGGGCTGAAAATGAATACGAAGAACATGGCGCACAGAATGAAGGTGGTCATGCCCATGGTCTTGCCGATTTCGCGATAAGAGAGCAGCAGCGCCTGCCGGTAACTGCCCGTCTTTTCATAGCCATACTTGATGTGGTTATTCATGTGGATGGTGTCATCGACGGCGATGCCCAAAACCATCGGCATAATGATCATCGTAATCATGTCAAGCGGCATATTCAAATAGCCCATGAACCCGCCAATCAAGAGCACCGGCGCCACATTCGGAATCATGCCGATAAGCCCCGCACGGATACTCCCGAAAGCAAGAATCATCATGATGGCGATAATCACGAAAGAGCCTCCGAAAGAGCGGAGCAACCCGCCTACCAGTTTCCCGTTCATTTCGGCGTAGTTGATGACATCGCCCACCACTGAAGTTTTTGCATCCGGGAAAATGCGCGTCATATAACTCTTGGCGCTATCCAGATCCTCAATGACTTTATTCGCATCATAGCCCGAAAGTTCCACGTGGATGTACGTCGTCTTGTAATCTTCGTCCATCCAGCTGAAGATAGCATCAGGGTCGGAGATTTCGTAGAGGAACAGCACCTGCGCAAGCATATCATGTTCTGCGGGGACTGCGTAATAGGCGGTATCGTCGCTATTTAGCGTGCGGTTCATTTCTTTCACGAGGCTCGTGACCGACTGTACGCGCGGCTTTCCGCCCGAAATCTTGGTGAGCTGGAGCGTCCCGAGTTTTTCTTCCAATTCCTCGATGCGTTTCATGTTTGCAGGGTCCTTCAAGGCATCAGGATTGTCAAATTCCACCATCACGTTAAAGTCGTAGAGACTTCCGAGTTTTCCGCTAAGCATATCCAAGAGGCGCACCACGTAGGGAATCTTTTGCCCCATGGTCTTGGTGTAGTCCATGTTCACGTCGATATGCGTAATTCCCGGAATCTGGAAGAGCATAATGGCACCTGCGACAATTGCGACGATGACGCTGTGCCTGCAAACCTTGCGACCGAAGAATTCAAAGAGGATGTCCGTCTTGGTAGCACCCGCAGACTTCACCTGCTCGGATTTTGGTTCTGTATCGCGCCCGAAACTCATGAGAATCGGAATCAGCACCATCACATAGAGGCAAACCATGGAGACAATTCCCGCCGAAATACCGCCAATCCAGCGGATGGGACGAATGCCCGCAAACAAGAAAGAAAGGAGCGAGGCCACCGTAGTAATGACCGTAAAGAAGATAGGCCAGCCTGTTTCTTGGATGGCAAAAACCACCGATTCCTTGCGCTTGCCGGAACGGCGGAACTGCATGCGGAATGCGTTAATATAGTGAATGGAATAGCCCACCGAAAGCGCCATGCCCAAAAGCACCGGGAGCGCCACCATCGAGGAATCCCCCGTAATGCCTAACCAAGCGTTGATTCCCAAGACAGACGCAATGCCGCAAACCGTCGCGATGGCAGGCACCACTACCCCACGGAGCGAGCGCACAAAGAGAACCAGGCAAAAGAGCATCACCACAAAGCCGCAACCGATGCGGATTGCGCATTCGCGGGTAATGACTTCTTCCTCTTCCATTTCGGTGTAGCTCATGCCCGTCTGCAAAAGTTCGTAACGGTCGCTCTTGAATTCTTCGGATTCAACCACCTGGCGGGCGAAAGGCGCGATGCTGTCCTTGCCGAATTCCACACCGCCTTCGTACTTTTTCAGCGAAAGAATCACCCAAGTTTCCTTGCTGTCATCCGAGACGATTCCATTCACCAATGATTGGCGGCTCATCACCAGCGCTTTTTTAGCGGCAATGTCCTGCGGGTCGGTCGGAATACCGTCTTCAAACGGGTCGATGACTTCGAAGCCTTCGTCGTTCGCCTTGGGAATAGACAGATTGCGCGTCAAGGAAACTACGCGTTCGGCATACGGGACTTCATTTTCGAGCCTTCTCGAAAGCCTGTCAATGGCCGAAAGAACTTCGGGCGCAAAGACATCATCGGCGCGGACCAGCACCATGAAGGAATCGTCGCTACCGAAGATATCGTAAAAATGTTCCTGATTCAGCTTGATTTGATCATGGTCATCGAACCATTCGTCATCACTGCTGGACATGGAAAGGTGCGGTAGCCCGAGACACGCCGCTATAGTTAAAATCAGGGTCGCCGCGAGGATTTGCCAGCGGTATTTTACCTGAAAACGCCCCATTCGGGCAAAAAATTGGTTGACACGAGAAACTTGCATACACTTTTTTCCGTTTTTTGGGCCAGAAAATATGTATGCCGCAAAAAAAATTCTACTCCAAATAGACTTTTATGAATCTAATAAAGTTTTAACAGCAGAACAAAATTCACAAAACGCTAATAATGTTAGTCAAATGAGCGCTAGAGAGGACTGCCGCCTCCAGCTTCAAGTTAGTTTGTTTGTAATAAACAGAGGCTTTGGAAATAGGTAGATTTTAAACATCAACCAAACAACCAAGGAGTAAACCATGTCTATTTGGAAAAATGAAAAGTTCTGGTGCGTCGTGGGCGGTGCCGTCGGTTCCGCCATCGCCAAGAAAATTCTGAAGGCCCCGAAGACCCGCGAATACGCCGTCAAAGGGCTTGCTCATGGCATGAAATTTACCGCCGACGCCAAGGCCACCTTCCAGGATATGAAGGACGAAGCCGCCGACATCTGCAACGACGCAAAGAAAGAAGCAGGCAAGTAATCCGCTATGCGAACAAAAATTGTTTACGACAAGCCGGGGCGTATCCGCTTTCGTGCGGGGGCGTACGCTTTTGAACCGGAACATGAGCCGCGCATCCACAAGGCCTGCGTGGCGCATCCTTATGTAAAACGCGCCGTCGTCCATTCCGAAAACGGTGGTATTCTTATTGAATACGAAACCGGTACTCGTGAACAGTTTTACCGCGAGCAGTTGATTGAGTTTATCCAAAAACTCAACCTTGCAACGCTCCCCGAAGGCGACCCCGACACCGCCTACCAGTTGCAGGCACTGGATTCCAAGTTCAAGAACAAGCTCACATTCATGCTGGCGCGCCGTTACTTGTTCAAATGGTTCGTGCCGCTGCCCATACGGACTGCAGTCCATATTTACAAGGGGCTGAAATACGTCGTTAAAGGGCTGGACATTCTTTCGCAGGGAAAGCTCACCGTCGAAGTTTTAGACGGGGCTGCCATCGGTGCAAGCATTCTGCAGAGGAACTACAGTTCCGCCGGGACAATCATGTTCCTGTTGAACGTCAGCAGCCTTCTGGAAGAATACACCAAGGCGCGCACGCGTACGGCGCTTACCGCAAGTTTAGCCGTCAAGGTGGACTTGGTTTGGGTCGTCAAGGACGGCGTCGATGTGCAAATGCACCTGCAAGACGTGAAGGATGGCGACCTGGTGCGAATCCGCTCGGGAGCAATGATTCCGGTAGACGGAACCGTTGTCGAGGGCGACGCTTTCGTAAACGAAGCGACCATGACAGGCGAATCGCAGGCGGTGCATAAATCCACCGGAAAGTCCGTATTTGCAGGGACCATTCTCGACGAAGGTTCCATTGTCGTCTCGGTGCGGGCAGTAAACGGCAATACCAAAATTCAAAAGATTATCGAACTGATCGACCAGTCCGAAGACCTCAAGGCATCCATCCAGAGCAAGGCCGAAAGGCTCGCCGACGGAATTGTGCCTTACAGCTTCTTGGGATTCGGATTGACGCTGTTGTTCACCCGCAACGTCACCAAGGCCGTTTCGATCCTGATGGTGGATTATTCCTGCGCCATCAAGCTCTCGACCCCGATCTCGGTCATCTCGGCACTCCGCGAAGCGGCCGACCGTAACATGACCGTAAAAGGCGGCAAATATCTAGAAGAATTCGCCCTCGCAGATACCATCGTCTTTGACAAGACAGGAACACTCACCAAGGCGGAACCGAAGCTCGAGCGCATCATTCCCTTTGAAGGCCGCAGCGAAGAAGAGGTGCTTCGCATCGCAGCCTGTATCGAGGAGCATTTCCCGCACAGCATGGCGCGCGCCATTGTGCGCGGGGCCCTTGACAGGGGCATTGACCACGAAGAAGAACACGCCGATGTGAAATACATCGTGGCCCACGGCATCGCCACGACCTTGAACGGGGAACGCGCCGTTATCGGAAGCAAGCATTTCGTGGTAGAAGACGAACATGTAACCGTAAGCGATACCGAACAGAAGCGCATTGACGAACTCGCCGGGGCGGCTTCTGTGATTTACCTTGGCATCGGCGGAAAGCTGGCTAGTGTTCTTTGCATCAGCGACCCACCCCGCGACGAGGCTGCCGAAGCCATTCACATGCTGCGGGAACGCGGAATCAAGCATGTGGCAATGATTACCGGCGACAGCCAAAAGGCCGCCGAACGCACCGCCCAGTTGCTCGGCATCGACACATTTTACGCGCAGGTTCTGCCCGAAGACAAGCACCGCTATGTCGAAAAGATGAAGGCAGAAGGACACCGCGTGATTATGGTCGGTGACGGAATCAACGACGCCCCGGCTCTTGCCGCTGCAAATGTCTCGGTTGCCTTGAGCGACGCAAGCGACATTGCCCGCGAAACCGCCGACGTAACGCTCCGCAGCGAAGACCTGCGCGACCTCGCCGAACTGAAGGACCTGAGCGCACAACTCATGGACAAAATCCAGGCGAACTACCGCTTTATCGTGACCTTCAACACTGCCCTACTGGCTGCCGGGTTCTTCGGAATACTAGCCCCCTCGACATCGGCACTGCTGCACAACCTGTCGACCATGGGAATTTGCGCCAAGAGCATGATGCCGATAAAATAACATGCTCCCGTCAAAAGAAGTTGACCGAATATTCGAGCCTTCCTATATTGATTAAGTCGGTTTAGCCCCAAAAGAGGACTCGAATGGAAAACGCAAAGCTTAGCCAAAGTCTTGAAGACTACCTGGAAATGGTGCACATGCTGCGCCTCGCCCACGGAATCGCCCGAGTCAAAGACATAGCTTCTTCTCTTTCGGTCAAAATGCCGTCTGTGGCGAAAGCCATGATCGAGCTCAAGAAACTGGGCCTTGTGACGCAGGAACCCTACAGCGGCGTGGAACTCACCGAAGAAGGAAAGCGCGTTGCCACCGCCATTTTGAACAGACATCTTCTGCTCAAAAGCTTCTTGATTCGCCTGGGAGTCTCCGAAGCCATCGCCGATAAAGACGCCTGCTGCATGGAACACATCCTTTCTGGTGAAACATTAGGCAAAATCGAAGACTTCATGGGTCCCTCCGACGACAAGAAGGTGAAAACCTTAAAAAACACGAAAAAATAAGCGTTTTTATAATTAACATATATATGGACGAAACTAGCGTTTCGCCCATTCTTTTTATTTTGATACAATTTTAGCCATATCTAAACAAATTTCCCGAAGTAAACAAATTTAGCCTTGACAAACTATCCCAATTTTCCTACATTAGCCGCGTCTAATTAGACTAGGTAAACATTTTAGGCAAAGAATGAGACGATCAAAGCTAACACAGAGTCTTGAAGATTATTTGGAAGTGATTCACGTTTTGCTCCAGACCAACAAAATCGCCCGAATCAGGGATATCGCGGCGGCGCTTACGGTCAAGATGCCCTCGGTAGCCCGCGCGGTGGCGGAGCTCAAGAAACAGGGGCTCGTGTCGCAGGAGCCTTACAGCGGCGTGGAACTCACCGAAGAAGGGAAAAAAGTCGCTGTCACCATTTTAAGCCGACATCTTTTACTGAGGCAGTTCCTGCAACATTTGGGAGTGTCCGACGATAACGCCAATACAGACGCCTGCAACATGGAGCATATCCTTTCGGCAGAGACGCTCGCCAAAATTGAAGAATTTATGAAATCAGTGGAAAATCTCAACAAGAGGAAGAAATGAGCTGTAACTGTGGATGCGGAGGCAAATCCCCTGCAAAGAAATGGGTCATGGAACCCAAATTTTCTGATTTGAAACGTGGCGACAAGGTGGAAATTGTCGGTTATAATGAAGGCGATTCCGCTTACAAGTCCAAGTTGCTTTCGATGGGGCTTGTGCGTGGCGTCGTTCTCGAAATTTTGCAGGTGGCACCCCTCGGCGACCCGATCGAGGTGGGCGTGCTGTCTTACAGGCTTTCGCTCCGTAAGGAAGAAGCCAACGTGCTCAAGTTGAGGAGGGTATAATGGCTGCTAGAAAACTTTTGACGATTGCGATTGCCGGTAACCCGAACTGCGGTAAGACGGCCCTTTTCAACGCCCTTACGGGTGCTCGCCAGCATGTGGGTAACTGGCCCGGCGTAACGGTCGAGAAGAAGGAAGGTTATTTTGAACTGGGCGACCGCCAGATTCGCCTGGTGGACTTGCCGGGTACTTACGCCTTGTTCGCCAATGCCGAAGACGAACGCGCCGCTGTCGATTATCTGCTTAGCCGCGAAGCAAGCTTGATCATCAACATTGTCGATGCGACGAACCTGGAACGCAACCTGTTCCTTACGAGCCAGCTTGCCGACATGAACATCCCGATGGTGATTGCCGTCAACATGATGGATATCGCCGAAAATCGCGGAATCCAGTTGGATTTAGATGAGCTTTCCGACGTTTACGGCGTGCCGTGCATTCCGCTTTCTGCCGTGAACGAAAAGAGCGTCACTAACTTTATCAGCCAGATGGGCCACGTGCTTGCATCCCCGATGCCGCTCCCGAAGCAGATTACATACGGCGAAAAGATTGAAGAAGCCGTGAAGGTGCTGGAACCGAAGGTGGCGACCGTTGCAAAACTTTTGGCGACGGATGCGCGCTGGGTGGCACTCATGTATTTGGGCAACCAGAAGAGCTATGCGGACAAGTTTGCCGAAGCGGGCGTGAAGCTCGACAAGGCCGAAATCGTGAAGATTCTGGGCGAAGAGCCGGAATTTGCCATGGCTGAAAACCGCTATTCCATTTCGCACAATGTGGCTGGCAAGGCGGCCGTTTCTACCCGCACCAAGAAGACCTTCTCTGACAAGCTTGATGCCGTACTTTTGAACCGCTGGGCGGCTCTCCCGATATTCCTTGTCATCATGTATCTGGTGTTCTGGATTGCGGTGACGATAGGTTCCGCATTTATTGATTTCTTTGACGTGCTGTTCGGCGCGATTTTCGTGGACGGCTTCGGCTACGTGCTCACGGATGTTCTCCATGCGCCGGGCTTTGTGTCCGCCATTCTCGCCGACGGTATCGGTGCCGGTATCCAGACGGTTTCGACCTTCATCCCGGTTATTTTCTTCATGTTCCTGTGCCTTTCGTTCTTGGAAGACTCGGGTTACATGGCCCGTGCCGCCTTTGTGGCAGACCGCTTTATGCGATTCCTCGGGCTCCCCGGTCGCGCCTTCGTGCCGATGATGGTGGGCTTTGGCTGCGGTGTCCCGGGTATCATGGGGTCTCGCGTGCTGGAATCGAAGCGCGAACGCTTCCTCACCATTTTCTTGGTGCCGTTCATGAGCTGTGGCGCTCGCCTGCCGGTGTATGCGCTGTTTGCCGCGGCGTTCTTCGGCAAGATGGCGGGCACGGTCGTGTTCCTGCTCTACCTCGCCGGTGTGCTGTTCGCTATCGCTTACGGTTTGTTCCTCAAGAAGTCACTCTTCCAAGGACAGGCCAGCAACTTCGTGATGGAACTTCCGCCGTATCATTTGCCCAAGTTCAAGTCCCTGATGATCCACTGCTGGCAGAGGCTACGCGACTATATCTGGCGCGCCGGTAAGGTGATTACGATTGCTGTTGCCATTCTCGGATTCTTGAACAGTTTCGGCATCGTGGAAAAGGCTGTGGACGAAAATGCTCCAGCCGATGAACCGGCAGGTTTTGAATTTACCGCCGGTAACGGTGACTCCGAAAACAGCCTGCTTTCTACCATCGGTAAGGCGATTACGCCGGTGTTCGAACCGTTCGGCGTCGAGAAGGAAAACTGGCCCGCATCCGTGTCGCTGTTTACGGGCTTGCTCGCCAAGGAAGCCGTTATCGGTACCATGAACTCGCTGTATTCGATGGCCGGGGAAAATGCCGAGGCTGAAGCCGCAGATGGCAAGGCCACGGAACCTGTTGAAGAAAATAAGGCCGCAGAAGAAAATGCTGCCGAAGCAGCCGCGGAACCCGCTCCTGAAACAGAACAAGTTGCTGTTGCTGACAGCACCGCTGCAACCGCAGACAGCACTGTTGTCGACTCTGTGGTGGCTGTTGCAGACAGTGCCGCTCCTGCCGTGGATAGCGCCGCCGCAACGGATAGCGCCACAACTGAAGAAGCTGTCGCAGAAGCTGTAGCCGAAACACCCGCTGCAGAACCTGCTGAAGAAGAAAAAGTGTTGATCGCCGGTGTGGACGAATGCCCCGCCGAAGAAGAGGAAGAAGGTGGCGCTCCGGATATTAAGGGCGCAGTGCTTGAAGCCCTCGGTTCTATTCCTGCAAACCTAGCCGAAGTATTCGGTTCGCTCACCGACCCGCTCGGAACCTCCGGCGAATTGGAAGGCCAGGAAGCTGCCGAACTCAAGAAAGAAACACTCGACAAGATTGAAGGCGCAAAGGTTCTGACTTGCGAAGAATTCGCTGCCATCGAAACCTTCGGCGAAGAAGAAGAGGATGAAAAGACCCGTGAGGCCGTGTTCGAAAAACTGGCCGCCGCAGGCCTTGAACTCTCCGAAGACGAAATGGGCGCTCTCGAAGAAGGCGACCTTTCTGAAACGGCAGACATCTACGCCAATCTCCGTTCTTACTTCCACAACCCCGACAAGAACGGGAACCCGGTGGATGGGTTCAACTGGCAAGTGTTCGCATTCCTGATCTTCATCTTGCTCTATGTTCCTTGCCTTGCTGCCATGGGCGTGGTTGCTCGCGAAATCGGCCTCGGCCTTGCTATCCTGATGGCTACGGTGCAGACGCTCCTTGCCTGGGCTGTGGCGGTGCTGCTTTATCAGGTGCCCGTTGGCGGAAACACGACCTGGATTGTCGCCGCTATCGCAGTATTGGTTGGAACAGGAATCTTCCTCAAGGTCTTCGGAATGAAGGCCAACAAGGAAAAACGCTTCGAAGACTAAACCTTTAGGATCAAGAAGCATTAAGGGCTGGTAGGCCCAAAACCTGCCAGCCCTTAATTAAACGACCTAACTTAGACTTATCTAACAAATTGAAATAAACAAAAACATCTTGGCACAGTCTTTGCAACATAGGCGTATGAAAGGCATTTGCCAAGCATTTTTGTAGCACTAATTGTAAAACAATTGACGGAGTGTTACAAAAAGAGAAAATAAAACCGTCATAGGAGCTAATTATGAAAAATCGTCTGTCGTCCAATCTTTTATTCGGCCTTGCCGCCGCCTCTGTTTTCGCTATTCCGGCTTTTGCTCAGGAAGCTCCGGCAGAAGCTGCCGCAAAGGAAGCCGCTGCAGCAGAGGAAACTAAAGGGCCCGAAGTCAAGTTCTCCGGTGAAGTCGAATTCGACGCCTACACCGGCGATGTCATTAACGAAGACATCAAGAGCCATTCCTACGCCTCTACCTTCGACCTGAATGTAGATGTCAAATTCAATGAGAAGTGGTCTGCATCTGTGCAGCTTGAAGCCGATGGCGAGTCCACCGATCCGGCAGCGATTTACAACGGAGCATTCGTACAGTACACGCATAGTGACAATTTTAACGTGAAGCTCGGCGACCTTACCTTCTCGGAAGGCGCATTCTTGAACTACTACGGATACGATGACCCTGCCGACAATGCAGCCGGCATGGCAGAACACGACATCCGTGGCGTCGAAATTGACTTTAGCGGTATCATCTTTGGCCTCGGCTACGGTCGCGGCGACAACGACAACCTGGTTTGCGTTGAAGAAGATGGCGAAGAATCCTGCATAGGTGTAGCCTACGATGCACACTTGGCTTATGAACTGGGCCTTGGCGAAAGCACTTTGCGCCCGTTCGTGGATTACAAGTCTTACCAGGAAGCAAAGCATAACGAGCTGCATGCCGGTATCGATGCAAACCTGAAGTTCGGCGCAATCGGTTTGCACGCCGTTTATGGTTTGCACGCTGACTACCTCGGCGAAGACGAACCGAAGCCGACTCACGCCTTCTTGGCAGAACCGTCTCTTGCCGTGGGTAACGTAAACGTCAAGGGTTCCGTGTTCTACGCCTACTTTGACGAAGACGCTCCGACTGTACACGGCGAAGAAATTCCCGAATACTTCTTTGCCTATGCAGAACCGAGCGTGAGCATTTTGGAAGCTCTCACCTTGGGCATTCCGGTGGAATACCATACGAATACACTCGACAAGAATGACGATGTTTCGACATTCGATGTGGGTCTCCGCGCTTACCTGACTCCGGTTGACGGTCTTGAAATCACGGGCTTTGCCATGTTCGACATCCCCGTCGGCGACGACGCCGGTGACGACACGGGCCTCACCCTTGGTCTCGAAACTGTATTCAGCTTCTAATTCCAAGCGAACTTTTTTGCCATAATAAAATCCACGCCACGGCGAATGCCGTGGCGTTTTTTGATTATATGTTTTGACAATCAAAGAGCGCTGTCGAGTACCATCATCAGCGTAAAGCCGAAAGCAAAGAGAATCGTTCCGCCGTCAAAATGTTCGCCCTCACTGACTTCGGGGAGCATTTCTTCGACCACGACATAAATCATGGCACCGGCCGCCAGCGAAAGCAAATAGGGCATGAAAGGCGAAAGGGCCTCGGCGGCAAGCAGCGTAATCAAGGCACCCACAGGCTCCACCGCTCCAGAAAGCGCACCCAGGGCAAAAGCCTTCTTGCGGGATGCTCCTTCGGCGCGAAGCGGGAGCGAAACCACCGCCCCTTCAGGGAAATTCTGAATAGCAATACCGATGGCAAGCGCAAATGCGCCCGAAAGCGTGATGGTCGTATTTCCGGATAGCCAGCCTGCAAATACAATGCCAACGGCCATGCCCTCGGGAAAGTTATGGAGCGTTACCGCAAGCGTAAGCATAGTCGTGCGTTTGAGTTTCGCCTTGGGGCCTTCAGGCGTATCGCTATCCATGTGCAAATGCGGCACAATCTTGTCTAACAGGAACAAAAACAGAATGCCCGCCCAGAAACCGACCGTCGCCGGGATAAACGCCAACTTCCCCATCGGTTCGCTCGCCTCAATGGCCGGCAAAAGTAGGCTCCACACCGAAGCAGCCACCATGACGCCCGCCGCAAACGAAAGCAAGCCGCGCTTAAGGTTTATGCCCATCGGCTTGCGCATAAAGAACACGCAAGCGGCTCCAAGAACTGTTCCCAAGAACGGAATGGCTAAGCCTTGGGCAATCTGTAAAACCGGTTCATTCATACTATAAAGATAGTATTACAGCTCTAACAATTTCAACTCCTAATATAATCTCGGTGGATTTTTGAAAGTCTAAACGGAGTAGCGAGCAAGCGGTCCATTTTTTATTGTGTAGGCATGAACAAAGTAAAAACAACCATCATCTCGACTTTAGCAATTTTAATTTCCGCCACATCCGCTAATGCTTGCCTTGCTGCCTGCAAAGAAAAGAAACGCGACGAGGCGTACAGCAAACCGCTCCCGGCTGCGACCCTGCAAACGATTGTCAGCAATTCCTTGGCACAAAAAACTGTAGACCCGGAACTGGGACTTCCCTACCAGATTTACCCGATAGAAACGAATCCGTACGACAAGGTTTTTCGTTCTACGCTTATTGAATACCCTGCAGGTAGTTCGCCGCGCTCGATAGCACCGAATTCTAATCCGCGAGGGATAATCTTGTATGTTCACGGCTACAACGATTACTTTTTCCAAGAAGAACTCGCTGAAAAGTCTGATTCTGCCGGATTTGCCTTTTTCGCCATCGACTTGCATTACAACGGGCGTTCGTATCGTGATGGAGATCCTCGTTCCGACATGCGTAGCGTCAAGGAATACTATGCTGAATTGGATGCCGCCGTAGCTCTCAGCAAAAAAATCGCAGGCAATTTGCCGTTTGTCATTATAGGGCACTCGCAAGGAGGCCTGATTACGCCCAATTATCTGAACGAACGCAATAGCGAAGATTTTGCGGCGCTGGTCTTGAACAGTCCCTTCCTTGATTATAAAAACAGCTGGTTCGTTCGTACTGTGGCATTCCCCGTACTTTCGGATGTCGCGCTATTGATGCCCGACGCACCAGCGCCTAAGCAGGAATCACCCAAGTACAACAAGTCTCTTTTGAAGACCGAAAGAGGCGAATGGGAATTCAATACGGAATTGAAAAGTGATGACTGGCCACAACAGTACTTCGGTTATCTTCGCGCCACCACAAGAGGCATCAAGTGGATTCACGCGGGTATGCAGATAAAGGCTCCCGTACTCATGATGCGTAGCGGCTGTACGGTCGACAACGTCAAATGGGACGAAGATTACATGCGCTGCGACTGCATGCTGGATGTGAACCTTCTTGAAAAATGGGCTCCCAAGTTGGGTCCCGATGTCACGACGGTGACCGTTGAAGACGGCATGCACGATTTATTCCTTTCTCGCAAGGAAGTTCGCGACTATGCCTACCGAACCATGTTCGAATTCCTCGACGATGCTGTAGCACGCAAAAACGCAGTCGTTGCATATAACTATATTGCTCCCTAGTGGGGTCTATTATGAATGTATGGAACGTTTTTGCGCCGGTTTACGAACTTTCGATGCGGTCGCAGAAGAACATTTACGATTATCTGTATGCGCGAATCGCCGAAGTCGCAAAGGATAAGGACGTCCTTGAACTTGCGACCGGCCCCGGGATGATTGCCCGGCATATCGCGCCGTCGGCAAAGTCCGTAGTAGCGACTGATTTTGCTCCGAGGATGATCGAAACAGCGCTCAAGGCGAAAAATCCTGAAAATTTGAGCTTTGAAGTGGCTGACGCAACATCGCTCCGGTTCGAAGATAATTCCTTTGATGTCGTCGTCATCGCAAATGCGCTCCATATTATTCCGAATCCAGAAAAGGCGCTTGCGGAAATCCGTCGCGTTCTAAAGGATGACGGCCTGCTGATTGCCCCGAACTTCTTTTTTCGTGAAGGCGGCAAGAAAAATCTTTGGCAAAAATTCCTGAGCCTTGTCGGTATCCGTTTTGCTCACGAATGGACTGAAAAAGAATATAAGGCCTTCTTGGAATCTAACGGCTGGTCCATTAAAATGAACCGCGTTATCGAAGGCCGAATCGATTTGGTCTATGTAGAGTGCGTTAAAAATTAAAACTCTCGATTGTCACCGCCGCATGGTTTAAACGTGTCGGTGAAGTCGCCGAAGTAGCCTTCTTCGTCAGCAAAGCGGCAAACGATAGGCAAAGTCCTTATCTTGCCCGCATCTTCTTCATCCGTGCCACATCCATCTTCGATAAGGGTCTCGCCATCCGACTTGTAAACCCGCATGCAGTCCATTTCTTGACAGGGGCGATATGCAGCACCAATGGAGGAATGGTGATATTCGTAGACTTTTCCGTCGTATGTAAAGCGGAATCGGTCGCTATGATGATTTCCGCCCCATTCGTATGTCAAGTCGGTTAAGGGGACATACTTTTTGTTGACGTATAAGATAGCAGTATCCGCTGTAATGACCGGGTATGGCCACCAAACACCTTCGCAATCAGTCGGAGAGCCCTGCACATAGACAAAACCACTTTTATCGGCATAGTGGAAGGAACAAATCCAGTCATGTTGATCGAAAGAATGTTCTGTTTCAAGACCGTCTTGCGATGTACATAAATGGACTTCCTTTTGCGGGACGCGCGTCTCGAAAAGTGTCGTCGGATCTATTTGATCTCCGCTAGAAGACGAGAGAGTCTTGTTGGGGCATGATTCCTTGAGACTGCTTGACGACATTTCATCGTCAGAATCAGAGGAACTCGAAATGATTTCTTCGTTGCTTGCGCTAGAAGATTCGTCGCCGCAGGCGGCAAGGAACAGCATCGCGCTGGCAAGCAGTATTCTGTATTTTTTCATATTTACTTTACCTTTGTAGTTTATGTAATGTGCGAACGGACAAGTGTGTCGTAAATGACGAAAGTAGTTCCGACAACCATGACTAGGAATGCGACGGCGTTCTGTAGCGTAAATTTCTCGTCTAAAAGTACAAAGGAAAACAGGACGCCAATAAACGGCGCTATGGCGTAAAAAGCGCTCGTCTTTGCTGCCCCCAAATATTTTTGTGCCCGGATGTACGTGAATATACTCAGGCCGTATGCGACGAAGCCAAGTAACAGCGCGATTGGTATGTATTTTGCTGCAAAGCTGATTTCGCTTGTTGTGATGGAGACGATGATTGAACCAAATCCTGAGCAAAGACCTTTTATGGTTACAATCTGGTAAGTGCTTTTGTCTGAGATTCTACGGGTGCAGTTGTTTTCTAGCCCCCAGCAGATTGTCGCTCCGAGAACGAAGATGGAACCAATTGAAAAATTGAAATCATTGGTACTTTCAAATGAGAGAATAAAACTGGATATCGTTATAAATAAAATGGCAAGCCATAAACGTAAGGAGACTCTTTCTTTGAAAATGAAAAGCGCAATCAGTGTTGTCGCGACGATTTCGAAGTTTCCGAGCAACGATGCGTTGCTAGATGTTCCGTACTTTACGCCGAACATGAGCAAAATGGGTGCGATGATGTCGAGTAAGACCATGCCCAAAGTATAGGGCAAATCTTTTTTACCAAGCCGTTCTGTTTGTGGCTCGTGCTTGATGTGAAACAAATAGAGGATGCCGATGCCAAGTCCTGCGCCGATGTAAAGTAAGCCAGCCATAAAAACAGGTGAAATTTGGGCAAGCAGCATTTTGGAACAAGGAACATTCAATGCATAAAATGCTGCCGCTGCTATAGCGTAAATAATTGCAATGAAATTCTTGTTCATGGCTTAAACGATCTGTTTCGCAAGTACGAAATATAATCAATAGTAACCGTATTTTTTGCGGAGTGCCACGATACAGACTACCGTGACTGCAAACGAGGCAATTTCTGCGACAACTCCCGAAGCCCAGATACCGTCAAGTCTAAACAAAATGGGCAGGGTGAGCACCGCAATGATTTCAAAGGCGAATGTTCGCAAGAATGAAATGATTGCTGAAATAAGCCCGTTATTTAAAGCTGTAAAGAACGATGACCCTGCGTAGTTTATTCCCATCAGTAAATAGGCGAAAGAATAAATGTATATGCCGCGATGTATCATTTCAAACAAATTGGGGTCGTAGCTTGCAAAAATGTGCGCAATTGGGTATGCTAAAATTTCGGAGATTGCAGTCAGTAATATGCCTGCGAAGATGACGATGACCAAATCTTTCTTGAACAAATTTTTGAGCTCGTCTGTATTGTCTGCACCATAATGATAACTTACAATAGGGGCTCTACCGAATGAATATCCCATATAAAAGGTCGAGAATATATAGCTTGTATACATGATGGTGCCATAAGCGGCAACACCTGTATCGCCAGCGAATTTGATGAGCTGGTAATTGTAGAGCATGCTTACAACAGACATGGCGATATTTGATACCAGTTCAGAAATTCCGTTTGTCGATGTTTTTAATAGAGCTGAACCATCAAGGCAAGGCTTTACAAGCCGCAAAGAAGTCTTGTTGGGCAAAAGGAAAAATACGAGGGGAACAAATCCACCGACCATTTGGCCGATTACTGTTGCAAATGCAGCCCCGGAGATACCCCATTTCAAAATGACGATAAAAATAATGTCTAACAAAACATTGGTGATTCCCGCCGTAACCGTGATGATAAAGCTTAATTTGGGTTTTTCCGCCACGATTAAAAAGCAGTAGAAAATGTGCTGGAATATAAACGCAGTTCCGCCGAGAACAGCTATACGCCCATAACGGGTTGCTTGAGTAAGCAATTCGCCATCCGCTCCCAAAAAAGAAACGATATTTTCCATGAAAAACGAGATGGTAATGCTTGCGATAATGCCAAACATGAACATTGTATAGACAATCATCGAAAAGACTTGATTTGCCTTGATCTTGTTCTGTTCGCCCAAAAGTTTTGCAACGAGAGCGCTGCCACCGGAACCCATCATTACACCGAACGAAGCAAGAACCATAAGAATCGGCATGATGAAATTGACTGCGGCAAACGCCGTTTTACCGACGAAATTCGAGACGAATACGCCGTCAACAATGCTATAGATTGTGGTGAAAAATAAAGTCAAAATGGACGGCAATACAAAACGTAATAGCCGTCCATAAGTAAAATGATCTGAAAGCTGGATTTGCATTACAATTTCCAGCTCACGGCTTCGCGGCGGGAATCGATGAAGCGGGCGTAAATTCCGCCGTTCTTCACGAGTTCCTCGTGCTTGCCTTGCTCCACGATGCGGCCCTTATCCAAGACAACAATCTGGTCGGCGTGGCGCACTGTTTTTAAGCGGTGAGCGATCATGATGACTGTCTTTTCCTTGGTCAGTTCCTGGATAGCGTCCATCAAGTCGCGTTCGTTTTCAGGGTCCACGTTTGCGGTGGCTTCGTCCAGAATGATAACCGGAGAATCCTTCATGATGGCACGGGCAATGGAGATGCGCTGGCGTTCTCCCCCACTGAGGCTTGCGCCGCCTTCGCCGATTACCGTATTGTAGCCGTCGGGCAGCTTTTCGATAAAGTCGTGGCAGCAGGCCTTCTTGGCGGCATCTACAACCTGTTCGTGCGTAGCCCCCGGATTGCCGAACTTAATGTTGTTTTCAATCGTATCATGGAACAGATACACATTCTGGAACACGAAGCTGAAGTTCTTCATCAGGCTGTCCATGCTGTAATCTTGTACGCGGCGGCCTCCCAAAGTCACCGAGCCGGCATTTACATCCCAGAAGCGTGAAAGCAGATGGCAAAGAGTCGTTTTTCCGGAACCGCTCGGACCCACGATAGCCGTGGTCGTCTTTTCTGGAATGCTAAGTGTCACGTTGTCAATAATCTTACGCTTGTCGTAGGCGAAATCAACGCTTTCTGCCTTGATATCGTGATTGGCAGGGGCAATTTCTTCGCCTTCAATATCCATGGTAGGCTTATTCAAGATATCATTTGCGCGGTTGACCGAGATATCGACAGCACGGAGAAGTGCCGCGTAGCTGCCACCCAGTTCAAGGGCCGCAAACAGCATGAAAGAGCACACAAGCATAATTGCGCAATCTGCAAGTTCCATGGAGCCGTTCAAGTAGAAATGAATCGAGAACATCATGATGGCGACACCGGTAATTTTCGCGACAAAGGTCTGCAAATTCGAAAGCGGGACACACTTGAGTTCCATGGAGATATTGGCACCGGTATTCTTGTCGATGACTTCGTTCAACTCCTTGGAACGCTTGCCAGTCATGTTGTAGGCCTTAACTTCGGCGATTCCCTGGATGTATTCGAGGACCTTTTCGACCACCTTGCCGTCGGATTCCACTTTTTCATGCGATACGGCGCGAACATTCATGCGCATGAGCGTATTGATGAACAGGAACGCCACGAAACCTACAGTTGCAATAATCGCGATTCGCCAATCAAAGAAGGCGATCATCACGATAATAAGGATCGTATCGAGAATGCCCTGCGTAACCATCATGACCACACGAGTAGCCACGTCACCGAGCTGTTCCATGGTATTCGTCGTAACAGATGTAATGTATCCGAGGCTATTCTTGTTGAAATAGCCCATGGGCAGGTAGCGCAGGTGTTCAGCAATTTCTATACGCTTGCGGGCGCAGGTGCGATAGCCACCTTCGCATTGCCACATACTCATGTATCGCTTGGTGACTGTTGCTCCGATAAGGCTTGCGATCATGATTCCAAGCGAAAGCCAAACCGTATCCATGGTAAACGGGGCTACACCTTGTACATGGCGGATAACGCCTTGTAACATGACTGCCATGGCTCCAATGCGGAGCGCCATGAAGAAGGAATTGAAAATGCCGAGGATAATGGAGCCATAGAATTTGCGGCGGTTCTCGACATCGCAGAAATTAAAGAACTTGATGAGAGTATCGAACATTTATGCATCCTCCTCGGAATCCTTGGCACTAATGTGGGCCTGCCACATGGACTTGTAGAGACCACCCTTTTCGAGCAGTTCCTGATGCGTACCACAGCTGTCGATGTTGCCATCCTTGATGACATAGAGTTTGTCGGCATCCTTGACGGTAGAAAGACGATGCGCAATCACGATGAGAGTCTTGCCTTGTACGAGTTTTGCCACGGATTTCTGGATGATGGCCTCGTTTTCGGGGTCGGTGTAGGCGGTTGCCTCGTCGAGAATGACAATCGGTGCATTTTTCATCATCGCGCGGGCGATGGCGATGCGCTGGCGCTCGCCACCGGAGAGGTGGGCGCCCGAACCGCCGACAATCGTATCGAAGCCGTTTTCGAGACTCATAATGAAATCGTAACAGCCGCTTTGGCGCGCCACCTCTTCGACCTCGGCATCTGTTGCCGAGGGACGCCCGAGCCGGATATTTTCACGAACAGACAAATCGAACAAGAAGTTGTCCTGAGAAACGTAAGCGACACGACGGTTATATTCTTCAAGCGAAAGATCCCTAATGTTCACGCCGCCGATCTCGATATCGCCGCTATCGGCATCCCAAAGCGATGCTATAAGACGTGCAATCGTCGATTTTCCCGAACCGCTCGGGCCCACGAACGCGGTAAAGCTTCCTTCGGGGAGCTGCATATTAATGCCATGAAGAATTTCCTTCTTTTCTTCACCTTCGATGCCCTTGTGGTAGCTAAACCGGACATTTTTCAATGTAATCGAATTGTCTGCGGGCTTCTGCTTGTCGGTCGCGGGACGTGCGAGTTCTTTCATTTCCAAAACGGAGCCGACTTCTCCAAAAATGACTCCCGCCTTGCTGATATCGTCACTGTAGCTCATGATGGTAAGGAGAGGAAACATGATACCCACCGAGACAATGATGACAGTAATCAAATCAACTGCGGTAATAGAACCTTGGAAGTAGAAATAACCGCCAATCGGAAGAATCGTCAACAGCGTGGCCGGAACGACCATAATAGCGACCGCATGCGGCCAAATGCAATTGCGCATCCAATCTACAAAGCATTCACTGCCGTCGTGAGCAGCCACGACGAACTTTTCGTAAGAAGATTTGGACTTGCCGAACGCCTTGATGACCTCTATACCGTTAATGTATTCTACGGCGGTATCGTTCAAGATCTTTGTTTTTTCGACGGTGTTATTGAACCATTTTTGCGCTCCGACCAACATAAACGCCACGGAAATAATGCCAATGGGGAGCGTCCCAAGCGAAGCAAGTCCCATGCGCCAATCGATATGGAATAGATAGACAAACATGAGTACGGGTAGAACTAAATTCGAGGTAAATTCAGGAACCACATGGGCAAGCGTCGTTTCCATGCTATCGATGCGTTCGACCAAGATATTTTTTAAGGCCCCCGAAGGCATGTCAAGAACGGAGCCAAGCGGCACACGTGAGAGCTTATCGCAAAGATCCTTGCGAATATTTCCGAGCACATTGAATGTCGCCACGTGCGAAAGCGTCGTGGAAATGCTATGGAACAGGACATTTCCAAACCAGAATGCAGCAATAATCAAGCATTCATTAAAGTAAACATCCCAATCACGTACACCCGAAAGCAGTTCGCGCACGATGTTAGCGATAATGATGTAAGGGACAATTCCGCAAGTGACGCGCAAAAGCGCAAAGAAAATGCTTGCGATGTAGTATTTTTTCTTGTTTTTGGCAAACAGGAAAATCCAAGAGAGCAGAGATTTCTTTTTCATTGTTTTTCCTCCCCAAAAGGGCTGAACCAAATTTTGGAAAAAAACACTCTCGTTTCTACTCCAAACGGATTTTTACAAAACTTTTTGGAGTAGATGTTTTTCGTTCCATTTTCTCAATTTGGGCGGCTATGAAATTTGGGGCATTTATTTCAATTACTTTATTCACTTTGGCAACCTCCATCTACGCCGAAGACGACATCACGAATTTCGACGATATTTTTGCCGAGGAATCAGCAGCAAGCGAAAGCACCCCAGCAAGTGCGCCAGAAAAGAAGTCTGACGTGACCCTACTTGACGAAATGGGTATCGAAGGCGAAGGAATCAACGAAGCCGCTCCGGTTGACAAGAAAACCAAGGCCGAATCCGTCAAGGTGATGGATGCCACGGAACTTCAGGGCTCCAGCGCCACTATCGCCGACGCCACGAACCGTTCTTCGGGTGTAAAAATCCGCCAATCTGGCGGCATGGGCAGCGAAAGCAAAATCAACATCCGCGGCATGGAAGGCAAGAACGTGAAGGTTCTCGTTGATGGAGTTCCCGTCGATAACGGCAACGGAAATTTCTCTGTCAACGATATTCCAATCGACAAAATTGACCGCATCGAAATTTACAAGGGCTACGTGCCTGAACGTTTTGCAACCGACGGCATGGGCGGCGTGATCAACATCGTGACGCATGATTTGCCCAAGAGTTCCGTGACGGGCTCTTACAGCTTCGGAAGCTTCAATACACACAAGGCCTCGCTCGATGCAAAATACGTGTGGGTAACCGATTCACTCAAGAGCCGCTCTGTCGCGACGGGAATTTCAGCTTACTACAACTATTCCGACAACGATTACGAATTCACCACACCTTACATGGACACGACCGTAACGCGCGAACACGACCGTTATTACAGCTACAACGTATTGCCATATGTGTCGCTTGAAAGGTTCTTTTTTGACAAAATGACTTTGGGTGTGATTTACAATGCGATGGATAAAGAAATCCAGTCGAACGCCCACCGTATCGAAGAGGCTACCGCAAACGCTCAGTCCTACGGAGTGAACTTATCCCTCGAAAAAGCAAACTTGTTTGTCAAGGGACTTTCCATGGGCCTTTCGCTAAGCTACGCTTACGGCAAGGAGAGCGTTGTCGACACTAGCCATACCTATTATTATGGCTGGGACAAAGATAATGTTCGCGAAAGCAAGTCGGCCTTTGGAGAAATATCTCTCGGCGGTGCATCGCATATAGAACGCGAAAATCAGACGATTGTAGCCCCTTGGAACTTTGATTATGCATTCACCCAGAACCACATTCTCACCTGGAGTGGCCTGTACCGTTATGAATCGCAAGATCCGACCGACAAGCGCTCGATTAACGCACAAACTCTTAACAGCGCCGGTTTTCCAGGCCATAGTCATTCGGTGGTGTCGGGACTTTCGCTCGAAAATAATTTCTGGAACGAACGCATCCAGAATGTGGCAGGCGTCAAGGGCTATTATTATGCAGTCAAAGCCAAAGATGACGGCGAAAAACGTATACAGCAGTTGACTGATGACTATGCCGACAATAAGGATTATGGTTACAGCGAAAATCTGCGTATAAAGCTGCTAAACCAGGTAGCCGTTATTGATCAGTTTGCCGTGAAAGGAGGCTATCAGCACAGTCTGCGATTCCCAACTCGCGAAGAAATCTTTGGCGATGGTCTGTATGTATTGAGCGCTCCGAACCTGAAACCTGAAAAATCGGACAACTTTACTGCAGGGGCCGAACTTGACTTACAGCAAATTCCGCTGCTGTTGAAAATGCATTTGGAATTCAACTGGTTCTATATGCTCATGGATGACCGTATTTATTGGAATAATTACGTCTCGATCCCGCGTCCGTATTACAATAGCGTTGGCACCAAGACAACAGGGTTTGAAATCGATGCCGCAGTCGATGTCAACGAATACATCTCGCTCACATACAACATGACTAAGCAGGATGCAGAAAGCCGCGAGGCGGATATGGCTTTCGGTATCGCGAAGGGACTGACCGTGCCAAATATCCCCACGTTCTATATGAACTTCGGCGCAGAATTCCATATGGGCGATTTGCTCTTCCGTGATGACTTCTTCAAGCTTTACTGGCTCGCCAACTACACCGACGAATATTACTACTCGTGGAAAGTCTCCAAAAAACAGGACCGCACCATTCCTAGTTCCTTCTCGCAAGATTTAGGTGTCGAATACTCGATTCTTGCAAACAAGCTCTCGTGGAATTTCGAGGTACACAACTTTATGGATGAACTCGTCTACGACAAGTATGGTGAATCTAAGCCTGGACGCGCCTTTGCGACTAAAGTCAAGTTTACACTATAAACAAAAAGGAAAACCAAATGAACCTCTTCAAAAATAAATTAACTGCTGCCGCACTCGCATCCACAATGATGCTCGCAGCCTGCGGCGACGATTCCAGTTCCAATGCGTCTAGCGATGAACCGTCCAAGGAATCCGGCGATCTCTACCTGCTTTCCTTCATGATGGAAACTTCGCAGTTCTTTGGCCTGGGAGCACTTTCCGACAATCAAGGCAAAATGGTCGAAGATTTTAATGAAGCTCCGAATACGGGCGCTGTTGCTTATTTCGACGGTTCCGTCTATACGCTCGTTGCCGACGATGGCGGAAACAGCACGCTCTCTCGTTACGAAGTCAAGGATGGCAAGATGGCCGAAAAGGCCGCCGCTACGGCCAAGTTTACGGGAACGAACGCCATCATGATGAAGTTCGTTGACAAGAAAAAAATGTATGTGGAAGAGGCCCTGGGCGACGCCATTACGGCAGTTGACCCGAAGACCCTCAAGACCAAGAAAACCATCGACCTTTCTAGCTACATTGACGAAGAAAGCGGTGCATTGACCTCGGTTCCGGGTTCTGCCGTGATTCGCGATGACAAGATGTTCGTGTCTCTGAATCAGTTTGTCGATTTCGACCATGCGATTGCCGGCCCCCGCGCTAGCGTGGCCATTATCGACGTGAAGAGCGACAAGGTAGACAAGGTCATTTATAGCGACAAAGTTGCTGCAGTCGGTGGCATGGATGACATGAACAATACAGCCTCCTTTGTTGACGAAAAAGGCGACATCTACTTCTACTCCAATGCATCCTACAGCTTTATTGAAGGCTATCAGGAAGGCTGGGTGCGCATCAAGAGCGGCAAGACCGAATTTGACAAGGACTGGGTATTCCATATGCACGATGCCGCCTACGACGGCAAGAAGAGCAACAATAACAGTCTGATGGTCGGCGGCACCTATATCGGTAATGGCAAGTTCTTCGGCTTCTTCGGTACATTCTCCGATCCGAATAACTGGTACAATTACGAATGGCAATATGTAATTGTCAATATCTATAAGAAGACTGTTGAAAAAATCAAGGGGCTCTCCCCGACCATCTCCTGGTTCGCCCCCTCAATCCATCTCGATGCTGACGGCAAGAGCGTCCTCGTGGGCCATGCAGACAAGAAGGGCGGTTCCATCTACCGCTATGAAATTGAAAGCGGTAAGGTCACCAAGGAAATGGATGTGACCACTGGAAACGCCTACTACATCGTTCCGCTCGCAGACTAACTTAGAGTGCTCCTCCTGGAACAAGGCAGTCATCCTGATTATTCAGGGTGGCTGTTTTTTTTCAAGGCAAGTATTTTTTTACAGGGAATATTCTTCTACAATGCGGCCATGATCCATACGGATTACATGGTTGCAACAATTCAAGACTAGTTCTGGATCATGAGTAATCACGAAAAGAGTCTTGCCGCGATTTGCAAGAGCCTTTAAAGTGGCAGAAACAGCAAGCATCTGGCGGTAATCGAGACCACTGGTCGGTTCATCAAATACGATCAGGTTGCGGTTCGAGCTGACGCCGCTGGCGATAGCGACTCGCTGCTTTTGACCGCCAGAAAGAGCCATAGGATGCTTTTCGGCATAGTTTTTTAGATTGAGGCTTTCGAGAATTTCAAGTGCGGCGGTTTCATCTTTCGGATGCATACCCAGCAAAACTTCATCCAGCACGCTTTCGGTAAAAAGCTGATGGTTCACATCTTGCATAATCAAGTAGGTTCCCAGCTTGCGGGCAGCGCGTTTTTGGCTCCAGGAGCCGCGAAGGCCGCATATCAGCTGCGCGAGAGTCGATTTTCCGGCACCGTTATGGCCAAGAAGGGCGGTAATTTTACCCTTGGGGAGTGAAAGCTCGGGAATATCGAGAATCGGGAACTTTTTTTGGTAGGAAAATTTCAAATTACGGAAGGTAATTGTTTCCGCGGCAGATTGCTTCGCTTCGCTCGCAATGACGTTTTGCGCACCGCCCAACTGCACCAACTTTATGCTACGCAACCCAAGACTAGCCGCATATTCAGGCCCCTTCGCTTCTAATTCCGCCGGAGTCCATTCACACTCAATGCGTCCCTCTTTCACATAGATAATGCGGTCAGCAACGTCTCGCAAATAATGCAGGCGATGTTCCACCACCACAACAGTCTTGCCGCGAAATTTCCACAATTTGATGATTTCGGCAAGGTCATCAACTGTTTTCAAGTCAAGATTAGCAGAAGGTTCGTCGAGTACAAAAATATCGGGATCAGTCGCATTCACCGAAGCGCACGCAATCTTTTGCTTTTCGCCACCCGAAAGGTGGAATATGTTACGTCCCAGTAACGATTCCAGATGAAAATCCTTGACCGTTTTATCAATGCGACGGCGAATTTCTTCCGGTTCTACGCCCAAGTTTTCGCAGCCGAACGCGATCTCGCTATCCGTATCCACATTAAAGAACTGCGAACGGGGATTCTGAAAAACCGAACCCACATACTTCGATATTTCGGCGAGCGTCATATCGGCGGTATTCTTGTCGCCCAAGAGCACATCACCAGCCATGGTGCCCGACTGGTACAGCGGAATAAGCCCGTTAATCAGCTTGGAAATTGTAGTCTTTCCGGAGCCCGACTCCCCCGCCAACACAACGCACTCCCCCGATTCAATTTGAAGGTTGATGTCTTTGATAATAGCATCGTCAATGCTATCGGTGTATGAGAAGGACACGTTTTTGAAAGAGATTTTCATAAGCAGGAAAGGAGATTCCCGATCTAGCCGGGAATGACAATTAAGGGACTGGCCGCAAAAGGAATAAGACTACAACTGCAATACAATAAGCAAACACAACAAAGTCTTGCACATGGAAGCCTATCGGCACAATGCAGGTACGCTTGGCTTCAGGAGTAAGGGCACGTGTCGACGCAGCAACAGAAAGTTCATCGCCGATTTTTGTAATAGAAACAAGAAGCGGAATCAGCCTATATTCCAGAATTGTCAACGGATTCTTGAGGGTATGCAAACTGAACAAGCGAATGCCGCGCATTTTCATCGCATTGCTGATAGCGCGCGATTCATCGAATACCGTCGGGAAAAAGCGAATCATCACTGTCAAGGGAATGGTCGCCTTATTCGGCACATGCATTTTCGACATGCCCGCCATAAATTCATTCGCCCTGGTAGTCGCCATGATGTAATAGAAGACCACACCAACAGGCATCATGCGGCAAATCAAGAGAACAGTAGCCGCGATCAAAGTGCCAATCATTCCAACATCTAACTGTTTCAAATAGTCAAAACAGAGTGCAGCCATCACATAAATCGGGAAAAATACACTCATGAATTTCCACTTCTTTTCAAGCAGCAGCAAGACTAGGATTGCTGCCACCATCGGCATGCTATAAGCATACGGAGCCGAGAAAATCATGGTATTCGCAGCGACAACCAGAAACAGTTTTGTCCGAGGATCCAATTTCACTAGGCAAGTCCAATCCGTTCAAAATGTTTTTTCATCACGCGACGGGCGATAAATGCGCCCACAACCGCACCCAAAATACCAAATGCAAATATGGCCACCAAAGGCCAATAACTATTTGCAAGTTCGGCCATCTGAGCAACATAGCCTTCATCGCTCATGCTGCTCGCATAAGCCAAGTATTCTTCGGTAGAAAGCCACAACGGAAGCATCATCGAAGAGGACAAAAGGCTCATGGAGACATTTGCCGAAAACAAACCCCAAAAAGACTTGTGCGAAATTTTCAAGCAAAAGCCAGTCAAAACACCAACAGCCACAAAAATCGGGAGCATCAACAAGCTCTGCCCCATCATCAGCATAACACAGCCGAAGAAGCCGCTGAACAACAAGCAGCAAAAAATCGGCCTATCAATTTTCAAGAAGAACAGAAACAGCGGAATACTTGTTACAAGGCTGATGCTTCCTGTTGAAAAAATAATCAGCGCCGGAATATAGCCGATACTTGACGAAGCAAAAGCAAGCACGAAGTAGAGTGCCGCAAAGATGCCGACATTCACCAGGTCGCGCACCAAGGTATTCGAGGATTTCTTACCAGTCGTTTTCACATTAGGCATAAACAGTCTCCTTTAGAAAATTAACAGTCCGATATGGTAGCCGATAAAGGCCAAACCCAACGACAGCGCAATGTAGTAGCCCATAATCGTCGCGAGCCACTTGATTGTACCCACCTCGCGGTAAGTCGTACCCATGGCAAGTACACAGGGCACGTTGAACATGGATGCAAAAAGGAACGCCAAGGCTTCGGGTTTCGAAATCGTTTTAGCCAGCGCCTCGCCCAAGTTATCGCTCGCCGCCACGCGGGTCACCAGCGAGAACGCCTCTCCGGTATGGTTAAAGAGCGTACTCATGATGCCTAGGGAAGCTTCCTTGCTGAACATTCCACCCAAATAAGAGATAAACAGTTCCCAACGCATGCCAAAGAACATGGTCACGGGCTCAATAGCATTGCCAATCTTGTACAAGATTGTATTTTCGACATTGCCGTCACTGGCATAAGAAAGCGCCCAAAACAGAGCCGCAACCATAAGGATCATCTTGAGCGCCTTCTTAAATATGCCCCAAGTACTACGGCCCACCATAGCAGCAATCATCTTCCAATGAGGCTTATGATACGGAGGCAATTCCATAATCATGCCCACGCGCTCGTTTTCGGGAACGAGCTTCTTGCCGAACAAGAAGGACGAAAGCCAGAATGACAGGAATATCAATGCCACGTAACCGATGGCAAAGAACGGAGCAGCAGAGCCGAAGAACGTCGACGCAAGGAACAGCACCACGGCAACCTTAGAACCACAAGGAATCGCCCACAAAAGCACCAAAGCAAGCAAACGTTGACCACGAGTATCAAGCACTCGCGTACCGCAAACAGCACCTGCCGTGCAACCGATTCCAGAGAACAGCGGCATAATCGCCTTGCCATGCAAACCCAAGCGAGAAAGCCAATTGTCAAATGCATAAGAGAATCGAGCCATGTAGCCGATTTCTTCGAGAATGCGGAAAACGAAAATAATCGAGAAAATAAAGCTCGTCATGCAGATCGTAATGCAAGTACCGCCCACCAAGACATTGTTGATGAACGAAGCAACCACAGGCCACAATCCAAGCGAGCCACAAACTCGCCCCACCAAGGACTGCAAAACCGGTTGCAAGCCAAAACCGATTCCCATACCAGGGAACGCAAGAATCATGCAGCAAATCAGCGACACAACCATTATCACAAAGGAGAAAATTTTACCCTTGACACGATGCGTCGCGATGCGATCCCATTTACCGAAAACCTTTTCGGGCGTTTTTTCGCTACAAGTCTCATTCACTATTTTTGAAATCCAACGGTACTTCGCCTCACCCGTCGCAATTCCACCATCACGCCCTTCGACGCTATTCAATATCGATTCTACCGCATTACGCCTTGCGAACGGAAGGCAATCCTTTACAGCCTTGCGAACCAACTTATCATTTTCAAGAAGCTTTACAGCAAGCCACAAGTTCTCGGAATTGCCAATTTTCAAATCACCCAAAATTTCTTCAATCATGTGAAGCGGAGTTTCACCACCCGCATTCAATTCTTCACGAAGGTCTGCAGAATCAAGGCAAGTCGGATGCTTAATCGCAGCTTCCATTTTCTTGAAAAATTCAGGATAGCGCGAAGTTTCTGCGGCACTGAATCCAAGAACAGGAATTCCCAATTTCTTTTCAATCGCCTTCACATCAATCTTCTTGCCAGACACTTCGGCCACATCCATCATGTTGAGCACCAGCATGACCGGCGACCTGACCCCCACAAAATCGGCCAGCATGTAGAGGCTTCGTTCCAACTGCGAAGCGTCTACCAAAATACATGTCAAGTCCGCGACCCCATTCCAGATAAAGTTACGCGTCACGACTTCTTCTTCGGAATTCGCCGAAAGGCCGTAACTGCCCGGCAAATCCACCACCTTGTATTCTATGCCATTATAACTGAAAAAGCCCTCTGCGCGTTCCACTGTTTTTCCGGGCCAGTTACCCACATGCTGATGCAAACCGGTAAGGTTATTGAAAAGAGTCGATTTACCAGAATTGGGTTGCCCCAGGAGCGCGATAGTTTTCGTTTCGGCCATGCTACGCCTCTACCTTGACATAAATTTGCGAACATTCTCTACGGTTTACGGCAATGACCGTATCACGACAAAAAATAAGCACCGGAGAGCGGCCATCATTTTTCAAAAGCGTAAAGGAAGAACCAGGAGTCAATCCGATGGAGATGATTCTAGAGATAAAGCGGGAATCGCCTTCAATTTTGGCAATATTCCCAGTAGAGTTTTCACCCATTTCGCTAAGTGAAATAGCACGGATGTTTTCTTGTTGCATCATCTTTCTACCTAAAGCTGTACTTTATCTTTGTCGCATACGAACGGCCTGGTTTACTTTCACCGTAGTTGTCATAAACGACGCCGTCGGTCAAGTTTTCTACCTCGAAACTCCAAGCGAGCTTATTATCCCACACCGAGTATTCAATACCAATATCTTGCGAGAATGACGACGGAATCATACGATCCTGGCGGGAACTGATTTTCCAGCCGTAATAGTATTCAGCGGTATAATTAGCAGACCACCAGAGTTTCAGGAAATCTTCTTTATTAATTAAGTCGCCTATATGGAATTCTGCAAGATAATTCATATAATACCGCGGAATATTCGGCACAATAGCATCTTCGGGGATTCCTTGCCTTGCGATGTAATCAATGTTGCGCAAGTCCTGGAACGTCCAATTCGTTCCAAGCATCACATATTCATTCACATCGAGTTTCACATCGCCTTCGTAACCCCAACCACGAATCGGATCAAGGTTTGAATAAGGCGTTGCTATCTGCGCTATCGTTATATATTGAATTTTATTCTCATAATACGAGTAGAAGAAGTCTCCATCAAAACGGAATCGCGCCACCAAAGGGAGTTCCATCAAATCGAGGGAAATACCCACATTAAAATTATCGACAGTCTCAGGTTTCAAGCCAACTGCAGCGCTAACTTTAGCTCCATCGCCAAAAAGTTCTTCGGAAGTCGGAAGACGAACCGCATGCTGGTACGATCCCTTTATCGCAAAAGGCTTGACGATTTGGAATCGGACACTTTCGTCATAACTAAATTCTTTATAGTCGTCAGATTGCAATTCGGGTTCATTGAGCGTAGAATAGACCGGTTTCGAAATATCTGCCTTAAGGTAATGGAACTTGAAGCCAATCAAATTTTGGATATGCTCATTCCAAATTTGGTCTTCTACAGAAAGCCCAGTCGTCATCGAATACGTTTTGCCGGGATACCCAGCCATATTGAAGCCAACCATTTCGGAGCCCACATCATCTTCTGGATTCTCCTTGCGGTATCTGAACAAGGTATTCCAATAGACTGTCTGATTCTTGTAGAATTCGTAATCCAGGTTCAACAAATCATTAAAGTCGAACGACTCTACCGTACGCAATTTCGGGAGACCCATCATCGAAAGTTCGCCAACATTTTTCGCTGCAGTATCGCAAGAAAACCAGTTACGGCAATGCACACGCGACGTATCCGTCACCGTACTTTTACCATAAGCAAAAGCGAAATAATTGCCAAAGCCAAGACCCTTCACAAACAGATTTCTCTTATCTAGGCCAAATGTCGCGCCCCAATTGTAACCGTCCATCATCGTTTCTGTAATGCGGGATTCTTCTCCTTGAATTTCGTGTTCACTCGCCCCATAGCTTGCACCAAGCGAAACATTATCGAACCAGGCCCCCATCAAATTCGCAAACACTTGAGCATTATACGAAGTATAATGGTCATGATCACGAATGACAGAAGTATCCTTTCCCGTAGAACTTTTCATCTTCGGGGATGTAAACTCATAATCGTTGTCGGAATGGTTAAAGTAGCCAGACACGCCGACTTCAAGGGCTGCCGCACCTATAATGCTATCAATGGTATGGCTAGCCGTAAGCGAGGCCTTATGGGTATTGTAACTGGCAAAGCTGTAAGAAGCGTCTACCGAATTAGCAGGGCGTTTCTTGGTCACAATATTAATTGCACCGCCTGCACCGTCAGTCGCGAATCGAGCAGGAATGTATCCCTTATACACTTCGATATCGGCAATCTGATCGATGGGAATATCGTCTAGCCCCATATTGCCCTGGGTTTCAACAGGAACACCATTGACAAGCACCTTGATATTCTTGCCTTCCATGCCGCGGATATTGATTTTGCCTTCGCTGCCCATACCGCCAGACTTGCGCACCTTAACGCCCGAAGATGTATTGACCGCTTTCGAAATACTCTTGCTGGTATTCTGCAGTTCCGTAGCGTCGATGGTCGAAGCCGATTCCACCTTTTTCGCCTGCTTAGCCTGTTCTGCTTCGGCATCCGTATCCACCGAAAGTTCGTCCAACTGCGTCACGCCTGCTGTCGGCGCACTATTCGTTTTTTCTTCGCTAGCAACATTTGCAGATGTATTATCATTGGTTTCTTCCAAGAAATCATCAATAGATGTCACATCGTCTTCTTGGGCACGTGCCGAAACCGCAGCCATCAAAGTCATCGAGGCAATGGTCAAGGCCAGCGTGACGAACTTAAATTCAAATTTTTTTTTCATTGAGGATTACTCCCCTGCTTCGAGTTCATTGATCAGTTGAATATTGTAAAGCTTTTCGACTTGCAAAATATCAAGCACAACGGCAATACGTTCGTAAGTCGTTCCCTTGTCAATCTTAATGGCGATTGGTGATTTCTTGTTCTGAACGGCAGCAGCCTTAGCACGCAAATCATCGGGCGTTCCGCGTTCCCCGTTAAAGGCGAGTTCCGTTTCCGAAAGTTCGATATACAAGCCTTCGGGAGTATCACGTTTGACTTCACTCTGGGTTTCGGGCAAAATCAACTTGAGCACCGATTCATCTTGCTTAAAGACCGATGTCACCAAGAAAAACACCAACAGCAAGAAGACGCAGTCAATGAGCGGCGTCATGTCAGGTCTTATGCGGCGAGTTCGTTTAGCCATTTATGCATCCTCATTTGCAGAATCAGCAGCGCGCCTGTGGTCCTTTTCCTTGAGAATGCGGCCGAGCTGCAAAAGCACATCGTTTTCCACATTATCCTGTTCCGATTCCATGCTTGCATTCAGGTAGTTGAAGGCAATCACATGCGGAATGGCAACCACCAAGCCAATCACCGTCGTAATAAGGGCAAGCTTAATGCCCGTGGCAAACGCACCGGCGTCAGAAAGGCCCGAAACGGCGATGACGCTGAAGGCGTTGAAAATGCCAAACACCGTACCCAAAAGGCCCAGCAACGGCGAGATACTTGCGATATTTTCAATCGTAGTCATGCCCTTTTGCAGCGGCGAAAAGGCAAGTGCAATTTCGGTACGGATGCTTTCCATAATAATATGGTGATCGGTATTGTGAGTCACCACGCGATGCAAAATCTTGGACGGGAGTCGCTTGCGGATGCTTCTGTTAAAAAGAATCAGCGAAATAATCTTCCAGATAATGATGGCGTAACCCACAAAATTCATGGTCACGAGCACATAGGCAATTACGCCACCCTGTTGAATAAAGTCTAAGATGTAGTTCATGGTTATGTCATTCCGGTCTCCGAGCCGGAATCTCCTTTTTATTGGTGAAGGTTATACTTAATCGGAATCTCCATTTTCCATTCGTTCTTTCCAAGAACTGCAGGAATCGGGTCAAATTTTGATACAGCCAAAACAGCTGCGAGCGCACTTTCGTTCAGCGAAGAATAGGGGCAAGGTTTCGCCACAACCGCACCGCTAATAGCGCCATCGCGGGCCACCGTAAACTGCACACGCACAGTACCCTCTTGCTTTAGGCGGCGGGCTGTCGCAGGGTAATCCTTGCGTTTTTCGAATTCTTTGCTAAGCCCCATCAGGTAAGCGCGCGTCACCTTCATCAGAGAATCCTTCGAAGGTTTCGGCGGAGGTGGCGGTGGCGGTGGTGCCACAGGTTCTTCGACAACCGGGGCGGCTTCGACAACTTCGGCGTCCGTAACCATAATCGGCTCCGGTTCTGGCTCGGGTTCCGGCTCAGGAACCGTATCTTGCACAATATTCGGGATAATTTTAGCGCGGACCACTTTTTTTACGACTTTTTTGACTTCTGGAGGCGGCTCCGGCGGAGTAAGCAACAGGCGTTCCACACGGATCACTTCCACATCTTCACGAGTCGTAACCACTTGCGTGCTCCTCAAAAATCCCCATGCGTAAAAACTGACATGCAATACGATTGCAATGCAGACGCCCAACCCAAAGGCGTTTTTCATGAGGAACGATGCGTAAGGATTCTTCATTTAGAAATAGTACTTGGCTTTTGCCCAAATTTCACGGTTTTTCTTGTACTTTGCGAGTTGTCCACGCTTGCCACCAAAATGGTCATAGCCAGCCGATAATGTCACCTGGTCCGTAAGGGCATAATCGCCCGAGGCGCGACCATAATAGGCAAGATTATCGATGTCGAACATCCCGTAAAGCGAAAGCTTGAGCGTATTGTTTAAAAGTTCCTTCGAAATGCGGAATGTCATTTCGGAGCTATTCTTTTCAGCTGCGAGTTCGTGAGAATAATCGGCGATGTACTTATGCAAATACTGAACCATCAAAGTCCAATTATCGCCAGCATACCAGTCAACACCTCCGAGAGCGTTGAAGGTATTTTTGCGGGCGTAATCAAGGCTGTTGGCATAGCCGAGCGCTTCGCTGAAGTATTCCGCCACTTCGGCGCGAATCACGAATTCACCTAACGGCATCGACATATCGCCACCAATCATCGTCATCGGTTCATGAATGCCGTAAATCACGATGGAATCCTTTTCGAAATCGTAGCCCGCCACCGTCACCGGCGACTGGTTATGCGTATGGAGCGCAGACACCGAGAAATCGACATTCGAAAGGAAGAACGACAAGCGCGTTCCGAAATCACCGTTCTTGAAGCGAGTATCGGGGCCATCAGGAAAATCGAGAATCGCATTTTCCGGCATATCCGGACGCCACGGGTTTTCTTCTTCAAGAGGCATCTGGAAATAGCGAGGTGCAGGCACATAAACAATTTCTGCATTCACGCGTTCTCCAGGATACTTGACGCGAAAACCATCCACAGCCATACGCAAGTCATCGTAGTCACTCGACATGAATTCCGTATAGTCCACAGGCGAAATCAAGTCCGTCACACGAAGTCCATCGGCAACGCCCCATACCACAATCTGCCTACCCGCACGAATTTCAACTACATCATTTTGGTAGTTGAAATAGGCTTCTTGCAGCTGCACGCCGGTACGATCTTCCAAGATACTATTGTGCACGGCATTCAAGCTCGCAAACAAATAGGCGTTATCGTAATCCACGCGCATTTCGGTACGAAGACGCGTCCGAGAAGACGTCAAGTCGTGAGGCCATTTCGTCTGCACGGCATGATACGTATCCACGAAGCCGTTAAATTGAAACGGGGACTCTTGGGCAGCTGCCGCCACCGCAAGGATTCCCGCAAAGAACCAAATCCAACGAATCACTACAATCCTCTTTCCAAGCGCGGCACAGTGAACGTTTTAGCATCCAGCGGAATGTTGAACTTAAGATCGCTAAATTCCAGGATAGTCTTGTGATTCGTCTGCACGTTTTCCATGGTCATCAAGCCAATGGCCCAGAATCCATCTACCTGAACCACTTTTTCCACCTTCAAGAAACGGTGCAGTTTACCGAGTTTGTCATAGTATTCCACCTTAGCGGCAATCAGGCAGTCCTTACGAATCCACGAGATTTTCTTCGAAAAGATTTCATCACCCTTCTTGGGAACAGATTCAATTACCCAGCAGTCCACACCATCGACCTTTTCTTCGCGCACGAGCGTGTGAGTATCTTCGTCAATGTTGCGCTGACCCACATCATCGTAGGTAAAGTCAGAACCCATGAAGTAATCCGTCTTGGAACTCTTACCACTAATGCGGCGAGTCTTTTTCATGGCGGGCAAATAAAGCCACTTGTCGTCATCCTTATTGATGTCGTCGTAATCTACCGTCAAGAAACCCGTTCCCTTTACATCGTTAGGGTAACGGAAGAACATAATCTGCTTGGTATCTTTACCCACATCCATGGCAAACGAGGTAATCTTACGTTCACGCTTATTGCCGGTCTTATTCACAAGCGTCATAGAGAGTTCTGAGCTACGCGTATCGCCATCGGGACGATCATGTACCTTCTGGACAACATCTCGGCCGGTCAGGTTTTCTGCAGCCACCATGGCAGCAAATGCCATCACCAAAACAGCAGCTTTTTTCAACATTTTCTTATTCATATATCCTCCCGCCGTATCAACGGCTAAAAATTTCGACTCCAAAGTTAGACTAAACTTATTTTTTATACTACTCCAAATAGGCGTGTAAAAACCCAAACGGATTCGTCACTTTCGATTTTTTTAACTATTTTAAGAATACATCCCGAGGATATCGTTTTGAAAAGGTCTATCGTTTTTTTCCTAATTCTTATTCTTTCGTTCACCGCATCTGCAGCCGTCAAAAAGAAGCGCTTCGATGTAGGCACAACAGACTCTCCGACAGCAAATGTCGAAGCCGTTGTAGACACAGCCTCTGCAGAACAGGCTGTAAGCTCGGTGCAACCGACATCGACGCAGACATCGTTCGTCGCAATCATTTCTCAAGCGCAAAAAACACTCCGCGAAAAAATCACAGCCGCCATTTCGGCCATGAAAAGCGGAGATTGGGGTGCCATCTGGAAATTTCTCGCCATATGCCTCATCTACGGAATGCTGCACGCTCTGGGCCCTGGGCACGGGAAATCCATCGTTGTAGGCTATTTTATCGCACGCCGTGGCAGGTGGCGGCAAGGAGTCGCTTTAGGAGCTGGGATTACAGTCGTCCACACGCTGAGTGCCGTCCTTTTACTTCTTATTTTGTATGCAATTTTCAAGACAACCGTCTTCCCAGCCTTTGAAACAGGCCGCATGGGCGTCGAAAAGGCAAGCTACATCCTGATTATGATTACAGGTCTCTTGCTCGTCGTACTCGCCATCCGCGACCTTTTAAAGCGAAATAAAATTGAATCAGAACATTCCGAAATCATGCCCCCCATCGCAAAATGGCGCGAAATCATCGGAGTGGCAGCCATTACGGGAATCGTCCCCTGCCCCGCCGTCGCACTCATCGTCTTGTTCTGCCTGCTAAATTCCATGGTAGCCCTTTCACTCCTTGGAGCACTCGTCATTTGCATTGGCATGACCATTACCAACGTGGCCTTCGGAATTGCCGCCGTAGCTTTCCGCAAAGGAATCGACGCAGGCAGCAAGCACAGCCGTTTCGCTACCACCATCTACACCGTGGCAACACTGGCCGGCGGCATCCTGATATTTGTATCCGGTCTGCTACTGTTCAGTAATCTATTTGCAGGAAGGGTTTAATAAAAAAAGCGACTTCCTGGACAAACCAGGAAGTCAATGGAGAATAAAGGCTGATTGTAGCGGTTACTTCAGCGGAACAATCCACATCGGAATCGCTTCTACGTCAGCAATCTTTTCGGCCTTGTCTTTCTTGGGATCGTAGCGGTAATAGGCATTGCCATCTTTTTCGGTAGAAACGGCAAACAGCACATTACCATCTTCTTCGACATACTTGCCATAGCTAGCATAAGCAGAAGTGTAAGGAATGGGAAGAGCATCCATCTTCTTCTTAGCAAGGTCAATCTTAACGGCCTTGCAAGTGGCATTATAGTAGTCCTGCTGCGTATCCCAGCTCTTATTCAAGTCATTCATTACGTTAAGGTAAGCATAAACCGTAGAACCTTCAGCCTTGGCAAAAGGAGAAAGATACTTGAACACGCCCTTCTTCGTCACATCCTTGATGGACACTTCATCCGAAACATTCCACACATAGTCCTTATCGAATTCCTTTTCACCAACCTTGATGCGAAGGAAGCCATCCTTTTGACCCGGTGCATAGCTCCAGGAAGCATTACTGTACACATAGATATAGCCCTCAGCTTCGACAAAAGCTTCATTCTGGCTGTCATCAAGCGAACCGACCGCAGCGACACGCTTATCCTTGGCAACGCCGAGAACCTTGTCTTTCTTCACGTCGATAATGGCCACTTCGGCAACATCGCCCGTCGCATAATCGCTCACGTTCTGCAAGAGACCTACATAAAGACGACCGTCAACAATGATACCAGTTCCCGGGCTCACCGCATAGGCAGTGGGATCCTTATACTTGGAAAGATCAATGGAGCCGGTCACCTTCATTGTCTTGGGATTGAAGATAATCAGGGAATCCACCATACCGGCCAAATAAGCCTTCTCATCGTTCACAAAGAAAATGTGGTTTGCCCAAACACCAGACATTGTAATTTCACCTTGCTTTGCACCAATCTTGTTATTTTCGTCAAGCGCATAGCGGGCTACAGAGCCGATGTCCAAATCAGTAATAAAGAGCGATCCATCGTGATAAATCACGCCAGAACGGGTACCGACTTCAACATAATCTTCCCCGATATCTTCGGTATGATCAATCGACATGGTGCCGATAAACATGGTATTGCCAGAGGCAATAGCCGTTGCATATTCACGCTTGTAGTCACCGTCATTTGCGGCAGAAGAAGAGGAATCGTCGCTACAAGCAACGAACAGGGCGGTAGAGATCAAAGCCACAGCAAGTGTAGCCAAGAATTTAGATTTCATAAATAACTCCTAAGGAAATTGCGGACAAGCCGCGTTGTTAATTTTGCGGTGCATTTTAGAAAAGCACTTTTCGGACATCTACTCCAAATGGCGATATAAAAATCCAATCAGTTTTTCAGCCCAACAAGCTCATTTTGGCTCCAATCAGACAAAAACGCTAAAATCGTAAGTAAAATAATGCAAAAAAGGCTCGTTTTACCCCAAAAAACGCCATTAAGTTAGCCTTGACAAAGTTTTAAATTAAAGTTAGATTTGACTCACTTTTTGAGATGTGGCTAACATCAAGACTTTGGAAGGAAACAAAAATGCTAAACATCGCCGGAATCGAGTGGCGGCAAAACATCAACAAGTGCGTCAATGTCCCTACAAAAGCCCCCATTTTCGCACTGGAATTCTGCCGTCAAGGAAGAATTGAATGGGCTAGCGGAATTTTACCTTGCAACCACCTTGAATCGGGTGAAATGCTTATCTGCAATCCCTGGGCACTGAGTTCCCTCAAGCGTTCGCAAGACTACAAAGGCGAACTCATCTTGTTCTACGAAGAAGCAAAAGATTCCATTCGCACCATATTTGCCGGCTTCGATCTGAATCTAGACGCTTTTAAGACGAAATTCAAAATCAACGAAAAGCCCTTTATCGTACACACCCGCGAAGAAATTCAAGCCGTATTCGGAAAGCTCTCCCGTATCAAGGAGAACATGCATCAAGAATATGCACGCCTCGGCCTCCTTGAAATTCTCCTCACCCTCAAGAACATGGACGCAAGCCGCGAATCGATTTGCCGCGACTGCAACATTTCCATGCTACAAGTAGAAAAAGTCTACGGCATCCGCTCCTTTATTTGCGACAACATCGATTCTCATTACACAATCGAAGAACTCGCCGAAAAATTCGACATGCCGCCTACCGCAATGAAGCTTTGCTTCAAGAACGTATTCGGGCTGCCCGTATTCACCTACGCCCGCCGCGAACGCATGAAGCATGCTGCAAAGCAACTCCGCGAATGTGACCGAGGAATCCTCGAAATCGCAGGCACCGTCGGTTACAATAACGGAAGCAAGTTCGCTCACGCCTTCCAAGACGTGATGGGCATGACCCCGAAGGAATACCGTAAAAAATACAGAATGGAAAACGTCGCATAGCCATTATGAAAAAAACTTTCTCTAAACTCTACGCATACATGGGATCACGAAAACCGCTGTTCCCGCTGGCACTTTTTCTTTCGGCACTGAGCGCCCTCGCCGGGCTCGTGCCTTTTTTACTGATGTGGCTGATTGTCCGCGAAATCCTTACGGGTGGCGACATGACGGACATCAAGATTTTCGATTACTCCATTGGCGCAGTTCTCGCCTCTGTTGCAAGCGTATTGCTTTACTTTGCAGCCCTCGCCTGTTCGCACCTAGTGGCATTCAGGCTTGAAGGCGATTTACGCCGATTCGCCATGAAAAAGTTGATGTCGGCTCCGCTCGGATTCTTCGACAAGAACCCGACGGGCAAACTCCGCAAAATCATCGACGACAACGCCGCAATTACACATACATTCATCGCCCACCAGATGCCCGACATTTCAAGCACCATTCTCATTCCGATTGTGGCGATTGTCATGATGTTCGTTTTTGATTGGCGACTTGGTCTTGCGGCACTTGTTCCCATTGGATACGCCATCTTTATTTTGGGGACCCTAGGCCGCAAGGGCACTAAGTTCATGGAACGCTACATGAAGTCGCTGGAAGAAATGAACAGCGAAGCCGTCGAATATGTACGCGGCATCCCTGTAGTCAAGGTTTTCCAGCAGACCATTTATTCGTTCAAGAGTTTCTACAAGACCATAGAAACTTACCACGACATGATAATGGCTTATTCTGCCAGCTGGAAGGTTCCCTACTGCATTTACACCACGCTCGTAAACGGATTCGTACTGTTCCTTGTGCCTGTCGCAATTCTGATTATCGGACATGGTGACGACGTAAAACTCACCATTGTGAACATGATGATTTATGTGCTGGTGACACCGCTGTTCACACAGTGCGTAATGCGCAGCATGTATCTGAGCAACGCAACGAACCAAGCGGGCCTTGCAGTTGACCGCATCAACGATATCGCTCGTACCAAGGATTTGGAAGTTTGCGCAAATCCCATTCCCATGGGAAAATATGACGTGGAATTTCAAAACGTGAATTTCACCTACCCCGATACCGACAAGCAGGTCCTGAGCGACATTTCTCTCTCGGTGCCGGCAGGCCACACAGTTGCACTTGTCGGGCCATCGGGCGGTGGCAAGAGCACGATAGCAAAGCTTCTGCCCAGATTCTTCGATGTCGACAGCGGCGAAATCACCATTGGCGGGATTTCCGTAAAAAAGATTGACCCGAAGGAACTGATGAAGAACGTCTCGTTCGTATTCCAGAATACGAGACTTTTCAAGATGAGCATTCTGGACAACGTGCGCTACGGCATGCCCGATGCAACTCTTGAGCAGGTCAACAAGGCGCTCGACCTCGCTCAATGCCGTGAAATCATCGAAAAATTACCCAACGGAATCAACACCGTTATCGGAAGCAAGGGAACCTACCTGTCTGGCGGCGAGCAGCAGCGCGTGGTGCTTGCACGTGCCATTTTGAAGAACGCTCCCATCGTGGTTCTCGACGAAGCAACCGCTTTCGCCGACCCCGAAAACGAGCGACTGATTCAGGAAGCCCTGCACAAGCTAGCCGCAGGCAAGACCGTGCTAATGATTGCACACAGGCTTACAAGCGTGGTGAACGCCGATCAGATTATTGTGGTCGAAGAAGGCGAAATCGCCGAACGCGGAACACACAAGGAATTACTTGAAAAGAACGGCATTTACGCCAAGATGTGGGCCGAATACCAGCAGTCCGTCACATGGACCCTCGACAATTCCAAGGATAATGAAGGAGGCGAAAATGTATAAGTGGGTTCAGAATACTTTTGCTCTTTCGGAAGAAGGCTCTCACACGTTCGTCCGCGGCGTTGTGTGGACATTCCTACACTTTGTTTCGCTCATGTTCCCGATGATGTTGCTGTTTTTCTTCTTGATGGAACACATGGGTGTCGGCGAATTTGCAGTCAAAACTCCGCACGGAATCTGGTTCTACATCGGATTTTCCGCCGTGTTATTCGTAGTGATCCTCGTGATTTATGGATTCTCGTATACCGCTACCTACGATAGCGTCTACGACGAAAGTATGCGCCGCCGTGTCTCGATCGCAGAAAGGCTCCGCAAGTTGCCGCTCTCTTTCTTTGGCAAGAAGGATCTTTCGGACTTGACATCGACCATCATGGACGACTGCAATGCGCTCGAAATGATTTTCTCGCATGCCGTGCCGGAACTATTCGCTGCCATTGGAAGCGTCACTATTATCGGAATCATGCTGTTCCACTACAACTGGAAAATGTCCATTGCGCTTTTCTGGGTAGTTCCCGCAGCAGCCCTGGTGATTGCCCTTTCCAAGAAAATTCAGGACCACTGGTTTACTAATTCGTACAACATGCGTCGTGTCGTCATAGAAGACATCCAGGAAGGCCTTGAAAACGTACAGGAAATTCGTTCCTATTCGGGCGAAGCCGCCTATCTCGAGCATTTTGACAAGGATTGCATCAATTATGAAAAAACGCAGCTGGATTCCGACGTGAAGGTTGGCATGTTCCTGAATTCGGCGCAGGGCATCCTCAAGATGGGACTAGCCACAGTGCTGATTACGGGTGCACGACTCTGGACCAAGGGCGAAATTGATGTATTCACTTACCTCGTGTTCATCGTGTGCGCCGCGACCGTCTACAATCCGATTTTCCTGGTGTTCAACAACCTTGCCGAACTATTTTTTGTGAATGTACGTCTGCGCCGCTTCCGCGAAATGGACCAGATGAAGCTCCAAGAAGGGGTAACCGTATTTGCCCCCCAGAATTTCGACATCGAATTCAAGGATGTCGACTTTAACTACAACGAAAACAAGCAAGTTCTGAAAAAGGTTTCGTTCACGGCAAAACAGGGCGAAATCACCGCCCTCGTGGGACCGAGCGGTAGCGGAAAAACGACCGCCGCCAAACTGGCATCCCGTTTCTGGGACATTCAAAGCGGCAAGATAACCCTCGGCGGCGAAGACATCAGCCTGATTGATCCGGAAACGCTTCTGACAAACTTCTCCATCGTCTTCCAAGATGTGGTTCTGTTCAACACCAGCATCAAGGACAACATCCGCATCGGCAAGCGCAACGCCACCGACGAAGAAATCATGCGAGTCGCAAAACTCGCCGGCTGTGACGAATTCGTACAAAAAATGCCGCAAGGTTACGACACCGTTATCGGTGAAAACGGAGACACGCTTTCGGGTGGCGAACGCCAGCGAATCTCTATCGCCCGCGCCCTCTTGAAAGATGCCCCCATCGTACTCCTGGACGAAGCGACCGCAAGCCTCGATGTCGAAAACGAATCGAAGATTCAGAAGGGCATTTCGCAGCTCGTCAAGGGAAAGACCGTGATCATTATTGCCCACCGCATGCGCACCATCGCCAACGCCGACAAGGTTGTGGTTCTGCAAAATGGCCAGGTTGTAGAAACAGGCTCCCCCGCCGAACTCAAGGCGAAGGGCGGACTTTTCAGCCACATGTTGAAATTACAGGAAGTCGAATAGGAAATAAACCGTGACCGCAGAACGTTTGATGGATTACAGGCTTGTACGCCAATGCGCTCCGACTCTTGCCGCCCGCAAAGTCGGAAGCCTCTTCTGTCTCGAAAAAGACATGGACAATCGCGAACCCATGTGCGCCATACTCGCCCGCTGGAATCGCGACTTGAATCCGTCAGGCATATTCGTGCGAGTTGTCGCCGAACGCTGCGGGCGCAGTTTCGTGTACGTTTACCGACGCAACCTCTTAAAGCAATTGGTTGAATCGGCAGAAAATCGCCACTTTCTGAAGCAATACGAATACGAGCATTTCGAAGAAGAAGCCTTGATCGCAAACCTCACCCACCGTATCAGCAAATGCCATTGCTTCCCCCATGAAATCGGACTTTTTCTGGGCTACCCGCTAGAAGATGTCAAAGGATTCATCGTGAATGCAGGCAAGAATAGCAAAAGTACGGGCTACTGGAAGGTTTACGGCAACGTTGCCGAATCGGAGAAACTCTTCAAATGTTTCCGGAAATGTTTTACGGTCATGAGCTCACTTTTTGAACGCGGCTACTCGCTACCCATGCTCGCCGTAGGATAAATATTACAACTAAAAAACAGGAGAAACACAATGGATAAAGTTGCAGTCATTTACTGGAGCGGAACAGGAAACACCGAAATGATGGCCAAGTACATCGCCGATGGCGTCAAGGCAGCCGGCGGACAGGCCGATGTATTCAGCGTTTCTGACTTTTCGCAGAATCAACTGGCCGAATACGGCCGCTACGCTCTCGGATGCCCCGCCATGGGCGCCGAAGAACTGGAAGATTCTGAATTCCAGCCCTTCTACGAAGCCGTTAAGCCCAGCCTTTCCGGCAAGAAAGTCGCCCTTTTCGGCTCTTACGGCTGGGGTGGCGGCGAATGGATGAATCCGTGGAAGGCCGATGCAGAAGCCGCAGGCCTTGTGCTTGTGGCAGAACCGCTTGCCATCGAAAACGCCCCCGACGCAACAGGCAAAACCGCCTGCGAAGAACTCGGCAAGACCTTGCTGCAGGCCTAATCATCTGTTCTAGAAAGTTATCCAAATCACCTCAAAACAAAGAAGCATCGGTAAAATTACCGATGCTTTTTGCTATTTCACTCAATCAATTTAGATTTGGCTACTCTTTTCCGAAGATCTTGAATTTCTTGATCAGAAGCGGTGTCACGAACAGGTCGGCGAGCAATGCCGAGACAAGGCCGATAAACACCACGAAACCGAAGTTGAACATCTGTGTTGCCTTCGAGGTGGTAAAGCCAGCGAAGGTTGCCACCATGATGAGGGTCGTCATCACGAGTGCAGGGCCTGCCGTGCGGAATACGCAGAGAATGGACTCGCGGTAATCCTTGTTGCGGTCAAATTCCACATGCCCGTGGTTGATGAAGTGAATCGTATCGTCCACCGAGAGGCCGATAATCATCGGGATAAGTGTCGCGGTCATCATGTCAAGCGGAATGTTGCAGAGACCGAGGTAACCACCCACAAAAATACCCGGAGCGATGTTCGGAATCATGCCGATAAGACCCGTACGGATGCTACCGAAGACAATCATCAACAGTACCGCAACAATCACCACAGAAATCAGGAAGGACGTCATCTGGCCCACTTCCAGGTACTGCTGCATGGCGGTGAACTGCGGTAAGTTACCCACAGCGGTCACCTTTGCATTCGGGTAGAGCTCGCGAGCAAATTTCTGCAAGTCCTCGATTTCCTTCTGCAGTTCGTTGGAGTTGTAGCTCGAAATTTCCACCATCAGACGGAGCTTCTTGTAGTCATAATCCATCCAGTAGGTCGCTTCGCTACCGCCCGCATTTTCGTAGAGCAAGAGCATCTGTGCTACCTGTTCTTCTGTTTCGGGAACGGTGTACATTTCCTGGCGGTTCTCGTTCAGCGTGCGGTCCAAATCCTTGACGATGTCGAGAATGGAGGAGGAACGCTTTGTCATCGGATACTTTTGAGCGTGATCCTGCAACTGTTCCAGTTTCTTCAGGTTTTCGACTTCCTTCGCCTTGTCGTTTTCGCCAAAGTCAATCACCAAGTCGTACGAATAGAAGCTACCGATTTCCGATTCGGCCACATAGAGCATCTTGTCCACGTATTCAACCTTGCGACCCATGGTGCGTTCCACGTCAAAAGCGGGCTCCATCTTGGTGACACCGTAAATCGAAATTGCCGTAATGATGGCGAATACGACGGCAATCGGCTTGCCGTGTCCGAGTACGAACTTGCCGATAGAATCGAGAATGATTCCCATGCGCGTGTCGCCGCGTTCAAGCACCTTGGCGTTCGGCTTCTTGTCTTTACCGAAGCTCAAGAGAATCGGTGAAACCGTCAATGCTACGAGAAGGATAAACGCAATCGCAATCGACGAGAGAATGCCCACGGAACGAATCGGCTTAAGCATCACGGACAAGAACGAAAGCAACGCCACGATGGTAGTAAGACCAGAGAATAGCACCGACCAGCCCGTTTCACGCATGGCGTAAAGCACCGATTCCTTGCGCTTACCCGTAAGCATCATGTTCTTGCGGAAGAACGAATTGATGTGAATGTTGTATGCAATCGAGACTGCGAAAGCCAAAATCACGGGCACCATGATGTTGGTTACGTCCATGTAAAGGCCAAGATAACCCACCAGGCCGAAAGTCATGATGACGCCTGCGAATGTCGTAATCAACGGTGAGACAATTCCGCGCAGCGAACGCGTCACCAAGAACATCACGATGATGGCACAGAGAATCGTCATGATGAAAATGCGGCCCATTTCCTGACCGATGTAAGTCATTTTCTCGAAGCTCAAGTAAGGCATGCCTGTCGCACGCGGATTCAGCGGTGCGTACTTTTCCTTCGCGATGATTGCAGCAGTTTCACGACCCGTTTTCATGTCGGGGGCTTCCGCCTTTTCACCCTTCGCTTCGCCTTCAGCCTTCCACACGGAATCTTCGGGGAAGGGACGCAGTTTGATGTTGATGAAGGCCTGCTTGCGGTCCGTTGAAATCAGCTTCTTTGCAAGTTCCGGCTTATCGGCCAGGCGCTTCTCGATTTCGGCAACGCCAGCTTCGTCCGTCGGAATTTCTTCGGGAACAATCTGCGTGATTTCCATGCCCTCTTCGGTGCCGAGCATGTATTCCAAATCGACAATCGAAGTCGCCTTGCCGTCAGAATACGAAAGGCTGTCGCGCAGTTCGTTCGAAAGCTCGCGCAAAAGCTTCAGGTTGTCCGGCGTCAAGATGGAATGGTCGCTTTCGACCAGCACGCCCACGAAGTAGTCGTTACCGAAAGTTTCCTTGAACTTGTCCGTTTCGACAAGCATCGGATCGCCCTCGATAAAGTAGCTGTCCCAGGAACTTTCTACGTAAATAAATTTCGTGCCCACGACCGAAACCGCGAGCAGCAGCACAAACACCAAAAGCGTCTTCACTCTGTGCCTGAGCAAAAACGCCCCATATGCCTCAAATTTGGCATTTATTTTTTCGATATTAATCTTAGGCAGACTCATCGTTTACTCCTGTTTTATACAGGCGCAAAACTAGCAGTCAAGCCCTAAAATTACTACTCCAAATAGTCAGCAGACAAACTGAACAGACTTATTCCTGTATACAGCGAACAGGATAATACTGGCCATCTTCGCGAGGGTCTATAAAGTCATCAAAATAGATGATGCTATCTGTAATACGTATATAAGATTTGCCTTCTACCCAGAAAATCCCATATCCCGAAGTATCGTCCCATCCGTAGGGGTCAACCGTAATCATGGCCAAGAAGGACAAGCCGAAATCATCGGAAGCCTTACGTACCCCTGACAGCTTAGAAAAGAGCTTCGGCAAGAACTTTTGACGTTCTAGATATTCAATGTCTATCCATTTTTGCAATTCTTCTTTCTTGGGCAAGCGCCAGCCTTCGGGGCACGCCTTCAGCGAGGCCTCCGCATTATAAAAACGGCCGTAATCGCACTTGATTTTTTGCGAGCACTTGCTGTAATTCTTGATGGTCGGATCACTTTCGGTATAATAATCGATATTTTCGGCCATCCATGTTTGACCATCGTACACAATTGTTCTGTAGACCTTATCATCTCTAGGGTCTTTCATAGTACCATATTCAATTTTGTCGTTAAAGAAATATTCCTTCGGCAATTTACCGAGCAGATTTTCATTGGACTTAAGCCACGTTCCTTCGTAACAGATATATTCCATCCCCGGCGTTGAATCACTCGGTATACGTGTATTGTTTACCTTGCATTCATGGTCCTTGGTTTCATAATCCTGTGCCGTCGGGACAACCCAACCCGATCCCTTGCATATAAATTCCCTGTTCTTGTAGCCACAATTGGGGAAATCTACACCGCAATCGTATTTTCTAAACTCACCTCTATTTGATATGCCACAATCCGTCAGGCCACCACAGAACTGCCACATATTTTCGACGATTGCCGAAGTCATGTTACTAATACTGCTGATGGACTGACCCCAAGGCACTCTAATCATCATTGGAGAATTCACAACCAACCCGCACCGATCCGATTTACTGAATTCTTTGCCGTTAGCGAGGTCATTAATGAAATTCACCCTCATCGTAGTATCGCCATTTTCCACCGGGAACAAGGTGCTTATGGCATAACCAACAGCCTTCTCATATAAGCTATCGTTCACTGGAGCAGAATCGATGTATAGGAAGTCATACAGCTTTTGCATGGCCGTCGCCTTTGCATCTTCCAAGGCCACCCCCTGATTCACCAGATTCTTGACCAGCCCATAAATAGTTTGCTTGACAACACAAGAAGGTTCTTCGTAATCCGAAAAATATTTCCCTACCAAAGAATCTTGGTAAACCTGAAAACATCCTTCTGCCTTGGAAGGGTCTAGCGGTTTAAACTTTGTAGAATCGTAATGCCAGTATGGCGAAAATCCGCCGGCAGCACCGAGACCGGAGAACAAGTCGCCCGAGCCAGACGCACCCGCAGAACTCGAGGACAGCTTGGAACCAGACGATTCACTGGAATCGGCCGATTCGCTCGCGCTAGAGGTCTCGTTTGAAGTTGCACTAGAGTTGATGGCAGAATCACCGGCATTTGAAGATATGTTTGCGCCGGATAGCACGGTAGAATCGGACAGCACTACCGAGCTGGAAGACTTTGGCTTTAGCGAACTCGACGACTCATCCGTCATTTCGTCGCTAGAACTTACCTGGGAAACTTCTTCAGCCGCAGTCGAGGAGGAATCCTCTCCACAGCCTATATATATGAATGCCGGAATTAAGGCCCAAAGTAGTTTTGCACTCTTGATCATTCTTTACCCTCCATTATAAAGATACATTCTTACACCATAGAGTTAACAAAAGTCACCGATTTTTTACCACAAAACCGCCCTAGTTTTACATTTTCTCGTTTTAAGGAATTTGGGTTTACATATTATGAAAAGCTATGAAAAAATGTTTGGTAAAATCCGTCCAAAACCTTGTGGTCTACCCCCTTTTTTACTACATTAAGAGTCCGATGAAAATATCGGAAACCATTGAGGCACACATGAGCGCAGCCGTTGCAGCAATCTCGCAACGGAATCAAGCCACTCTCTCCGATTTTCACAACATTTTTCTTATTTCCGTTTTTAATCGTCTTTATCGTTTGGCAAAAGCTTCTGGCTTTTGCCTTTATTTTTATAGAGTTTTTAACACTAAAGCAATGAGAATCGTATGACTGATAAGTTCCAATGGAAAGCGAAACGCGAAAAGAAGGCGTTTCTGGCACTGGCAGATGGCGCCGTCTTTAGAGGATACGCCTTTGGCGCCAAGACCGACACCGTCGGCGAAGCCGTTTTTAACACCGGCATGGCAGGTTACAAGCAGATTATCACCGACCCGTCCTATGCGGGCCAGTTCGTGGTCTTTACCACGGCAGAAGTGGGCGCTTATGCGGCCAACCTCGAAAAGAACGAATCTCGCCAGGTGTTCCTGAACGGCATCGTGGTGAACTCCTTGGACTGGGTTTCTCCGGAACTTAAAGAAGAAAGCCTGCACGACTACATGCTGGCCCAGGGCAAGCCGGGTATTGCCGGCGTTGACACCCGCGCCCTCACGCTCCATCTGCGTGAACACGGTGCCCAGAAGGCCTACCTCCACGTTGACGGCACCGAGATGAGTGAAGAAGAAGCCGTCAAAAAGGCCCAGGAATGGGAAGGCCTGGACGGTCAGGATTATGCCAGCAAGGTCAGCGACCCCAACGGTTACGAATTCAGCACCGAAGGCGACCTGAACGTGGTCGCTCTCGACTTCGGTATCAAGACAAACATTCTGCGCAACCTCGCCGAACAGGGCATGAAGGTGACTGTGCTCCCCATTACCGCCACCTACGAACAGGTTATGGCCAAGAACCCCGACGGCGTGTTCCTCTCCAACGGTCCTGCCGACCCGAACTCGCTGCCGCAGGTAGCCGCAGTCGTAAAGCAGCTTTTGGGCCAGGTTCCCCTGATGGGCATCTGCCTCGGTAACCAGCTGCTGGGCCTCGCCCTCGGCGCAAAGGTTTCCAAGCTCAAGTTCGGCCACCACGGATGCAACCACCCGGTGAAGAACCTGAAGACCGGCGCCGTGGAAATCACCAGCCAGAACCACAACTACGCCATCGACGAAGCCAGCCTCCCCGCCGATGTGGAAGTATCCCACATCAACCTGAACGACAACACGGTGGAAGGCATTCGCCACAAGAAACTTCCGGCATTCAGCGTGCAGTACCACCCGGAATCTGCACCGGGCCCCAACGATTCCTACTACCTGTTCGGTGAATTCAGACAAATGATTCTCGACTTCAAGGGAGCTAAACAATGACGAAGGCTGCCGCAAAAAAACAGACCAAGTACATCTTCATTACTGGCGGCGTGGTAAGCTCCCTCGGTAAGGGTATCACCTCCGCATCCCTCGCTCTTTTGTTGAAGAGCCGCGGTTACAAGGTGTTCATGCAGAAGCTCGACCCGTATCTGAACGTGGATCCGGGCACCATGAGCCCCTACCAGCACGGCGAAGTCTTCGTGACCGACGACGGCTACGAAACCGACCTTGACCTTGGCCACTACGAACGCTTCGCTGGCGTGCAGTGCTCCAAGGCCTCCAGCTATACTTCTGGCCGTATCTACTCTTCCGTGCTTTCCAAGGAACGCGCAGGCAAGTACCTGGGCGGTACCGTGCAGGTCATTCCGCACATCACCAACGAAATCAAGGACGCCTTCCGTTCTGCAGCCGAAAGCGGCGCAGACATCGTGCTCTGCGAAATTGGCGGTGTGGCAGGCGACATTGAATCCCTCCCCTTCCTGGAAGCCGCAAGACAGTTCCGCTTTGAAGTCGGCGTGGAAAACACCTGCTTTGTACACCTGGTTCTGGTGCCTTACCTGAAGGCCGCCGGCGAACTCAAGACCAAGCCCTCGCAGCACTCTGTGGCAGAACTTCGCAACATCGGTATCTTCCCGGACATTCTGGTGTGCCGCACCGAAATGACAATCCCGCAAGATCACCTGGATAAGCTGGCCCTCTTCTGCAACGTGAAGCCCGAATGCGTCATCGAAGAAAAGGACGTGACGGATTCCGTCTACGCCGTTCCGCGTGAACTTTCCAAGCAGGAACTCGACCTCCGCGTGCTTGAACAGCTTCACTTGAGCGTTCACCCGATTATCCACTCCGAATGGGACAAGCTCGTACGCAAGGCCACACAGCCCAAGTACGAATGCACCATCGCGCTCGTCGGCAAGTACATCGCCATCCGCGACGCCTACAAGTCCGTGCACGAAGCCTTGCAGCATGCCGGCATGGAACACAACGCCAAGGTTAAGGTGGAATGCATTGAAGCCGAAGACCTCGAAAAGAATCCGAACCTGATCAAGAAAGCCGACGGCATTCTGATTCCGGGCGGCTTCGGTAGCCGCGGCGTGAACGGTAAGTGCGTCGCCATCCGCTACGCCCGCGAACACAAGGTTCCGCTGCTGGGCATTTGCCTCGGCATGCAGTGCTGCGTGATTGAATTTGCCCGCAACGTGCTGGGCTGGAAGGATGCCAACTCCACGGAATTTGACGAAAAGACAACCCACCCGGTTATCGACCTGATGGACGAACAGAAGAACGTCACCGAAAAGGGCGGCACCATGCGTCTTGGCGCATACCCCTGCAAGCTCACGAAGGATTCCAACGCGGCCAAGCTCTACAAGAGCGAAAAGATCAGCGAACGCCATCGTCACCGCTACGAATTCAACTACAACAGCGAATTCCGCAAGGAACTGGAAAAGGCCGGCCTCAAGATTGCCGGTACATCGCCCGACGGAAAGCTGGTGGAAATGGTGGAAATCAAGAACCACCCCTATTTCGAAGCCTGCCAGTTCCACCCGGAATTTAAGAGCAGACCCACGGCACCCCACCCGCTGTTCAGCGGCCTTGTAAAAGCCGCACTCGCACAGAAGAACGCATCGAAAAAGTTGACTAATGGAGGCAAGAAGAATGCCTAAGCGTACAGACATCAAGAAGATTATGCTCATCGGTTCTGGCCCGATCGTGATTGGCCAGGGCTGCGAATTCGACTACTCCGGCGTGCAGGCCTGTAAGGTGCTCCGTCGCGAAGGTTACGAAGTGGTGCTGGTGAACTCCAACCCGGCCACCATCATGACCGACCCCGAAATGGCCGACCGCACTTACATCGAACCCCTCAGCGTCGACATTTTGCACGAAATCATCCGTCGCGAACGCCCGGATGCCTTGCTCCCCACACTCGGTGGCCAGACGGCTTTGAACCTGGCCATGGAACTCAACGAGCGCGGCATTCTCGACCGCTACCAGGTGGAACTCATCGGTGCTAAGGCCGAATCCATCCAGCGCGCCGAAGACCGCCACCTGTTCAAGGAAGCCATGCTCAAGATCGGGCTGGACCTTCCCCGTTCCGGTTCCGCACACTCCATGAGCGAAGCTCTCGCCATTGCCAACACCATCGGCAGCTGGCCGCTCATCATCCGCCCGGGCTTTACCCTTGGTGGTACCGGTGGCGGTATCGCACACAACCCCGAAGAATTTGAAACCATCGTCAACCGCGGCCTTGACGCCTCGCTGAACAACGAAGTCCTTATCGAAGAATCTCTCCTGGGCTGGAAAGAATTCGAAATGGAAGTCATGCGCGACAAGAAGGGCAACGCCGTTATCGTCTGCTCTATCGAAAACCTGGACCCCATGGGCGTGCACACCGGCGACTCCATCACGGTTGCTCCGATCCAGAGCCTCGATGACCGCGCTTACCAGGCCATGCGTGACGACTCCCTGAAGGTCATGGAAGCCATCGGCGTGGAAACCGGTGGATCCAACGTTCAGTGGGCTATCGAACCCAAGACCGGTCGCCGCATCATTATCGAAATGAACCCCCGCGTGAGCCGTTCTTCTGCCTTGGCTTCTAAGGCAACGGGCTTCCCCATCGCAAAGATTGCAGCCTTGCTCGCCGTGGGTTACACCCTCGACGAACTCCGCAACGACATTACGCAGACGACCCCGAGCTGCTTTGAACCGGCGCTTGACTACGTGGTGGTCAAGGTTCCGCGCTTCACCTTCGAAAAATTCCCGAAGGCCGATTCTACGCTGGGCACCCAGATGAAGTCCGTGGGCGAAGCCATGGCTATCGGTACGAACTTCAAGCAGGCCATGCAGAAGGCCCTCCGCTCCCTCGAAACGGGATTCGGCGGATTCGGAGCCTGCGCCAAGTGCGAAAAGTTCAAGGAATACGACGAAGAAACCCTCGCCAAGGAAGTCGCCCGTCCGAGCGCAGAACGCATCTTTGTGGTGTACGAAGCCTTCCGTCGCGGCTGGAGCATCGAAAAGCTCTACGAAGTCACCAAGATTGACCGCTATTTCCTCCGTCACTTGGAAGAACTGGCCTACTTTGAAGACGAAATCAAGGCCGCCAAGTCCCTGGAAGGCCTCTCCAAGAACAAGGCCCTGTTCCGCCAGGCCAAGGAATTCGGCTTCAGCGATATCCAGATTGGCTACATCTTCCACAAGACTCCGGAAGAAGTCATGGCCGTACGTAAGTCCATAGGCCTTGTCCCGAGCTACTACTCCGTAGACACCTGCGCCGGTGAATTCGAAGCCATTACGCCTTACTATTACAGCTGCTACGCCGACCATTCCGAACCGGTTCGCACCATCGTGGGCAACCGCGGCAAGAAGCGCATCATGGTGCTGGGCGGTGGCCCGAACAGAATCGGTCAGGGTATCGAATTTGACTACTGCTGCTGCCACGCCGCATTTACGCTGCGTCGCGAAGGCTACGAAGTCATCATGGTGAACTCTAACCCCGAAACGGTTTCTACCGACTACGACACCTCCGACAAGCTCTACTTCGAACCGCTCACGCTCGAAGACGTGATGGGCATTTACGAACGCGAACACTGCGCCGGCGTCATCGTGCAATTCGGTGGCCAGACCCCGCTGAACCTCGCCATGCGCCTCAAGAAGGCCGGTGCAAACGTCGTCGGCACAAGCCCCGAAGACATCGACCTGGCCGAAGACCGCGACTTCTTCAAGCAGCTCGTCACCAAGATCGGCATCAAGCAGGCCGAAAGCGGCATCGCCCACAACGTGGACGAAGCCCTCGCCATCGTCGAAAAGATCGGCTACCCCGTTCTCGTGCGCCCGAGCTTCGTTCTCGGTGGCCGCGGCATGGTGATTGTCTATAAGGAAAAGTACCTCCGCAAGTTCGTGGAAGAAGCCGCCGCCATTGGCGAAGGCAAGCCGATTCTTATCGACCGCTTCCTCGAAGACGCAACCGAACTCGACGTGGACTGCATCAGCGATGGCAAGCACACCGTCATCGGTGCCATCATGGAACACGTGGAACCCGCAGGCATTCACTCCGGTGACTCTGCAAGCGTGATTCCGCCCATGACCCTCTCCAAGGAAATCCAGGAAAAGGTTCGCCAGTACGCCAAGGAATTCGCGAAGGAACTCCACGTTTGCGGCCTCATGAACATGCAGCTCGCCGTCAAGGATGGCGAACTCTACATGATCGAAGTGAACCCGCGCGCTTCCCGTACGGTGCCGTTCGTTTCCAAGTCTATCGGCGTTCCGCTGGCCAGCTACGCTAGCCGCTGCATGCTCGGCGAAACCCTGGAACAGATTGGCTTCACCGAAGAAGTCCACGTGCCTTACGTGAGCGTCAAGGAAGCCGTCTTCCCCTTCGTCAAGTTCCCGGGCGTGGACATCACGCTTTCTCCAGAAATGAAGTCTACCGGCGAAGTCATGAGCGTTGATCGCGACCGCGGCCTCGCCTACCTCAAGAGCCAGCTGGCTTCCGGCAACAAGGTCCCGAGCGAAGGCAACATCTTCGTCTCCCTCAAGGACGAAGACAAGCAGAAGGCCGTACCGCTCATCAAGCGCCTCGTGGACATGGGCTACCAGATTTACGCCACCCGCGGAACCTCGACCCTTCTCTACAACGAAGGCATCAAGACCCGCGCCGTATTCCGCATCTCCCGTGGCCGCCCGAACCTCTTGGACCTCATCCACGATAAGGAAGTCCAGTGGATCGTGAACACCACCGAAACCGGTGCAGAAGCCATGGTGGACGAAATCCAGATGCGCTCTAAGGCTGTGGTGTCCGGCATTCCTATCACCACGACCATCGCCGCCCTCACCTCTACCGTGGAAGGCCTCATGGACAAGCACGACTTCGGAAGATTCGAAGTTTGCAGTCTCCAGGAATATCACCGCCACGTGAAGAAATAAATAGTTGTGCGGCAGTAAATGCCGCGCCCCTTTAAAACTTAAAACGCAGACTCATTCGAGCCTGCGTTTTTATTCATTTTAAAATACCCTACTACCCAACAATCAGTGACTTTTCGTAAATGTAATCAACGTCTTCAGCGGTAATCGGGCCCGGAGCAAGATCGAGCTTGGAGCGGTTTACCTTCATGGCGGCGGCAAAATTGTCGCGCATTTCGCGCGTGACGGTGTAGGTTCCGATGAGTTTCTGAATCATCGCCGTAAATTCATCCAGAGTCTTGAGGCCCAAAAGCTCGAGGATTTTATCGACATCTTGGGGAACGAATTTGGCACACACTTCGGTATATGCCGCAAGGAAGTAGCCAACGGCGGGCCCGTGCGGCACATTTGCATGGAGCGTGAGATCGTAGCTCATGCCATGCGGCAACGTGGTACTTGTATGCGCGATAGACATGCCAGCGATAGTTGACGTGAGCATGAGTTTTTCATAAAGACTTGCTTCCACATCGCTATCTGCAAGGAGCGCATCTTTGCATTCACCCCAGAGCTTTAGGCCGTATTCCGGGAACATGCGGTTAAACGCGTTCGATTTGACATTGAGAATGCTTTCGACCATGTGAGCAAGCGCATCGACCGCGGTATTCACAATCAACTGCTTTTTCGCAGAAGCGAGGTACTTTCCGTCCACAAGCGCAAGCGTCGGGAAAATCACATGCGGGATACTCTTCTTGAGATTTATCTTATGGTTCGTGATAATGGCAACCAGAGTGGCCTCGGAACCCGTACCGCATGTAGTCGGGACTGCAACGACGGGCAAATGTTCCAGCGGATGGCCCGGCACCTTGTGAAGGTCGTCGGCATCTACATCCGGGTTCGAAAGGAGCAACGCCACGGCTTTCGCGGCATCGATAGCGGAGCCTCCCCCAATGCCAATCACGAAATCAACTTTAAATTTCCTAGCGATAGAAGCGGCCTTGCGCAGCGTATCCGTTGACGGATTTTCTTCGACTTCATTGAAAACCAGGAACGAGACTTTCCCCGCAGCCAGCACGGCCGTCACATCTTTCAAGGAGCCATTCGCCGCAGCGGAATGACGACCCGTCATAACTAGCGCACACTTTCCGACGGCAAGCAAGTTCTTCGCATGATTCTTGACGCAATCGTTTTCAATGTAAATATCCGTGGGTACAAAAAAGCGCATAATCAACTCCTTGAACTATCCACAAATATACTACATTATCACCCATGGAAGAAACTTTCAAGACCAAAGGCACATGCGCCACCACCATCCAGTTCACCCGCGACGGTGACAAGATCCGCAACATTCGTTTTATCGGTGGTTGCAACGGCAACCTGAAAGCCATCGCCAAGCTCTGCGAAGGCATGACCGCCGAAGACATTGCCGCAAAACTCCTGGGCAACACCTGCAACAACAAGCCCACTTCTTGCGCCGACCAGCTAGCCAGAGCAGTTCTCGGGAAAGAACCATAACCCAAAATTTTGCTATATTTGGGTCAGTCAGTTCGAAATCCATCCTGACTATAAACAAAACTAGGAACCCCATGAAAAACGCATTGTTAATTTTATCCGGTGGCATGGACAGCATAACCATGCTTTATGACCGTGTTGATGAAATTGCCCTTGCCGTGTCCTTTGACTACGGTAGCAACCACAACGACAAAGAAATTCCCTTCGCCAAGTACCATTGCGAAAAATTAGGCGTCCTTCACCTGACGATTCCGCTGAAGTTCATGCGCGAGAACTTCACTTCGTCGCTTTTTTCCGGTGCAGACGCCATTCCCGAAGGGAGCTATGCCGACACAAACATGAAATCCACGGTAGTCCCTTTCCGCAACGGAATCATGTTGTCCATCGCCGCAGGCATTGCCGAAAGTCGCGGACTTACAAAGGTGATGATGGCCAACCATTTTGGCGACCATGACATTTACCCTGACTGTCGCGAAATCTTCGTAAAGTACATGTCCGACGCCATTTCTGCAGGGACCTACGCAGGCATTACCATAGACGCCCCGTACACAAAAATTTCTAAAGCGGACATCGCCCGCCGGGGCAAAATACTCGGCATTGACTACAGCCAGACCTGGTCATGCTACAAAGGAGAAAGCATCCATTGCGGTAAATGCGCCACCTGCATTGAACGCAAGGCCGCACTATCGGAAGCCGGCATCAAAGACACCACCGTATACGGAGCATAGCATGTACCGAGTCATCAAGCGCATGGAAATCTCGGGAGCACACAAGCTAGATCTCCCCTACGAAAGCAAGTGCCGGGGTCTACACGGACACAACTGGATCATTACCGTATTTTGCCAATCCGAAACTCTCGACGAAAACGGAATGGTCGTCGACTTTTCGCACGTCAAGGAACTTGTCCACGGCAAACTGGACCACCAGTTCTTAAACGATGTCATAGACGGGAACCCCACCGCCGAAAACATGGCCCGCTGGATTTGCGAACAAGTCCCCCACTGCTACAAGGTGCAAATTCAAGAAAGCGAAGGCAACCTCGTAGAATACGAGGTATAGCCCATGAAAGTTTCGGAAATTTTTAAGAGCATCGAAGGCGAAGGCCTCCGAACAGGGCTCCCTGCCGTATTCATCAGGCTTCACGGTTGCAACTTGCGGTGTTCCTATTGTGACTCCATGTACGCCGTCGAAGGTTGCGACTACAAACAAATAAACGTTGCGCAAATTTTAGACGCCGTAAAAGAATACGGCGACATAACCCATGTAACGCTTACGGGCGGCGAGCCCCTGATTCACCCAGATGTAGAGGATTTGCTCCGCCAGCTAAGCGACAACGGCTACCGAGTCAACATCGAAACCAACGGAACCATCCCTTGCAAATGGCATTTTCCCGGTCTATTCTACACCATGGACTGGAAATGCAAAAGCAGCGGGATGTCCGCCAAGATGAAATTGGAGAACCTCGAGACTCTCGGAGCCGACGACGTCTTAAAATTCGTGGTAGGCACCGTCGAAGACCTGGAAGAAACCGAATCCGTCATCAAAAAACTCGCCGAAAAAAAGAGCGACATGCCCCATGTATTCGTCTCGCCCGTTTTCGGGAAGCTCTCCAACGAAGAAATCGTGAATTGGTTACTGAATAGCGCCACAATGGTTAAGAACAACGCCCGTTTTCAAGTCCAATTGCACAAAATCATTTGGGATCCCGAGCGTCGCGGCGTATAGACAGCAACAAACAAGATTTACGGCCCAAATATGCTAAATTTGGCCCCGTATGATTAAGGATTTCGATAGTGAACACTTGTGGCATCCTTATGCCGCGCTTAAAAATACACCCGCACGGTTCCTCGCAAAATCTGCCCACGGAACCACAATCGAAACCGCCGATGGATTAAAGCTTATTGATGCTGTTTCTAGTTGGTGGTGCATGGCCCACGGGCACAACGCTCCTGAAATTGTAGAAGCCATTCAGAAGCAAAGCGAAAAGATGTGCCACGTGATGTTTGGCGGATTCACTCACGAGCCCGCTATTGAACTGGGTAAACGCCTTGTAGAATTTTTACCGAAGGGACTCGACAAGATTTTCTTCGCTGATTCAGGAAGCATCGCCGTGGAATGCGCCGCCAAGATGGCGGTGCAGTACCAGCATTCGCTGGGCCGCCCGGAACGCTGCAAGTTGGTCGCCTTGAAGGGCGGCTACCACGGCGACACCGCAGGTGCCATGGCCTTGAGCGATCCCGATGGTATGCATGTGCTTTTCCGCGGAATCATGCCGCACCACTATTTCGCCGAACGCCCCAACTGCCGATTCGACAGCCCTTGGGATGACAACGATTTCGCCTCCATGGAACGCGTCATCGAAGAACATGAAAGCGAAATTGCAGCCGTCATTTGCGAGCCCGTATTCCAAGGCGGAAACGGCATGTGGCTCTATAACGCCGGTTACTTAAAACGTCTCCGCAAGCTTTGCGACGAAAAAGGCATATTGCTGATTCTGGACGAAATCGCCTCGGGATTTTACCGCACGGGCCCGCGATTCGCGATGGAGCATGCGGGCATAACCCCGGATATCATGTGCATCGGAAAAGCTCTCACCGGCGGAAGTATCACCATGGCCGCCTGCGTTGCCTCCGACAAGGTTGCTGAAACCATTACGAACAGCAAGATTCCCGCATTCATGCACGGTCCCACCTACATGGCGAACCCCTTGGCATGTTCCGCAGGCATCGCCTCCCTCGACCTGTTCATGAGTCGCGACTACGCCGCAAACGTCAAGCGCATTGAAAGTCGCCTGCGCACAAACCTTGAGCCCCTCCGCAGTCTCGAAAATGCCGCCGACATGCGCGTTCTTGGAGCCATCGGCGTCTTGGAACTCAAGGCAAAGCCCTCTGCTGACGACATCCTGAAAGTCATCAAGGAAACAGGCGTGTGGCTGCGCCCCTTCTGCAACTATGTTTACACCATGCCGCCCCTAATTACCACCGACGCAGAAATTGACCGCATCTGCGAAGCCATCAAGCTTATCGGTGAATGCGAACCCGCGCCGATCGTAGAAGGCGAAGACGAATTTCACGAGTAGTGCAATGGATTATTACAGTTTGAAAATGCGCGCCTCGCAGCAAGTCGGCGAAGGCGAACAGAAACACGAACAGCATATTTCCGGTGCAGAACGCATCGTGAGCCGCGACGCCGTCGAAACAGTCTGTTCGGCCATGGCCCACCGCGCCATGACCCATTCCAAGGGCGACCCTGACTTTATCAACATCAAAATTGAAAAAGTCAAAGAAAGTGACATCCAGATTTTGAAAGCCTTGCCCGTCACCCGTATCGACGTGGATACATGGCAACAAGGGCTCGACAAGGCTTTTGAACTTGTCGGCGAAGCAGCCGCAGGCATTCGCGAAAAACTGCCGGAACTTTTGCAAGCCACCTTCCCCATGCGCGGAGCCATGCTCTACGACATCGCAACAGGAACGCGCCTAGAACCTGACCAGCAGCGCGGCGTACGCGCCACCTACATGGACGCGCTTCACTCCAGCACGGTCGACAGTTGCAAGAATCATTTTAACGAAGCCATCGTCCTTGCCACAAAGGTGGCAAATGCCCCCGGCATGGTTGCAGAGCTCTGCATCTCCGACGACCCGAATTACATCACGGGCTACGTCGCCAGCAAGGAGCTGGGCTATGTGCGCATCATGAAGATGAAGGAAATGGGCGATGAGAATGGAGGCCGCATTTTCCTGTTCGATTCCCGCAAGGCAAAAGCCGAAGATTGCATCGAATTCTTGCAAAAGAAAAAAGTTCTTGTAGAAGTATAAGACCATGCAAAACAGCATTCTTGATAAATTCACCAAAGAGGCATTGGATGCGGCTCGCGCAAGCAATACCTACCGCACCATGCGACTCTTGGAATCGCCGGAAGCAGCCCACATTGAATTGCATACAGCAATCGAAGGTGCGCCGCGCCACCAGATTTTACTTGCATCCAATTCTTACCTGGACTTGGCAAACATCGGCGAATTGAAGCAAGCCATGGCCGAAGCGGTCCTTGAATGGGGTACGGGAAGCGGCGGGGCCCGCCTTACCACCGGAAACAAGATTCCCCATGAGGCCTTAGAAGCGGAAATTGCAAAATTCAAGGGCGAAGAAGCCGCCATCACCTTCAACACGGGCTACATGGCCAACGTAGGGACCATTTCGGCACTCTGCGGCAAGAATGACTTTATTTTTAGCGACGAACTGAATCACGCAAGCATCATCGACGGCATCCGCCTTTCCCGCGCCAAGTGCTTTGTCTACAAGCACAATGACATGGCCGACTTGGAGCGCGCCATTGCAGACGCAAAGAAAGCCTTTCTCGAAACAGCCCGCGAGCAATCCGCAGAAAACTTCCGCGGTTTGATCGTCACCGACGCCGTTTTCAGCATGGACGGTGACCTCGCTAATTTGCCGGAGCTTCTGCAAATCACCAAGAAGCATGAAGTTCTGCTGATGATTGACGAGGCCCATGCCACGGGCGTGCTCGGGAGAACCGGCAGGGGTCTCGCCGAGCACTACGGCTGTGCTCACGCCGACATTACCCTCGGCACATTGAGCAAAGCCGTCGCCGCCGAGGGCGGCTTCGTGGCAGGAAAGCAGCAGCTCATCGACTTTCTCCGAAACAAGGCCCGCAGCTTTATTTTTACCACAGCCATGGCGCCGGCCGTTGCAGCCTCTGCGCACAACAACCTTAAATTCATCGAAGCCCATCCCGAACGCGTCCAGCAACTTCAGGACAATGTCAAATTTTTCTGTGAACGCCTCCGCAGCGAAGGCTTGAATGTCCCCACATCGCCTTCTGCAATCATTCCCATCGTCATCGGCGACGAAGCCAAGGCAATGCATATTTCAGAAGCCCTCCAAAAAGAAGGCCTCCTGATTCCGGCCATCCGCTACCCCACAGTCGCCAAAGGTGCCGCACGCCTCCGCGCAAGCCTCATGGCAACCCACACCCGCAAAGACCTTGAATTCGCCGCCAAGAAAATCATAAGCGCAATAAATAATCCGGTTTCGTCATTGCGAGGAACGTAGTGACGAAGCAATCTATTTTTTGCAATGGATTGCTTCGCTCACAATGACGTTAATGAGAAATTTTTCAATCAAGTATTTACTATGCATTCTGAAACTAAAGGTTATTTTGTCACCGCCACCGGCACCGATGTCGGCAAAACTTTCGTGACCGCACTTCTCGTAAAAAAATGGCGCGACTCAGGTATTGACGCCGGATACTACAAGGCTGCCCTCAGCGGCGCAGAACTTCGCGACGGCAAATGGATCGCTGGCGACGCCGATTACGTCAAGACCATTGCAAATCTCCCTGACTCGCAAGAAGAATTAGTCAGCTACGTTTACAAAGAAGCTGTTTCCCCGCACCTGGCAGCCCGCAAAGAAGGCAATCCCGTTGAACTTTCTAAAGTCCGCGAAGACTTTGAAGCTGCCTGCAAGCGCCACGAGTTCATTTTTGCCGAAGGTTCCGGCGGAATCATCTGCCCCATCCGTAAAGACGAAAATCAGACCATATTCCTCGAAGACATCATCAAGACCGTCAACTTGCCCCTCCTTATCGTGACTACGGCGGCACTGGGTTCCATCAACGCCTGTGTCCTGACGGTGGAATACGCCAAAAGCCGCGGCCTTGATATCCGGGGCATCATCGTCAACCGCTACGGTACCAGCAAGAACCTAGAAATGGAAAACGACAACATCCTCATGATGCAGAAATTAACCGGCCTTCCGATTCTCGCGAAAATTCCTGAGGGAGCCAAGGATCTGGGCACCGACATTTTCTAAGAATTTATATAATTAGAACATGCGGTTCACGAAAACTAAACTTGGCGTATTTTTCACAGGCGCAGCTGTAGCTGCGCTTACGGCATGTTCCTCGGATTCGTCTTCTAGCGTAGACATCCCCGAGCAATGGGATCCGGCGCCCGCCAGCAGCGAGGACGGAGCAACATATTCGAGTTCCCGCAACGAAACTCTAGACGCATCATCTTCTTCCGAAGTCATGGATTCCGGCTCCGAGGCCGAAAAAGCTTCATCCAGTTCCGCGGAACCGATTGCAAACAGTTCGTCCGACGCCCTCGCGCCCGAATCTTCCAGTTCCGCAGAAACACCCCCGAGTTCTTCTGAAGCCGTCACAAGCTCTTCCTGCGAATCCCCTTACCTCTGGAGCGACGAATTCGAAGGCCAAACCATCGATACCGACAAGTGGACTTTCGAAATCGGCACAGGTGCCAGCGGCTGGGGCAACAACGAATGGGAATACTACACCGACCGTAGCGAAAACGCCTACATCAAGGACGGCGTCCTCCACATCCGCGCCAACAAAGAAAGCTACGAAGGCGTCAGCTACACCTCGGCCCGAATGATTACCAAGGGCAAGTTCAGCTTTACCTACGGCACCGTCGAAGCACGCATCGCACTACCCACCGGCAAGGGCATCTGGCCCGCCTTCTGGATGCTGGGAGAAAACATTGATCAAGTTTCCTGGCCCGTCTGCGGCGAAATCGACATCATCGAAGCAGTCAACAGCGAGAACATCGTATACGGAACCAATCACTGGCAATACGAAGGGAATCACGCCCAATACGGAAACAACACCAGCGACTTCCACGGTGCAAAGAAAGAACTTGACATCACCCAGTTCCACACATACAAATTCACCTGGGACGAGAAGCTCATGGTCATGTACGTAGACGATTTCAAGTACCACGAAATTTCTATCGAAGACAACGCTGGCGGCACCGACGCCTTCCATAAACCCTTCTTCTTTTTGCTGAACGTAGCCGTGGCAGGCAACTGGCCCGGTTTCGAAGTTGACGACAGCCAATTCCCCAACGAAATGCTCGTCGACTACATCAGGGTCTACTAAAAGTCTTTTTTTAAGGAAAACGCCCCGCATATGCAACACATGTTGCATATAGAATATTTTTCTAAAATATTGTGCAAAATCTTGTGATTTTTCTCATTTTTCTTAGTTTTTGTTTCATAAAGCTATTGACGGCAGTAAAAAAAAGAGATATATTCTTGGCATAACAGGACGGAAAACAATGAAACCAATTATCGAATACTCAAACTTTCGCCAGTACCTGCTGGACTACTACGAGGAGCGCAAGCGCATTTCCGCCTTCTCGTGGCGTGAGTTCTCGAAAGTTGCAGGATTCACCTCTTCTTCTTATATGAAGGTGGTCTGCGACGGAAAGAGCAAGCTCAGCAAGATCGGAGTAGAAAGAGTCGCTACAGCCATCGGCCTCGCAGGCTTCGAGCTGGACTACTTCCGCGCCATGGTCAAGTTCGGCCAGGCTGCAAACGAAGAAACCAAGAAGGCAGCCTACAGGGACATGCTCGCCATCGCCAAGGTCCACAAGGTGCGCGTACTGGAAGGTGACCTGTTCGCCTATTACGACACCTGGCGCAACCCCATGATGCGCGAACTTGCACCGCTCATGCCCGGCGCCACTCCCGGCGAAATGGCAAAGATGTGCTACACGGAAACCTCGGCTCAGGAAGTCCGCGATTCCCTGGATTTTCTCACCAAGACCGGGCTCCTCAAAAAGGGTAAAGACGGCTCTTACGCACAGTCCGAAACATCCGTGAGAGGCACTCCCGACGCCACCAGACTCGCCATGCGCGGCATGCACCGTCAAATGGCACAACTCGCCGCCCCGGCACTGGAGCTTCCCACCAACGAGCGCAACTTCAGCGGCGTGACCATCGGCGTTTCCAGAAGCACTTACGACCGCATCGTGAACCTGCTTGACGAATTTCGCAGCAAGGTAATCGCCGTTGCCGCCGAAGACAAGAATATCGAACAGGTATACCGCCTGAACCTTCAACTTTTTCCGCTCACCAAAAGCATCAAGGAGAACAACAATGAAAAAGCTTAACATTTGCATCGCGGGCGCAGCAGCCCTCCTCTGCTTCAACTGCGGCGATTCCAGCAGCGACAAGATTGTGGGAACCTCCGAAGAGTTGAACGAACTCGCTGATAACGATTCCTCCAGTTCGACAAAAGACACCAAGCAATCCTCCAGCTCGGTTAACGACAAACAGTCTTCGAGCAGCACCGACCTGTCGTCATCCAGCATCGGCGATGCCCAGAATCCTCCCTCCGACAAGGGTTCGCTCGACTATTACGTATGGCAATATAGGCTCAGCAAGCCCAGCAAATTCGACAAGGGCGTCCTTGCTGTCAATACGATAAGAGCAACCGCCTCCGGCACCCCCGCAAACAATGTACAAGACGCCACGATGTACGGCGAAGAAAACGTCATTAAAGAAGGGGTATTGGAATTTACCAAGGACAATGTCGAAAAAGTCGCCAAATACTTCCCGAAGGCGTCCGAAAAATACGCCAGCTTGATTAACTCCGTCAAGGACGGCGTGAACGAATGCGGACTTTACGCGTTTAACCTCTACGGTAGCACCAAGTACGCAGGGTACATTTTGGAAGGCATATCCAAAGACACCATGAAGGTTGTCGACATTTTGGCCGAAGAATGCGAAACCGGCGACGAGCACATGCTTGTACAGTTCCTGATTAGCTACTGCGGCGACATCAGCAGCAAGCCGGCAACGATTCACACAACCGCCACATCGGACATTGCCGAAGATGAATGCCCTGCCGCAAAGACCGACGAAGAATGGGTCAGCACATTCGAAGCGAAGGACATCAACAGTTCTTCGTCCAAAAAAGATCCGAATTCTTCAAGCTCTAACGGTGAAATCGCAACCTGCAGGCACATTTCTAACAACGTAGCAACGGAGGATGGTACCAACTGCAACTCCATGATTGACACCAGCATTGTCATCGACTGCGCCACCGGCGAAAAAATGAAATGCGAAGCAAATTACTGGGTGCGAGACGTCTGCGCTCCGGGTGGCGACTGCGACGGCGACGGAATCCCCGACGGAATTTACAGGCCCGACCTGGAATCCTGCGATACCGACACCCTGCTGTATTTCTACGGGAATCACTACCAGTGCGTCGAAAACAAATGGGTGAAGGTGGCCGCCGACAACAACCGCTCCCAGGCACGTAACGCCTCCCTGCAGCACCGCGAAGGCCCCGCAGTCGCCCCGCATGTCGTCATGGTGAAAAACGAAGACAACACCATTACCATTCGCGATGACGGGTACAACGCTTCCAACAACTTTGTTATTGAAGATGTTTACACGGAACTTTCTGGCGACACCATAATCGTAGATGTCATTTACCCTGACGGGGCAAACGTAAGCTCCTACGAAATAGGCGTACTCACATTCACCGTCAGCAAGGTCTATGCAAATGTCAAGTACCTGAAGTACAAAAACGGGGAAAGAAGCAACCAGGAAATTTTTGAAGAAGACGAATTGCGCCCCTGCGCAAACAACGGCTCATGCCAAGAATGCGATCCCATGAAAGATTGCGATCCCATGGTGGCCTGGTAAGCAATCAACCGCGAGGCTTTTTATAACGCCTCGCTGCTAAAAGCCCCGCCTCGAACAACAAATAAGTCGGCACGCCAAGCACCAGCTGGCTTATAATATCAGGCGGAGTCAATAGCGCCGAAAGAGAGAGAACGCCCACTACTACGTAGGGGCGTTTTTTGCATACCGTCTCATACTCCACGATTCCGGCACGAACAAGGGCGAAGGTCACCAGCGGAAACTGGAACATGCAACCGAAAGCCAGCGAAAGCCAAAGTGCAAGACTCACCAAGTTCGACACGCCAAAAACAGGCTGCAGCAAATCGCTGGCAAAACTCATGCCGAACTTGACAATCAGCGGGAAACAGACAATCAGGCAAAACGCCACCCCCGCCACGAACAGGAACGAGGTCAGCGCCACAATGGAGCTGATAAACTTTTTCTCTTTTTCGTAAAGGGCCGGCAAAACGAACTGCCAAATATTCCAGGCAATGGCCGGCGAACAGACGACCACATCCAAAAGGGCCGCAATCTTAAGCTGTAGCAAGAATACTTCTAGCGGCGAGAAATAATGGAGTTGAAAATCGCCCTGTAAGGCAATCTGGCCACAAAACCAGTCAAGAACGTAGGGCGAAACCAGAAAAAGCGGCACGATGCCAACGGCAAGAACCCCAAGGGAACGCAACAATGCACGCCGGAGATCTTCCAGGTGCGTTATCAGACTAGATTCTTGATTTTGCTCAATCGACATGGTTGGCAGCAAGAAGTAGATTTAACATCTACTTTTTTTCTTCTGCTTCGGCAGCCTTCTCGACAGTCTTCTGCAAATCTTCGGCTTCTTCTTTCAGGGCGTCCTTGGCCTTTTTGTATTCGTTCTGAGCCTTGCCCAGGGAACGGGCCAGTTCAGGAATACGCTTGGCCCCGAACAGGAGCAGCACAACCACCACAATCAAGATAAATTCGGGAATTCCGATAGACATAATTCACCTGCTTTTCTATGAAATATAACATAATTTCAGGCTCTAGGCACAATTTTACATTTTCAGTTATCATTTCAATTATTGAAAAACACAGGTTGTAAACATACATTATCAAAACCTGATTTTCTTCTTAAAGACCGCCATTTTTTGTCGTTCCATGCCAGATTTTCGTTTTGGCACGGCTTTTGCAATAGGTTGAGCAAAACAAGAAATAACCTCAACCAAAGGATAGGAACATGAAGCTCGTTACAGCTTATATCCAACCCGAACGACTAAACCTCGTAAAGCAAGCGCTATACGAGAGAAGCATTTTCAAGATGTCCGTCACAAACGTTCTTGGCTGCGGTCAGCAGAAGGGCTACAACCAACGTTTCCGCGGTGTCGTAACAGAAGTGAACCTGCTCAAGAAAATCTGCTTGAAGATTGCCGTGAACGATGAATTCGTACAGCCCTGCATCGACGCGATTATCGCTGGCGCAAGGACAGGTACCATCGGCGACGGCAAGATTTTCGTTACCGAACTCGAACAGTGCATCCGCATTCGCACCGGCGAAACCGGCCCGGATGCGATTGGGTAAACAGTAACCACTTTTAAAAGGATTTTCACAATGAACGAAGCAGCAACTGTCGTACCTGTCAGCGACGCCATCTTTATGACAGAAAACATTTGGATCATGATTAGCGCCATGTTGGTGTTTATCATGGGCCTGGGCTTTGCCTGTGTCGAAGCGGGTCTTGTTCGCGCCAAGTGCGCGGCCAACGTCGCTTTCAAAAACATCGCCGTTCCCGCCATAGGAATCACGATGTATGCCGCCATTGGCTTTGCCCTCATGTACCCCGGAACGTTCAACGCGATCTCCGGTGTACTTGGATTTGCCGGATTCGGCATCGGTGACTGGGCAGACCCCTCTAAGTTCACTGCAGCCTACAACGGCCACTTCACCCTGTTCACTGACTGGCTGTTCCAGGCCATGTTTGCAGCAACCGCAGCAACGATCGTGTCTGGTGCCGTGGCAGAACGCGTGAAGCTCAACTCCTTCCTCGTGTTCACGGTCATCTACGTTGCCTTTGTCTACCCGATTGTCGGTAGCTGGACATGGGGCGGCGGCTGGCTCTCCACCATCGGCAAGGCTGGTTTCCATGACCTCGCCGGTTCTACCCTGGTTCACTCCGTGGGTGGCTGGGCAGCTCTCGCTGGCGTGATGATTCTCGGACCCCGTATCGGTAAGTATGTGAACGGCAAGGTTCACGCTATTCCGGCCCACAACATTCCGCTCGCAACCGTCGGTGTGTTCATGCTGTGGTTCGGTTGGTGGGGATTCAACGCCGGTTCCGCTCTCTCTGGCGACCCGAAGGCTACTAGCTGGATTCTCGTGACCACGAACCTCGCTGCTGTTGCCGGTATCATTACCGCCACCCTTACCAGCTGGATCGTTTCGAAGAAGCCGGACGCCACCATGGCCCTCAACGGATGCCTTGCTGGCCTCGTAGCTATCACTGCCGGTGCAGACGTGGTGAGCCCGCTTTCCTCTTGGATCATCGGTGCTATCGCTGGCGTGCTGGTTGTGGGTGCAGTCTTCATGTTCGACCGCCTGCACTTGGATGACCCGGTCGGCGCTCTCTCGGTTCACCTGGTGAACGGTGTGTGGGGTACGCTGGCAGTCGGTATCTTCGATATCACTGGCGACTACACTCTCGGCACTCAGGCCATCGGCGTGGTTGCTTACGCAGTCCCCTGCTTCGCAGCTGCTAGCCTGATCTTCTACGCTATCAAGAAGACGATGGGCCTCCGCGTTACCGAACGTCAAGAACTCCGCGGCCTCGACCAAAGCGAACACGGCCAAGAATCTTACAGCGGTTTCCAAATCTTCAGCAACATGTAATTTGTACTCCAGCCAAATAACGAAAGAAGGCTGCCAGAACGGCAGCCTTCTTTTTTATATCTAATCAAACGAACGGCAAGTGCGCCGCGAGCCGAGCGGGCTCTATGAGCAACATCTACAATAAACCCTTTCTCGCCGAGCGCATCAGGTTTTTGAGCTGGCGATTGTCGAGTTTCGGCACTTCGGCGTCCTTCTGGGCGCGGGACTTGGGAGCGCAATCTTCACAGAGGTGCTTGGTCACGGTACCGAAGCTGGCGGCACCGTTGCTCACGCTGGTTTCTTTAAAGCGGTAGGAGCGCAAAAGGGCTTCCTTCTTGCACTTGTCGCAAATACCCATCTTGGGGGCGGCAGGTTCACGGGAGCGTTCCTTTTTGGGAGCGTCGTTGGTTTCTTCCCAGGCCTTGCTCTGGGCAGCAATCTTGCGTGCGAAATGATCGTCTGTCAAGCTCATGTTTACCTTCCTTTTTATTTTAATTCTCTTTTTATAAAGTCGTACAGGAACAGCGCCATAAACGTATTGCAAATAGAAGTCGGGTTGCCCTCTTCGGTATAAAGGCTACGGCCGAACTTTCCACGTTCCAGCTGTTTTTCCTTGAAGTCCGCCACGTAGGCGGCAAAATCCAAAATTTTCACCCGCTTTTCATCTTTCTGCTGCAGCCCGCGAATCAGGTCGTTCAACGCCGTCAGCTGGGAAGGCGCCACCGGGAACATGTCCTCGGGGATTGTCAGAAAGTGAATGGGAGCCAAAGTCTTGTTCAAGACTTCGTTGGCCAACTTTTCGTAAGTCCCAAAAACTCCGTTATAGTCTTTACCGCCCCGTTTGAGTTCCTTGAGCCCAAGGCCAACTATAATGCGCCCGGCCTTCTTGCCGATAATGTCGGCGGAGGCCCGGTCATAGAGCTGTTGCAAACTTTGGGGGGCGGGAGCATTGATAGAAAACTGGACAGGTCTGTTGGCATCGCGACAAAGGAGTATTTCGGCAAAGCGGTTGGCGGCTTCGCCCTGTTCTCCCAAAAGTTCATCACCAATAATCAGAATCCTGTTTTCCATTACTCCTATAATCTACACTCTTCCAGGGCGTTTGACCACAGAAATCGACCAAAAGCCCTCTTTTTTTTGCCTTTTTTTGACAATATGGCCATCGGCGACCAAGGCTCCAGGTACATTTTCTATAGGCGACCCCTCGTCCAGGTATATCTCGAGTTCGGCCCCCTCGGGCAGGCCGGCCATCACCAGACGACTGCGCATGGCGTTGTTCGGACAAACCACCCCACGCAGGTCCAACAGCGTAGGCACCCCGCCCTTCAGGGCTTCCGGCAAGGGATCCACCTTGGTCCGCTCACAAAAATCGGCAATTTCGGGGGCGAACCTCGCAGGCGAGTCCAACCACATTCCCAGGGGGTAGTCGGGCAGGTTCGTGGCAAGTACCCGGGCAAGGGCCTCTTCGGGGGCAATCGTAACTAAATTTTCACGTCTAAACCATTCTGAACATGCAAAAGAAATTAAACTTCGAAGTGCCGATTCGAAGCCAATTTCGCCCTTTTGAGCGTCCATCCATTTTTCCAGGGCGGATTTTTCTTTTTTTACATTCATTTTGGGTCTTTATTTGGTATTTTTTTCAAGAAAATCTCTGTCACAATGTAGCAAACTTGGCCGCAGGTTTCTATATTTGGCCGCAAGTTCCGAATGGAGCAAAAGGTTTTACATATAGGTTATACGGTTATATGGCAATCAGTACAATCCTACTCGACATCATGTTCGTTGTCTACGTGATCGCAGGCATCGGCCTTGTCATCTACGGTTTTAGCTGTTACTATAGCATCTACTTATTCTTGAAGAATAGCCGCACCACGCGTCTCTCTGACCGCAAGCACATTCTGCAGTTCTATCGTGAACACTCCATGGACGAGCTGCCGCAGGTTACCACCCAGCTTCCCGTCTTTAACGAAGCCAACTGTGTCGAACGCCTCCTCGAAGCTGTCTGCGCCATCGACTACCCCAAGGATAAGCACGAAATTCAGGTCTTGGACGACTCTACCGACGAATGCTACGAAGTTGCCAAGAAGAAAGTTGAAGAACTGGCCGCCAAGGGCTACGACATCAAGCTGATTCACCGTACCAACCGTTCCGAATTCAAGGCAGGCGCTCTTAAAGAAGCCATGCAGGTTGCCAAGGGTGAATTCCTCGCTATTTTCGACGCCGACTTCGTCCCCGAGAAGGACTTCCTCCTCAAGACGATCCCCTACCTGGTCATGGACGAACAGATCGGTCTGGTCCAGGGTCGCTGGGGCCACTTGAACCGCACCGAATCCGGTCTTACTCTTGCTCAGTCCATCGGTATCGACGGCCACTTCGTGGTGGAACAGTCCGCCCGTAGCTGGGGCAAGCTCTTCATGAACTTCAACGGTACCGCAGGCGTGTGGCGCAAGCAGGCCATCTATGGCGGTGGCGGCTGGGAAGGCGACACCCTGACCGAAGACATGGACCTTTCTTACCGTTCTCAGCTCGCTGGTTGGAAGATGAAGTTCGTGTTCGACGTGATCGTTCCGGCCGAACTCCCCAACGACATCAACGCCTTCAAGGCACAGCAGTTCCGCTGGGCAAAGGGTTCCATCCAGACCGCTATCAAGATTCTGCCCCGCGTGCTCAAGGCCAAGGTTCCTCTCCGCGTAAAGATTGGCGCCATCCTCCACACGACTCACTACTCTATTCACCCCTGCATGTTGTTTACCGCCCTCTGCGCATGGCCGCTGCTCGCGTTCTTTGAACCGGTCGCCCACCTGCCGACTTGGGCCTACACCGTCGGTTTCAGCTTCATTTTCCTCGCCGCTATCGCTCCTTCTGTTCTTTACTTCGTTGCACAGCGCTGCTCCGGCTACACCGGCTGGAAGATCCGCCTGCTCAGCCTCCCGATCCTCATGGCTCTCGGTGTCGGCATTGCAGTGAGCAACTCCCGCGCCGTGTTCTCCGCCGTCATCGGTGCCAAGGGCAGCTTTGTCCGCACCCCGAAGAGCGGTGGTTCCAAGAAGAAGGCCAAGAGCCACTACGCCCAGAAGTTCCCCTGGCAGGCCGTCATGGAACTGGGCGTGGGCGTCTACTGCATCTTCGGTCTTCTGGAATACATCGGTGCGCAGAAGTTCATTATCGGACCGTTCCTCGCCCTCTATTCCGTAGGCTTCCTCTCGGTGAGCGTGCTGAGCTTCATGCACTACATCGGCAACCTCTTCGAAATGCACAAGGCCCGCGCTGCTGAAAAGGCCGCAGCCAAGGCTGCCAAGACCGCTAACGTCTTAGACTAGTGCCGAAACAATAAGGATTTATCCGCCGCAGTTCTTCGAGAATTGCGGCGGTTTCTTTTTGGTAGTCGCCGTAAAGGTGCAAGTAGAGGCGGAGGTAGCCCCCATAAACCTGGAGCGCCGCAAGGGACACCATCGAGGCCGCTACGACCGCCACCAAGAGCTCTATCAGCGTAAAGCCGGCTCGTTTCTTTTGCAATGGATTAACCTCCGAAAAACAACCTTCTGAGGCGCCGGTTTCGACGCATGGAGCCAGGCCAAAGGCTTGGCCCCGGGAACCGTTTCAAGGGACACCAAGATTGCAGTTGCTGGCGCACCGAAAGCGAACACCGTATCGCGGCAAGCCGGCGCATTCTGCACGAAATACTCCACTGCCTGGGCGGTCTCGATTACGGCCCGGGCCTGCTCCCGCTCCAAAGAACGCAAGCGGTTAAAGCCGTCTAAATAACGCCCGAATACGACGATTCCCGCCGAAAGTACCGCCAAAGCCACGCAAACTTCCATCAACGTAAAACCGTTTTTCATCGCAGCCCCCACTGGAAAGGTTTAAGGGGACCGAGTACAAAGTCGGGCACCAGCACCGAATCCGCCGCCGGAATTTCGGAGCTTTCAAGAGCCATTGCAAAAGAGGGATAACGCATTTTCACCTTGCCTACTCCATGGGGAAAAGCCACTTCATGTCGGGCGACCGCAACACCGGAGAATTCCACCCCCTGGGCTATTTCGATACGGTCTTCACTGAAAGCCTCCAACCAGCGGATTTTGAAGGGGTCCCGTAGAAGCGAGCTCCGTAAATACAGCGGTCCCCTAGCATAAAGCCGGAGCGTGTCCACTTCAGCGCTCCCCCGCACATCGATAGAGCCGTCGGCAATAAAACGGCCAGAAAACATCCGAGCGGCAGGATTCCCGCCGCCATCCAAATCCAGAAACAAGTCCCCCTCTTGCACCCAAAGCGCCCGGCTAAGGGCCGCCGAATCGGCAGATACGAGTCCCAGAAGCCGACGATTCCCGGACTTGATTTCTAATGCGAGAGGAGGCCGGACCACGGTAATTTCACGGTTCAGTTGCTGCCTGAAGCCCTCATAAATTTCACGCCGAAGCTTGGAAGAGCGAAGCATTCCGCAAGCGCTGTCGCAGGCAATACCCGCCAGCACGTGAATACGCTTTTCTCCTACCGGCACCGACAAGTCAACCCAAGGACCTTGCCGCGAGCGTTCAACTTTTGGCACCTTAAAATAGCCCTCCGGGAACCCCTCCAAGTGCGCAATCAGGGCAGACTCGCCGTCATAAATCAGTTGCAGCATTTGGGCACGGCGCACAATCACCCGCCGCAGGCCACCAGGCATTTGCAAAAGGGTTGTCAGCAAGAAGGTCACCGCCAAAAGGATTCCCAAAACCAGAGGCAAAACCGCGCCAGACCGATTCGCAAAAGTTTTAGGGTTCACGGGCACCCACCTTTTTCACGACGACGGAATCGCCACAAACCAGTTCTACACCCTCGCGCCCCACCGCATGAAGCACGAACGACTCTAAGGAATCTCCTACGGACAACGCACGGGATTCCCCAGCCTCCGAAGCAAGCATCACCACCGCCAGCTTTTCGGCCACCACCCCCTTCAAAAAGAACTCAGGCAGTTTGCATTTAGGCCTCACCACGTTCTTCTCAGAATACATCTTGGAACTTTTTTCTCGAGGTTCATCAAACATCGTCCACTCCGGCGGCAACGAGAGTTCCACCGGAACCGGATTTTCAATATTCAAAAAAGATTCTTCCCCTCGCCAGAAAAGCCATGCCACTACAACAGCCATCAACCAAAAACTTTTGCGCCCGAAAAACCGCAACATTTCAGGCCACCACACCAAACCATTTGTTTCATCCCTCTCGATTTTCTGCAAGTCTCGCCGACGCCAAAAAGAATCCCGAGCAGCCCTTTTAAATTGAGCCAACAATACATCAGGCCCAAATTCTCCTTGCAAACGGATTTCATCAAAATGATCCGCCCGGGAAAACAGCGCATCGTTCTGTAGAAAACGCCTAAATCGAGACAAAGCCGGTTTCAATTCTACAGCCTCTTCGGACCAATGGCACAACCGCCCCTCAAAAAACACGAAAATGCAAAGTACATTTCCACAAAAGCCGTAGCACAAGTAATTGCCATCATTCCCGCTCGCCCGTCCCAACGCTTCGGCCTCTCGAATCAGTTTGTCCGCCATGGCGGTCAAATAAACCTGTCGCGGCAACACTCGCCCACCGCATTTTTCCAAGGTGCCATCCACCAACGCCACCAGGAACCGGGAGCGTCTGCCCTCGGAAGAATTGAAGGACACCAAATGCCAGATCCGATAGAAACCGCCGCTCTCTTGAAGGCGCAAACACGTCTGCGGGAATTCTTTTTCAAAGAGACGTTCCAGCGTTTTCTGCTCGGGAATTTCATCGAAGGTGGTGGTACATTCCCACGTCAAGAGCCGCGCCTCAACCGCATTCACACGCCCCATCATAACCCCGCCTTTTCCACATGGGGCGTGATAAAGATGGCCAACTCGTTTTCTTCTTCCTCTTCGGAGGTATAGCTGAACAAGCGCCCCACCAGCGGCAAGCTCCCGAGGAAGGGCACCGCCGAGCGCACCTCGGATTTACTCTTGCGAATGAGACCGCCTAGGCAAAGGGTTTCGCCATCCTTCAACACCACCATCGTCTTCAAATTCCGCGTACTAATATCACGAGGGCCATCGCCAGAGCTGCGCCCCGCTGTCTTGATTTCAGGCGAAACTTCCAGCGTAATGCGTCCCTCCTGCGTGACCGACGGCGTGAGCTCTAATGAAATGCCATCGTTAAAGGAGCGGTAATCCGTAATCGGGTAACCGTCGGCAGACACTTGGCTCACCAAGTAGTAAACCGTATTCGTCACGTTGAGTTCCGCCTTGTTGCCGTTCAGCGTGGTCAACCGCGGCCGCGCCAGCACCTCGGCCTGGTTGTTTTCTTCCAGCGAGGCAAGCTCCAATTCGAAGCGGTCCGGCAGCAGCCCGATTTTTCCGAAGGCGCCCGCCACCGAAAAATCCTTGTCCATAAAATCGAAGTAGCCCCGGGCCCCAATGTCACGTTCCGCAGTCTTACGGGTGGCTCCGCTATGGAGCCCGATTTCAAAGCCCCGGCCCTTCTTGAATTCCACCACGATGCACGAAAGTGTCACCTGCAACGCGGGGATGTCTATCTGCTTGAGCAAATCTACCGCCATCTGGATTTCGAAATGGGAGCCGCCCAACAGCAACGCATTCTGTTCCTTGATTTCGGTGGCTACAAAATTCGGGCTAGGGGCAAACTTGCCCAAATAGGCCAGCGCCTTTTCAGAATGGATGTGCCGCAAGGGGTAAAGCCTGCTTGTCGAAAGCGCCTTGTGAGTTCCGCCCTCGCTCACATACAACGTTTTACCCTCTAGTGCAAAACTGTAACGCCGCCCCTTGAACAGGGACTCTATCAAGCTTTCCAGTGTCACCCCGTGAAGCTTCAAGCGAATGCTTTCGCGGATTTCGCCGTACAGAGCCAAGTTCAATTCCGCAACTTCAGCAAGCCTATTCAACACCTGGGAAAGATCGCCGTCATCTATTTCGGCAGTGTACAAATCCCCGTCTTTCCAAAGCCGAATCTTGTCACCATTTTCCTTGGCAGCCTCTTGACCGGGCCCCACCCGCAGGCATCCGTTTTCACGCCAAACCCGAAAGCCATGAGCATTCATCAGGGCTCGAAAGGCAGACTCTGCTGGCAGCCGGAACAAATCACCCGAAATTTTTCCTTCCAACCCCGGAGTCGCAAGGACGTTCAAGCCGGAATTCAAGGCAAACTCCCGCACGAACTCATTCACCTCCTTCTCTTTCACCGACAAAGAAATCAAGGAGTCCTGCCTAGAGAATTCATGCTTGCCCCGATTGCTAGCCCGCCGCACATGGAACACGGATTCCTCTTGAACTAATTCCAAGCCATTGGCCGAACACAGGGCCGAAAGCGCCTCCAGTACTCCAACCCCATCCAAGTGGACCGTCACCTTGAAATCCAGGGCATCATCAACCAATACAGGCGTATCATAGGCCAACGAAAGGGTGCGCACCACCTCTGCCACGGGGGTATCCACAAAATCCAGGGAAACAGCCTTTTCCGTAGCTCCCAGCGAATTAAAACAGACCAAAGCCACGCACAAAACAGGCGTTAACTTCGCAAGAAAATTCCTTGCGGATAAAAGCAACAATTTTAAGGGCAAAATTCCCTCGGGAATGGCAATAACCCTGCCGCGGGATATAAAAAGGATTCCCAATTTGGCGAATCAGGTTAAAAGTACTAAAAATCTCCCAAAGTTGTGCAAACAAGCGTTGTCAATCTTTATGCGTTTTTGTAGATTTATGCATAGAAAACCAAAAAACCCGTTTTTTCAGCGCTTGGGAATGCTCAAAAACGCGACATTCTTTTCGGTGCTGGATACATTAAGGAGCCTACAATGGCACATTATCTTTTTACTTCTGAATCCGTATCCAAGGGTCACCCGGACAAGGTCTGCGACCAGATCTCCGACGCTATCCTTGACGCATGCCTCGCTCAAGACCCGAACAGCCGTGTTGCTTGCGAAACCCTCGTGAACACCGGTCTCGTTGTTATTTCTGGCGAAATCACCACCAAGGCTGTGATTGACTACCAGCAGATCGCCCGCAAGACCATCAAGGGCATCGGCTACGTGAATCCGGAACTCGCCTTCGACTACAAGGGCTGCTCCGTGCTCGTGGCTATGGACAAGCAGTCCCCCGATATCGCTCAGGGTGTGGACGCCAAGGCTGCCGACGGTAAGGAAGACGACAAGCAGGGTGCCGGCGACCAGGGTATGATGTTCGGTTACGCCGTGAACGAAACTAAGGAATTGATGCCGCTCCCGATCAGCCTCGCCCACAAGCTCATGGAAGAAATCCAGAACCTCCGCGAAAAGGGCAAGATCAAGTGGCTCCGCCCGGATGCCAAGTCCCAGGTGACTGTTGAATATGACGAAAACGACAAGCCGGTCCGCGTGGACACCGTCGTTATCTCTACCCAGCACGACGAATTCGTGAACGGTAAGGAACTCAAGCACGCCACGATCGAAAAGGAAATCATCGAAAAGCTCATCAAGAAGGTGATTCCGGCCAAGCTCCTCGACAAGAAGACCCGCTACCTGGTGAACCCCACCGGTAAGTTCGTGGTCGGTGGCCCCCATGGTGACTGCGGCCTCACGGGTCGTAAGATTATCGTGGACACCTACGGCGGCATGGGTCGTCACGGTGGTGGCGCATTCAGCGGTAAGGACCCCTCCAAGGTTGACCGCAGCGCCGCTTACGCTGCACGCTATGTGGCTAAGAACATCGTGGCTGCAGGCCTCGCCTACCGTTGCGAAGTGCAGCTCGCCTACGCTATCGGTTACTCCAAGCCGGTGTCTGTTCTCGTGAATACCTTCGGTACGGGCAAGATCAGCGACCGCGAAATCGAAGCTATCGTTGCTAAGACCTTCGACCTTTCTCCGGCCGGCATCGTGAAGATGCTCGACCTGAAGAAGCCCGGCTACCAGGCTACGGCTGCCCTCGGCCACTTCGGCCGCACCGGCGCCCGCTTCACTTGGGAAAAGACCGACAAGGCTGCAGCTCTTAAAAAAGCCGCTCGGCTCTAACTTTTTCAACGAGTCGTGGCTTCGCCTCGCTCTCGCCACCACGACTCGTTAATACGAGTCGCTTGTGGCTCACAGAAAAAATTGGCAAAGGTGTAACAGACCGATTTCCTTTTACAAAAAAGAAAGCCCCGTGCATCGCACGGGGTTTCTTTCATTTTTTAGAAAGGCGAATTACTTCTTCTTTTTAGCGGTACCTTTTTTCTTCTTGTCCTTCATTTCTACGCGGCGGCTACCGGAGCGCAGGCGTTCCCAAGGGCCGAAGCTGGACATGGGGAAAAGGAACACGTAGAACCAAGCCGCAATAGCCACAAACCAAGCTACGGACAAGGGCCAGTAAATGCCACCGGGCATATCCACAGAAACCGCAACGTCCAGCAGCAAGGCACCCACAACTACAGGCACCAGCAACTGCTTTGCAGATTTCACGAGAGCGCCCGCCTGGGGAACTCCGGCACCGAGATGCTTTCCGGCCACCAAGGCATAAGCCATAGAAATAGCGAAACAGAACGCAGAAGACACGCCCCAAACAAGATCCTTCGGAACATCAGGAGTGCCCGGAGTCAAGTTCAACAGCACGCCCAGGAAAACCCACAAAAGTGCAAAAGGGAACAGCATGCAGGCCAGGGACATTTTCACAAAAAGGAACAGCACCAGCGAAACCACCGCCAACACGCCATACATGGGTATGGCCATATCTTCGCTACCGCCCAGCACATAAAGGGCGACAAAGAACAGGAGCGGAGCCACAGCGGAAGCAATCCCTGCGCGAAGACCTCCAAAAACAAACAACATTACAATGCAAGCGACACTGGCGACAATCAAATGCTGCGAAGAGCTCCAAAGGCCCTGCAGATTTTCGATACCGAAAAACCACATGCCAAATCTTTCAGAAGCAGCTATCGGAAATGCGACCATTTCGTCCCAAGACTTTGCAAGCATCGTCACGGACGCAACAACCATCACCACCAGCGCAATCAACCGGAAACGCAGCATCAATTCCAAAAATTTCTGCACCTTTCCCGGTTTTTCCCTTAAATCCATAATTACCTCGAAATCAATAGTTTCTGTTTTTTAGTCCAAGTTTTCTTTCCGAAATTCTCGTTAGCAGACACGGTACTGCGAACCACATAGTGGTACAAGCCGTTCGCAAGCAGGCGTCCGTGATTATCATGGCCGTTCCAATGGGTCACGCCCGAAACAGCATCCTTCAGCACACGGACCAGCTTACCGTTCTGATTATAGATAAAGATATCCACCTTGGAAGTTCTGTCGTCGGGAGTCAAGTTCTTGAAATAGAAGGTGGTTCCCTTTTTACCCATGGGGTTCGGCGCATTGAACACGTCGGCAAGGCCAGCTTCCATGTCATCCGTAATTTCAAGATTCAACGTCTTGATAGACACATTATCCAAGACATCCTTGGCAAGCACCTTGAACACGTACTTGCCGGCTGGATACTGTTCAGAACTAAAGTTCATGCGCAGCTTCGCACGCTTCGAAGTCTGTTCCAGGTAAGGCCAGGGATGGAAGGGATCCTGGACGCCCACAACCTCAAAGGAAATGCCTTCATCGGCCTGCTCCCTATAGTCAAGTGCCGTTGAATCTTCCACAATCACCTGCAGGCACGCTGGAGACTGCAACTTGACCGTTTCGCCATCGGCAAAATTAGTCGCAACGCCGCCACCATAACAGGACTGCACTTGAATCGACGGAGGCAACGTATCGTTCAGGGAATCCGCATAATCCGAAATACCGCTGATGACCAGGTTTCTCAGCCAAGAACGACCGACAGAGCTTTCGTTGGAAGAATAGGCCCAAGCGCTAAATTCCGCAGCCGTATCCCCAATCGAAATCTTGCGGGGCGTCACGAAGTCCGTAGAGAACTTGCCGCCCTTGACGGGAATCTTCTCTGAATAGATCAAGCCGCCATCATAGAAGACATCGATGGAATCATCATTCACCTGGAGATCCATCTTCTTGTTCGTACGGCCTTCACGCAATACCAAATCCACGAAGCCGTCGTTCATGCCTTCTACGGTTCCTGACAGCTTCATATGGTCAAGAGCCTTTATGGAATCCAAGGTTCCATCCAGCGTAACTTTTCTATCGCTACTGGGCATGCGAATCACCGGTTCGCCTAAAAGCACGTAGCGTTCATTGTTATAACGCTGCCTTCCATAGGTCCTGCTGGCGGCTCTCTTGGATTTGAGCATCGCCATGCCAATGGTTCCGCCGCTTTCCATCAAGGAATTCAACAAGAGTTCCGTTCCAAAACCCGAATTGTAATCCGCAAAAGTTTCACGGGTGGCGCCAACAGACGCAATGGATCCCGCCCTAGGAGCCAACAGGAATTCTTCAGAAAGGGAGCGAGCATTGCCTTCGTCAAACCGGCCCACCGTACAAGAGAAGGAACCCAAGATGGTATAGCGGCCCCTATTCGAAAGCTTCGCAATATAACTGGGTTTCAATAGACCTTCACTGGCCCAGTCCGTTTTAGAACCATGGCCAAAGTATGTCGTAAACAAGGCTCCCTGGTTCATGACATTGATAAAGTCTTCGGCGGCATCTTTCTTTTGGCCCGCAGCATCTTCGGCATAGTCCAGAAGGTAAATCTTCTTGAAATTCCAGCGTTCACCCTTGGTCATAGCCATCTTGTCAATCGCCTGCACAAGGTTTTCCTGGTACCAGGCGTGCTTCGTCTTATCGTCGACGCCGCTATTCTTGGCATCGTCAGCCGTATGCAACAAGGTGGCACGCCAGTCGGAATAGTCCATGACACCTTTCTTTTCGTAATCCTTCGCCTTTTCGATATAGTTTGCAAATTCGGTCACCGAAGTAACGGGCAGTCGGCCAATTGCAACATCCAAATCGTATTCGCCATACTGAATCACTTCTCCGGAATCAAGGATGCCAAAGAAGTCTTCATACACGCCGTCTTCCTTTTCGAAGGGCGGGAAATAGGAAGCCGAAAGCTTGCTATCGAAGCCACGGTAATCAAAATGACCGGCACCCACAAGCAACACATACCTGAAATTCGGGCACACGGAATAGACGTAGGCAATATAGTTACGGACAGCCACCGGCGACACGCGGCCAGCCGTATAGCGGTTATAGATATCTTCCAAGGCAACCACCGACGTGGGGATCGTTCCAGCGGCAGAGCCGTCATTACGGAATTCAGCCAGGACCTTTGCCGGTTCGATGAATTCGTTCGGAGAAATAATCAGGTATTCCAACTTCGAGTTGGGTTTCGACAAATCCGTCAGAACCCCGCTGCCATAAGCAGGCAAGCCCTCCACTGTCAAGCCCGAGCGATAAGCTTTCTCGCGAACAGCCAGGTACCGGACATCTTCACCGGCAGAAATGCTATCCTTCGCAACCGTTCCCGAAGCCTTCAGGAATCCCACCGGCTTCATGTTTGAAAACTTCATGACCTTCGTCTGGGAAGGAACCGGAACATTGATAACACCAGAGACTGAACCGCCCGGCAAAAGCCATTCTGCAGAATCCACTACGGGATTCCACTGGTAGGCCACCGTAAAACCGTCAAAGCGGTCAAACTGTCTCTCGTTAGGGAGCATTTCCAGAACGTACTGATTGTTTTTCGCAAGGAAACCAGGGTTATCGATGCGGAAATTGCCTCCAGGAATAAGAGTCATGTCGGAACGTTCAACGCGGTTGCCGTTAACCTCCATGGCAAACGTCACGGAATCCATGCGATACGCATAGCTTTCTTGAGACAGCGTCAGGTTTTCGGGCTGGTCTTTCCATTCCACAGCGGAATTCGCCCACACGGAACGATGGGGGAAGAAGGACACCGCCATATACTGCTTGCCGCCAGCAACCATTCCCGGCATATTGACGGTTTCTTTGACTTCTTCGGCAGAGAAGGAAATCTGAGTGGTTTCCAGACGGCCATGCCATTTCCAGAACCATTCCTTGCCAGTCGCCCTTTCCCAGTCAAGAGCCTTTCCAAAATAGGTGTCGCGCAAGATGGCATCCTTTTCGGCGCGGGCATAACGCATCCAGGTGACATCCTTGCCGCTAGCCGAAGGCGTAGGAACACTTTGACTCAGGCGCAGTCCCTTGCCCGATTTCTTATAGCCGAACAGGAACTTCTGGTAAAAGGAATAAGGAGAATAGGAATGGAAATAGTCCATCTTCCCATTCATAAAGAAGGGGTCTTCACGGTCGCAACGCTTCCAGAAGGCATTGCCATAGCCCACAAAAATTAGGGAGTCGCCCTCATTAAAAATACCGTCGGCGCTGCTGCCACCGGGAGTATGGTCACGAACCTCGATGGGAATTTCAAAAATCTGGTTCGGGTTGCGTTCACTTGCGCCGGGACCCATGTCGGCCAAAGTATCCGGCGATGCACCATAAAGGCAAATCCTATCCACCGAGATCCCGTCCAGGGAATCCTGGCGTTGCCACAGCAAAAGCGAATTGCGAATTTCACTAAAGGGAACCGCATACAAGCCGTCTTCGCTAAAGGTCGACATGCTCTTGTCACCCTTGTCGCCCACCTGGAATCTAGCCAGGAACGAGACATCACCCACTCCGCCGGCTTCCTTGCGCAGCGCCTTGATGGACTTCGCCCGGGAAGCTCCGAATCGGGAGGCCGCCACAGGGTTTACCACCTTGGAAAGCACTCGCTTGCCAGGGTTGACCCCATTATTGGAACCATTGAACTGGACCTTCAGGCGAAATTTTTCACGCAGGGATACCGAAGAGCCGCTCTTGATATAAAGGGGAACGCGAATATCTGTCATCCAGAGGCCATCGCGCATATACGGAGCAGAAACGTCTATCGGCAAAAAGCGCAAGGAATCTCCGGCACCGCCGGGTCCACCCTTACACAGGGATTTTCCCAGGGGAACCACCTTAGAATCCGTCAACGAGACACTGGGCTTTTGATTATTCGGGAGTGCAACACGATAATAGCGGAACGGGACCGAATTGCCGTCCAGGTAAGCGGCATTTTCAGGCAAGAAAACGCCACCCTTATCTTTTTCATCAAGACAGGAGTGAACACTGGATTCAATGACGACATCGTCCAAGACAAATCGGCTCTTGGAATCTTCGACCACCCGGGCAAACGAACACACCGCTCCCAGGACCACAAATAGAGTTATAAGTACTTTGGGCTTCACGTTTCTAAAATAGCAAATAGCGGGAGTCCAGATTTAATCTTTAGCGGCGAATTTCCAGTTCCGAATAGCCATTTCCGTTGGTGCGGAATTCAATGGTTTCTCCGGCCGCCGTGGTGGCCTTGAAAAGCCTGAAAAACGGAGGTGCCACCCCGCGCACAAGAATCGCTTCCAGCTCCGAGCGCTTAAGCATCCACTTGGAATTCCAAGCAGGCATATACCAGTGCCACGGCTGCCAATTGAATACTCCACGGACCGACTGTACAAAGGCCCTGAGCATCAACGAATATTCGTACTTAAAGTAATCTTCGTAATCCGTCAAGATAGAGGCCTTTTCGTCAAGAGTCTTCGACGCATAATCCTTCACCATGTACAGGGGTTCGTCACCGTTCTTGTCGTAAGAAAAAATCATTCCCGACGGCAACAATTTCACATTCAAGTTGACCTTGTCCCGATGCACGTATTCAGTCTCGGAAACCTGTCTATAATCCCTGAAAACAACTTCGGGGCGAAGAACCGGATTAATGGACAAGGGAGCCGGCTTGGCATCGAGGGACTGCAACTCGTAAAACAGGATTGTTTCGCCATTACCCTTGGGTAAAAGGACTGCGGCGAGGGGCTTCGAGCGTTCCGTAATCACCCAAACCATTTCAGGCTTGTTCGCGCCATTGAGCATAGGGTCGAGAATCCCCATCAGCGACGGATCCTTGACGCCATTGATATCCCACTCCATCCAAGTTCCCGTACCACCTACGGAATCCAGCGTCGCAAAAAGGCGGTCACCGCTAAAGGGCTTCTTGGAATCGACGGCGCCCAGCACCTTTGCTGAGCCTGCCGTATAAGGCTTACCCTTGGGGGCGGCCCAAAGCATGGAGTTTAAACAAACTAGAACTACAAGGACAATCTTCGAAAAATTCATTTTCACCACTAGAAGCCAATGGGTTCGCAAAGGGAATCATCGAGTCTCGAATAGGTCATGTGGTATTCGCGATCCAGCCAGTAAAGAGCCAGCTTCTTGTTGCTCCAGCTCTTCTTGACGGCAGTAGCTTCGATACCCTTCGTAATCAGGGGAACCGTTTCAACCAGGTCCAGTTTCCAGGCCTTGTCGTCCCATTCAAAAATCATGATGGGCACTTCGGGGCTCTTTGCAAGTCCGATGCTTCCGCGATCATTCTTGACCTTCATGGGCCCCAGTTTCAACTTGGTAAAGTTATGGATGATTCCTGCCTTGGACATGTAAAGCCAAAGCATACGGTCTTCGGATACCTGCCACAAGTGTTCGCGTTCATAAAGGCGGTAAAGCAGAATGGAATAGGCTTCGTAGAACTGGCAGGTGTCCAGATCTTCAGGCTTATACACCCTGGCATGATTTTCCAGCGTATCCAGCCAGTATTCCGAAGAGTCAGTCATCATGGCATAGAGATCATCGGCAGGCGTATCTTCGCGAATGGCGACCAGGAAATTCTTGAACATGGTTTCGAGCATGGCCTGCTTATCGGATTCCTGAAGCACCACCTTTTCATTCTTGACTTCGGCGGATTCACCAGAGCCTGCATCTTTTTGGGCAGAAGAACCCGCACAAGCCGAAAAGAAGGCGCAAGCCCCAATCGCAAGGGCCATAACAATTGTATTTTTAAGTGTATGCATCGCGATACCTATTTAAAAATGACGCTGGACGAACTGCTCCGTGCCTGCACCCTCAAGGGTTTTCAAGGGTCGGGCCCCGGCGGTCAGCACCGCAACAAGACCAACACGGGCGTTCTACTCGGTTTACGTGAATTCAATTTAGAAATCAAATCCTGCGAAGGCAGGAGCGCTCACGAAAACAAGGTCCATGCGCTACACCGAATGCAAATGGCCCTGGCCCTGCAGGTCCGCGAAGCACCCGCAAACCCCGAAATGCCATTCCCGGGGAGCAACGGCCACCTGCAACCCTCCAATCCCCTGTTCCCGCTGTTTGTCGCCCATGTTTTCGACATCATGGCCACCAAGAACGGCGACACCAAGGCCGCTGCAGCCGCCTTCAACCTGACTCCCAGCGCCCTGGTGAAAATCCTGCGCCAAGACAAGGCCTGTGCCACCAAGCTGCAAGGGAACCGCAAGCAGAACGGGCAGAAAGCGCTGAAGCTTTAACCCTTAAAATAATTTTACATCGAACCCCCTCCAAAAGAGGGGTGTTTTTTGAACTGTTTTTTCAATTTTGGCGTGTTAATAAATAGGACCACTCAACCAAATGGAGGTAATATGAGTCCTATTAGAACAAAACATGCAACCATGGCCACATCGATCCTTTGCGCACTCGCATTCTGGAACTGTGGCAGCGAAACCCACGAAACTGGCACCGCCATCAGCAATTCGGAACAAGCGTCCGTCGCCCTCCGACTGCAATACAGCACTCCCCCACTGTTAGATAGCCTGGTGCTGGACTGCTACGGCGCAGACACGCTCCACTACGTACACTCTGCCGACAGCGCCCTTTTCAACATGGACCTTTTCCCCAGCGACAACTGGTCCTTCAAGGCCAAGATTTACGCCAACGGGGCCCTGATGCAAATGGGCGAACTGACCACCAAGCTACAAGCCGGATCCACCGAGAACCTATCCATCCAGATGCACCCCATCGTAGGCTTCGTGGTGGTAGAAGTCCCTACCGGACTCAAGAACGAAAGCGGAATCGTGGGCGGCACCATGACGCTCACTTCCAAAAATGACCGCTACGAAATCCCCATGGAAGAATCCACCGGCAAGATTTATTTCAAGAGCGGCATGCTCAAGCTGGGCGTGGAATACGATGTGCAGATTTCCCTGCTCGATTCTACAGGGAACGCCATCTACAGTCTAAGCGACAAGTTCCTGCTCACCGAAGACAGTCCGGTGCCCGACCTCACGCTGAACTCCCTCCGGAGCAAAGTGGCCTTGGGCATCAAGACCGCAGAGGAGCGCCATGTCGAAATCACGCTGTCGCTCCGGTCCGGATTCCGAAAGCCAAAAGCTGACAACCTCCTGATTACGGAATACTTCGCCGCCCCCGCCAAGGACTCGGCCCAGTACGAATTCGTCGAAATCTACAACGGGACAATCGACACCCTGCTCCTGGACGACTGCGTCTTGGGGATTACCAGTTCCAACACCCTCAAGCGCTACAACCTCACTACCAGCGAAATCCTGCCGGGAGCGGTGATGGTCCTAGGCGACGTCACGTCCGAAAAGACTCCGGCAGAACACGTGAACACCGACGGCTGGAGCGACATGACCAACAGCAAAGGGAGCATCATTCTGCAATGCGACGGAATCACCCTGGATTCCCTGTACTATGCAAACGCCCCCGACTCGTTGCATGCCAGCGTAGTGCCCGCCCTGGGTAGCGGTAAATACAATCAAAGTGGCCAACTGAACATTGACCACTGGAAAGTGCGTTCGGATTCCTCGGCCTGGTGTCTTGCGACACCCACTCCGGGCGAACTGAATTTCTGTAATTAAGCGTGAATCTGCGTATTGGCCCGTTCCACGTCGAAAAGCCTGCGAAGCAATTCGGTGCGGGACGGATCACGTTCTTCGGCAAGAGTCAGCGGACCCATATTCAAGGCCACCAGGATAGAACCCGGATAGTTGTTCGCGCTCTTGATGAAGTCGCTGGCGGAAACGCCTTCGGTGTAGAAGTCGACAACGAAAGTATCCCAGTCGTCGTTTTCGAGCTGTTCCTGGGCTTCGGCCTCGGTCTTTACAGCCTTGATGGTTGCACCCACAAGAAGGTCGGTCAGCACCGTCAGGCAAGCTTCGCGATGGGAATCGTCTTCTTCCCAAATCAGGATACGGCGGTCGCTATAGTCGCGAACCTGGGGAGTCTGGGCAAGGGAGTCCTCGGAATCAAACTTCTCGAGGGCGGCTTCGTCCATTTCTTCATCGTCAAAATTGTCGAATTCTTTTGCCATAGTAGCCCAAATATAGTAAACTTGGCCCCAAAACATTGCCATAATCGGCTATAATTTCTAAATTTGCGCGCAAAAATAAACGTCAATCAAAAGAGCCTTTATGGATACATCTAAAATCAGAAACGTCGCCATTATCGCCCACGTTGACCACGGTAAGACTACCCTGGTGGACCAGCTCCTCAAGCAGTGCGGAACCTTCCACGAAAACGAAGAAGTGAACGAACGCGTGATGGACTCCGACAACCTGGAACGTGAACGCGGCATCACCATCCTTTCCAAGAACACGAGCGTCATGTACAAGGGCTATCGCGTGAACATCGTCGATACCCCGGGGCACGCCGACTTCGGTGGCCAGGTGGAACGCGTTCTTGGTACGGTGGACGGCGTGATTCTGGTGGTGGACGCCTTCGAAGGCCCCATGGCCCAGACCCGCTTCGTGACCCAGAAGGCCCTCGAAATGGGACTTATTCCTATCGTTGTCGTGAACAAGATCGACCGCGACGGCTGCAACCCCCACGGTGCCCTCGACAAGGTGTTCGACCTGTTCTGCGAACTCGACGCCAACGAACAGCAGCTGGACTTCGACAAGGTGTTCGGTTCTGGCCGTAAGGGCATCTGCAAGGCCGAAATGGAAGACCCGGATGGCGACTTCCACATTTTGATGGACAAGATTATCGAACGTATCCCGGCTCCGAAGGGCGATCCGGCTGCAGAACCGCTTCTGCAGATTGCTTCCCTCGAATACTCGGGCTTCCTCGGTCGTTTGGCCGTGGGCCGCGTGCAGCAGGGTACCTTCAAGCCGAACCTGACCGTTGCCCAGTCCATGAGCGACGGCAAGGTCAAGAACATCCGTATCCAGAAGATTCTGCGTTACGAAGGCCTGACCCCGCAACCCATCGAAGAAGCCGGTCCGGGCGACATCATCTTGATTGCCGGTCTCGACAACTTCGACATCGGTGATACCCTTTCTTCGACGAGCAATCCGGTGCACCTCCCCCGCATCCACATTGACCCGCCGACCATCTCCATGCTCTTCACCGTGAACACCTCGCCCCTGGCCGGTAAGTACGGTGGAAAGTTCATGACGGGTAACCAGCTCCAGGAACGTCTGGAACGCGCCCACATGGCTGACCCCGCCCTCCTCGTCGAAAAGGTCGACGGCGCATCTACCTTCAAGGTGTCCGGCCGTGGCATTCTCCACTTGACCATCCTCGTCGAAAACATGCGTCGTGAACTCTATGAATTCACCATCGGTTCTCCGCAGGTGATCTTCAAGAACGACGAAAACGGCAAGCTCCTGGAACCGATCGAAGAATTCAAGGTCGAAGTGCCGAACGAATTCAGCGGCGCCTGCATTCAGGAAATCAACACCCGTAAGGGCGAAATGGTCAACATGACCACCGACGAAAACGACCGCGTGACCCTCGAATACCTCGTTCCGAGCCGTGGCCTTATCGGTATCCGCCCGAAGCTGCTCTCCCTTTCCAAGGGTTACGCCATCAGCCAGTCCATCTTCAAGGACTACGAACCGTACAAGGGCGAAATTCCGGCCCGCGTGAACGGCGTGCTCATTGCCAAGGAACCGGGCGAAGCCGCAAGCTATGCCCTTTCCAACTTGGAAGACCGTGGTTACCTCATCATCGGACCGGGTGCCGAAGTTTATCCGGGCATGATCGTGGGTGAACACAACCGCGACGTCGATATCATCGTGAACGTCACCAAGGGTAAGCACCTCACCAACATGCGCTCCAAGTCCGCTGACGACATGATCCAGCTGACTCCGTACCGCCGCCTGACTTTGGAAGAATGCGTCACCTTCATTAACGAAGACGAATGCATCGAAGTCACGCCGGAAGTGCTGCGCCTCCGCAAGACCGAGCTCGACCCGATCAAGCGCAAGCAGCTCTCCAAGCGCCCTGCTGAGGAAGATTAATTTCTACGTCATTGCGAGCCCCGACGGGGCGAAGCAATCCACAAAATTTAAGGCACCCTACGGGGTGCCTTTTTTGTTTTATAAAGGGGGAAGACTCCCCCTAATTACAGCCCCGACTCAGCCTGCTCGCAAAGACGTTTTTGAAAAGCATTGATGCGCTTACGATTTTCATGTTATGCTCCGAAAGGGAAAAGCTCTTCTCTAAAAACAATTAAAAAATTACAAATTTCCCAGATAGCAATCACACGTTAAGTAAAACGATGGCTAAGGCGCTGCGGGGGCGTCTTCCACGCAGCGAACGGAGATTGCATAATGTTTAAAACACTTGTCCACTCTCGCTTTACCAAAGGCATCCAAAACAACACACGTAGCCAATTTCAAATACAAATCGGAAGAACTCAAAAAATGCGTGATACTACCATTTTGACCAAAGTGGCCTTCATCATCTCTGCCGGATACCGCAAAAGCGGAAAATCCTAAATCATTCGTTGCAGCCGGATACCCTTCGTAGTCATTCCATTCTCTAGTTGCCCTAAGGGCTACGCATGCCTCAGATTCATCACCCGCCAAAGCCAACAAAGCAGTCCATTCCTCTTTCGACGGCAAATGCCAGCCGTCAGGACAAACACCTTTAATGTTGCCAGAAATTTCGCAAACCTTTTCATAGCCACAATCCAAAGGATTATCTTCATCATTTGCTAGCGCCACCGAATCAATCGCCGCAGCCCAGGTATAAAGCCGACCGTATTTTTTACACATTTCTAAATCATCGGCATAACAATAGCTATTCTCCACCTCGAAATTCAAATTTTGCGCCATCCAGGTTTGTTCACCGATAACAATCGTCTTGTAAACTTGACCATCTCGCTCATCGGTAAAGGAGCCGTAAGTATGTTCCTTTACATATACATTATGGGAATTTTCTGTACTTTCACAACCCAGAAGGCCAAGAGCAATCACAGCCAGCGCAATTGAAATTTTTCTCATACCAAGAACCCCAGCCGACCTTCGCCGCTTTTCAGGTATTCGTTCATGTACTGCTTGGCGATTTCGCAGGCGGTGGGCACATCCTTGCCGAGGGCCACGTTTGCAAGGATTGCAGAACTCAGCACACAGCCCGTGCCATGCTTGCCCTTGCCAGGCAATCGCGGACTCCTGAACTTGTACTGTTCGTCCTTATACCACAAGGTATCAATCGATTCCTTGCCTCTAGCGTGCCCGCCCTTCAACAGTACCGCAAAATCACGGCCCATCTTGATCTGTTCACGAGACTCCGCAAGGCCGAGCCCCAAGTAGGCAAATTCATCTTGGTTCGGCGTCACCAAGTCAATAGACTTCATAATCGGCAAGAACTTTTCGGCATCCCGCATAAAGTGGAAACCGGCCGACGCACTTGCAATGGGGTCCCATACGATGAATGCATCCGGCGACTTTTCGCGGACAAATTCCACAATGCGCTTCAAGGTGCGAGACTTTTCCACAAGGCCGATTTTTACATACTTAAATGTGTGCTTTTTGAAAAGCGTTTCTAGCTGTGCCTCGATGCGGTCCCAAATGACCCAGCCGGGTGCCACGAATTCTTCTTCGTTTTGCTGCGTAAGCGCCGTACAGACCGCCTGGCCGTAAACGCCAAAATGCGCCATCGTCTTGATGTCCGAGATAAAGCCTGCTCCGGCAGAGCCATCAAAGCCAGCCACCGTCAAAGCGTGAATCATTTTTTCACCCATACCCTATCCTTTTTTATAAAAATGCATAATACCCAATGAGACCCGCCGTCACCAAGCAAATCAAGATTACCGCAGGCAATATCGGACGTCGCATGGACTTTGCACCCAAGAAAAACACCAAGCCACCCTTCGTAATCGTATTGGCGAGACTAGCAAACAACAATGCCAGCACCAATTCACGTACCGGGAGTCCCGCTTTCAAGTTCATGTCGATTACAGAGAAGGCCACCGCATCCATTTCGGCTGCACCACCCAAGAAGCTACAAGCAAGCAGCGCTCCCGAACCCAGGTAAACGCGAGCCGCATTGGCCACGAACATAACGCAGGTAAAGATGACGCCAAACTTGATCGCAGGCAACAGCTTGAAGGGGTTCGTAAAATCAGCCGACTTCTGCTGGTGATTGCGGAACTCTTTCACCTTGAGGTAAAGCGCATAACCCAGCGCAGGCACCACCGGCAACAACAGCGGCAATGCTAAAGGCCCCGCCAAGGAGCTGCTCAAGAAAATGCAAATCAGGTAAAGGCGGGCGTACATCACCGCCCAGCTCAGCACAATGCCAAGGGTAAAGTCAGAGGCATAATCTTCATTTTCGCGGCTGCGCCCAGCCAAATTCAAGGTCAGCGCCGTACTGCTGGCAAGTCCGCCAAGCAAGCCCGTAAGCCAAATGCCCTTGCCCGGCCCCACAAGCTTGATCAAGCCGTAGCCTACAAAACCGATGCCCGAAATGAACACCACAAAAATCCAGATTGACCGCGGATTCAAGACTTCAAGTCCCGGCGGACCGTAGGAATTGTTCGGGAGGAAGGGCAACACCAGCGCCGTAATCACCGCGAATTTCACGATGGCAATAATGTCTTCCTTGGAAAGACGTTGGGCAAAAGTATGCAACTGCTCCTTCGCCGAAAGCACCCAGAGCATGACCACCAGCACAATGCAGGACTCCAGCAGCCGCCCGTACCAAGAAATGGCTCCCAGCAAATACACCACAAGAACCGCAATATTGGTCGTTATTCCATCGTTACTCTCCGCCGGTTGCCCTTCTTGGGGGCGACGCCCCATGGCATAGGACAAATGAGAAGCCACAAGCAAAAGCCCGATAACGATAAAACCGGTCACAAAGGGAGCAACACCGTTCATCAAATCCGAAAGCATAGCCGTCATGGCACCGGCAAGGCCCACCAGCGTAAACGAGCGTACACCAGCCGGATGGCGATCCGACTTGTCCATATACGTATGCTCGCGCTGCAGCCCGATAATCAGGCCAATGCCAATGGCAGCCGCCAAACGGTAAAAAACATTAAAGTCAAGCATGCCTTTAATATATACTAAAAAAGGGGGAAAAGTTACCAATAACTCGGAAAAGCCGCTCTACAGCCTTGCGAGCTTCGACTTCATGGAGGATTTCATGGCGTACATGCGCTCATCCGCCAAATGATAGACTTTTTCTGCATCAACGCCCTTTTCTTCAGCAACGCTGAAAGAATACTTCAAAAATTCGTGCTTGAAGGCAATTCCATAGGCAACTTCCAAGGGAACCGGCAATTTTGCACTGCTGTTTTTCTGGAGTTCCGTCATTTTCGAAATGGCACTACCCACATCAGCCACATGTTCACTGCGAACAATGGCCAGGAATTCATCGCCACCCACACGAATGGTGGTTCCAATACCTCTGAAAGCCTCCCTAAAGACGTCTGCAAAGGTTTTAATGAACCGGTCTCCTTCGTTATGGCCATGATTGTCATTCACTTCTTTAAGACCGTTCATATCGATGCTTACAAAGGCATAGTCGCCAAAGCTCTTATCCAGGATTTCAAAAATCTGCTGGCACTTGGCACGGTTATAGAGCCCCGTCAGGGCATCCAAATAAGCCATTGTCGCCAAAGCACCCTTTTCGGCACGGTCTTCCAAAATGTAGACCAAGTAAACGACATAACTTTGAACAAGCAACAGCACAAAGCCCAGCGTACCCAGAGGAATCCAGGAGGATTCCAGCAGCGGGTTGTCGGTCGCGATATAACGGGTTAAGTTAAAACGAAACAGGTCCGCCACGACCATCACCACGAAGAACAAGACGCCACGGGAAAGAATTTTTCCGGACTCATCCATTTTCCTGTTGTAGAGAATACCGGAAAACACAAAGTAAGCCAATCCGGCAAAGACAACCAGATGGAAAAACGCCAGCAATTTAGGGTAGAACAACAAGCCCGTAAAATGAAGAACCGATGCGACAAGCAGGAATACGATTTCATAGCCTACCAAGAACTTCATGATCAAGGTTTTGGAACGGCCAAGATGCGTCTTGTGCATGTTCCATAGCAACAGCGTAAACGGAATCGGAGCAAAATAAAGGCAGATATATTCAAGAGTCGTATTGAGCGTCAAATTGTAAGACACAATCTGGATCAGTTTCGTGTAGCACATGGTCCAAGTGCCGAAGGTAAAAGACAGGAGTCCAATCATCAGCAGACGGAAATAGTTGACCCCGTATATCCGCATGACCACACCGACCAAAACCGCCAGCACGCCAAAAAGGATAAGGAAGATTCCAATGACAAGGGCAAAAACATGGCGTGAAGAATAATCACTCATGGCATATTCTTCAGGCAACAGTTCGTATTTCGAAAAAACAATCTTCCTGTTGTCTACTTTTTCAACAAGGACCACTTTCAATTTCTGGTGTTCGCCATGGTTCAAGTGGACATAATGGTAACCGCACCCAGGGAACACCCTGTTTTTACCATATTCATACACACTCTTGCCGTTTTCAAAAACTTCTACCGCCGTATGGGCGGTTCGAAACCTGAAAACAGAATTCGACAGTAATTTTGCAGGAATCAGACCTTCCAAGATCAGCGAATCGCCGCTTTTGAGATTCTTGGGGAAAGTGTAATTCGCCAAAGACTCTACTTCAGTTTTTTCGCCTTTGTATGTAATAGTCCAGCCCTTGTCAAAGCGGACATGTCTCGGCGCAACGCCGCTGGAACGAACGGCACCCAAAAAAACGACAAACAACAAAAGAAAAACAACGGCCGAAACCGACGTCACCCACAAATATTGCTTATGAATTTTTTCAGGTTCTACCAATTAGCGCTCCCAGACTTCAAAGGTTGTCGGATAATCGTTCTTCTCGTCGGCTTCAAAGCGTTCTTCGCTCACCTTATGCCAACCATCGCCCCATTCCGGGAACAGCACATCGCCGACCACATCGGCAAGTACGCGAGTCACGTAAAGCTTTTGTACCAGGGGCATGGCTTCGCGGTAAACCGCCGCGCCGCCAATGATAAAGCATTCCGTTTCGTGGGCGGCGCGAGCGCTCTCAATCGCCTGAGAAAGATTATTGCAAACAATGCAGCCAGGAGCTTCAAAAGCCGCATTCCGAGTCAGCACGTAATTGGTGCGGTTCGGGAGCGGGCGGCCTATGTCGTCGTAATTCTTGCGGCCAAGCACAATAGAGTGCCCGGTGGTAATCGCCTTAAAGCGCTTAAGGTCTGCCGACAAATGCCACGGCAAATGGCCATCGCGACCGATTACATTATTCTGAGAAATTGCGACTATTGCAGAAATCAGCATCTCTTTGCCTCCCCTATACTTACACGGCTATAGGCGCCTTGATGGTGGGCCACGGGTCGTAATCCACCAGTTCAAAATCTTCGAACTTGAATTCGAAAAGATCCTTCACGGCAGGATTCAACTTCATGGTCGGGAGCTTGCGGGGCGTACGGGTCAGCTGTTCGCGGGCCTGTTCGAAATGGTTCGAATACAGGTGCGTATCGCCCAGGGTATGAATGAATTCGCCCGGTTCGTAGTCGCAGACCTGGGCAAGCATCAAGGTCAAGAGCGCATAAGAAGCAATATTGAAGGGCACGCCGAGGAAAGTATCGGCACTGCGCTGGTAAAGCTGGCAGCTGAGTTTGCGCTTGCCAGAGGCGCCAACACCGCCTACATAGAACTGGAACAGACAGTGGCAAGGCGGCAAGGCCATCTTGTCCACTTCAGAAACATTCCATGCGCACACCAAGTGGCGGCGGGAATCGGGATTGTTCTTGAGGCTGTTCACCAAATTCTGGATCTGGTCGATATGACCGCCATCGGGGGTCGGCCAGCTACGCCACTGGTGGCCATAAACGGGGCCCAAATCACCGTTTTCGTCGGCCCATTCGTCCCAAATGGTCACCTTGTTGTCATGCAAGTACTTGATATTGGTATCGCCCTTCAAGAACCACAGAAGTTCATGAATAATGGACCGCAAGTGAAGCTTTTTCGTCGTCAGGCAAGGGAATCCCTTGGACAAATCATAACGGCACTGGCGGCCAAATACAGAACGGGTTCCCGTCCCCGTACGGTCAGAACGGTCTACCCCATTATCCAAAATATCTTTGAGTAAGTCTAAGTACTGTTGCATAGTTTTAATTTAATAATTTACTCACCAAAAATTTCTACGCGCTTGTACTGTTTCACCTTTTTGTCTTCGGTGACCGCTTTTTCACGCAAAAGGGCATTGACTGCCTGCAAAATGAGATCTTGGGTATGCTTGGGCACGGGCTTCTTGCCAAGGCGAGCCTTCTGCACCATCTTGTGATTCAAATTGGCCGGGAGCATTTCCACCAGGTCATGGTTGGAAGCTTCCAAGGACTGGAGAATTTCATCGAGTTTAGTCATAAACCCTAATATAAAAATCCCCAGCCTCACTTTCTGACTAAATTCGACTTCATCGACGCTTTCATGGCATACATGCGTTCATCGGCCAAATGATACACGTCCTCTGTCCCGACGCGGACATTCTCTCCGGAACCGGAGGCTCCTTTTAAAAGTTCATTCCTGTACGCAATGCCATAAGCCACTTCCAAGGGAATCGGCAACTTTACGCTACGGGCCTTCTGGAGTTCGGCCATCATGGACAAGGCCCCCTCCACATCGCAAACATGTTCGCTCCGAACAATCACCAAGAATTCATCGCCACCCACGCGGATGATCGAACCAATCCCTGCAAAGGCATCTTTAAGCACATCGGCAAAAGCCTTAATCAGCTTATCACCGGTACTATGGCCATAATTGTCATTCGCCAGTTTCAGACCATTCATGTCGATACTCACGATGGCATAATCGCCATCGCCTTTATCAAGCACTCCAAAAATCTGCAGGCACTTGGCGCGGTTATAAAGTCCCGTCAGCGCATCCTTATAGGCCATCTCCGACAAGGCATCCTTCTCGGCCTTTTCAGAAAGCAACTGGTACACATAAACTAAATAGCTAAGAACAAGCAACAGAACAAATGCAGAAGTCCCCACCGGAAGCAGCGTCATTTCAAGGACAGAATGTTCCATATGCACATACTTGGCCACGTTGAAGCGGACAAGGTCAATCACCGCAAAGCCGCCAAATACGGAGACTCCCGCCGAAAGGATTTTACCGGGAGCGTCGAAATGACGGTTATACAGGATTCCCGCAAAAATCATATAACCCAGTCCAACAATCGCATAAACATGGAACATCCACAATGTTCTCGGGAAGCGCAATACATGAGTTCCGTTCAATATGATCGTCGACACTAGGAATATTACACCAACAGCAGCAACGCAAAGAAGTCCCCACCAACGAGCTTTACTGATTTTCTTGTAATGCAAGTGCAGCAACAGCAAGCACAGCGGAATCGGGGCGGTATACAGGCTAATATATTCCAGACACGTGTTGAACGAAAAATCAAGAGAGAAAATTTGCATCAGTCTCGTATAACAAATCGTCCATAAGCCTAGGCTAAAAGAAAGAACGCCCGTCATCAAGATCCGGAAAAAAGACATTCCGTAATAGAACGCGCCCAAACTACAAAATAGGGAAAGGGCTCCGAACAAAAGCGAGAACAGCCCAACCGCCAACGACATGGAATGCCTGGCAAAGAAATCCCCATAGGCGTACCTGGCAGGCAACACTTCCATTATCGGCAAAACATCCCACGCATCATCTTCAGCCATATGGAACCGAAGTTCAAGCATCCTGTTCTTATACTGCAGAACTCCCAAGTACACGAAATGGAGGCTGCTTCCGACCACACTCCCTTCCGTGAAGTCTTTCTTGCCGCTTGAATACAGCAGGTCATGGTCTCGATAGGCTTCTATGAACGCATGATAGGTTTCAAAACGCAGTACCGGATTTTCCGGATAATCCGTCCCCAGCCTACGTCTCAAAATAAGGGAATCGCCCCTCTTTATACTATGATCCTCAAAGGCAAAATCCTTGATAGAGGGAATTTCGGTCGTATCATCGTGGAATATAAGCGTCCAACCTTCATCCAGATTAAGGATGGAATCGTACTTGCCCTGCTTAAGAACATTCGCTATCACAACGTTGATTATCATCATCATCGCGATGGCCAATATCCAAGCAAATATTTTCCGACGCCTATTCATTATAAACCTTGACGCTCCCCATAAAAATTAATCTAATAAAACAAATCGGAAAAAGTCCTAAAAAATATCCTTTTTCATTGTTACCAAAACTGCACAAAAAAATCCCCGGCCCTATCGGGTCGGGGATGATTTCAATGCTTTAGAAACCGATTACTGCACCAGGTTGCTTTCGCACTGGGTACCGTCGTTATCCGGCGTTACGAAGTGCATTTCGATACGGCGGTTCATTTCGCGGCCTTCGGCAGTGCTGTTGTCGTCGATCGGGCAGCTAGAGCCCATACCGATAGCCTTGATACGATCCTTCTTCACGCCAGCCTTGGTGAGGGTCTTCATCACTTCCTTAGCGCGGTTTTCGGAAAGCTTCTGGTTGGTCTTTTCCTTACCCACGTTGTCGGTGTGACCCTGGATTACAATCTTCAGATCCTTGTAGCTGTCTTCGTTCACGAGCTTCTTAGCCACATTCTGGAGGATCTTCTTAGCGTTGGATTCCAAGGTAGCCTTGCCGCTCTTGAAGGTCACGCCATCGAGCTTTTCAACAGCCTTCTTCGGGCAGCCATGGCCATCGTCACCCGGTTCATCCGGGCAGCGGTCGATACCGGTACAAACGCTTTCGAATTCCTTCTGCAGCTTCTTGGTAGCAACCCATTCAGAGCAGACGCCATCCTTATCCGGGTCCGGATCGTCGTCAATCGGACAACCCTTGTTCCATTCAGGACCGGCTTCAAGTTCGCAACGGTCATAGCCGCGGCACATATCCTTGAACTGGTCAAGCATCTTCTGCTTGGTCACCCACGGAGAGCAGAGGGAGTCACCATCCGGGTCCGGGCTTTCCATCGGGCAGCCCTGAGCAAATGCTTCACCGGCTTCGGTCGGGCACTTGTCGACGCCAGAGCAGATACCGTCATACTGATCGAGCATATTCTTTTCGGTTACCCACGGATCGCAGAGGCCATCCTTATCGGTATCCGGGTTGCCAAGCGGGCAGCCTTCGTTGGTTGCAGGACCAAGTTCGGTCGGGCACTTGTCGATACCCTTACAGGACTTGTCGATGAACCATTCCTTAGCCATATTTTCGTCTTCGGCAGCCTTTTCGAAGTAGAAGCCCATCTTCTTTTCGGTCACCCACGGGTCGCAGAGGCCATCGTTATCGGCATCCGGATCATCCCATGCGCAACCCTTGTTGGCAGCAGAACCAGCTTCACCCGGGCACATATCGTAGCCCTTACAGATGTCAGCGAATTCATTCATGGCACCTTCGTCAGTGACCCACGGAGAGCAGAGACCGTCACCATCCGGGTCCGGCTGCTTGGTCGGGCAACCGTTGAATGCCGGAGAACCAGCCTGGGCCGGGCAATCGTCAATGCCTTCGCAAACGTTGGCAAACTTCTTGGTCATCTTCTTCTGAGACACCCAAGCGTCGCAAACGCCGTCACCATCAGCATCCGGATTGTCAAGCGGGCAACCATCGTCGCCTTCGCCAGCTTCGTTGGGGCACTGGTCTACGCCTTCGCAAACTTCAATAAATTCAGATTCAAAGCCCTTTTCTGCAACCCAGGAATCGCAAACGCCGTCTTCGTCAGCGTCCGGATTACCCAACGGGCAACCCTGGTTCAGACGGTGACCAACATCGTCCGGGCACTTATCTTCATCATCCGTAACGCCATCGCCATCGCGGTCCTGAGCAAGCAGGAATCCACTCCAGGTGATACCGCCATAAACGGTGTATTCCGGGTTCACGCGGATACGGCTAGCCGTGACACCACCCGGACGTTCGCTAGTTTCGAGAACATTGCTTGCCACAAACTTATCACCACCCAGGTAGTAAGAAGCACCCATGTGGAGATCGACACCGACCGGCAGGTGGAACACCAAGGCACCGGTCAACTGCTTCATGTCAAGCTTGCCGTCACCATTGTCGAAACACGCATCTTCAATGCAATACTCGTATTTATCCATCTGGATATCCCAGTAGTATTCCACGAAGAGCGACATGAAATCCATAAAGTAGATTTCAGCAGCGGCGCTCATGAACGGGAGGGACAAATAATCAGAATTTGTCGTATAGCGGTAGCCGCCGTTCAAGTGCAACAGGAACGGGAAACCGTCACCACCGTCGAGCTTGCTTGCATCCATCGTTACAGCAAGACCGCCCTTAACCGTGGTAATCTTGTGTCCGAAGGGGTATGCAGTACCAGTCTTCTTGTTGATGTATTCCGGTTCACGAATCCAGAGGCCCTGTTTTTCGGCATTGGCGGTACCGGCAGTCACACCACCGAACACGGCAATATCGAACATCTGATCTTCGGGCAGCGGGAAACGGGCCTTCAAGTCAACCTTGAGGTTACCCACATAGCCAACCTTGGTATTGGGAATGGCACCCTGGCCACCCACGTCCTCGGCATTGAACTGGTCGTAATAGACCGGCATGGTCACGCCCAAGTCAAAGTAATGCCAAATGCCGATGGCAAAGCCGATATAGGCACTTCCGCCCACAAAGTCTGCTACCGGAGCATTCTTATCGCTAACAAGACTACCTTCTACATTGTAAGTTTCTTCGTGAAGAGCAGTACCAGTGGCCTCATTGTTCGGGAACATGTCGTTACCGAAAGTTGCATCGCCCAAAAGGGTAAATACTAATTTGGAATGTCCCAAGGACTGGGCAGACTGGGTCTTGTTCACACCCACAAAGCCTTCCTTGTTGATTGTCTGGGGATGTCCGGCAAAGGCAGAAGCTGCCAAAGCGAGGGCAAGACCCATAGCTACCTTATTCATAGCGTCTCCTTATAGTGGGCGGCCTACCAAACAAGGCTACCCGATTTAACTATTGTAAATATAACTTATTACTCAAAAAAGCAACAAAAAAATGCTCTTTTTTTTACGTATTTAATGAAAATCACACAACAAACGGACTGTAAAATTTTTGCAACAAATTTATTCCTGGTCTGTTTCGAAGGTCCGTTCGAACATTTCCGGCTGCATCCTGCAAATACTGGAAAATCCGCCCTTCCCCACAATAATGTGGTCCAATACGGGTATTTGCAAAATACGCCCCGATGCACAGAGCACGCGGGTAATGGCCAAATCTTCTAGACTGGGTTCCGGGGAGCCCGAAGGGTGATTATGGGCAAAAACCACCGATACGGCACGATCCTCGATGGCCTTCGCAAAGGCTTCGCGGGGGTGTACAGGCGTCTTGTTGACAAGTCCCGTCGTGATTTCATGAACCCGAATCACGCAATTGACCGAATTCAGGGTCACAACGACCAAATGCTCCTGCTCCTCGTATTTCAAAAATGATAGTCTGGACATGAGGTCATCCGGCGACATTATGGGATTTGACTTGGCGCTTAGGATATAGCGGCCTGAAAGTTCCAAGCAGGCAAGTACCTGGGCAGCCTTTACCTTGCCCAAGCCACGAATTTCCCGAATTTTGCTGAGAGAGGGCACCTGGGTCTGGTTTGCAAGGAAATCCGCCAGGTGGCGAGACAGTTCGAATACGTTGCAGTCCTGGTTTCCGCTCCCCAGAATCAGGGCGAGCAGTTCTTCGTTGGAAAGGGCGGAGGCCCCCATTTTTTCGATTTTTTCACGGGGCATCTGTACAGGAAGGTTTTGAATCACGTTTATTCCTTTTTTAGTGGTGTATCTATATATTACACGCCAAATCCGGAAAAACAGTTCAAAATCGCTCCTTCTCCCCCGCACATTTTCTATTTTTGGGCTAAATCACTTGAACGGAAGGTCCCTTATGGAATTAGGCAAGTACAACCGCGCCCGGGTAGAAGAAATCATGCCCCAGGGTTACTACCTGGAACTTGAAACTGGCGGACGCGTGCTTCTCCCCGGCAAAAAAGAAGAATTTACCCTGGAAGAAGGCGAAGTTCTAGACGTATTTGTTTACATGGATTCCGAAGACCGCCCCATCGCCACCCTCGACAAGCCCTACGCCACCGTCGGCGAATTTGCGGTTCTCGAAGTCAAGGACGTCAACCGCTACGGAGCTTTTTTGGACTGGGGCCTGAACAAGGACCTTTTCTTACCGTTCAAGCAGCAGCTGGGTGAACTCAGGCGTGGCGACCGTTGCGTGGTCTACATCCTCGAAGACGACAAGAGCAACCGCATTGTGGCCACCGAAAAAATCAAGAGCTTTTTAGATACCGACACCTCGGAACTCCACCTGGGTCAAAAGGTGCAGCTCGCCGCCTACGAAGTCACCCGCGACCACATCGATTTTCTGGTGGACTACAGGTACACGGGCCGCCTCATGATTACGCCAGCCACGCCGCGCATTTACATTGGCGACACCATGGCTGGCTACATACAACGTTTTACTGAAGACGGAAAGATCACCCTGAACCTCACCCCCGTAGGCTACAAGGGAATCATGAAGAGCGAAAGCCCCGCCGCCATTATGCAAAAGCTCGAAGAGGCCGGCGGATTCTTGCCTTACGGCGACCACAGCGATCCCGAAGAGATTCGCCGCGAATTCGGCATGTCCAAGAAGACTTTCAAGAAGATTCTGGGTACGCTTTTCCGCGAAGGAAAGATTGTCCTCGGCGACGACGGCTTCCGTAAAAACTAGTTGGTCTTTACTTCCACTTCGACTTCGTCTTCGTTTAACACACGAAGCTCGATACGGCGGTTCTTCTTGCGGCCCGCCTCTGTACCGTTGCTAGCCTTGGGCTGGCTGGAACCGTAGCCGCTTGCCGAAAGACGGCCGCGGTCAATTCCCTTGTCGACCATGTAAAGGAACACGGTGTAAGCGCGCTGTTCCGAAAGAGTCTGGTTGAATTGGTCATCACCTTCGGAACTCGTGTGGCCCTGGATTTCAATACGGGCCTGGGGATTTTTCTTGATTCCTGCCACGGCAGAATCCAGTATTTCCATGGATTCCGGCTCCAGTTCGGCGCTTCCAGCCTTAAAATTCACGCCTTTCAATTCCACACGGGTATCATCGAACACCACCGTAATACCGCCCGTACTTGCCGTAGGCGAAACGTAGGGCGTTGTACCACATTCAAAAGGTCCTGTCACACTTTCACAAAAGATGGTGTAGGTTTCTTCACGAGGAATATGGAACGTCACCTCGCCTTCTGCATCCGTTGTCACGGTCAACTTTTTCTGGGGATCGTTCTGTCCCACAAAAGTCAGCTTTTTATGCCCCTGGGGAACATCGTCATTGTTGGTATAAGTTACGGTCAGCACGGCGTGGGTCTTGTTCGGAAGCAAATCCCGAGCAGAAACGGGAGCCACCATCAAATTCACAATAAAAACACCCCCCAAAACAGGCAAATAACCGAAACGAAACACTTTCACGGAACACTCCTTAAAAAACGAGGCAAAGTTAGAAAAAATATTCTAAATTTGGACACGAATCAAAAAAACCTCCAAGGAGTAATCATGAAGTTCAGTAAAATCGCAGCAGCCGCGCTCGCCATGAGCATTTCTGCATTTGCCGCTGACGCCACCGACAATATGACCCTCAAGGGCAACGTACAGACCCAAGTCACCAAGTCCATCGCCGACGAAGACAACAACTTCAGCAGCGGCTGGATCCGTGCCAACATCGGCGGTCAGTACAAGAGCGAAAACTTGGATGGAACCATCATGCTCCGCATTTTCGCCCCGGAATTCGGCAACAAGGTCAAGGATGGCGACGGTAAGACCACTTACTATGACAAGATTCTGGCCGACCTCTACTGGGTGAACTACAAGTGGAACCTTAACGAAGACAACCTCCTGAACCTGAAAATTGGTCGCTGGAAGACCGACTGGTCCCAGTCCACCAACTTCGGTACCTATATTGACAAGGATTTGACCAAGCGCGGTCTGTGGATGCGCGATTACAGCCACAACGCTCTTGAACTGGGCTGGAAAAACGGCCTCAACCAGTTGAACGCCATGGTAGCCACCAAGAACGGCAACGCCAACCAGGGTTACGTGCGTATCGAAGACGACATGAAGTTCACCTTCCCCCTGGAAGTCAAGGTGGCCTACCGTTCTAACGCCATCGACGTGGTGCAGAACACCGCCTATATCACCCACCGCGTGGCCGCCTACGCCAGCTACGGATTCCTCCCGATTCTCCGTGCCTACGGTGAATACGCCTGCATCTACACCCAGGACGACGACCTGGATGTTAACGCCGAAAACTATATCGCTCCCGAATCCAAGTATTTCCAGCCGGGCATCTACTACCAGCCGTTCTACCTGGGCCTGGACTTCGCACCGAACAGCGGCATCATGAACACCCTCATGAGCCACCTCATGGTGGAATGGGAATACATCAACAAGCGTGACAACCTTTACGGCGCCCCGAAGGGCACCTACGACGACTGGGCATGGACTGTTGCCTACGTCAAGAGCATCGGCAAGTCCAAGCTTCAATTCAGCGTCTACAGCGAAAACGAAATGAGCGATGTGGGTCTCGCCTTCCGCCTGACCAGCACCATCAAGTAATTTTTGATTGTAATGCCAAATTGGTTTAAAGAATTCTCTTGGGAACGGATGTTCGACGCCATCGCCGAACGTTCCGTTACTCCGGTAAAGGTTGCTGTCATCGCCGGCAAGTCATTCCTGTATTTCCACGGACTGACCCGCGCAGCGGCCCTCACCTATACGACATTCTTGGCCGTGGTCCCGCTCCTGATCTTGTTGACTTCGATTACGCTTGCAGTCGGATTCGGCAACTTCTTCTCGGACTACTTGCCGCACCTGCTCTCGTTCCTGGATCTCGATTGGCCTGTTGACCCGATCATTACCATCGTGCAGAACGCCGAACACGTGCCTATCGGCAAGCTTGGCTTTATCGGCGCCATGGGTCTTTTCATTACGTTCATCCTGGCCTTCGGTAGCCTGGAATCGAACTTCAACGTAGTGTGGGAAAACAAGGTCTCTCGTCCGTTGCACAAGCAGATTCGCATCTACACCCCACTGTTGCTAATCTTCGCGGGCATCATCGGTCTCTACGCCGGTTTTGTGAACCACATGCAAAATGCGCTTTCGATCATCGTCGTCGATGGCCTGCATTTTGATCCGTCGGTCCTCAAAACACTCATCAACGCGTTCTGGTACATGACCTTCCATGGAGCATTCCTCTTGATTATCTTCTTGACCCTGTACGCGCTCCCCGCAAGACCGGATCCCAAGAACTACACCAAGAAGAAACTGCTGGTATCGTCTATCGGCATCACCGTTCTTGCTTGGATTTGCATTATCATCTACGTGAAGATCCTGATGCTTATCCAGACCATGCTGGTGACCCGTATGTCCATCTTCTACGGATCCCTCGCCTTTATTCCTCTCATCCTCTTCTTGGTGTTCGGCATCTGGACCATCGTTCTCTGCGGCAATTCCGTAGTTTGGACGATTTGCACCTGGCCGGAATCCAAGGACCGCATCTGGAACTGGGAAGGAAGCCCTGCAGAAGGCCTGAACATGACGAAGGACAGACTATAATTCGGAAATAAAAAATTCAAGCAAAACACAACGCAACACGGCAATCTGGTCTAGAGCCATTTGCCGTTTTTTTATACATTGTATAAAAAAAGGACTTTGCTTATGAAAAAGATTCTATTGCTCATCGTGGCCCTGGTGGCCTTTGCAAACGCCGAACTTCAGAGCGTGAAGTACACCCCCGAAGAAAAGACCAATGACGGTCTGAAGGCCTTCATCGGCGTGAGCGGCGGTAACGTCCTCGTAGCAGACGATGGCGCCATCTTTGCAAACCTCCGCATCGGTCTGGACATCAACCCCCTGTTCTCCACGGGTGTGTGGGTTTCTAGACTTTTAAGCGATGTGCGCAACTACAACGTCCCCGAAAAGCAGATGATCAAGTACATGTCTGTTGGCGGCTTCGTGGAGCTCTTCCCGGTGCGCATTAACGACTTCTCTATTTCCGTTCCGATTGAAATCGGCGGCGGAGCCCTCTACGTGATGGAACCCGACGACGAAGCATTCGAATCTGAAGATTACTTCTTTACTGCCGACATGGCCGTGCACTTCAACTACCGCGTAACCAAGATGCTCGAAGTGTCTATCGGTGGCGGCTACCGCATGTTCACCGGCATCGAGACCAACAACCTCGAAAATCTCGACTTCTGCACCCCGTTTGGCGAACTGCGCTTCACCATTAGGGAGTAATGACCGAATTCATTTCCATACGCGGCTGTCGCCTGCACAATCTTAAGAATGTCGATGCCCAGTTCCCGCTGGGCAAGATTTCTGTTGTATGCGGACCTTCGGGCTGCGGAAAGTCGACGCTTGTGCTTGACACCCTGCACGGGGAATCCAAGCGCCGTTATTTGGAAACACTCTCGCCCTTTGCCGCCGAACTTTTGGGCGGTCGCCGCATTATTCCGCTGGACAGTGCCGAAGGTTTGCCCGCAAGCCTTGCTGTAGGCCCGAGCCATGGCGAAGCGCCTGCGAAGGCTTACGCCTTGAGCCTTTCGGAATGCGACAGCACGCTGCGAGGTTTATTTGCAAAGTATGCAAGACCCGCCTGCCCTATTTGTGGGAAGCCCATGGCAAGCCAGAGCCGCGAAGAAATCATTCGCGAGATCGCCAGCTTGCCGCAAGGAAGTAAGCTACAGTTTTTTGCAAGGATTGATTCCGATAAACGCACGAGCCTAGATAAGCTTTCAGCGGTATTCCTAGCGCAAGGTTTTACGCGCGCGATGGCTGACGGCGTCAGCTATTCGCTGGCCGACTTGACAGCGGCCGAGCGCGAAATTGTTCCGCAAGAATTCTTTATTGTCGTAGACCGAATCATTGTCCGCGACAACACCCGCACCAGAATTGCCGAAGCCGTCGATGGAGTCTTGAAGCTCACCCACGGCGAACTGATTCTGGACATCAACGGGAGCCGCAAGCTTTTCAGCACGGCGCCGCGTTGCCCTGAGCATGGAGAACAGCAGTCTCGCCCGCTCCAGCCCGAAGACTTGTCGCCTTATTCCCGCACCAGCGCCTGCCCTACTTGCGGCGGCGCAGGAATGATTGAAAGCGAAGAATCTTCCGAAGATTGCCCCGACTGCAAGGGACTTCGCCTGAAGCAGAATGTTCTGGGCGCGGTTATTGATGACACCACTTGGCAAGACTTGCTCGGGACTTCTTTTGCTAACCTTGAAACACTGCTGCACAAGCTTTTTGACAAACGCTTGAATGCGAACCAAAAGCCCGCCTTCAATGCGCTCCTCGACCGAATCGAAGCCATCAACGAGCTCGGTATCGGTTACTTGACCGCCGGAAGATCTGCCGCCACCCTTTCGGGCGGCGAAATCCAGCGACTTCGACTTTCAAGCCTTTCTACCGGACACTTGAACAACCTTTTGATTGTGCTTGACGAACCCGCCAGCGGTCTGCACCAGTGCGATGTGGAATCCCTCTGGAAAGTCCTCAAGAAAGTCCAGTCTCGCGGAAACACCCTCGTGTTAATCGACCACAATCCCGCCCTCATCAAGAAGGCTGACTGGGTGATTGAAATGGGTCCGGGCGCCGGCGAAAAGGGCGGCAAAATTCTGTTCCAGGGAACTGCGAAAGAAGTGCTTGGCAATCCGGTTTCGCCCACGGGGAATTGGATTAAAATATTAGACACCCATTCTAAGGCGAAGAAAGGAGATCCCCGGTCGGAGCCGGGGATGACATTAGAGCATGACAAGAAAAAACGTCATTGCGAGGAGCGCAGCGACGAAGCAATCCATATCAGCAACTTCGCACTGTTCGACATGAAGCCGGTCTCGGCAGAATTTCCAGTGCAAAAATTCAGCGTCATCACGGGCGCGAGCGGCAGCGGCAAATCTACCCTCCTGTTCAAAAACCTCGCCCCTCGCGCAAGCAAGGGCGAATTCGAAAACCTCGGCATCCAGGCGCTCTCCATTCTTTCGACAGGCGACTTCCACGGCAACCGCCGAAGCACCGTGGCCTCGGCTATCAATTTGAATACGCAGCTGCGCGATTTGTTCGCCAAGCTCCCCGAAAGCAAAGTCCGCGGTTATAACGCCACCAAGTTCGCGACACACGCTCCCGGCGGCCGCTGCGAAAACTGCAAAGGCGAAGGCGTGCTCTACGACCCCGCCGGATACGAAGAAACGGAATGCCCCGTCTGCCTCGGCAGGCGATTCAAAGACGAGATTCTCGAAGTCCGCTTCAAGTCCCTTTCCATCGCCGACATTCTGGATTTGGAAATTGGCGAAGCCTACAAGTTGTTCATCAACATGAAGCCTTTCGCAGACAAGTTGAAGCCCTTGGTAGACACGGGCCTCGACTACCTGAAACTCGGGCAAACCACATCGCACCTCTCCGGCGGTGAACGCGCTCGTTTGCGCCTTTCCATCGCGCTCGCTCGCGCCAAGGCACCTAACACACTATTCTTATTCGATGAACCCGCCCGCGGCCTTCACAGAACCGATATCGAGCATCTGCTCAAACTGATTCACGACCTCACCGAAGCGGGCCACACCGTCATCGCCATTGAACATGCGCAAGACTTCGTGAACGCCGCTGATTACGTGGTGGAATTAAGCCGATAAAAGAGTCCCCAGATATCGAAAATCGGGGTTTTTACTCCCGACGGGGCAATTTCGCCCGTTTTTTCCCATGCTTTTTTCTTCACCCCAAAGAAATCATTGGCATTTTTGCGAAAACTGAGCTAATTTTTACACCATAGAGGAATTTGGCACGAATCTTGCTTCAACAGGAGCAAACACTTTAACCAAGAGGTTGATTATGAAAACCAAACTGATTCCCATATTGGCACTGTCCCTGATCGGAGCTTTCACTACGGAATCTTTTGCACAGGAAGCCGTCACCGAAGATGTTACGACCACTGTTTCCGAAGATGCCGTGAAGAAGGAAGATCCCAGGGCTGACCGCGCCAAGGAACGCTTCGAACGCAAGGATGCCAAGAAAGAAGAAATCGCCAACCACAAGGCCGAAATGAAGGCGTTGAAGGAAGAACGTGCGGCTGCCCGCGAAGAGCGCAAGGAAGCCAAGATGGCCGAAAAGGAAGCCCGCAAGGCTGAAAGACAGGCCACGAAAGAAGACATGAAAGCCCTGAAGGAAGAACGCGCCGCCGCCCGTGCCGAACGCAAGGAAGCTCGTGAGGCCGAGAAAGAAGCTCGCAAGGCTGAAAAGAGAGCCATGAAGGAAGAGCGCAAGGCCAAGAAGGGCTAGTCACTGACAAGAACTCCCAAAATAACCCCAAAGGATGCGGAAACTCCGCATCCTTTTTTTATACCGTTCGCTTATATCGCTCGCGCTAAATTCAAGTCAAAACTAGATGTTACACTTGACACCCGCTTTCAGCTCGGTAAGGAAGCTCCAGCGGGGATACGGGAAGCTGTATTTTATCGGAATCGTGTCGTAATGTCTGTAATACTGTTCCGCTCCGATGTACAGGCCGAAAACTCCTGGATTCCACGCTAACGTGCTCGCCCAAGAAACACTTAGTTTCTTGACCTTCTCGAACTTGGAATCGGGACCGTCTACGACATACCCATAGAAATAGTGTCCCTTCGCCTCTATGGAAATATCCGACCGGAAACGGAACGAGAACGTAGGCTTGACGGAGGGCCCCAACCAATACACCCAAGTCGAATTACCAAGAGTATCCGCCTCGAAACGCCCACCCGCATAAAGGGAGGCTCGCCAGCCGTACTTGACATGCCGTTGCCAGGAAAGATAGGTAGTAGCGTACAAGGGGCCATCGAGATAGTCAAAAGCGCTTAAGGAAGCCCCGAACTTGTGCTTACCGATACGGGCAAAAAATTTTTCCACCCAAACAAAGAAATCGGGATTCCAATCGTCATTTTCCGAAACGTTTAGATCCGCACCGACATCAAGGACAAGGGATTTCCCGACAAGGCTGTACTCCACGCCTACGGAAGCATCCCAGGCATTCATGGTCAAAGTCTGCAAGTCATCATTGTCGACCCTGTTTCCCGAAAGGTTCAATTCAAAAGAATGAATCCAGTCCTTAGCGTTGTATTCCGCAGAAGCGCTTATTGACGAAGTGATTTTCGTCCCCATCTCACCCGTAGAAGCGCCTTTACTCCTGTAATGGATTCCCTGCAAACCGAGGATTCCGCCCGTATGGAACTCCCAGGGATTCGCGGTATCGTCATCTAATGAATCAGCGTCGCCATAGCCGAGCGCATTCCGATAATCGTCGACAATTTCCTGAATTTCTGCCGTGTACTCGCCGCCTTCCTTTATGGCAGCCTCGAACAGGTTTAACGCCAGGGAATAATCCCCCGACTCTTCCGCCTTCAACGCACGATAGTAAAGCTCCTCCTGCGATTCGGCTATCACAAGAGAAACCATCAGCAATAGGAGCGATACAATTCTCATACCCACAATCTACATTTTTATCGCAGGCACTGCCGAAAAAAATATTTAATCGTTATTTCCATCACAAAATCACTTGAACGAGGCCTTGGCCTTTTCAAGTGTATCAATGACCTTGTCGCACCAGGCGTCAAATTCAGGATCTTCCTTCTGAAATTCCGGATGGGCCAGCACATAATTTACCGTACGGCGAATGCCTTCGTCAAAGCGGACTTCGGTGCGGAACGTCGGCACGGCGCGCTTGAGTTTCGTATTGTCGAACACGACGGAGTTCGCCTTGTCGCCAATCAGACTCCCGAGCAAATCGTAATCGCTGACATCGGCAAGGAATTTCGACGACACATAATAAGGCTTCAGTTCAACGCCCAGCGCATCTGCCACCGCCTTGTAAATCTGATTCCAAGTGAGCGTTTCGTCGCTGGTAATCTGGAATGATTCACCGATGGCATGCACGTTGCCCATCAGACCTACAAAGCCGCGAGCAAAGTCGGTGTTGAAAGTCATGGTCCAAAGGCTCGTGCCATCACCGTGAATAATCACGGGTTTACCCATGAGCATACGCCGTGCAATCTGCCAGCTACCGTTCTTGCCGTGAACACCCAGCGGAATGTGGCGTTCGTCGTAAGTATGGCTTGGCCGCACAATCGTTATGGGGAAACCTTCTTCGCGGTACTTGCGCATCAGGAATTCCTCTCCCGCAATCTTGTTGCGGGAATATTCCCAATACGGATTCGAGAGCGGCGTCCCTTCGGTAATGCGGTAATCAGAAAGCGGCTTCTGGTAAGCGCTCGCCGAACTGATGTACATGAACTGCTTGGTTTTGCCCTTGAACAGGCGGTAATCGCGTTCCAAGGCGCTCGGGTGGAATACGATAAAATCACAGACCACGTCGAATTCCATGCCCTTGATCTTTTCGGCGACGACAGCTTCGTCATAAATGTCGGCGTTGATGATTTCAACACCGGCGGGAATATCCTCTGACGGACGATTTCCGCGATTCAAAAGATAAAGTTTCCAGCCTTGAGCCACCGCTAGGCGCGTAATCGCCATGCTGATGGTTCCCGTTCCGCCGATAAAGAGTGCTTTCATAAGATTACTCCAAAGTGGCGTGGGCGGCAATGGTGTAAATCGCCGTGACATCCTTGGCCTTCAGCGGCACGAATCCCCAGCCGTCGCCCGGATTCAGCTTTTCAACCAATTTCGGAATATCTTCTTCCTTGGCGCCGAGTTCTGCAAAGTTGATGGGCATGCCAATGGAATGCAGGAACTTGCGGAAAGCCTTGATGCCTTCGAGGGCGGTAGCCTTCGGGTTTTCGAAATTCATCTGGCAGCCGAATACGCGAGTAGCCATCTGGGCAAAACGCATCACATTGTGATCCACCACGTATTCCATCCATGCCGGCATGATGACTGCGAGACCCGCGCCATGGGCGCAGTCGTAAAGTCCCGAGAGTTCATGTTCAATGGCGTGGCTGTTCCAGTCCTGACTGCGCCCGCAGCCCACAATGTCATTGTGGGCTACCGTACCCGCCCACATGATGTTGGCGCGAACCTGGTAGTTGGACGGGTCGGCAATGGCGCGGGGGCCTTCCTTAAGCATCGCGAGGAGCAGGCCTTCGCAAAGACGGTCCGTCGTTTCCACTTCAAGCGTATTGGTGAAATAGCGTTCAAAAATGTGGGCAATAATGTCGGTAATACCGCAGGCGGTCTGGTAAGCAGGCAACGTGCAAAGAAGCGCCGGGTTCTGCACCGCAAACTTCGGGCGAATCACATCGCTACCGATATCGCGCTTGAGCATTCCATCTTCCTTGGTCACCACAGAAGCGCCACTGCCTTCGGAACCGGCAGCCGCAATGGTCTGCACCACGCCGATCGGGAGAGCCTTCGTGACCGGCAGCTTTTTCGCATAAAAGTCCCAGAAATCGCCATCGTAAAGGCTACCCACGGCAATACCCTTGGAGCTATCAATGGTAGAGCCACCACCTACGGCCAAAATAAAGTCTACACCGTTTGCGCGAACCATTTCGATGCCCTTGTAAATGAGCGTATCGCGAGGGTTCGGCTTCACGCCGCCAAGTTCCACATGGGCAATTCCAGCCGCATCAAGAGATGCCTTCACGCGGTCAATCAGTCCCGAACGCACAGCAGAGCCGCCACCGTAATGGATCAGCACCTTGGTGCCGCCGTACTTTTTCACGAGCTCACCGCATTCATTTTCGCGGTTCATGCCAAATACAAATTCTGTCGGGCTGTAAAAGTTGAAATTATCCATGTTTTTCCTCTTGTTTCCCTTAAAAATAAAAGAAAATCCCGCCAATAAGCAGGATTTTCTACTAAAAGCCGTTCACAAGAAGAACCAAGCGGTCCCCGCGGCAGGGCCGAGCGGTCTTATTACGTTGTATACTCGGCATTGATCTTAACGTAATCATAGCTCAAGTCGCAAGTGAATGCGCTTGCGCTAGCATGACCGATATTCAACACAAGCGTTACTTTGTATTCACGCTGGCGGACTACCGCATGCAGAGCCTTGGTCTGTTCTTCGTTGAGCTGCACCGGGCGGCCGTTAGACAGCACCTGCACATCGCCGAAGAAAAGGTCCGTATGTTCGGCAACCATGTTGCAGCCGCTGGAACCTGCACTGCTGAGGATACGGCCCCAGTTCGGGTCTTCGCCGAACATAGCGCACTTGGCCAAGTTAGACGTACCAATGAAACGGGCCATGCGCAAAGCCTCTTCGTGGCTTTCGGCCTTTTCGATGCAAAGTTCAATGAGCTTGGTTGCACCTTCGCCGTCGCGGACGATATCCTTGGCAAGTTCCTTCATCACGAGCATGAGTGCTGCGCGGAACTCACCCTGTTCAGAGAGCGTCAAGTCTTCGTACTTGACACCGCTCATGCCGTTGGCAAGGAGAATGCAGGTGTCGTTGGTGCTGGTGTCGCCATCCACCGTGATTGCATTGAAGGAATCAGCGATGTCGGCGCGGAATTCAGCAAAGAAGTCAATGGGCAAAGCCAAGTCCGTGGTAATAAAGGCAAGCATGGTGGCCATGTTCGGGTGAATCATGCCCGAGCCCTTGCAGGCGCCACCGATAGTCACCACACCCTTTTCGGTCTGGATTTCCACGGCGTGGCTCTTGAGAGCAAGGTCAGTGGTCAGAATGGCGCGGCCAAATTCTTCAGAAGCGTCGGCACGGAGCTTTTCCACCAGTTTCGGAATGCCGGCCTCGATCTTGTCCATGGGCATCAAGTGACCAATCACGCCCGTGCTGCAAACGAGCACACTCTTCGGAGTAAGCTTCAAGGCTTCTTCGGTAAGGGCAGCCATGCGTTCTGCATCGCGCAAACCCTGTTCGCCGGTGCAAGCGTTAGCGTTACCGCTATTCACCACCACGGCAGAAGCAAAGTGAGCATGTTCCAGAGCAGCTTTATCGTAAAGCACCGGAGCGGCCTTCACCTTGTTCGTGGTAAACACGGCAAAGCAACGTGCAGCCTTTTCACTCTTAAGAAGAGCCATGTCAGCGTTGCCACTGGCCTTAATGCCTGCGCAAATTCCAGACGCGGTAAAGCCCTTGGGGGAGCAAACGCCGCCTTTTTCCAATACAGTGTACATTGTAACTCCTATTGTTTTTACGTCTTAAATTATAGAAAAATGCGACTATGTTGAACAGCCCCCATACCTGCCCTGCAAAAAAATTCTAATTTAAGGCCATGGCTAAAACACCCTGTACTAAAGAAACTTACGACAAGATGGTTGAACGTTACACCTTCCTCAAGAAGGTCGAACGTCCCCGCGTTGTAGATGAAATGGAAGAAGCCCGCAAGCAAGGCGACCTGAGCGAAAACGCTGAATACCATGCCGCCAAGGAAATGCTGGCTCATATCGATCTGGAACTTCCCAAGCTGGAAGACCAGATTTCGAATGCAATTATCGTGGAATTTGACGCAAACTCCGACACCGTCCGTTTTGGCGCCACCGTCACTGCCAAGAATCTCGCCACCAAGAAAGAAGTTGTCTATCAGCTGGTGAGCCCCGAAGGCGTTGACCCAATGAACGGCAAAATCAGCTTCAAGAGCCCCATGGGTTCTGCGTTCATGGGCAAAAAGAAGGGCGAAATTGTCGAAGTCGTGACCCCCAAGGGCAAGAACCGTTTCGAAATCGTCGACTTCAAGTAAGCTATGATTCTAGCCCTCATCGGCAAAGACCAGTTCTCCAAGGACAAGCAGACTGACAAGTTCCTGACCGATGCCCTCGGAGACCGCAAGAACGATCCGCTTTCGAAGCAGATCGTGTACGCCTCTGACACCAACATTCCGTCGGTGGCGGGTCTCATCATGGAAAGCTGCGGCGCCGTCTCCATGTTCGCTCCAGAACAGGCGGTGGTCGTCCGTAATGCCGACGCCATGAAGGCCGATGAATCCAAGGCTCTCGCCCGCTGGCTCAAGGACGCCCCCGACTGCAAGCTGTTACTGGATTTCGACGAGCTCCGAGCCAACTCGGAACTCTACAAGATCCTGCAGAAAGTCGGCAAGATCGAAAAGTACGAAGAACCCAAGCAGTACAAGATGCAGGAATGGATTGCATCCAACGTACCCGCCCACTTCGGAAAACCCATCGAACCCGCCGCCAGCCAGTACCTGGCAGACGCCTTAGGTACCAACACCAAGTTGGTTTGCGAAGAACTGGAAAAGGCTTTAATCTACGATCCCGACTGTACCAAAATTACCTTCGACCTCGTGAAGACCATGATTACGCCCCGCCGCGAAATCCCGCCTTACGAGATCCTGAACTATTTTGGAATGCGTGACGCCGTAGGCTATACGCGCAAGCTGCACGAAATCCTTTACGGCAACAAGGACAACGATGCCATCCGCATCGTGAACGCCCTCTACGGCCATGCCGTGGACCTGCTCAACTTCATGTCCCTTACCGCGAAGAAGATGAGTGCCGAAGACGCCGCCCAGGCTCTAGGCAAGAACTACTTCATGTTCTGCAAGCAAGGCAACGCCGCCGAATGTTGCCGCCGCTGGGGCAAGCCCCTCCTCTGCCGCGTCATTCGCCGCCTCGCCGAACTCAATTACGAATTCAAGAGCAGTAGCTGGACCGTTACCAGCCAGGAGCTGGCCCTCGCCGCCTTGGTAGTGCGTTAACCCGCCGCAGTCATTCTCGACCAAGCGCAGCGCGGGAGGGAATCCATACACATCCAACCTTCGCATGTTATAACTAGAAAACCCCAGACATTTGTCCGGGGCATTTTCATTTAAAAGTAGATTACTTCGCAATGACGTGGGTGGAGATTAGTTCCAGCCTTCTTCCTCTTCTTCAGCAGGAGCCGGAGCGGCAGGTGCCGGGGCGGATGCCTTTTCGGAAGAAGCCTTTTCAGCCGGCTTTTCCTGGGCAGGTTCCTGCTTCGGCTTAGGTTCCACAATCGGGGTTTCGTCGTCACCGGGTTCTGCAGCCGGAGAATGTTCCACCTTCTTAGCCTGCGGGGCATTGCCATCCACAGTATCAGAAGCTTCAGAAAGTTCCACGGAGCCCACATAGTTGCGAATGATACGCGGAGTCACGAAGATAATGAGGTCACGCTTGGTGACTGCCTTACGGCTGTACTTGAAGAGGTTACCCAGCAGCGGAATATCCTTCAGGAACGGAATACCGGATTCACTTTCGGTATTTTCGTTACGTGTCAAGCCACCGATCACCACCGTTTCACCGTCAGCCACCACGACCTTGGTCTTGGCTTCCTGAGTACTGATCACCACCTGGCCCTTTTCGTCGTAGCCATAGGAGTTGTTTTCGGGGTGCAGGTCAAGCAAGATGCGGTTGTCGCCAGAAACGTGAGGCGTTACCGTCAGCTTGATACCGGTTTCCACCAGCTGCGTAGAAGATTCACCGCTATCGTCAATCACACGGATAGACACCTTGTCACCCATGAACACCTGAGCTTCGGTGTTGTCGAGGGTAGAAACCTGCGGGCTAGCAAGCACTTCGGTAGAAGCGTCACCCATGATGTTGGAAATTGCGATCTGCAGGTTGTTGTCCAGCAAGCTTGCGGTAATGGCCGTCGTTGCAGAACCCACAGCCGGAGAAGCACCGCCATTGGGCAAGGAGTGAATGGCTGCGCTGGTACGGGTATCGCCAGCACCACTACCCTGCGGAGTCGTCACCGTACCCGGAGTCAGAGCCGTAGTACCCATTCTTGCGGTCCAGTCCACACCCAGTTCGCGAGCGCGTTCGCTGTTCACGACCACGAGCTTTGCGGTAATCATGATCTGGAGGGTTTCCACGTCAAGTTCGGTCAGGGCCTTTTCCATCTGCTCGATCTTGCCATCGGTATCGTACACGATAATGGAGTTCGTACGTTCCACCGTCGTAATGCGGCCGCGGTTAGACTTCATGCTTTCGAGAACCTTCACGAGTTCTTCGGCCTTGGCATGGTGAACCTGGAAGTTCTTACGGACCAGCGGAGCATTCTGTTCAGCCTGAGCTTCTTCGTCGGCAATCTTCTTCTGCTTTGCCTGATAAGTTGCAGAGCGCTGGATCAAGATGTACTTGTCTTCGATGATCCAAGTCAAGTCGTTCATGCTACAAACGATGTCAAGAGTTTCTTGCCACGTTTTCTTGGTCACCTTGAGGCTCGTCTTACCCTTGACTTCGGGAGCAAGGATAATGTCCACACCGGCAATTACGGAAACAGAGCTGAACACAGCTTCGAAGTTCATGTCAACGAAACTGAAATCGTACAACTTCTTATTCGGAGTCGATACAGAACCTTCAGCAGGAGCACTCCATGCAGTAGTGAGACCCACCACCAAGAGAAGAATAGTAAGGATTTTTGTCATATTTTTCACTTTTGACCCCCAAGTTTATCGGGAAGACCCATGGAGTAGCGACGGCTCACCCCGAATTCCTGAATCAGGAAGAGTACGTCAGTTTGTGTGATTTTTAAAACTTTACCGTTGAGAATCTTGTCGCCTTCTTTAACGGTGTACGAAATAGACGGATTCTTGGATTCAACAAGAATGGCTACCGGCACATCCGATTCCCAAATGATACCCACCAGTTCGACCTGGTCAATATTGATGCCTTCTTCCACAAGGCCATCCACTTCCACGAACGGGTCGCGACGACCAAAGGAGCTATAAGTCACGCGGTCTTCATAGAGACCATCGAGCTGGCTACCGATCTGCGGAGTATTTGTAGTAAGAGTCGTACCGCGTTCCTTGTCCACCTGTTTCAGGCGTTCTTCCTGCACAGAAGAAAGTTCATCAAAGAAACCGACAGCACGACGATCCACATAGCCAACCCTGTTACCATACTGGACTTTGCGATACAGGCCCTTCATGTCAAGGCTTACCAGACGGTCGCCAAATACGAGACGCTGCATCACCTGTGAATTTTCATTGGGAGCGGCGTAGAATTCAGTTTCGTCGGCAACCACGATCAGTTCGCGAACCACAGGACGCAGGTGGAAGGTCTGGGAACCCGAAATAATCTTCTTGCTGCCCTTGTCGAGATTCTTCACAAAGGCATCGAAGTTCGGTTTTTCGTCGACAGCCTTCATCCAGTCACGCACAAAGATTCCCTTGGGCTGTGCAGACCAGAATATAAAGCCGTCCTTGTTGATTCCCTTTTCGGCAATCTGCAACACAAGCACACCGTCCTGCACCAAGATTACCGGCTGGACAGCGCCCTTCAACTGGACCTTAAGACCGTTTGCACCCCAAGTCACGGACTTCACCAGAGATCCGGCACCAATCCTGAATATGGGAGACTTTTGCGGACCGGCAAGGCCAATGGTCAAGGTGTAGTTTTTGTCGATGGTAGAAACGTTCTGAATTTCAATAGGTTCTTCGGCCACAAGGCGGAACTGTTCCATGCCAGAACCGATGAGAACCGTCATTTCTTTCAGTTTCGGAAGCAAGGCAGAAATTGCACCGCCTTCGAGAATGGCCTTGTCAATCTGCTTCTGCTGTTCAGCCATGAGCTTTTCGGCTTCACGGGCAGCCTTTTCAGCAGCCTTCTTCTCTTCGGCCAAGCGCTTCTTTTCTTCGAGAGCGGCCTTCTCGGCGGCCTTCTTTTCTTCAAGAGCGCGGCGTTCCGCTTCTTTCTTTTCGGCAGCTAAACGCTTCTTTTCTTCAGCAGCAGCTTTCTCGGCAGCCTTTTTCTCTTCGGCAGCGGCCTTGGCGGCGGCCTTCTTGTCGAGAGCAGCCTGCTTTTCTGCGGCTTTCTTTTCTTCAAGAGCACGCTTGTCGGCGGCCTTCTTTTCTTCAGCCAAGCGCTTCTTCTCTTCGAGGGCGGCCTTGGCGGCAGCCTTCTTGTCAAGAGCAGCCTGCTTTTCGGCAGCCTTCTTGCGTTCTGCAAAAAGCTTGGAAAGGGTCCAGGACTTTCCGCCCTTGTTCTTGAGCTTAATCAAGAAGTTGGACTTATCCAGGGCGATTTCGTTTTTATCCGAAGCGATAGATGCGCCCACATTCATTTCGATCTTCAAGAATGCCGTACCCTTGTACGCATCCTTGAACACCTTCATGGACTTAACGAACTTGGAATTGGCATCGATGTCGTAATCACCTTCGCCAAGAGCAAAAGTCGTTTCAGAGAAGCCCACCGTCAACTTCTTGGAAGCAGCATCGTACTTCTGGAAGAATGTGGGCAAGTTCTTGTCAGATGCAAAGGCAAACACCACTTGGCAACCCTTTGCACTGCAGTCAAAACGCACATCCTTAATCTGGGCGGCACTAGCAAAAGCCGTAAAGGCAAGCAACAAAAGAAGAATCTTCATTTTCATCATTTGCCCACCTTCTTAGACGTGTACGTTGTCAGGTTGAAGGTCACCGACATGGTAATCGGAGTCCAACCGTGAGTTTCAGACTTTTCCACTTCAGCCTTGATACCCGAATAACGGTTCAAGCGAAGGTTCGTAATGGCCGTCGGGTAATTGAAGTTTGCAATTTCTGCAAACAGGTAGCCCAACATGTGGTAACCCGAATTGACCGCAATGGAATAGCGGTTTTCGATGTAGTGTTCCTTTTCGGCACGACCTTCGGGATTGAACTTCTGGATCTGCACCATGGAGCTGCGGATAACCGCGTAAAGGTCCTGCAAGCGCAGCGGCACCTTTTCTTCTTCAGGGAACATTTCCTTCAGCTTTTCGAAATCCTTTTCGGCCTGGGCCAACTGCATTTCGAGTTCTGCCACGCGATGCTTCTTGGCGTTGATCTTGTCCAATTCCGACTGAGCCGACTGGAGATCACGTTCCAGAGATTCACGCTGATACGTAAACGGATCCCATACATAGTTGTACACTAAATGGGCTGCAGCCATAATCAGGAGACACACGACTATGGCATAGACGTTTCGTTTATCTTTTAGATCTATCTTACCCATTATCACCCTCCCCAAGATCTCGCTTGAGAACTATCTTGATGGTGAAATTATAGGCTTCTTTTCCATCCACTTTTGCAGTAGAGATGGTCACCAGCGAAACCGATTGGATACTCACCTGCTTTTCGAGTTTCACCATGTATTCGGCTACTTCCGAGAAGTCGTAAGTGACGCCGCGCATTTCGAGATCGAATTCACCCATCTGGTTAATGCTTGTGATCCACATGTTAGGCGGAAGCACCGACGAGATGTTTTCGAACAAAATAACCCAGCGTTTCTTGCTCACCTGGATGGACTTGAGAGCATTGATCTTTGTATTGACAACGCCCTGCTTCTGTTCCAGGTCGCTAATCTTGGAAAGCAGCGGACGTTCGCGTTCCACTTCTTCCTGAACACGGTTCAGTTCCTGGCTCAAACCGCTAATGGTTTCACTGACATAACCTTGCAACATGACCACTGCAACGATTGCAACGAGCAATGCGACAGTAGGCCAAATGATGCGACGGTCAGTTACCCATGAAAAGTCTTTCTGCTTCTTGCGGAATTCCGGCGGAAGCAGGTTAATGGAAATGGCCAAGGCATTTCTTGTGGTTTCTTTTTTCGTAGACGCCATTAGAACTTCCTCATTGCCAAGCCCAACGCAGGGGCGTAAATATTGGAGAGAGCAATCGAGAGACCGCCCTCGCCAAACACCTTGGAATCACAAGGCACGAGCCTGAACGGGTTCACCGTGTCAGTTTCGATACCGGAGTGTTCTGCGATAAATTCCCTCAGACCAGGGGCGGCGGCTCCACCTCCACCCAACAAAATTTTGTCGAGGGGTTTGGAATCTTCCGAAGACGAGAAGTAGCGGATACCGATATCGATCTGCGCCATCAGGTCCTCGTATGCCAGTCGGAGCGCGGCTTCGACTTCTGCTTCAGAGAAACCGTCCACCACGGACAGGTCACCATTGCTTAAAATTTCATGACATTTTTCGGAATCAATGCCCAGGTTCATGCAGGTCTTGCTGATCACCATATCCAAGGAACCACCGGCCATGGCACGCATGGAGTGGAACTGGCCGTCCTGCACAAAGGCAACGCTCATCTTCTTTTCGCCGATATTGAAAATTGCAACCGTCTTTTCTTTTTCGGCATCTTCGACCGTCGCCACATAAGCATTCAGCATGCCGAAAATATCGACATCCAGCGCCGACAGTTTGAGCCCGCGGCGATTGAAGAACTGCGCCCAGGAGTCCAACAGTGCGCTCTTTGCGGCCACCACGTTCACCTTGACGTCTTCGTTTTCGCGGGAATAAATCTCGTAGTCGATCACGTTGTCCTGGTCATCGAAGGGCGGACGGGACTGGGCGGTCTGAAGAATAATTGCAGCTTCATTTCCGTTTTTCGGCACCTTGACCGACACTCGGTCCATCAGCACACCACCGGCACCGGCACCGCAGTTCACCGATGCAACAATATCGCAGGAATCGTCGATGGGGTGACGAATCATCAGCTTTGCCATAGCCTCGGCAAGCAGTTCAGCCCCATCCTTTTCGCGTTTGCCGTCCTTATCGGTGGGGGCGTCCCCTTCGCGCACCTGAATTTCGCCATTGACGATACATCCATCAGGCACCCGTTCCAAGTCGGCGTCTAAAACAATCTTGTTTCCGCTCGCGCCATGCAAGACCTTGACATACTTGATGCTGTAATGACCAACATCAATGCCGACGGTCTCGCGCAAGCCACGGATTTTAGAAATCAATCCTAAAGCCAAAGTTAACTCCGATTGTAAAACATTTCCTTACTAATTCTACCTTTATAAAAGCAGAATGTCAAGCGAAAAATTCATCTAAGTCATTGAAAATGAACTACTTAGGCCTGTTTGGTCCACTTTTTCGTCTGTTTTTTTGACTTACTCAGTTCAAACAGGTACTGGAGCACCCTTTCCTGGGTCCAACCGAACTTACCACGGAAAGAGGCTGTAAGGCAATAGTAATTGGGGAAATCCTTGTTTCTTTGCCCTAAATTGCGCAAAATCTCAATTTCCACGTCTTCGTCACCGAAGCTGGGAAGCTCAAACTGGATACGCAAATGCTGTCCCGGATAGCATTCCTGGGGCAGTCCGATCATGATACCGCCTGCAGAAAGGTCCAGCAGGGTGCCTCCAACGGTATTTCCGTTCTCAAAAACGGCCGTCACAGGGAAGGCAACCTGTTCACGAACCCAGCGACGCAACTGGCGTTTATCCAGGGAGGAGGAATGAGTCAAGACAAGATTATTGGTTTCATCCACACGTCGAACAGGAATGGTCGTAGAATAGATGGCGTCGTCGGGTCGAGTCCAGCGGATTCGAATAGAGCGCCCCACCAGCGAAGTGGCAGGACCGTCACTACCATCGTAAGAAATAGCCCATTCCTTTTCTGTACGCCACACGATATCGGAGCGCTTGATCAGCGTTCCGTTTTCAGGAATCAAGTCAATGCGGTCGCCCACATTAAACTGTCTGGTAGAATAAACTTCAGACAAAGGATTCGACGCCGTAAAATTCATCTTGTGGCGAAGCGCTTCCACTGCCGCAAGAGTTTCGTCACGGACATCGAACACATCACGGATATAGTAGAACGCAGCAACCGCCTGTTCAAAGAGGCCAGATGAATTCAAGATGGCGTCTTTGTTTTCGAAGGATGAGGTTCTAATTATTTTGTCCAAAGTCCTCTTTTCTTTAGGAGAAAAACCGAGTTCGGCGACCCTGTCATCAAAAGCCTGGGTTCCAAACATATCCTCGTTTTCACGACGATCATTGATGCGATGGACTTCCAACAGCACCAACAGCGCTATGCACAAGCATATGATAAATGCAAACCAAACTATTTGAAGCGGGTCAATCATGATTACTCAGTCCAGACTCCGTTGATGTAGGTTCCCAGGATGCTGGAAGGAAGTTCCTTGCCCAGGAACGGAGAATTGCAGACATGGCCTGCAAAGTCCTTCTCGGTCACCTTGCTCGGCTTGTCCGGATCGATGACGACGAAGTTCTCGAAGTTTTCGGGCAGGCGGGCACCCACCAAGCGGGCAGGGGCAAATGCCAGCAATTCCAGAGCGCGAGCGACACCGACACGGGCACTCAGCTTCTTCCAAATCGCAGGAAGTGCAATTTCAAGAGCAAGGGCTCCCGGAACGGAATCTTCAAAATTCACTTCGGTATCCTGAAGAAGCACCGGTGTATGGTTCATGCTAATCGCAGTCACCGTACCGTCTTCCAGACCCTTCCACAAGGCTTCGCAATCGGCTGCAGAACGGAGAGGCGGAATCAGGTGATATGCAGAATCCAAAGTTTCAAGGCAGGAATCATTCAGCAACAAGTGGTAAAGTCCCACATCGCAAGTGACGTCGATTCCCTGCTTTCGGGCGTTGCGGATAAGATCCAGCGTTTCGCCACAGGTAACCTGCTTGAAGTGCACCGGCACCTGCAAGAATCGTGCCGTTTCAAGCACCGTGTAGGCAGCAATGGTTTCTGCAATGCGAGGAATACCCTTCATGCCGAGCATGTCGGAGTAGGCACCCTCGTGAACACAACCGCTATGGCGCAGCGTCTTGTCCATGGGCTGGAAGAAGAAACGCTTACCCGTCATTTTGCCATATTCCATGGCAAGGCGAAGGAACCTGCTATGAGGTATAGACGCACCACCGTCACCGAAGCCCACGGCTCCAGCATCGGCCAAGTCCAGCATTTCGGCGAGGCTATCAGAACCAAAGCCCTTGCTGTAGGCGCCCAAGAACTTGATATCCATACCGTCGTTCTTGCCGCAATTGCCAAAGCGCAACTTCATCGCCACCATTTTGTCGGCGTCGTCAATGGGGTTTGCTGCACTTTCGTAGAGACCGCCATAGAAGCCGCCGCGGCGCATGGCGTCAAGACCGTTCTTGAAGGTATAGACGTCGTCACGGAGCGGTTCCATAAAGTCAAGGCCAAGGCCGAACAAGGCCGGCAGAACCAGGGCCCCATTGCAGTCGATTTCCTGATCGGCCTTAAAATCTTTTTCTTCTTTAGAAACAAGCTTTCCATTGGCATCGATGCGGATATCGGTGCTAACAAACTCTTCACCCTTGTTCCAGAGTTTCAAATTCTTAAGAACGCGCGATGCGCCTTTTGCGCCATTAAGCGTTTTCATTGCGACCTCCAGCCAAAAGGAAGAGTACTGCCATACGGACGGCAACCCCGTTGGTTACCTGATTCAAGATGACGGAATGTTCACCGTCTGCAATTTCACTGTCCAGTTCCACGCCTCGGTTAATGGGACCCGGGTGCATGATCAGCACCTTGTCCTTGGCCGATTCCAGAACCTGTTCGGTAATACCGAAGAAATTGCGGTATTCGCGCATACTGGGAAGAAGAGCATCGTCCATGCGTTCCTTCTGCAAGCGAAGGGCGATCACCGCATCGGCATCCTGCACCGCCTTGTTCACATCGGTTTCCCAAGAAACGCTGCCGGCGAGTTCCTTGTACTGCAACAGTTCCGTATTGCGGGGCACCAGGGTGCTGGGTCCGCAAAGAGTTACATGGGCACCCATGGTGGTCATGCCCCAAATGTTACTGCGAGCCACACGGCTATGGCGGATATCGCCAACGATTGCCACCTTCTTGCCTTCGAGCGTTCCAAGCTTTTCTTCGACCGTGAGCATGTCAAGGAGAGCCTGGGTCGGGTGTTCATGGGCACCATCACCTGCGTTCACGATAATAGCGTTACTGTGTTCGGCCAGGAACTTGGGAACACCAGTCCCCTTGTGGCGGACCACCACGATATCGATCTTCATGGATTCGATGTTGCGGAGCGTATCTACCAGGGTTTCACCCTTCTTGACGCTGGAATTGGAACTTGCGAAGTTTACCGTATCGGCGGAGAGGCGCTTTTCGGCAAGTTCAAAACTGGTGCGGGTACGTGTGCTGTTTTCGAAGAACAGGTTCACCACCGTAAGGCCGCGAAGAGACGGAACCTTCTTGATGGGGCGTTCCAAAATTTCGCGGAACTGCTTGGCATTATCCAAAATGGTGCGAATGTCCTGCTTGGATACGCCCTGTAGTCCGAACAAATGCTTGATCTGTAATGCACCCATCTTAGGCCTCCACCTCTACGAGATAAACGGAATTTTCTTTGTCAATCGGTTCAATTTGCACGCGGACTTCCTGGTCCTGTGCGGTTTCCACCGTAAGTCCGACGCAGTCGGGGGCAATGGGAAGTTCCCGGTGACCGCGGTCCACCAAAACGCAAAGGCGAATGGCCGCCGGGCGTCCGAGATCCAAAATGGCCTGCATGGCCGCACGAACCGAGCGACCCGTGTAGAGCACGTCGTCCACCAGGATTACCGTTTTACCTTCCACCGAAGCAGGCATTTCGGTAATGCGCATTTCGCTGGAACCCATGTGGGTACGGTAATGGTAATCGTCGCGATAGAAGGTGGCGTCGAGGCTCCCCATAGGGACGGTCTTGTTAAACTTTTGACTTAAACGCTCGCAGATCTTTTTAGCGAGAGGGATTCCGCGGCTGGCCATGCCGAGCACCACCACATCATCTGCAGTAGGATGCATCTTGGCAAGCTTTGCAGCCATTTCGTCGAGAGCGAATTCCATCGCCTGGGCAGACAGAAGCTCTCTGATTTTTTTACAGTTGTCTTTCATATCTGTGCTTGAATCTAGCATTTTTTGCCCTTTTTTGCCAAATTAATTTCAAAAACACCCTCAATATTTGTATATATAAGAAAAGAAACATCAAACCCCGGCAAAGCCTTGCCGGGACATTAACAGGAGATTTTATGTTCAATCAGTTGGCAAAACCCGAAGCCGGCGAAACCATCGCCATCATGAAAACCAACCACGGCGTGATGAAGCTCCGCCTTTTTGAAGAAATCGTAGGCGAATGCGCCACGAACTTCATTGAACTTGCAAAGCAGGGCAAGTATGATGGCGCCCCCTTCCACCGCATTATCAAGGATTTCATGATTCAGGGCGGCGACTTTACCAACCGTAACGGTACCGGCGGCCATTCCGCCAAGGGCCCCCACACCACTATCGGCGACAAGTACGATCCGCGCCTCACCCACATGCGTGGCGCCCTGAGCTGGGCAAAGACCGCCATGCCGAACTCCATCGGCAGCCAGTTCTTCATTGTCCACGGCGACAACGTGCACTTCCTGGACCACGACCAGGTTGGCCCTGGCCCCGCTGACGGCTACTCCGTCTTCGGCCAGCTTTACGAAGGTTTCGAAGTTCTCGACGAAATTGCCGGCGTCAAGACCGACCGCCGCGATGCCCCGTACGAAGACGTAATCATCGAATCCGTGACCATCGAAAAGGCATAAACGAACGAGATAATAGTCTATATCTCTAGAAATTCGCCCGCCCAGAGCGGGCTTTTTTTATGGAAAGGTCGAACCAGCAAAAAAAATCAATTTTTTTCATCAACCACCCTTGACACTTCAAAATATTTCTTCTATATTTGGGCCAGCCCTCGGGGTTATAGCTCAGTTGGTAGAGCGCCTGCATGGCATGCAGGAGGTCAGGAGTTCGACTCTCCTTAGCTCCACTAGGTAAGAACCGTTTGCAATAGCAAACGGTTCTTTTTTTATATCACATAAAACCCGCAAAACAGCAAACCCCTTTCGCTACTTTGTAATAATTTTGTATTTTTGTGGTATGGATACTACAATCTTGAACAAACTCGCTAAAATCACCCGCAAGGGAATGTTCTTGGGAACAATGGCAAGTTTCGCCATGATGCCCACCGCATTTGCTGCCGAATGCAACGAAAAAAACATGGATGCCTTCGCCTACGAAGACTGCATCAATGCACAAGCCGGCGCAAAAGTATCTAACGACAACTTCGGTGCAAGCGGCATCGACAATGCCGACGGCATGCAGCAAAAGAAGGTTCTTCAACCTGAAAAGCCGACTTACCGTCCCTTTGATCGCGACGCCTACTTGACATCCAGCTTTGGCGAAAACCGCGGTACCCGTTACCACGCCGGTTTTGACTATTCCACCCAGATGGAAGAAGGCTGGCCCATTTACGCACCCGAAGACGGCAAGGTTGTAGAACTTAGGGTTTCTCCGTTCCACTACGGAAAGCTGATGCTCTTCAAGGGCAACAGCGGCAAGACCTGGGCATTTGCGCACCAGAGCAGCTTTGGCAAGCTTGACGAACAGGTGATCAAGAAACAGTATTCTTCCAAGAAGAACGATGTAACCATCAAGACCAACGCAAGCTACAAGAAGGGCGACACCTTGACTTTCTCGGGCAGCACCGGTATCGGTAACCCGCACTTGCATTTGGAAGTCCGTCTCGACAACGACCGCATCATTAACCCCGTGCAGGCCGGCGTCGTCATCACCGACACCATCGCTCCGCAGATTTTTGGCGTTGCCGTTTGGCAGGGTAACCACATGGCCATCACCAACCCCGAAGCATTGAACAAGGGTTGTGTCGAAACACCTGTGAAAAACGAATTCAACTTGAGCATGGCCGTAAAGATCGCTGACTACAGCCGCGAGCCCAAGGACAATCCAATGTCCGTACGCCGTCTTACCGTATGGCGCTACGACGAAAAGATTTTCGAAGAAATTCTCGACACCCTGCGCTACAGCAAGATGTCCCTTATTCGCGACCAGCTCTTGTGGGCCGAAGAAGCTGACACGGCCGGCGACTGGCACTATATTAACGCAAAGCTCGCCCCCCTTTCGACCTACACCATCGAAGCAGAAGACTTTAACGGAAACAAGGTGAGCAAGAAATTCACCTTCCACCCTCGCTGCAAGAGCGACAAGCCCATGCAGTTGTTCAAGAACCAGACCACCCCGTTGTTTACGTTCTTGAAGCGTCCCATGCTCGACTTGTTCCGTTGCAAGAACGGAATGAAGTTCACCGCCATGGCAGGCGACAAGGTAATCGAAGAAGACATGTGTAAGGCATTCAAGCCGGCCCCGATTACTATCGGTCGTCTCCTTGAAATTTATCCCGAAATGACCAGCATCCACTACACCGCAGACGCTGGTTCTACGGGCGACGGCATCGCTGCCGACGCAAGCATCGAACTTTACTCCTTCAACCAGTACCAGAGAAGCGTCAACTGGTCTACCAAGATTGGAAACGTGGGCATCACGCAGAAAATCACCGGCATCCCCACCGGTCGCGATACCACAAAGCAAATTCTCGCAGTCACCCGCACGCATACCGACAGCCTGGATTTCTTTGAATTCCACCCCAAGGGCATGCAACTGGGCAACTGGACCGTTTGCATTGACAATCCCGAAAACAACCACCCGCTTTACTGGCTGGGCGAAACCACCCGCAACTGGTTCATCTTTAGCAAGCAGACCAAGGGCAAGAACCGCTGCGCTACCACGAATGAAATTCGCGATATTGCAAACATCGAAAACACCGAAGCCCCGACTCTTGGATTCCCCTACTGGTCAGACATGATGATTAGCGGCGTCCATCAGCCCGCCCTCAAGATTCCGGTGCTGTTCAAGTACGACGGAATTCCTGACGGCAACGCCATCACGGTAATGGTCGGCAAAAAGTGGGTTGCAGCAGAATACGATTCTGAACCTCGCGAAATCGTCATCGAAGGCGCCCAGATTCCCGAAGAAGGATCCATCACCATCAAGATTGTTGACGAAGCCGGCCACAAAGCAAGCTATAACATAGACATCCCCGAAATGTAATATGGCTCGTCTAACCGAAGCTGAAGCATTAGACCTTTTTTTAAACGCACCCCTCGACGAACTCTGCGCCCGCGCCAATGCCGAAAAGGAACGCAGGCACGGGAAGTCCGTATACTGGGTGAACAACCGCCAGATCAACTACACCAACGTATGCGTGTTGCACTGCAAGTTCTGTGCGTTCTCTAAAATCAAGAAGGACTGTCCCACCGCTTACGACTGGGACTACGACACTATTCGTAATAAGGCTGCAGAAGCCATTGCAGGCGGCGCCCGCGAACTCCACATTGTAGGCGGCCTCCATCCGGACCACCCCTTCGATTACTATATCGAAATGCTGCGCAAGCTGCGCGTGGAATTCCCGAAGGTAAACTTGAAGGCGTTTACCGCCGTCGAGATTTGCCACTTTGCCAAGATTTCGGGACAGACTCCGCTACAAATCATGAGCACGCTGAAAGAAGCGGGCCTTGATGCACTCCCCGGTGGCGGCGCAGAAATTCTGGTGCAAGATGTCCGCGACCAGATTTGCCCGGGCAAGGAAACCGGCGAAGAATGGCTGGACGTTCATCGTGCGGCCCACAAGATTGGAATCCCGACGAATGCGACCATGCTCTTTGGCCACATTGAAAAGATTGAAGACCGCATTGCGCACATGAAGATGTTGCGCGACTTGCAGGACGAAGCTCCGGGCTTTTTCGCATTCATTCCGCTGGTGTACCATCCGGAACACAATGCCTTGCATAAAATCGTTCCGAATATCACCAGCGAAGAAGACATTCTGCGCACGGTTGCAGTCGCAAGACTTTTCCTCGACAACTTCCCGCACATCAAGGCCTACTGGATTCAGATGGGAATCGAGACGGCCATGAAAGCGCTCCACGCCGGCGCCTCTGATTTGGACGGCACGATTATCGAAGAAAAGATTACGCACGCCGCCGGCGCCACGGTTCCCGTGGGCATGAGCCCCGAGCGCATGAAGAACCTCATTTTGAATGAGGGCTTGGAACCGGTCGAACGCGACGCTCTTTATGAACGATTCTCTTAACGAGAATCGTTCAATAGACTAGGAGAGGCTCCGCCCCTCCTAAGACCTTCCTTTTCCCAATATGGCGGATTCTCTTAAATAGGAAAGGCGGCACATGGCCGCCTTTTTTTATTACTGTCTCACCTAATTACTGACGTGTGAGAGTCTTGTACTTAATGGGTTTCGGATTGTCGGCGTCTTCGCCAAGGCGCTTGCGGCGATCGGCTTCGTATTCGCTCCAGTTGCCTTCGAACCACACCACCTTCGAATCGCCTTCGTAAGCGAGGATGTGGGTTGCGATACGGTCAAGGAACCAGCGGTCATGGGAGATAATCACGGCGCAGCCTGCGAACTTGAGGATAGCCTGTTCCAATGCCTGCAGCGTTTCAATATCCAAGTCGTTCGTCGGTTCGTCGAGGAACAACAAGTTGCCCGGCTTCTGCAGGTTCTTGGCCATGAGCACGCGGTTGCGTTCACCACCAGAGAGCGTGGTAAGCTTCTTCTGCTGGGCGGCACCCGTGAAGTTAAAGAGTCCGCAGTAGGCGCGGCCGTTCATCTTGCGGTCGCCCACCATGATTTCATCGTTACCGCCGGTGATTTCTTCCCACACGGTCTTGGAATCGTCGAGGCTGTCGCGGCCCTGTTCCATGCTGATGATTTCAACGGTTTCGCCAATCTTGAGCGTACCGCCATCGGGCTTTTCCTGGCCCGTAATCATCTTGAACAAAGTCGTCTTACCGGCACCGTTCGGACCGATAATGCCCACGATGCCAGAACGCGGCAGGCTGAAGTTCAAATCGTCGAAGAGCACCTTTTCGCCAAAGGCCTTCTGCAAGTGTTCCGCCTGAATAACGATGTCGCCCAGGCGCTTGCCGTTGGCAATATGAATCTGAGCCACCTTGATCTGTTCGCGAGAATCTTCGGCCAGCAAGTCTTCGTAAGCCTTAAGACGAGCCTTGCTCTTGGCCTGTCGAGCCTTCGGAGAAGCCTTCACCCATTCCTGTTCGCGAGCGAGGCGCTTCTGACGGTCGGATTCACCCTTCTCTTCGTTCTTCATACGTTCAAGCTTCTGGTCGAGCCACTGGGCGTAATTGCCTTCCCAAGGAATGCCGCGGCCGCGGTCGATTTCCAAAATCCAGTTGGTCACGTTATCCAGGAAGTAACGGTCGTGGGTCACCAGAATCACGGAGCCCTTGTATTCGCGAAGGTGGCGTTCGAGCCAGGCAACCGTTTCAGCATCCAGGTGGTTCGTCGGTTCGTCGAGCAACAGCAAATCCGGTTCTTCGAGGAGCAGGCGGCAAAGGGCCACACGGCGCTTTTCACCGCCGGAAAGGTTCGTCACCGGCCAGTCGCCCGGCGGGCAGCGAAGAGCATCCATGGCAATTTCGATATTGCGATCGAGGCTCCACAAGTCCTGAGCGTCGATGATGTCCTGAAGCTTGGCCTGTTCGTCCAAGAGCTTGTTCATTTCGTCGTCTTCCATGGGTTCGGCGAACTTCATGGAGATTTCATTAAAGCGGTCAAGAATGGCCTGCTTCTTGGCCACGGCCTGCATCACGTTTTCTTTGACGGTGAGGTTCGGGTCCAGCTGCGGTTCCTGCGGCAGGTAACCTGCGGTGCGGCCCGGTTCAATCCAAGCTTCGCCCTGGAATTCCTTGTCGATACCCGCCATAATGCGGAGCAAGGTAGACTTACCGGCACCGTTCTGGCCGATAATACCAATCTTTGCGCCATAGTAAAAGCTCAAAGAAATGTCCTTCAGCACCTCTTTGTTAGGCGGATAGGACTTGGTCATCTTGTACATGTAGAAAACGAATTTTTCTGCTTTATTCTGTTCGGCCATAAGTGTTTTTCGGGGGTTGTGGCGACTTTCACGTCGCCTGATTCAGTTCTTTCCAAAATATAACAAATAAACCTTTACTATACTTGTGCCATGAAGTTCGTATACGCCATAATCGCAAGCCTAGTCTTTGCCATCTGCGCTCATGCACAAGACGAATTTCAGCGATTCTCGGTACTCCCCTTCGGCGCTTACACCGAAGAAACCAAGATTCAATACGGTGCCGTATTCGTTTTGTTCTTCAAGCCGTTCCAAGAAGGCGAAAACATTTCGTCCATGGACTTTATCGCACGCGGCACCACTCGCGGGCAGTACCAATTCCAATACGCACCGAACATGTGGCTGCTCCACGACCACCTGCATATTTCCGCCAAGCTAAACTTGAACAAGTGGCAATACTCGCTTTTTGAACGAGGCGCTCGCGGAGACTTCGAACCGATCGACGAATATAACAGTTCCTTCGTTTACGCTCGCATCCCCTTCGAAATGAACTTCGGCATTCCGAACAACATTCCATTCCGTTACGGCGTCGTTATCGAAGGCGAAGCCCGCGACAACGAGCTGGACAAAAGCTACCCCAAGACTTTCCGCGACGGGTACTTCTTGGGCGGCGGCTACCTGTTTGTCATCGACAAAAGCGACAACAAGAACTGGCCCACCAAAGGCTACTACGCAAGCTTTGAAGAAGTATTCTTCGGCGGAGATTTCTGTCACCACACCGAAACGCTGGATGCAAGATTCTACTCTCCCCTCTTCTGGGAGACATCGCTTGCCGCAGGCCTTTACGCAAGGCAGAGCCGCGGCGAAAACGTTCCCCTCGGAAGACTCGCCGGCCCCGATGGCACCAAGCGTTTCCGCGGTGTAGAATCTGGAATCTGGAGCGACACGCAAGCCCTAATCTGGCAGCTGGAATTCCGCCGTCCGCTCTTCTGGCGTTTTGCAGGAGTCATCTTTGGCGAAGCATTGCAATCGGCGCCCTACTTTAGTGAACTTTTCAACCGCCAAGTGCATTACTCCGTAGGCTTTGGCGGCCGCCTGGCCCTGAACAAGAGCGAAAAGCTTTACGCCCGCGCAGACCTTTCGCTCGTAGACGGCAAGCACATCGGCATTACCATTGACCTGAGAGAAGCGTTCTAAAATTTATCCGTATTACAAAAAAGGCCGCGAATGAATCGCAGTCTTTTTTCAATGGATTGCGCTTTGCGCAATGATACTTACTTCACGCTGGCGGTCAGCAATTTTGTAATTGCAGAGACGTACTCAGCAGGGTTCGGCAGCGGAGAGCCTTCGGCAAGCAAAGCCTGACCGTAGAGGGCCTTCGGCCAATCGCCCAAGTCTTCGTTTGCTTCGGCCTTCTTCTTGAGCATTTCGCAAATCGGGTGCGTCGGGTTGATTTCCAAGATGCGCTTGGACTTCGGCAAGTTCTTCTGGCCCATGGCCTTCATCATGCGTTCCATCTGGGCGCTCATGGCGTCTTCGCTTGTCACGAGGCAGCAGGGGCTATCCTTCAGGCGGCTAGACACGCGGACTTCCTTGATGTCTTCGTCCAAGACCTTCTGCAGGTTTTCGCAGAGGCCCTTGAAGATACCCTTGTTGGCTTCTTCAGCCTTCTTTTCGTCTTCAGTCTTTTCGAAGTCCACGTCGCCGCGGGCGATGTCGTGGAACTTCTTGTCGCCGAATTCCTGGAGGCTAGACATCATGAATTCGTCGATGCCATCACTCATGAGCAAGACTTCGTAACCCTTGGCCTTGAAGGCCTCGAGCATCGGGTTAGACTTCACGGCGTTCTTGTCGCCGATGAGGTAGTAGATTTCCTTCTGGCCTTCCGGCATGCGCTTCACGTATTCGTCGAGGCCCACGAGAGCGTCGCCTTCGGTCTTGGTGCTTTCGAAACGGAGCAACTTCTTGAGTTCGTCAAGATGTTCCCAGTTCATGTAGAAGCCTTCCTTCAGCACCATGCCCAGTTCACGCCACCAAGCGTTGTACTTGGCGGCATCCTTGTCGGCCATGTTCTGCAAGGTATCGAGCACCTTCTTAATCACATGCTTACGGATGTTGGTGATGATCTTGTTGTTCTGCAAGATTTCACGGGAGACGTTCAGCGGCAGGTCTTCGCTATCGACCACACCGCGCACAAAGCGCAACCATGGCGGCAGCAAGTCCTTGCAGTCGTCCATGATAAAGACTTTCTTCACATAGAGTTTCAGACCATGCAAAGCATCGTTGTGCCAAATGTTGAACGGAGCCTTAGACGGAATGTAGACCAAGCTCCAGAATTCCTGGGAACCTTCGGCGTGGCTGTGGTTCCAGGCAGCCGGTTCGTCGGCTTCGTGGCAAATGACATTGTAGAAGTCCTTGTACTGTTCTTCGGTGACTTCCTTTTCGCTCTGACGCCACAGGGCCTGCTTTTCGTTCAAGCGTTCTTCGGGCTTTTCTTCGATTTCGCCCTTGTCGTTCTTGGTCGGTTCCGGGTGGAAGTAAATACCGTAGCTTACGAAGCCGCTGTACTTCTGCACGATGTCACGGATTTTCCATTCGCTGGCGAAGTCTTCGGCGTCTTCGTCATCCTTCAGGTAAAGCGTAATCTTGGTACCCACCTTGTCGCGGGGGGCTTCAGAAATTTCGAAATCGCCCGTACCTTCGGAGGACCACATGTAGCCCTGAGTTTCGCCGGCCTTCAGGGTCAGCACTTCGACCTTCTTGGCGACCATGAATACAGAGTAGAAACCCACACCGAATTGACCGATGAGATCCACAGAACCCTTGTCGCCTTCCTTGAGGCTCTTGATAAAGTTCTTGGTGCCGCTACGAGCGATGGTGCCCAGGCAGTTTATCAGGTCTTCCCTGTTCATGCCGATACCGTTGTCTTCTACAACGATGCGTTTGCCTTCTTTATTCACCGAAAGGTCGATGCGCAGCTGCGTGCCCTGGGGCAAAAGGTCTGCATTGGAGAGGGAAAGGAAACGACGCTTGTCGAGAGCATCCGCCGCGTTGGAAACTAGTTCGCGGAGGAAGATTTCCTTGTTGCTATAAAGGGAGTTGATCATCAAGTTCAGCATGTCGCGAACTTCGGTCTGGAATTCCATCTTCTCTGTTGCCATTATTTATCTCCATTTATCGTTAAAATTTGAAGCGAAAGAGCATTATTGCGTTTCATTTTGAAACAAAAGCTGCTTTTCCGCTTTGTTTTCGCGAAAGAAAATGCAATATCCGTGCCAAAGAATTGTCATTCGGCAGGAAAAAGCGCTTCCGAGGTTCCATAATTGATACTCATGCTTTCCTTAGGGCGCTCGTATCGATCTCTGTCGGCTCCAATCCTGACAAACCGTACAATTTTTTCGAATCGGTCTATGCCAATCAAGGTAAAACAATCCTGGGACTTAGTCCCAGCATCTCTCCAAGAATCATTCCAGCCAGTCCAATTCATGCTGGACTGGTCTCCAAGGAAAATAATTTGTTTGGGAAAGTTGGGCAACCTACCAACCGCATCCTGATGACCATGACCGCCGAGCCATACGACAAACTCACCTCCGTTCTGCATAAACTCGTCGACGGCGATTTGCGCTTCTTGGAGAGATGTGGCGGAGCCAATATGTTCAAGAGAAGAAAAGGGATTGTTTTTTAATGGTATTGCGTCAAAACCTTCATGCCGACAAATAATAACTGCAAAGTCATTTACCCTTGCATTCTCCAAGACATTTGTCAGCCAATCAGCTTGCGCGCCGTCCCAGTGGTATTCGTCAAGAACGATAATTCTGAGTTTCGCGCGTTCAAGCCCAGACCCCTTATCAATGTCCTTGTAATAATACATTAGAGCTTTCTCTTCGGCATTTTCCGGTTGAAATACTTTCCAAGAAGAAACGAATGGCGCAAAAAATCTGTTATATACTTCTTGAGTCGAGACTTCCAAAGGTTTCCATGATTTGTCAAAAAAATTTACGTCATGGTTGCCAAGTGTGTTCAAAAATTCGTCTGCTCCTGCTCTTGACCAAAAATCAAAAGAATCGGCCCAAACTTCATAAAGAGCGTCACCTGTATGAACAACTTCGTCAATGTATTCTGAATACGCGTCCTTAAACTCTTTTATCCGCTTAAGGTTTTCTTCATCGCCATGGATATCTGTAAAGTGAAGTAGAACGATTTGCTGTTGCAGCGGTTTGTATCCAGCGGATCTCTTTTGATGCACTAGATTTTCCATAATGGGGATGATGGTAGAAGGGGGATTAAAATCCAGTATGCCCGTGCCGGATGGAGAAGTGTTGTCAATGACGATTGTGTCGGTTTGTGTTATCACCAAAGTATCTTTCTGCAAGACAACGAGAGTGTCGTTTTTTTCGATGCGCAAGGTATCCTGTTTGTGGACTATAATCGAATCAGTCTTGCTTATGAACAGAGTATCTGTCTTGAATACGTAAACGGAATCAAATTGCATTGGACTTGAAAAATCCGTTCCAGTAATGGATTCTTCAACTTCGACCGTTTCTGCAAAGACGATGTCATCAGTATCGGCCATATTACTACAGCCCGACCAAAGCAATGCAAAAATTTGCATTGCTGCAAAAAACTTGGTATTCATATTTTCCCTCTTCTTTTTATTGTAAAAATAAACAAAAAATACCCCTATTAGGGGTATTTTATTTAGAAAAATCACTTACTGCTTAGATGAAGATCAGTCCGAGGATACCCACGGCCCAGACGTACCAGGCAAAGTGCTGGAACTTGCCCTTCTGCAAGAAGGTCATAAGCCATTTGAGGGCGATAATGCCGAAGATAAACGAGACGACCATACCCACCAGGAGTTCCGGGGTAAAGCCACCGGCATCAGCGCACTTCATGGCCTTTTCGGGGTCAAGGAGAGCCTTTTCCGGGGTCATGGTCTGGCACTTGATCCACTTGATGCAATCGAGGAGTGCAGCACCGCCCACGGCAGGAATGCTCATGAGGAAGCTGAATTCGCCAGCGTACTTGCGGTTCACGCCCATGAACATCATGGCGCTGATGGTAGAGCCGCTACGGCTGATGCCCGGGATGCAGGCAATGCCCTGCACAACGCCCGTCACCAAGGCACGCCACCAGTTCATCTTGACGCCTTCGTTATCGGGGTGCTTGGCACCGGTTGCGCCCCACTGGGACGTGAAAAGCAGAATACCGGTAAAGAGTTCGGCCACGCACACGGCGCGGGGATTTTCAAACAGGCCTTCCAGCAGGTCCTTGAAGCCAAGGCCAATCATCGCTGTGGGGATACTGGCAAGAATAATGTATCCCGCTTCGCGCAGCTGTTCGGGGTTACGGCGGATACAACCCACGATGATGTCGGTAATCTTCTTGTGGAAGACCACGAAAATCGAAAGGAGAGTGCCGGCATGGAGCATGATATCGAAAAACATGCCCGCTTCGTTCATGCCTAAAAGTTCGTGCCCGATCACCAGGTGGCCGGAGCTAGAAATGGGGAGAAATTCGGCGAGGCCCTGCAAAAGGCCGAGAATGATAGATTCGAACATAGTAGCGAAAAGATAAAAAAATAAGTAGCCATCAACCACTTTTAATCTATATTAGGAGCATGGCTCGCAAGTTTCTCCTATGCTTTCACGATTTCAGCGTATGGAACTACCAGAAGGTAGCTCCTATTCTTGAAGAACTCAAGGATCTTGCCGGAGCCCCCTTTAGCGTACTGGTCATTCCCGATACCGAGAACGCAACGCCAGACGCCATCGATGGCTTTAAAAAGACTTTACAGCAACTGAAAGCTGACGGATTTGAACTAGCCCTCCACGGCTACAAGCACCAGGCCGAATTCAGCCAGGGCCGCAGCTACGCAGGCCTTATCGGAATGAACTTGACCAATGGTGAAGCCGAGTTTGCAGGCCTCAGCGAATTTGAATCTAGCAGGCTACTGCACGCCGGCCTAGACGCCTGGAACACCCTTTTGGGCGATTCCGCCGAACGGCCACCTGCATTTATTCCGCCCACCTGGTACAGCAACAAGTTCTTGCCGAGCCAGGTTCACGCCGAAAAGATGCTTTACGAAGACCGCTACGCCCTCGTTACGGCAAAAGGCAAGCGCTATTCCTCCCCCGTCGCCAGTTTCGCAGGCATCCCGAACTTCATGCAAAAGACCGCATTCAAGTACGGAGAAACCATTCTGAAACTCCCCGTCGGGCTCCCGCGAATCGCACTCCACCCGGTAGACTTTCCGGAACGGAAAGACAGAATTCACGACCTGATTCGCGTCGCCTTGAACTGCGGACGCCAGCTTACGCTGTACAGAGAACTTTAATCGCCAAGCGATTGCGACAGAAACAAGTAATCTTGCCTTATTAGGCAGATTTTTCTAAATTGCTCTGCACTATGAGCTTAAAATTCGAAACCCCCATTACCGAAGTTCCGCTGTTCCACCAGGGTAAAGTACGCGACATGTACGACCTGGGCGACAGCTTCCTGATGGTCGCTAGCGACCGTCTTTCCGCTTTTGACGTGGTGCTCCCCACCCCGATTCCTGGTAAGGGCAAAATCCTCAACCAGCTTTCGCTGTTCTGGTTCCAGCACCTCGGCATGAAGAACCACCTCATCACCGCCGACGTGAATGAATACCCGGCCGTGCTCAAGAAGCACGCCGACTACCTCCGTGGCCGTTCCATGATCGTGAAGAAGGCCAACCGCCATTCCGTGGAATGCATCGTGCGCGGTTACATCGTGGGTTCTGGCTGGAAGGATTACCAGAAGACCGGTAAGATCTGCGGCCATGTTCTCCCCGAAGGCCTGCAGCTCTGCCAGAAGCTCGAAAAGCCGCTCTACACGCCGAGCACCAAGCCCGACGTTGGCCACGACGAAAACATCAGCTTCGAACAGACTTTCGATATCGTTGGCGAAAAGGTTGCAACTACTCTCCGTGACATGTCCCTCGACATCTACACGAAGGCTCGCGACTACGCCGCCTCCAAGGGCATCATCCTCGCCGACACCAAGTTCGAATTCGGTGAAATCGACGGCGAAACCATCCTCATCGACGAAGTGCTGACTCCGGACTCCAGCCGTTACTGGCCGGCAGACAAGTACCAGGTGGGCAAGAACCAGGAAAGCTTCGACAAGCAGTACGTTCGTGACTGGCTCGAAACTCTCGACTGGGGCAAGACCTATCCGGGTCCGGAAATTCCGGCTGACGTCGTGAAGAACACGCTCGCCAAGTACGAAGAAATCTTCGTGCGCCTCACCGGCAAGCAGCCCGAACTATAAAGACTGCTCGGCTCTATCGCATAAACAAGAATGTGATATCGCCTCGCTCTCGCAACCGCCCTCGGTTAACACCCGAGGGCTTTGTTGCTCACAGATTGAAAAAATTAATTCTATAGCGCGATGGTTTTAAGCCACTCGCGCATTTTGTAGACATCAACATTCGCCCGCAATGACTTGTGGGCGATTCTTGCACCCGGAGCTGTCGCCATCTTTTTCGGATTAAGCGACATGCCCACGCGGCCGAGATCTAGACGGTCAGCGTCGTAGCAGGTGTTGATAGTCGGATCATCGGTCTGATGTTCCTTGGTGTGGTAAAAGCAGGCGTGATACAGTTTGTCGAACTGTTCCTGCGTAATTTCGAGAAGGCCTTTTTCGAAGCATTCCTTGGCAAAGGCGGCTCCACGCTCGCCATGTTCGCCATCGTAGCCATCATCTTCGCGCTTGCAGTCATGAAAGAGTGCGAACAGACGCACGACCGTCACGTCGGCACCTGTAATAGGCGCGAGAAGCAAACCGTTGAATTCCACCTGCCGCCAATGAGAAAGTCCATGAATCGTCGAATCCACGATTCGGTTGCTATAGACAAACTCTTGTAAAGCGGCGAAGTCGATCATGGCAGACTCACTTGCCGTAATGTTCCTTGAGGTCCATCAGGCACTGGAGAGCCTGAATCGGGGTCATCTCTTCGGGCTTTAAGCGACGAATTTCTTCCTTAAGGAGCTGCGTGGATTCGTCAGGAGGAGCAAATAGGTCCACCTGCGGTTTTTCCATAAGCTTCTTGTGTGTAGCGCCATCGCTGGGGTCAATCTTCTGCTTTTCAAGGCGCAGCAGAATCTTGCGAGCGCGACGGAGTACGTTGTTCGGGAGGCCCGCCATTTCGGCCACGTGAATACCATAGCTGGAATCGCAAGCGCCTTCCAGAATCTTGTGCAAGAAGAGCAGCTTGTCGCCCTTTTCTTGAACGGCCACCTGGAAGTTTCCGGCGTGTTCAAGGCTATCCACCAGACCCGTCAATTCATGATAGTGCGTTGCAAACAGCGTGATGGCGGCACGGGCGGGTTCGTCGTGCAAGGTTTCCACAATGGCCCAAGCAATGGAAAGTCCGTCGAAAGTACTGGTACCGCGACCGATTTCATCGAGAAGCACCAAGCTGTGGGAAGTGGCGTTGCGCAAGATGTTCGCCGTTTCAATCATTTCGACCATGAAGGTCGAAAGGCCGCGGCTCAAGCGGTCACTGGCACCCACGCGGGTAAAGATGCGGTCCACTACACCGATGCGGGCACTTTCAGCAGGCACGAAGCAACCGATTTGCGCCATGAGCACAATGAGTCCCGTTTGGCGCAGGTATGTGGATTTACCGGCCATGTTCGGGCCCGTAATGAGCATGAGGCGCGTGGCTTCGGGAGAAAGGTTCACATCGTTGGGGATAAAGTCCAGATCGGAATTCACCGCGACGATTACCGGATGGAAACCGCCCTTGATTTCGATACCGGAGCCTTCGAAGACTTCGGGGCAAACGTAATTGTACTTGCGGGCGGCGCGGGCAAAGCTGTAGAGCGTATCTACGTGGGCGATGGCGTTAGCGATTTCTTGAAGTTCGGCACGCCAGCCGTTCACCCGTTCGCGGAGTTCGCAGAAAATCTTGTATTCGAGAGCGTGAATGTTGACTTCGGCGTTGCTGATGATGGATTCACATTCCTTCATCTCGGGCGTAATGTAACGCTCGCCGTTTACCGTCGTCTGCTTGCGGATATATTCATCGGGAATCGGGGCCGTGGCCTTCGCCATCTGAGCCTTGGTGATTTCGATGTAGTAACCGAACACGCGGTTATAACCCACTTTAAGGCTCGGGATGCCGAGGCGTTCGCGCTCGCGAACTTCCAAGGAAGCAATCCATTCGCGGCGTTCCTTGATGTCTTCGTTCATCGCGTCGAGTTCTGCGTTAGCACCCGCGCGAATCATGCCGCCCTCGCGCACAGTCAGCGGCAAGTCATCGTTAAACTGCGAGAGGAGTTCTTCACCGCGGCCGCGGGCGGCAATGAGGGCCGTCCGCATGGGTTCAAAAATCGGCGAATTCAATCCTTCAAGAACATCGGCCACCTTAGACGCTTGCGAAAGCGAACGGCCCATGCCCGCCAAGTCGCGGGCATTCGCGCGGCCAGAACCGACGCGGCCCATGAGGCGTTCCATGTCGAGAATCGAAGTCAGCGATTCCTTAAGCTCGTCAAGAGCGACCGGATTGTTGACCAGTTCATCGACAGCTTCCTGGCGCTCACGGATGCGGTCCACCGAAATCAGCGGATGGCTCACCCAATCCTTCAAGTTACGCCCGCCCATGGCTGTCACCGTAAAGTCCAGCACATAGCAAAGGGTACTGCTGATATCGTCGGCATTCAGCGGACGCACCAGTTCCAAGTTACGCAGCGTACTCGGGTCGAGAGTCATGTAGTCGTCGAGATTCAAAATCTCAAGCGTCGTAAAATGCGACAGTTCGGACTTTTTCTGGTCCATCAGGTACTGGAGCAAAGCGCCCGTCACCTGGGTTTCGACCACTCGCCCATCCAGGCCAAGGCCATCCAAGGCTTCTACCTTGAAGTGCGCAAACAGCACATCTTTCGCCTGGTCTTCACCAAACATAAAGGCCGGCAATTCCGTGACCAGAATGTTTTCGGAGCGGATCAAATCCATGACACCAGAAGGTATCACGGTCCCTTCGGGCACCACCACTTCTTTAGGCATGCGACGGCAGAATTCGCATTCAAAAGCCTGCACCGAGCTCTTGCAAGCCGACAGGTAACCGGTGGTCACATCGGCAATGGCAAACGAGACGCTTTCCTTTTCAGGAATAAAGGCACAAAGGTAGTTGGCCTCTTTCGCATTCAGGTTGGATTCGTCCATGGCGGTGCCGGCACTGATGATTTCAACAATGTCGCGCTTGACGATTCCCTTTGCAAGCTTCGGGTCTTCCACCTGTTCGCAAATGGCAATGCGGTATCCGGCTGCCACCATCTTGGGCACGTAACGGTCCGCCGCATGGTGCGGGAATCCACACAAAGGGGTCGCTCCCGAGGCGCCGTTGTTGCGGCTCGTGAGGGTAAGTCCTAAAATCTTAGAGGCAATGACAGCGTCATCTTCGAAAAGTTCGAAGAAGTCGCCCATTCTAAAAAACAAGATGCAGCCGGGATTCTGTTTCTTGATCTCGTAATACTGCTGCATTAACGGGGTTACAGCCATTAGGCATCTCCCATCGACAATTCAACCTGGTCCGGATTTTCTTCGGGCTGCTTGGGTTCTTCGGGGCTAACCGATTCGGGCTTCGCATACTGCGGTACCAAGGCACCCGCTTCCAAAAGTTCGCTGAATTCGCGGAGTCTCGGCAAATCTTCGGGAATGCGATTGATGCCGAAATACTTCATGAATTCTTGCGTGGTCACATAAGTATAGGGGTTGCCCACCGTATCGGCGCGGGAACCCAGAGCAATAAAGCCTTTGTCCAACAAGTTACGGATCGGGCCGTCCACCGACGACACACCGCGCACCTGTTCAATGGCAGCCTTGGTAATCGGCTGCTGGTAAGCAATCACCGCCAACGTTTCAAGAGCGGCCTGGCTCAAACGGCGTGCGTTTGCTTCGGGGAACAACTTGCGCACCCAAGGGTAATACTTGGCGCGGGTTCTAAAGCGGTAACCGCCCGCCTGTTCCACAATCTCAAACGGGGAATTAATCTTGTTCAGCGAATCGTTTGCCGCAATCAGGGCGTCAGACACCAAGCGGGCATCCAAGAAGTCGCCCAGAATTTCGCGAAGCTTCTTAAGAGTCACAATGTCAGGAGACGCAAACACGAGCGCCTGGATAATGCGGGCCAAGTCCTCTTGGCTCTCGACTTTCGGGAGTTCCGCCGATTCTTCGGCCAAATCGTCCAAATTCTGATTTTCTTCCATACGCTTACCAAGATACTAAAATTGCTGAATAGATTCCGGCTCGAAGGCCGGAATGACGATCGATTAAAAGACTACCAAATCGTTCTTGTGGATGAGTTCGTCGGGAACGTTCTTGCCCAACAGCTCATGCACCTGGGCAGTCTTTTTGCGGAGCACCAGCTTCAAAGTTTCGCTGTCGAACTTCGCAACGCCACGGGCCACCGCTTCGCCTTCCGGGCTCAAGACTTCAATCAGGTCGCCCTTGTCAAAGTGCTTCTTCACGGCACACACGCCAACGGGGAGCAAGCTCGAATGCTTTTCGCGCAGAGCCTTCACGCCGCCTTCGTCAACCACCACGGCACCGCGCGGAGTCGTCACGAAGCTGAGCCAGCGCTGACGGCTATTGAGCTTTTTCTTGGAACCCACGAACAGGGTTCCTTCGGCGTTTTCAAAAATCACCTGGTGCGGCAACACCTTCATGCCGCTGGCGAGGAACGCATTGCAACCGCTCTTGGTCACGTTGCGGATAGCTTCCAGCTTGCTGCGCATACCGCCGGTACTTACGGCAGAACCCGTTTCACCGGGCTTACCGGCAAGGGCCAAAACGGCAGGCGTAATTTCGGGCACAAAGCGGAGCAAACGGGCATTCGGGTTCTTCTTCGGATTGTCATCGAAGAGACCGTCTTCGTCCGTGAAAATCAAGAGCAAGTCGGCATCCAAGAAGAGAGCCACATCGCTCGAAAGCTTGTCGTTATCACCCACCTTGATTTCTGCCACGGCCAGCGAATCGTTCTCATTGATAATCGGAACAATCTTACGGGCAAGCATGGCCTTGATAGTGTTCTGCAAATTCTTGTAACGGGTGCGGTCGCGGAAGTCTTCGGCAGACAAAAGAATCTGGCCTACAGAAAGCTGCATCCAGCGGAACATTTCGCGGTAGGCATACATCAAGTCAATCTGGCCCACGGCAGCGCATGCCTGCTTTTCGGCGAGCACCGTCGGCTTTTCCTTGTAGCCCAACTGGCTCATGCCCGTACCCACGGCACCGCTAGTCACCACCACAACTTCTTTGCCCGCTTCCATAAGGCGAGCCACAGAATCGGCAAGCTTCTGGATATAGCGAGTGCGCACGCCGCCCTTTTCGGAATCCACCAAAATACGGGAACCAATCTTTACGACAATGCGACGAGATTCATCTAAAATGTTCTTTCTTAATTCGCTCATAATAAACCTATTGAGACCCTTCGACTGCGCTCAGGGTGACACCTTTATTTACCTACACACCAAGAGCCTAATAGCATCTAGGCGAAGTTGCGGGTTCGAAATCACTTTTTTCCATTCCTGGGCATTCTTGCGGAGCTGTTGCAGCTGGGCGTTATTGCCAGCCTTGCCACGCATGCTCAACAAATGGTTCATGCGCTGGTATTCCTGTTCGGCGCGGGCTTCCACAGCGGCAGCGGCACCTTCGGCAATTTCCTTTGCCTTGGCAGACACCACGCGGCGTGCGATAGCCAAGCCTTCTTTACCGAAATACTTGAGCGTCATGTTCACGGCAGCGTTGCCCTGCGGGACAGGCACATCCTTAAAGCTTGCGGTCTTCAGTTCCGGTACCTTTTCGGTCAAGTCTTCACCAGACGGGTTCACGAGCACGCTAATGTAGCGCGGGCCCGCCAGGTCAGACACGCCCCATTCTTCGGCCACCGAGAAGTCCACCGCGAAATTGTACTGCATCACAAGTCCGCGCATTCCGGAGTTCTGCCAAATGTTGCAGGCCACGGCACCGTTATCCAAAGACGTTTCAAAGTCAATGACGCCCTGAGAAAGCGGGTGTTCCAAGCTCACAAAGTCCACTTCGTCGTGGACCATGGCCACGTTGCGATCAAAGGTCACCGTCAAGCTGGACGTATCGCAGAAGCGAGCGTCTTCGTCGCCACCGCCCGAGCTTTCTTCAAAATTACCCACAGCCTGAGTCACACGGCCGCCACCACCGGCGCCAGCCATGCCCACGGTTTCCGGCATGCCAGGAATCGAGCCCGATTCCACCTGGGTGCCCATGCTAATCACGTAGCAGCCCTTGATCTTGCTTTTTTCAATTTCAAGACCGCGGTCCATGAGCGAAGAGAATACCAACGTTTCCAAATCCTTGTCGGCGTCAATCTTCAAGATGGCATCGGTAATTTCTTTTGCCTTCGCCGGGTTGCGGGAGTTGAATTCCAGTAAGCGGTCGCGGCCCTTTTCAATATTCTTGCGCATGGTGTCGCAGTCTTTCTTGACCTGCGGAATCACCGTGTCCATAAAGTTCTGCAAAAGTGCCTGAGGTTCGGCAAGAGCGGCAATCAGTTCGTCGGTGTACTTGAGGAAGAGTTCGCCACCACTCATCATCGGTGTGCCGAATGCATTCAAGCCATTGTGGTACCAGCGGAACATGACTTCCTGGCCGGAGCCCTTCACGTAAGGCACGTGAATGATGATGTTTTCGGTCTGACCGATACGGTCCAAACGACCGATACGCTGTTCCACGAGAGCGGCATCCAGCGGCAAGTCAAAGAGAATCAAGTGATGGGCAAACTGGAAGTTACGGCCTTCGGAACCGATTTCAGATGCAATCAACAGGTTCGCGCCATTTTCCTTACTGAAGTTTGCGGCGGCCTTGTCGCGGGCCATAATGGTCATGTTCTCATGGAACATGGAGAAGGCTCCCTCGCCCATGTATTCGTTCAAGAGCGTTTCGAGAGCCTGAACCACCTGGATCGATTCGCAAATCAGGAGCACCTTGTCGTTAGCGTGTTCCTTCAAGAATCCCTTGAGCCACACATAACGTTCGTCCAGCGCCCAAGCGTCGGAATAGCTGGTGCAGAGGAGGCCGTTTTCCTGAATGTCGGTAGACATGTCCAGGTCGTTTTCGGCGGCCACGTTCACCATGTCGCGGTAGTTCTTGTTGGGTTCCAGCGGAATTTCATCCAGCACGCGCTTCGGGAATCCGCCCACGCCCTTACGGGTGTTGCGGAACACCACGGAACCTGTACCCACGGCATCTACAATGCGGCGGATCCATTCGTCGGCAGGCATGCTCTTGGCGCTTTCCTGTTCAAGCCAGGGACGAATAATGGATTTCTTCGGGACACATTCATTCAAGTCGTCCCAGCTCATGGTCTGGCCCGGGTCGGTGGGCAATTTCGAAAGTTCGTTCACCAACTTGCGGTAAGCGTCCTGGTCCTTGATAAAGCTGTTGTAGTCCGCAAAGCGCACGGGGTCGAGCATCTTCAGGCGGTTGAACTGCGATTCCGGATGGAACTGCAGCGGCGTACCCGTCAAAAGCAACACACCCTTGGAACGCTGGATAACGGCATTGGCCAGCAGGTATTCGTGGCTGGTAAATCCGTCTTCGCAAACCAGGTGGTGGGCTTCATCAATAATCACCATGTCCCAATTGGTCTTGAGCAAGTCTTCAATCAAGGCCGGCTGCTTGATCAAGAAGTCGATGGAACAGATAATATCGTTTGCAATGGTAAAAGGATTCGGGCGGTCGTCGTCATCGTTCACAAACAGGCCCTTGATGTAGCCTTCGTCCACCAGGGTAAACAGGTGGTTAAAGCGGCGCTTCATTTCCACGAGCCACTGGTGCTTGAGGGTTTCGGGCACAATAATCAAGGTACGGGTCAGGCGGCCACGAGACTTGAGCGCATGCCAAATCATGCCGGCTTCAATGGTCTTACCGAGGCCCACTTCGTCAGAAAGCATCAGGCGCGGGAGCGTAGAACTATCGCAAGCGCGCTGGCACAGGTAATACTGGTGCGGAATCATGGAGGTGCGGGGGCCAATCATGCCGCGCACCGGCGAAGAAATCCACTTGCAAGAAAGTTCCATGGCCGATTCGCGACGACCGAACTGCACATTGTTCGACACGCGATTTTCCATGAGGGCCTTGAACAAGTCGGCCGGACGGGCAATCGAAATTTTTCCGCTCAGTTCGGATTCCTTCATGGAACGACCAGCACGTCCCGTATAAACGAGCAGGCCATCCACTTCTTTTACAGATTCAACGGTAAAAGACATTCCCTTTTCGCTCTTGGCGGTATCGCCTACCGACAGTTCAAAGCGGTCCACTGGAGCACCCATGGAACGATAGCAACGGACATCACTTACAGCGGGGAACGAAATTCTAACAATACGGTCTTGCACCTCGGTCACAATGCCTAGGCCGAGTGCAGGTTCCGATTGACTTACATAGCGTTGGCCAATCTTGAAATTCATCATACCTCCAAAATGTAGCTTTTTTTCTAAATTATGGCTCATCATGATTTGGTACTATATAGATGAAACCGTTACAGACGGAGAAAGACGCAAAGGTCCCTATAATATCGACGAAATCAGGGACTTTGTAAAAGACGGCGTCATCAAGGATGAAACTTTAGTATGGCATTCGGGCATGGAAGCCTGGGTCGCCTGGAAAGACACCGAAGAATCCAAGGAAGTTCCGCTTTCCGAAGAAGAGCAGATCAAGGCCGCCCTGGAAGCCATTATTGCCGAGCATAACAAGGGCAAACGCTACGCGGGATTCTTTATCCGTGCCATCGCCTACGTTGTCGACAACGTTATTTTGTCCGCAATCGGCGTCTTGATTCTGATGATTATGAATTCAATTCAGGCAATCGACTTGAACACTCTTGGCGATGCCATGAATGCATACATCAGCACCCCCACTTCCGAAGAAGCCCTCAACAAGGTCATTGACATTCCGGGCGTACACCTGTTCCTGGTTATTTGGGGTGTAATCCAGGCCGTTTACTTTGTGGCCTTTACGGCCTTCATGTCGGCAACTCCCGGCAAGATGCTCATGAAGATTCACGTAGAAGCCGCCCACGACGAAAAGATGAACGTAATGGTTTCTTCGATCCGCTTTATCGCAAGCCTGATTACGCAAGTCACGCTCATGTTCTACGGTATCGGCTACTTAATCGTGATGGTAGACCCCAAGCGCCGCGCCCTGCACGACCATATCGCCCGCACGAGAGTCGTGTACAACAGGCGACAGAGCGTCGTTTCGGACCTGCAACCGAAAGACGAAAGCAAAAAGGATTGCTAATTTTTCAAGCAGAAAATTTTTTCGAAATCTGAATCAAATATGTATCAGTTTATTGTTCCGCAAGTCAAAAAGCCGCTCGACGGCGAAGTTGAAATTTCCGGCGCTAAAAACGCAGTCCTTGCCGTGATGGCAGCAGCTCTCCTCGCCGACGGCGTTTCCGAAATCACCAATGTTCCGCACCTCAAGGATATGAAGACCATGTCCGATGTGCTGCGCGTGATCGGTTGCCATATCAGCGGCGAAGCTCACACCTTAAAGATTGACACTCGAAATGCAGACCACCTGGAAGCCCCCTACGAACTGGTGAAAACCATGCGCGCCAGCTTCTATGTGCTTGGTCCTCTGGTGGCACGCTTTGGCCGCTGCCGCGTTTCGCTCCCGGGCGGTTGCGCTTGGGGCCCGCGTCCTGTGGATTTGCACCTGAAGGGCCTGGAAGCTCTCGGTGCCAAGATTACGGTGACTCACGGTTATGTGGAAGCCACTTGCGACGGCCGCCTCCCGGGCGGTACATTCCATTTCCCGATTTCCAGCGTGGGCGCCACGGTGAATGTGCTGATGGCCGCAACGCTAGCCAAGGGCACCAGCGTCTTGCAGAACGCAGCCTTGGAACCCGAAATTGACAACCTGGTCGACTACCTCATCGGTATGGGCGCCAAGATTCAGGGTCGCGGCACGCGCACCCTTACGGTGCAGGGCGTAGAAACTCTACGCCCGGGTAATGGCGTCACCATTCCCGACCGTATCGAAGCAGGCACATTCCTTTGTGGTGCCGCCATTACGCGTGGCCGCGTTCGCGTGAACAAGATTATTCCCGAACACATCGCCTCCACGCTTGACGCCTTCCGCGACATGAACTGCAAGGTGACAGTCGGCCCCGACTGGGCCGAAGTCGATGCCCGCGGCCAGGAGCTCAAGCCGATTACTATCCAGACGCTTCCCTTCCCGGGCTACCCCACCGACATGCAGGCGCCGCTCATGGCAACGCTCCTTTCGGTCCCCGGCAACAGCGTCATCCAGGACACTGTCTACAACGACCGCTTTAAGCATGTGGCCGAAATGCAACGTCTGGGCGCAAATATTTCGCTCAACGGCAATACCGCCACCATCAAGGGCGGAGAAAAGCTCTCTGGCGCCGACGTGATGGGCTCCGACCTGCGCGCCTCTGCCGCGCTCGTCCTCGCCGCCCTCATTGCCGAAGGCGAAACAAAAATAAGCCGCATCTATCACCTAGACCGCGGCTACGAAGATTTCGAAGCGAAGATGGCTACCCTCGGCGCCAAAGTTGAGCGAGTCATCATCGACGCCGACGAACCGTAATACAATCGTTGAACTTGATAAAAAAAGCCCGGCTAAATTGCCGGGCTTTTCTCATATTCAAAACGTAGTTTTGCTTGTTTACAGGGCTGCTTCCGTAGATTCAGCCGTTGCGCTGGCAGTGGGCTCCGGAGCCTTTTCCGTCGCGGGTTTTGCGCGGGAAGTCGGGTTTACCGGTTCACGAACTACAGGCACGCACCTTTCTACAGATTCACCAGCAGATTTTTTGTCTTCCTTCTCCAAGATTTCCTGCAACATTTCGGCAGCCTGCTCAAATTCGGCAGACTTTTCGCAAGACTTGATAGAAAGAATCTTCTGCAAATACTGCTTTTGCATATTGATGTCGCATTCATCGCCATACAGGCCAGCAAGCTTGAACAACGCAGGACAGGTCTTCTGTCCGTCGGGGAAGGCTTCCGACATGCGAGCAAAGACCTTTTTAGCCTTGTCCACCTGGTTCACATCAATTAAGCAAAGAGCCATCCAGTAAAGCGAATTTTCAGCAAGTTCGCCTTCTTTCATTTGCTCATAAACCTGCTTGAATCCGCTGTAGGCCAACTTGAACTCACCGCGATGGTAATCGGAGCGAGCCGTGTTGAACATGGCTTCGGCTTCCACCAGCTTTTCGGCTTCACGTTCCAGGCTATCCATAGATACCGGAGCCGGAGCGCCGCTTACCACCACCTTCTTCGCCAGGATCTTGTCGGACTTGCCGAGCAACATATCCAAGCGGTAGATGATTTCTTCCTGTCTGGAATCATTGCGTTCAGACTCGTCTGCGACACGGCGAGAAAGCATAGTGATTTCGGCCTGCATACGCTTTTGCGCAAGCTGAGACGCATCCAGCTCTGCACGCAAAGAATCGTTCTGAGCCTGAAGCTGTGCAGCCACAGAATCCAAACGCTGTTCGACCTCAGAGCCTACAGCTTTCATTTCCTGTGTACGGAGCACCGTCATCTGGCTGCACCCCGCGAAGACAAGCGCGGCAAAACCCGCAGTAAGTAGTTTCAAGTTAGTCATGAGCTTTTATTTAATTTTGAATTCGGAGTTTGGAATTAGGAGCCATCCAGTTCCTAATTCCTCATATCTAATTCTGCATTACTCTTTGATATTCACGCGGAAATTGGCGCGACGGTTCTGGGAGTAGGCTTCTTCGGTAGCACCTTCAACCTTCGGGGCTTCCTTACCATAGCTCACAGATTCCATACGCTTGCCATCGATACCGTAAGCGATCAAGAATTCTTTCACCTTCATGGCACGCTTTGCACCGAGAGTGAAGTTGTAGTCTTCGGTACCGCGAGCATCGGTGTGGCCTTCAATCGTAATCGTGAAGCGTTCTTCCTTGATCAGGAGTTCGCCCACCTGAGCCAGGAGTTCCTTAGCCTTTTCGGTGAGTTCAGAACGGTCGAAGTCAAAGTACACGTCTTCGCTCATGATCTGGTTGATGAGGGCTTCGAGACGAGCGCGTTCAGCTTCCAAGCGGGCGCGTTCGGCAGCCAGGCGTTCAGCTTCCAGGCGAGCCTGTTCAGCAGCCAGAGAATCAGCATTGGGTTCTGCAGCCGGAGCAACGGCGGCAGGAGCCGGTTCTGCTTCCGGTTCGGTCTGAGGCTGCTGCTTCTTTGCACAAGCAACGAGGCAGAGGGCTGCGGCAGATGCCACTACAGCGAGTTTAACAAAGTTCTTCATTTTTTACCTTCCTTTTTTGGTTGTTTAAAATCGTCATAGAAAAAGGACCACGTCGGAGAAGTATTCTCACCGGAATTGGTGATTCTCGTAACGTTGGAGCCATCTTTTCTCATAATGTAAATCTGGTACGAACCGCTACGGTTGCTGGAGAAAGCAATCAGCTTGCCATCGGGCGACCAAGTAGGATGTTCGTTGTTACCGGCGTTGCTGGTGAGCTGCACGATGTCAGAACCATCGAGAGCGCAGGTATAAATGTTCATGTGACCGCCATCCATAGAAGTGTAGGCGATGCGATCACCTTCAGGCGACCAGCTGGCACGTTCATTGTAACGGCCCATAAAGGTCACGCGACGCAAATCGGAACCGTCCTTGCCCATGGCAAAAATCTGCGGGCCACCGCCACGGTCGCTGGTAAAGAGCACTTCAGAAGCGAAGGGACTCCAGGCAGGACTGGTCTGGTTGGACTTCAAATAAGCAAACTTTTTAGCCTTGCCCGTTTCCGGGTTACCGATATACAAATCCGTCTTGCCGTCAACCGTGCTGGAGAACAGGAGTTCACCCGTCTTCGGGTTCACAGCCGGGCTGTATGTTTGGTCCAAATGCGGGAACACGGCACGTTCAACACCGCCAAAAGTCTTGGAATAAAGCTTCGGGCGGTGGGTCTTGAAATTCACATAGTACAGTCCGACATTGCCCTTCATCCAGACAGGCATCATGCTGATGGTCGTGTCGCGGGTAATCTGGCTGCGATGGAAACCATCGTAATCAGAGACCACCACCTGCTTAATTCCGTCCATTTTGGACACATAGGCAAGTCTAGTCGTCGCCACGCCCCGTTCACCCCAAAGACGATAAATCACCTGGTCAAAGAACTGGTGCAGGGCACGGCGCATATCCTTCTGTTCCACCAAGTAAGATTCCCCAAGCATCAGGTCCTTGGTTTGCGAAGCGTACAGGAAACATTCCACCTTCAGCATCTTGCCGACGGGAGTCACCTTGCCCGTAATATAGTGCTTGGCATGGGTCTTGCTGAACAACGGCAGGTCAAACTTGTCCGAAGAAACAACGTCAAAACGGCCCGAGAGGTTGGCATCGCGTGTCACAATCAGGTGCGGTTTTTCTTCGATCCAGTCAATGGATTTCTTTTCTGCAAAGGGAACAACGCCTATGGGCATCGTCTTGAACACCGAAATACCCACGTCAACGGCAATCGTATCGATGGTCGCATACGATGCAGCCGGCAGCAATGCCAGCGCAAGGGCGGCGACTCGTACAAAAAATTTCATCTTATCCATTCTAATCCACTCGTTTGTTCAATATAATACAATTTTATTACGTTCCAAACCACCCAACACCTTAATTTGGTGTAAAATTAAAGTGAAGCACCAACGAAGGGGCTCTAAAATTAGGCGGAAGTTCAGGAACCTTAGAAATTTGTACTGCACGAACTGACAAATGATCCCAAGTCTTGTTACCGGAACTACGCTTGAGCGTAATCGCCGTAATGCCGCCAAAACGGTCCACCGTAAACTGCACCGTGGTTTTTACGTCGCGACGCACGTTCAGGTTGGAGGGCGGATTAAAATTGCTCATGATAATTTGTTTCAAACGTTCCAAATAAACTTGCATCAGCGGGTCCATGTCTACAGACCCCACCGGATTCAAGCTGGGCGCTTCAACGGCTGCGGGCAAGTCCAGGTCGTCCACTTCAAAATCATCCTGCGGTTCCGGTTCTGGTTCGGGTTCCGGCTGCGGTTCTTCCACCGGCTCCGGTTCAGGAGGCTTTTCCTCCACCTTGGGTTCCGGCGGCAATTGCTGGTCGACCTTGGGCTTCGGTTCCGGCTTGGGTTTGGGCTCAATAGGCTTAGGCTGTTCCGGCTTTGGCTCCACCGGCTTGGGGCGGGGCGGCTGCGGACGCGGCTGAACAGGCTGTTGCACCTGCACCATTTCGAACACCGGAATCGGTTCCGGTTCATGCTTGAAATTCACAAAATGGAACGCAATGCAAATGCCCGCAATGAGCAAATGGAAAACCACCGCACACACGATGATTTTCACCATCATTCCGTCATCATCAGACGAAAAATACTGGATGTTTCTCTCTGCGCTCACCTATCTCTTTCCCGGTTTTTCCTTGGGATTCATCGTCAAGAATCCAAGCTTTGTCACACCGAGCTTTTGTACCTGGGTCACCACCTTCATCACAAGGCCGTAGTTCACGGACTCATCGGCATTGATGACCACGGCCATCTCGCCATTCCAGAGCGACTTGAACACGTTATTAAAACTCTTAAAGTCCACCATCATGTCGGCGATATAGAGTTCCTCGTTCTTAGTGATCGAGACCTTCAAAAGCTTTTCTTGCTCCATGGTCGGGGCTTCTGCCTTAGGCAAGTCCACCTTGACACCCTGACTCATGAGAGGCGCAGAAATGATGAACACGATAAGGATGGCGAACACGATATCGATCATGTTCGTCAGGTTCATCTCCTGCTTAAGTTCTTTTCCGCGACTGCGCTTCACAAAGCCTCCTAGCCGGCCACTTCTTCAAGGGCGAGCAAGTCACCGCGCTTAAAGAGACTGAGCACCTGGGAGCCAAAGTTGAAGTACGAAATTTCGTTCTGTCCGTTGCGGGCGGTAAAATAGTTATAGCCGGCAGAGGCAGGAATTGCAACCACAAGGCCAGCCACAGTCGTAATCAAGGCCATAGCGATACCCGGAGCGACCACGGTCAGGTCTGCAGAACCATGCTGACCGATCTGGAAGAAGGCAACCATAATGCCCCACACCGTACCCAAAAGACCAAAGAACGGAGAGAGGTTGGAGCATGTGGCCAAGAAACCCAAGTAGCGGTCTTCGGTAAGGCGCAGGCCTTCAATAGAACGCTGAATCGTGTCTTCCAGGAGCGAGGCACGGTGCTGGATAGAGTCGTAACTCACGAAATTACTGAACTTGGAAGCTTCCTTAAGCACTTCAGACGTAAGGCTCCTAAGCGCACTGTCGTCTGCGGTTTCACAAAGGCTCTGCAGTTCCACGAACTGGCGCACATTCACGAACTTGCGGAAAAACACCACGTTGGCACGCTGGTTTTTCATGTTCACGATGTACTTCACGATAATGATGCCCCACGAACCGAGCGACATAACCGCCAAAATGCCCAAAATGACAATCGTCGTGATATCAGACTGCGTCAGCATTTGGAGTAAAGGAACCGAATTGTTCAAAATCACCTCCCATTACAGGAAAAAGCGTAACTTGTTGTTTGGCAAGAATATAGCAAAAAGACGGAGCCAAAGACCCCATGAATAAGGTAAAATTGCAATAAAATCGTAAGAAATAAAAATTTACAAAAAAGGGCCTACAAGTCCAGTTCGGTCTGTAAGCTCTTGGGGTGGAAGCTTTTACGATGTTCAGGGGTCATCCCCTGACGGCGGATAGCTTCCAAATGCGCCTTGGTGCCGTAACCGGCATGCTTGTCGAAGCCATAACCGGGGTAACGCTTTTCCAGGTCATCCATATAGCGGTCACGGAAAACCTTTGCCAGAATGGAAGCCGCAGAGATACTTGCGATGCGGCCATCGCCCTTGACCACGGGAATCTGCAATTCTTCGGGAATTCCATGGATTTTCAAGTTGCCATCGACAACAATCAAGACCTTTGACGCCTCGGGCAGCATTCCTTTCTGAAAAATCGGGATTTCAGGGGCAGATTCTTTTATACCGGGCATTCCAAGGGCCTGCAGGGCTCGGCGCATGGCCAAGAAGTCCGCCTCCAGGATGTTCATGCGGTCAATTTCTTCGACCGAGGCGCTTGCCACGGCAAAGCATTCGCAAGCGTCTTGCACAGCCTGGTACATGGCTTCGCGCTTAGGACGCGTAAGTTTCTTGGAATCGTTCAGGGCCGGCATAATGTCGGCGGCCTTCAGCACGGCGGCGCAAGCCACCACGGGGCCCGCCAAGGGGCCGCGGCCCACTTCGTCTATGCCCACGACCACGGCATTCTCCCCCATCTGGGAGACAGCGAAATTGCGCATGGCGATTTCGCCTTCGATAGGAGCTTCGATTCCTTCGAGAAATGCCGGGACTTTAAACTTCATTACTTGAGCACCTGCTTGGCATAGTCGCGAATGGTACGCCAGTACAACTCATGTTCCTGCACCAGCACGCGAGCAGCCAGCGTTTCCGGCGTATCGCCTTCTTCTACAGGCACACGGGTCTGGGCCAGAATGCGGCCCTTGTCTATTTCTTCGCTGACCAGGTGAACCGTAGGGCCCGATTCCTTTTCGTTGGCGGCAATCACCGCTTCGTGCACGTGAATACCCCAAAAGCCCTTGCCGCCATACTTGGGCAAAAGCGAGGGGTGAATGTTCAAGATGCGATCCGGAAGTCTATTGATAAGACTTACAGGCAAGGCCTTCATGTAGCCCGCCAAAATCAACAAGTCAATGTCGTAGCGATCAATGACTTCGAGCATAGCGGCCTCGTAAGCGGCCGTATCTGGATGAGTCTTGCCAGAGATATGGAAAACGGGAATCCCGTAGGATTCTGCATGAGAAACAGCACCGCAACCCCCGTTATTAGTGATTAAAAACTTACATTGAGCTTCGAGGTCACCCTCGCCAATGCGGTCAATAATCGCCTTAAAGTTGCTTCCGCCTCCGGAAGCCATGACGCCAATTTTAAACATGGCGCCAAAGATAGCAAAAATTTAGCAGAAGCAGTGGATGAGAACCCAGGTTACTCCGCCAAATGCAACCAGATAGTTGAAAGTGAAGTTCCAGAAGATTTTTGCTTTTTGAGCAGACTGTAGAGTAATGTTCTTAGTCATGCCCATAATTTAGATATTAAGCCAATATAATTAAAGAGACGAAAATCACATTGCGATTTCCGTCACAAAATTACTTAAAACTTACAGGCCGTTCAGCTCTATCTCATCAACAAGAATGAGATGTCGCCTCAAGTAATTACTTTGTCTTTTCTTCGATTTTTACGACGGGTTCATCCATCATTTTTTCGGCAATAACTTCAGGAGTTTCTTCAGCAATTGCTGCGTTGGATTCTTCCGGCATCCAAGGTTTATCAAGGTTTCTTTCCCAAGAAACCGTAGGTGCAGGCTGCACTTCGTGAGAGGCGTCCACAATCGGGAGACCAAGGAGTTCGCGGGCGCGGTTGAGAGCAGCATCGATGTTACCGAGAGCGTTTTCTTCGCCGAGCTGCTTAAGCACTCCGGCGCGAGTCAAGGCAACCACCGGCTGGGCATGCACGCCAGAGAGCAACAGCTGCGTACCTTCGCGGTTGCAACGGTTCAGCAAGTCTTCAATCATCTGGATACCGGCAGCATCGATACTGGACACGCTACGCATACGCAGAATAAGAATCTTCGGCTTGTCCGAAATGCGGGCCATGGTATCCTTGAACTTGTCGACCGCACCAAAGAAGAGGGAGCCGGCCAATTCGTAAACCACCACGCCCTTCGGCACCTGGCGGCTAAGATCATTGTGGGCAGCTTCTTCGTCATCTTCCTTGAGGGCGGAAGTCACAGATTCAACTTCTGCCACATCGCTCATGCGCTTAATGAAGAGCACTGCAGCAAGCAACACACCCACTTCGATAGCAACCGTGAGGTCGATAATCACCGTCAAGAAGAAGGCCACGAGCATCACCGCAACGTCGCTCTTGGGAGCCTTGAACATCTTGATAAAGCTGCGGTAGCCGCACATGTTGAATGCGACCTGGAAAAGCACGGCGGCAAGGGCTGCCATCGGGATCATTTCAGCGTACTTACCGAGCACCAGCATAATGAGCAAAAGTACAATGGCATGCACCAGGCCAGAAATCGGGCTCACGGCACCGTTACGGATGTTGGTCGCCGTACGAGCGATAGCACCCGTAGCAGGGATACCGCCAAACATCGGGGAGAGCAAGTTGGCAACGCCCTGACCGAAAAGTTCGGTATTGGAGCGGTGCTTGGTAGAGGTCATACCGTCGGCCACCACGGCAGACAGAAGGGATTCAATAGCACCGAGAATAGCAATCGTCAAAGCCGGCTGGAACACCTTCTGCATCATTTCGAGACTGATGTTCGGGAGATGCGGAACCGGGAAACCGCTAGGAATGTGGTTTTTCATGCCAATGGTCATCACACCGTGGCCCGAAATCGGATCGTCCCAGCCCAGAACCTTCACCAGCACCGTAGCCACGATAATGGCAATCAGGGAGCCCGGAACCTTCGTGGTAATCTTCGGCCACAAGATGCAAACAGCCAAGGCCACAAGACCCACAATCACGGCATAAATGTTGATGGTATCCAAAGAAGAAGCGTAAAGCTTGATTTTACCCACGGCGTCTGCCGGGTCCTTGGAAAGGAAACGCAGACCGAAGAAGTTGGGGACCTGGCCAAGAGCAATGATGATGGCGATACCGGCGGTAAAGCCCACGGTCACCGGGAAGGGAATGAACTTGATGATGGCACCAAACTTGGCAAGACCGAAAATAATCAAGAGGATACCGGCCAAAAGGGTGGCCGAAGCAAGGCCGTCGTAGCCGTACTGGCTCACGATGCCGTAAACAATCACGATGAAGGCGCCCGTGGGGCCGCCAATCTGGAAGCGGGAACCACCCAACAGCGAAATGGTAAAGCCGGCGATGATGGCCGTGTAAAGGCCCTGTTCCGGACCCACGCCCGAAGCGATGGCGAAAGCGATGGCCAGCGGGAGGGCAAGAATGCCCACGATCAAACCCGACATGAGGTCGCTTACGAAGTTCTTTTTGTCGTAGCCCCTGCGAATCGTGCGGAACAATTCAGGAGTAACGGTCGTCTTGACGCCAGCAAGGAAATTCTTGACGGACTCTTTGGCGTTAATATTGGGCATTTGGGGTCTCCAATCTTAGGAACGCGGCCAAATTTAGGAATTTTTACATCAGCTGTTAAGGGTAAAAATGGCCTTTTATTATCTTTCAAGACATGAAACAGTCCATTTTCCCCATTTTGCGAGCCATATCGCTATTGGTTTTGGCTATAGCACTTTCAGCCCATGCGGCCTCCACAGTCGCAAGGCCATCCACAAATGGCAAGCTCCATGTTCAGGGAATCGACCTTTACGACGAAGGCGGCAATCCCGTCATACTCAGGGGAGCATCTACCCATGGACTGGCCTGGTTTCCCCAATTCGTGAACAACAAGCTCTTCAAGCAGCTCAGTTCCGAATGGAACGCGAACCTGATTCGCCTAGCCATGTATTCCAACGACTACGTGCATGGCGACCGCAAAAAGAATCTGGAAATTCTCCACAAGGGTATAGAATACGCCATCGCAAACGATATGTATGTCATTGTGGACTGGCATATTCTAGAAGACAACAATCCCCATGAAAACCTTGCCGAAGCCATAGGATTCTTTAACCAGATTGCCAAGGAATACGCCAACGTTCCAAACGTCATCTTTGAAATATGCAACGAACCCAACGGTGACTGCACTTGGGAAGATATCAAGGAATACGCAAGCATTATCATTCCCGTGATTCGCAGGCACTCCCCCGCCGCATTGGTTTTAATCGGAACGCCCAACTACGACCGAGAAATTCAATTCCCGGCTAAAGACCCGGTAAATTTTGAAAACGTCATGTACACGTTCCATTTTTATGCGACCTCGCACAAAGACGAATTTCGGGCCAAGCTCCGCGAAGTTGTTGGGCAAGGAACACCCATCTTTGTTTCAGAAAGCGGCCTCTGCGAAGAAACCGGTGATGGGGAAATTGATTTTGAAAGCGTAAAAACATGGTACCGACTGCTCGATTCCCTGCATTTAAACTACACGATTTGGAGCCTGTCTAATAAAGAAGAAGAAGCCTCCATGATCAAGGACGATTCGTACGCCACGGACTCCTTGACCGACAAAGACCTTACGCTTTCGGGCCAATTTGCGAAGGCCATTTTCCAGGGAACCGACATAGACAAAATCGAGCTTGCCTACGAACCGAAATCCCAATTCAAGTTAATGGCTCGCACCGCGCCCTATAAGGTTTGGGCCCTATTCGCCATCCCTGTATTCATTATTCTTTTCATCACCCTTCTCTTTCACAAGTTCAAAAAAAGATTCAAGACTCAAAAAATCAAAACCTACGATGACTTGCTAAAGTACAGCCCCGATAAAGACGCATTAAAGTTCAATTCTAAGCCCAGCAAAGTCATTCTGAGCGACCTGTTCCTGTTTTCAAGTTCTTTTTGCACCTTGATTTACCTTTGTTGGCGCGTTTCCTGTTCCATTCCCTTTGCCTACGGCTGGATTGCGATTATCGGAAGCTGCATCTTGCTAGTCATCGAGATCCTCGGTTTTTGCGAATCCATGATTCACTACAGCAGCATGCTCAAATACCGCGAGCACCCGCTGCCTAAAATCGCACCCGAAGACTACCCTGACGTAGACATTTTTATTTCGACTTATAACGAACCGCCCGAACTCTTGCGCAAGACTATTATCGGCTGCAAGCACATGGAATACCCCGACAAGAACAAGGTACACATTTACCTGTGCGACGACCACCGTCGAAGCGAAATGCGTGAACTTGCCGAGGAATTGGGAGTCCATTATTTTGACCGCCCCGACAACGAAGGCGCCAAGGCCGGCAACCTGAACAAGGCTCTGGAACGCACCAGTTCGCCATACGTGGTAACTTTTGACGCCGACATGATTCCGCAGCACAAGTTCCTGCTCAAGACAATCCCCTACTTTGTCGATGCCGACCGCATTAACGCCACACTCCCTGAAGAAAAACGCCGACCGCTGGGATTTATACAAACCCCGCAATCTTTCTATACCCCCGACGTATTCCAGCACAATCTTTACGCCGAGACCAAGGTTCCCAACGAACAGGACTTTTTCTACGACGTCATCGAAGCGGCCAAGACATCTACCAACAGCGTGATTTACGGCGGATCAAACACGATTATTTCGCGCAAGGCACTGGAAGCCATTGGTGGATTTTATACAAAATCCATTACCGAAGACTTTGCCACAGGTATGCTGATTGAATCGGCAGGTTTTGTAAGCCTAGGTCTTTCGGAGCCCTTGGCATCGGGCTTGGCGCCTTCCTCTTTCAAGGAGCATATCCAGCAAAGAACCCGTTGGGGTCGCGGCGTGATTGCCACCGCAAAGCAGCTCAAGTTCCTACGTAACCGCAAGCTGGATTTGTCGCAAAAGCTCAGTTACCTCAGTTCCGTGCTCTATTGGTTCTCGCCCATCAAGAACTTGATTTACCTGATTTCGCCCTTGATGTTTGCCGTCTTCTGCATCCCGATTTTCAAATGCACCTTGGTTGACCTGGCCTTGTTCTGGTTCCCCATGCATTTGCTTTCGATGATAGCATTAAGAATTACAAGCCAAGGAAAAATTTCGTCCCGCTGGAGCGGCATTTACGAGACATCGGTCATGCCCTTCTTGCTCATCCCGATTATCAAGGAAGCTTTGGGAATCACCCTTTCTACCTTCAAGGTCACCAAAAAAGACAAGCCCAACACGCGACAGACTATCGACAAGCGAAGCCTTGTTCCCTTTGTGATTCTGCTAGCATTGACCGTCGCAGGCATTATCCGCATGTCTTATATGTTGATTGCCTTGAAATACATCGGAATTCTCGCCGTACTCTTCTGGCTTTTGCGCAACACGTACTACCTGATTATGTGCATTTTCCTGGGAATGGGCCGAGATACCGATGGCGAAAACGTGAAAGTCCGCGCCGCCGAAATGATTACGGTCCAAAAAGAAGATGGCCGCCAAATCGAAGGCATTACCACAAAGCTTTTGGAACACGGCGTCGACATTTACACCGACGAACTGGAAGCCCTTTATCTGGGTGAGCCCATCGGGCTCAACATTTCCAACCACAAGTACGATTTAAACGTCAAGGGAACCGTCGTTTCGATACACAATTCTTGTAATCCCGGCATTCCCAGCGTCTACACCATCGAAATCCTTGATTTTAACGGTCAAAAGGACGAATATATCCAGATGCTTTACGACAGAAAGCCCACGCTACCGCAACGATTGCGCCTTGGCGGTGGCAACATAGACAACCTGTGGAACAACATTGGCCACCGGATTATGGCAAAATAATTTTCTATTTTTACGCGCGAAAATTTAAAGAGGTAACTATGCTTTTCAATTTCGACATGATCCAGGGCGTCTATGCCCGCATTCCCGCCCGCGTTGAAGCTGCCCGCAAGCAGCTCGGCCGCCCGCTCACCCTCGCCGAAAAGATCATCTACAGCCACTTGATCGACGGCGCCGAGAACAGGACCTACGAACGCGGCAAGGATTTTGCCGAATTCCACCCGGACCGCGTGGCCATGCAGGACGCCACCGCCCAGATGGCCTTGCTTCAGTTCACCACCGCCGGTAAGTCCAAGGTGGCAGTACCCAGCTCCGTGCACTGCGACCACTTGATTATCGCCCGCGAAGGTGCCGAAAAGGATTTGCCCCGCGCTAAGGAAGAAAGCAAGGAAGTGTACGATTTTCTCCAGTCCGTGTCTGCCAAGTACGGCATTGACTGCTGGCTCCCGGGTGCAGGCATCATCCACCAGGTGGTGCTCGAAAACTACGCCTTCCCCGGTGGCATGATGATCGGTACCGACTCCCATACGGTAAACGCCGGCGGTCTCGGCATGCTCGCCATTGGCGTGGGCGGTGCAGACGCCGTGGACGCCATGGTGGGCCTCCCGTGGGAACTCAAGTACCCGAAGATGATCGGCGTGAAGCTCACGGGTAAGCTCCGTGGCTTTGCTACCGCCAAGGACATTATTCTTAAGCTCGCCGGTATCCTTACCGTGAAGGGCGGCACCAACGCCATCATCGAATACTTCGGCGAAGGCGCCCGCAGCCTCTCCGCTACCGGCAAGGCAACCATTGCCAACATGGGTGCCGAAGTGGGCGCTACCTGCTCCACCTTCAGCTACGACGACTCCATGAGCCGCTACCTCAAGGTCACCGGCCGCGCCGACGTCGCCGCCGCCGCCGACAAGATTGCCGAACACCTCAAGGCCGACCCCGAAGTCGAAGCCAATCCGGAAAAGTTCTTCGACCGCGTCGTGGAAATCAACCTCGACGAACTGGTGCCGCACTACAACGGCCCCTTCAGCCCGGACCGCGCTTACGCCGTCACCGACATGGCTGAATCTATTAAGGCCACCGAAACGAAGGCCGAATCTACGCCGGTCGTGAGCGCCGCCCTCATCGGTTCTTGCACCAACTCCAGCTACGAAGACCTGTTCATGGCCGCCAACATGATCAAGCAGGCTCTCGCCAAGGGTCTTACCCCGAAGTGCCCGCTCCTCATCAACCCGGGTTCCGAACAGGTGCGCTACACCGCCGAACGCGACGGCCTCATGGACTTGTTCAAGCAGTTCGGAGCAACCGTCATGACCAACGCCTGCGGTCCTTGCATTGGCCGTTGGGACCGTGCCGGTGCCGACAAGAAGGAACTCAACACCATCGTTCACAGCTTTAACCGTAACTTCGCCAAGCGCGCCGACGGCAACCCGAACACTCACGCCTTTGTGGCTTCCCCGCTCATGGCCGTGATCGCCGCCCTCTCTGGCGACATCCGCTTCAACCCCATGACCGACACCCTCGTGAACAACGAGGGCAAGGCTGTGAAGCTCGACCCGCCGGAACAGTGCGAACTTCCGCCGAAGGGCTTCGAAGTGAAGGACGCCGGTTACCAGGCTCCGGCAGAAGACGGCTCCAAGATTACCGTGACCATCAACCCGGAAAGCAAGCGCCTCCAGGCCCTCGCACCGTTCGCTGCATGGGATGGCAAGGATATCGCAGGCGCTCCGCTCCTGATCAAGGCCAAGGGCAAGTGCACCACCGACCATATCTCCATGGCCGGTCCGTGGCTCAACTACCGCGGTCACTTGGAAAACATTTCTAACAACATGCTCATCGGCGCCGTGAACGCCTTCAACGGCGAAACCAACAAGGTTCTCTGCCAATGCGGTGAATACAAGGAAGTTCCGGAACTTGCCAAGATCTACAAGGCCAAGGGTACGGGCTCCATCGTGATCGGTGACGAAAACTACGGTGAAGGCTCCAGCCGCGAACACGCCGCCATGGAACCGCGCTTCCTCGGTGTGAAGGCCGTGATCGTGAAGAGCTTCGCCCGCATTCACGAAACGAACCTCAAGAAGCAGGGCATGCTCGCCCTCACCTTCAAGAACGCTGCCGACTACGACAAGATCCAGGAACAGGACGTGTTCGACATCGTTGGCCTCACCAAGTTCGCCCCGGGTTCCGAGTTCACCCTCGTCGCCCACCACAAGGATGGTTCCGTCGATAACATCGCCCTCAGCCACACCTACAACGAACAGCAGTGGGCATGGTTCAAGGCCGGTTCCGCCCTCAACCTGATCCGTGCCAACAACAAGTAACCTGAAAAGCTCTAAAAAGTGTCACTTTTTTGGAAATTTGACAAAAACGTGACACTTTTACAAGTTTTGTTTATATATATTGAGTCTATGGTGCCACAACTCGCACCAAAAGGTTTTTAAAAAGGATAATTATGCTTTCTTACGCTGATGCCTACAAAATCGCAGCCGAAGTCCACAAGAATCAAACCGACAAGGCTGGTGGCCCTTACATCGACTTTCTTCAGAACGTCGCAGACTTCTTGAAGAACAAGGGTGAATCCGAGGAAGTTCAGACCCTCGCCATTTTGCAGGACTTGATTACCGATTCTACCAAGAAGACTCCTGAAGAAGTGGTCGCCATGGGCGTTCCGGCCAACATGGTCGAAATGATCCAGAAGATGACTTACCACAAGAACCAGGGTTGGATTGACGAATACAGCTGCAAGCTCATGGCCGAAGGCGTCCCCGCCGAAGAAGCCAACTATGAAGCTCGCGAAAAGGAATTCGTCAAGTTCATGGGCACCCTTAAGAGTGATCCGCTGATGGCCAAGGCCAAGAGCGCCATTCTGAACGTGCTCCTTGAAGACAAGTACATCAAGCGCCAGGAACGCCGCGAACTCAAGACCAAGTTCCGCCTGAAAAAGTACCAGGCCGCTATCGAAGCTCTCGGTGTATAAGCCCAAATATCATTACAAATAGCCCGATTGGGCAACAAAGAATCGACCCCGCGCAAGCGGGGCTTTTTTATTGCCCCTCATCAAAATTTTTTATTGCTTCCGATATAGCCGAACAATCCGTATTTTGCTATTTTTACGCCCGTAATTTAAAAGTCCCCGTAAACCATGCGGGGCGAAAACAAAAAGGAACACAACCATGGCAAATAAAGTCTATAACTTTAGCGCAGGCCCGTCTGTCCTGCCCGAACAAGCACTCAAGGAAGCATCTGCTGCATGCATCGACTACGCAAATAGCGGCATCAGCATTCTCTCCATGAGTCACCGTTCAAAGCCGATCGAAAACATGTTCGCCGAAACCGAACAGTTCCTTCGTGACTTGATGGGCATCCCCGAAAACTACGACATCGTTTTCCTCGGTGGTGGTTGTTCCCTTCTGTTCTGCATGCTCCCGATGAACTTCTTGGACCAGAACGCTACTGCAGACTACGCTCTGACTGGCGTCTGGGCAAACAAGGCTTACAAGGAAGCCAAGCAGTTCGGTAACGCTCTCGCCGCTTGCGACACCAAGTCCGAAACCTACTGCCGCATCGACAAGAACCTGAAGCTTTCCGACAACGCTTCTTACCTCCACGTAACTGCCAACAACACCATCTACGGTACTGAATGGCACAACTTCCCGAAGCCGAAGTCCGGCTTCCTCATGGCTGACGTGAGCTCTGACTTCCTCGCCCGTAAGATCAACGTCTCTGACTTCGGCGTTGTGTACGGCGGCGCTCAGAAGAACATCAGCTGCGCAGGCGTGACCGTGACCATCATCCGTAAGGACTTGCTCGGCAAGGTGAACCGCACCATCCCGACCATGCTCAACTTCCAGACCCACATTGACGCTCAGAACATGTTCAACACTCCTCCGGTATTCGCCGTGTACGTGATGAACCGCACCCTCAAGTGGCTCAAGGAATTCGGCGGTGTCGAAGCCATCGAAAAGGTGAACCGTTCCAAGGCAGCTCTCCTCTACAGCGCCCTCGACAACTCCAAGGTGTTCGTCGGTACCGCTGCCAAGGAAGACCGTTCCATCATGAACGTTCCGTTCGTGTTCAACAAGGACGTCGTTGCAGCCGACAAGGCTGACGATCTCGCTAAGGAATTCCTTGAATTCGCTAAGGCCCGCGGCCTCCAGCAGCTCAAGGGTCACCGCTCCGTGGGTGGCTTCCGCGCATCTATCTACAACGCTATGCCGGTTGAAGGTGTGCAGGCCCTCGTGGATTGCCTCGGCGACTTCGAAAAGAAAGTTTTGGGCTAAGCCCGAAACTTGGCCTCACGCGTAGCGGGAGGCCAATGTTCAATGGCTAATCCAAGAGTGTCATCCTGAGCGGAATGCCGCAAGGCATGAAGTCGAAGGATCTAAACAATTAAAAGGCTTCGGGATAATACCCGAAGTTTTTTATTTTTGTTACTGTGTTTTTATGGTTATTGGGAGTGTTCTATGAACAAGAAAACTAGTTTTATCAAAGCCGCTTTTATTTTTGCGATGGCTTTGACCATGACAACAGCGGCCTACGCCGTGGATGCCTGTAAAGATCAGGAAATGGGACACGTGGGCGAAGGAACCATAGTAGAAGGCGACGCAAAAGGTTCCATCACCGATATTCCTTGGGGATTTCAGCAGTGGTCCCAAAATGAATCCAGTTACATGACCTACTATAGTAATGGCACATATCAAGCTATATGGAGCAATGCGGTCGACTATATGGCCATGGTCGGTTTCTTTTATGATGAAACAGGCATCGATTATACGGAAAAAAACTATGCGGTTGATTATAAATACTCAAAAACAGGAAGCGCACCTTACGGCTATATTGGCGCTTATGGTTGGACAACAAATCCTCTAGTCGAGTTCTACATCATAGATGACTGGTATAGCAAGCCTAGTGAACAATATATTGGCGAAAAGTTCGGCGAAATCACCGTCGATGGAGCGAAATATACTATCCACGCATATCTTCGTCAGCAAGAACCTATCGACTTCGATCCGAGCAATAAGCAAACATACGTGCAGATTGTCAGTGTTCGTGACTCAGCCCGTCAATGTGGACATATCAATATTTCCGCCCATTTAAAAAAGTGGAACGAACTCTTTACTGGACAAACAAAACAGCTTAGAGGTTCTAAAGGCGGCGGATCAGCAAGTCTCAAGCTCGGCAAAATAACCAAAGTATTGTTCATGACCGAAGCAGGCGGGAACGCAACAGGTTCCATTGATTTCACTTACTTTAATATGGAAGAAAACGCTTCGTCTAATAGCGAAGTGATTGAATCAAGTTCATCTTCCGAAGAAGAGTCTAGCTCCTCCGAAAAATCTAGTTCGTCTGTAACGCTTCCCCCTTATGTTTTAGTTGATGCTTGCCAAGATGACGTAAATATGGGACATCCCGGTGAAGGCAACATCATAGAAAAAAACCGTATCGGTTCCATCAAAAATACTCCCTGGCACTTCGAACAATGGTATGACGGAGGCGATGCAGCAATGACTGTTTACGACAACGGAACCTTTAAGTCTGAACTGGATGAAGCTGCCGACTATATTGCACGTGTAGGTTTCCGATATGATTCAACAGGGATTGATCATACTACCAAAGCCTTCGCCGCAGATTATAAATACACTAGGTCTGGAAAAGCAGGAAATAACAACTACTTAGGCGCGTATGGTTGGACAACAAAACCGCAGGTAGAATTTTACATTGTAGATGATTGGTGGGATGGTCCCAGACCCAACGAACTGTATGTGGGCGAAAAGTTTGGTGAAATAGAAGTAGATGGAGCCAAATACTCCATTCACGCGTTTCTGCGCCAGCAGGAGCCCTCCACAACAGGAACATCCACCTTTATGCAAATTTTCAGCATTCGCGAGACACCCCGTAAGTGCGGACATATTGACATTTCCGCCCATTTCAAAAAATGGAACGAACTCTTTACGGGGCAAGAGAAAATCCTCAGAGGTTCTAAGGGCGGTGGAAAAGCGGAACTTAAATTCGGCAGACCGACTGAAATATCGATCATGGCAGAAGCCGGCCATTGTAAAGAATGTTCTATAGATTATACTTATCTGAATATTGTGGACAACGCCTATTCTAGCAGTGAAGCGATTGAATCTAGTTCGTCCGAAGTAGAATCCTCATCTTCTGAAGAAGCGAAATCTTCGAGCAGCAAGGTTCAAGAATCTAGTTCGTCCGAAGAGGAATCATCATCTTCTGAAAGCATTAAATCTTCGAGCAGCAACAAACCGGAATCTAGTTCGTCTGCAGAAGAATCATCTTCATCCGCAGCAGAAAGTTCGTCTTCGGAAGAGGAATATACAACCACTCTGTCGGCAAACATCCACCTCAACAATACTGACAAAAACCTGCAGGTATTCGATATGCAAGGACGTTTCCTGGGAACGACTTTATTTACAAGAGAAACGGATATGCAAGCCACAGTTAAGGCTCTTGTCCAAAGGAGCGGAAACTATATCGTTAGACAGAACGGATATGTCTACAAGATTTCCGTGAAATAGTCACATTCATCTAAAAAGCATTAGAAAGACCTCCGCAAATGCGGAGGTCCTTTTTTTTAACACTTAAAAAAAATTAATCGTCGCTCTTCTTAAACTTGTTGACTACGTCGGGCACAATGTCCATGACCTTGGCCACCAGCGAGCTGTCCTTGCTAATAGGCATCACGCGCACGTCGTCGCCCTTGATCACCAGGAATGCCACCGGTTCCACCGAAGCGCCACCGCCAGAGGCAGAAGTGTCGCCCTTGCTCTGGTGACCGCCAAAACCGAAGCCCACCGACACGCGGCTCACGGGCACAACGGTCGATTCACCGGCCTGAATGGGGTTACCGATAACCGTTTCTGCCTTAGTGATGAAACGGAGCTTTTCTAAAAGAGTTTCTGCAAGTTTTTCAATAGCCATGACTTTAATATAACAAAAAGATTAATAACGTGCCTCAAAAATGCGATCGCTGGCGGTAAAGAACGTGCGTTCCAAGTCCGGCCATGACATATAGCCCCAAACAACGGCCACACGCCCACCGGCAAGACGGCTCGCAATTCCGTTAGAGCCCTCGCCCGCTTCAAAGTAAACGCAATCGTTTGCCGGAACAATTTCGACAGGCGTCACCTGCTTAAGGCCCGAAGTCCAAGTCTTAAACGCATCGGATTCCACCTGATCCCAACTGCGGGCCACATTCCAGCGCAAGTTACCGTCGCGGTAGCTCTGCACCAGCACCGGGAAGGTCGATTTCACGCCCAAGAAGAATCGGGTTTCAATCGAGGCGCGGCCCTGTTCGCGATGTTCAAAAGGCAAGCTCAAGAAGGCCTGCGGGAATCCGCCATGGTAGCCCGGGAACTTGCGCACGTAGTTTTCCAGGTCGGCGCGCTCGTAGCGGCGGTAACTGTCGTGCCTGAAAATAAAAATGCGCTTGTCGGCACGGAAGCTCTGTTCCAAGAAGTTACCCCTCAGAATAGGAATGCTCCCCTGGAAGTGTCCGCTGTTCATGTAGTAATCCAGCGCGTACACATCGCTTTCGAATTCAAGCACCGTCACGCCCAGCGTATCGCCCAACATGACCGCATAGCGGTAGTCGTAGCGGCGTTCAAGGGACGGGATTTCCGCATTCTTCGAAGAATCTGCCTTAAACGAAGCGGGTCTTAAATACTTGTACTGGATCGAGGAATAATCCACCGGCTTTTCAACCTTCTTCTGGCAGCCCGCAACAAGCGTCGCGACACTCGCCGCAAGAGCCAACCTGAATAGTTTAGAAGTGAAAAGCATAGGCGAAAATTAGCAAATAATTATTCTGCGTAGTTACAAAATTCACGGAGCGGGCATTTGCGGCAATGGTCCGTAACCGTCCTGCAAATGAATCCCTCAGAGCCATCTTCTAAGAAGAACTGCAGGCTATGTGAGGCGACGGATGCGGTCAAGGCATCCACTTTGGAATTTCGCACCTGTTCATCGGCGCTAGATTCCATCAGGTACTGCACCAGCGCCACGTACAAATCCGTCGCAAGCTTTTGCTTTTGCGCAGGCTCCAGGTCCGCAAAGCCATCGCTTGCAGGCCCAAGAATGGAGAGGTAGCGGCGAGCGCCCATGGTTAACGGCAAGGGCGGCATTTTAGGCGAAGGCGCACAGTCTAGTCCAAGCCCCACCGGCGAAGGCGCGAGCAAGCGATAGATTGCGGCACAGACTTTCGGGCGCGGGTTTCCCTTGCCCATAAAGTAAATCTCGCCCAAGTCGCGCCAGAGTTCTTCGGGCGTGCGGGACTTGAGCCATTCCTGCAAATTATCATGACGGCGAACAAAGAGCCCCACGCTCCAGAAAATGCCGGCCACATTTTCGAACATGGACCAAGTGCGGCAACCGAAGGCCGATTCCACGCAGTCTTCAATATCGCTGGCCTTGGGCACCGGCAGCGTCCAGAGTTTATCGCCAGGGAATTTTTCGTTCAGCAACTTCAGGAGAGCCGTAAATTCAAAGTAGCTCACGTCCTGAAAAAGCGCCGTTCCTAAAAGGGTCCAAGCAATCCGTTCATTCACGCCCTTTTCAAGCTTCGCCACCGCAAGCACCGGGTCATCGACCCGGGCAAATAACCGCACGAATTCCGCCGTCGCCTTGAACAACGCGGGTTCATCGTGGATAAATCTCTTGACCGAGACCATCGGCAAAAACCTAAAGAATTAGAGGGACTCGCCCACCTTGACTGCCTTGCCGAGGCTAGACTTGAACAAGTCCGGATGGCGTTCGCGGATTTTCTTGTCCACCACCAGAATCACGGTACTACCCATTTCAAAACGGCCCAATTCGCCGCCCTTTTCCACCGTGATCTTTTCTTTGGGCGACCAGTCGTAACGCTTGCAGTTCCTGGGGAGCTTGCCCGCGTTCACCAAAAGTTCGTCCGAATAAGCCACACCGATACGGCCCACGTTGGTGGCACCGACCTTCACCACCAGCATCTCGGAACCATCGTCCAAGCGCAAGTGGCTGGTAAGGCGTTCGTTAATGCAGAACAAGCCTTCCACGCGTTCCACGCTACCCACGTTCACCGGCCAGAGCGTGCCGGGGCAGTAGCTGGCGTCCACCACTTCGGCCTTTGCAGGGCTATGAATGCGGTGGTAGTTGAACGGGGCCAGATAAATCGTTGCAAAGGCGCCGCCTTCAAAGCGCTTCGCCATTTCTTCGTCGCGGAGCAAGTCCTTGAGCGTATAAGTCTTGCCCTTGGCCTGAATCAATTCCTGCTTTTCGTCGAAAGTTGCCGTCTGCGAAAGCACGCCATCCACCGGAGACACAATTTCAGAGTCTGCAATGGGGCGCATTCCGGGCTTGAGCCTACGGATAAAGAGCTCACCGATGTTGGCGTAATGTTCCAGCGGGTATTCCGATTCTTCCATGTTCAGCTTGTAATAAGCGGCAAAGGCATTGCGGGCCTTCTTGGAAATCACGGGCAGTTTAAGGCGGGTCAACGCACCGAAGGCACGGCTAGCGGCATTCTTCGGCAACAACTTCATAAAGACGTAAAAAGCGGTATTCATGGGGCTAAAAGTAGAAAATTCCAAATTGTTAGTCATTGGCCGCCCAAGATTCGTTACCAACGGCAAACAAACTGCACACTTGCACACTAGTTATATTTTTTGTATATTGTGTTCCGGAAGTTTTTGACACTGGAATGTCAAAAAAATTGTCTATCTTTGAATCGACAAAATTTTTAACGAATAACGAGAGTTTCTAATTACTATGGCAGCAGCAAAATATACCGAAGACAGCATTAGAACACTAGAATGGAACGAACACATCCGCGAACGTCCGGGTATGTACATCGGCAAGCTCGGTGACGGTAACAGTCCCGACGACGGTATCTATGTCTTGGTCAAGGAAATTATCGACAACTCCATCGACGAATTCGTGATGGGTGCCGGCAAGCAAATTATTATCGATATTGAAGACCACAGCGCCCGCGTGCGCGACTTTGGCCGCGGCATTCCTCTGGGCAAGGTCATTGACTGCGTATCGAAGATTAACACCGGTGGTAAGTACGACTCCGAAGCCTTCCAGAAGTCTGTGGGCTTGAACGGTGTGGGTACCAAGGCCGTGAACGCCCTTTCCACCAAGTTCATCGTGAAAAGTTTCCGCGACGGTCGCATGAAAGAAGCCGAATTCAGCATGGGTAAGCTCGTGCGCGAAGAACGCGAAAAGAATACGACCGAAAAGAACGGTACCGAAATCTATTTCGAACCGGATGCAAGCATTTTCAAGAATTTCCGCTTCTTGCCGGGCTACATGGAAGAAAAGGTATGGAACTACGCCTACCTGAACAACGGGCTCACGCTCGTGATGAACGGCAAGACCTACAATAGCCCGAACGGCCTTCTGGACCTGTTGCAGAACCACGTGGACGATTCTATCCGCTACCCGGTGGCCCACTTTAAGGCAAACGATATCGAAGTCGCCTTTACTCACGGCAACCAGTACGGCGAACACTACTACAGCTTTGTGAACGGTCAGCACACCACCCAGGGCGGTACCCACCAGCAAGCTTTCCGCGAAGGTATCGTGAAGGGTGCCCGCGACCACTTCAAGAAGGATTTGGACGGCGGCGATGTGCGTAACTGCATTATCGGCGCCATTTCGGTGCGCATTCAGGAACCGGTCTTTGAATCCCAGACCAAGACCAAGCTCGGCTCAACAACGGTGGCTCCGGGTGGCGCCCAGCTGCGTACCTGGATTGTGGATTACGTTGCTCGTGAACTGGACAACTACCTCCATAAGAATCCGGAAACCGAAAAGGCCCTTTTAAACCGCATCACGCAGAACGAACGCGAACGCAAGGAAATCGCCGGCATCAAGAAACTAGCCAACGAACGCGCCAAGAAGGCGAACCTGCACAACCGCAAACTGCGCGACTGCAAAATTCACCTGACCGACGCGAAGAATGCGCTCAACCGCGAAACCATGATCTTCATTACCGAAGGTGACTCTGCATCGGGTTCTATCACCAAGGCCCGCAACGTGCAGACCCAGGCCGTGTTCAGCTTGCGCGGTAAGCCGCTGAACAGCTTCGGCATGACCAAGAAGGTGGTGTACGAAAACGAAGAATTCAACCTGTTGCAGCACGCACTCGATATCGAAAACGGTCTCGAGAACCTCCGCTACGACAAGGTGATTATCGCGACCGATGCTGATGTGGACGGTATGCATATTCGTCTGCTCCTGATGACCTTCTTCTTGCAGTTCTTCCCCGAACTGGTGGAACAGAAGCACTTGTTCATTCTGCAGACTCCGCTTTTCCGCGTGCGCAACAAGCAAGTGACCAAGTACTGCTACGACGAAACGGAACGCGACAGAGCCGCCAAGGAAATCGGCAAGACCGGTCTTGAAATCACTCGATTCAAAGGTCTCGGTGAAATTTCTCCGGAAGAATTCGGCCAGTTCATCGGCGAAGAAATGCGCCTTGAAACGGTGGTGCTCCCGCCCGACGCCTCCTTCGGCAAGATGCTCGCCTACTACATGGGCAACAACACGCCCCAGCGCCAGGATCACATTGTGCAGAACCTCCGCGCCGAAGCCGTGGAAGAGCTCTAATCCGCTTAAAATCATTAAAAAATGCGCGAAATCAATTCGCGCATTTTTTTGTTTTGGGGAAATAGAATTTCTAAACTACGGCCTTGCTTTTCCAGCGACCGCTACGCCAACGCCACAAGTTCGCAAAGGAGCGGTAAAGTTCGTCGCTGGCCATGCCAAGCCAAAGTCCCGGAAGGCCAAGCCCCAACACAAAGGCAAGAATCAGCGAAGTCGCCAGGCCAAGGGTCCACATCATGGCGCTGCCGACGATGGCCGGGAACTTGGAATCCCCCGACGCCCTTAAAGAGGTCGTGACAATATAGTTCACCGCCTTAAAAGGCTGCACCGCCACATCGCACCAGAGACAGATTTTACCGAGGCGAATCACTTCGGGATTATCCGTATACAGCCGAATCAGCTGTTCACCTAAAAGGGCTACCACAATCGAGAGCAAAAGTCCGCTCGTAACGCCGATGGCAAGCGTTTCGCGAACGCGCTTGTTCGCCTTGTCATAATCATGAGCGCCCACCAAGTGGGCCACGAGAATCTGGTTTCCGCTACCGAGACCCACACCAAGAATCACCGAGAGGGCGGCAAAGTTACCCGCAAACACGCGGGCCGTCATGGCTGTCGTGCCCACATACACCACCATCGCCGTAATGAAAACCTGGAACAGCTGGAAGCTAATGGGTTCAGCGGCAGCAGGAAGCCCAATTCGAATCCAGTCCGGCAAAAGCACGCGAGAACGCTTCCAGTCGCGGGATTTACTGTGGTGTTTCACCTTGAGCTTAAGCACCATCCAAAGAATTCCTGAAGAAATGAGCCAGGAAAGGGCTGTCGCAAGGGCCACTCCGTATACACCCATCTTGGGGAGCCCGAAATAGCCCTCGAGAAATACGACATTCAAGGCGGCGTTGCTGGCAATGGTAATCGTATTGCCCACAAAATTCCAAATCGTCAGGCCGTGGGTCGCGATAAGGGCGGTCAAAATGGTCTGCAGAGCGCGAAAAGCAAAACCGAACGAAACCACACTCAAGAACTGCATGGCATACTTGGCCGGGTCATCGGAAAGGCCCATCCAGTGCGGAATCGAACCCGAAAGCGGGTAAACAACTAGCGTCAGGGCAAGGCCAAGGAGAACACTCCCGAAAAGGACCATAGTCTGGGTACTGCTGGCGTGGCTATTCTGCTTGGCACCGATATACTGCGAAACAATGCTTGCCCCGGATTGCGAAAACGCATGCAAAGCCGTAAACAAGGCTCCCAGAATCGGAAGCATGGCACCCACACCGGCGGCAGCCGTTTCTGACGTTCGAGAAAGGAACCAGCTGTCCATCATGGGCTGAATCATGCCCACGGCAAAAGTCAGGATAAGCGGCCAGGAAAGGCTTATCAGGGACCGGTCTTTGACGTCTTTTTTAGTTCCTTGCATAGCACAATTTTAGAAATGAAAAAGGCGCTCCGAAAGAGCACCTTATATAATTAGTGGTCCGCGCTGTATACAGAATATTCAGTTTAGCAGCTACACAACCTTGAAAGCCTGTGTACGGGGCACGGCCTTGATGTTCTTGGTCTTGCCTTTGCCGGGCTGGATCATGAGCACCTTTTCCATACGGGTGCCGTCCATCTTGAGCACGCGGAAGGTATAACCCTTGATAGTGACTTCGGCACCGGGAGACGGAATAATGCCGAGGGTTGCTTGAATCAGGCCCGAAAGGGTTTCCACGTGGGAATTTTCGGGAGCTTCCAGTTCCACGCCGAGCTTGTACTCCAAATCCGAAAGCGTCATGATAGGGTCGAGAATGAATCGGCCGTCCTTGAGGCGCTGCACGTCCTCATCTTCGTCCACGTCGTCTTCGTCCTTGATTTCGCCCACGATTTCTTCGAGAATGTCTTCGAGGGTCACAAGGCCTGCGGTTCCGCCGTATTCATCCACCACGATAGCCAGCTGGTTACCCGTCTTGCGCAGTTCGGTAAGCATGTCGTCAATCTTCTTGTGGTAAGGCACAAAGACCGGCGGCATCACCAGCTTCATGATGTCAAAGGGTTCGTCGCGGTGTTCGGTGTACCATTCCAAGAAGTCGCGGTTCGAAAGAATGCCAACGATGTTGTCGACGGTTTCCTTGTAAACCGGCAAGCGGGAATGGCGTTCCGTATTCAAGACCTTCACCAGTTCATCCAGCGGAGTACCCACTTCGACTGCGCACATGTCTACGCGAGGCGTCATGATTTCACGCACCGGCGTTTCCACGAAGTCGAAGATATTCAAAATCATCTGGCGTTCTTCCTGTTCCAAACCTTCGGCATCCGGATCCGCTTCATCGCTCAAGTCAGCCTGGGCCTGCACGGCGTCGCGGCGTTCTTCGGGCAAGAAGCTCAGCTTGGAATCGTAACCCAGGCCCTTCAAGATTTTCACGAAGAGCAGATGGCAGATCTTAGCCGGCAGTGCAAACGGGAGACGAATGATATTGAACAAGGGAATCAAAACGACAGCAAAAGTATCAGGCTTCAGGTTACCGAGCAAGTTGGCCAGGAACACCGTAATGGTGTAAATAGCAATGCATGCGAGCACCAGGTAGGCGGCAAAAGCCAGGAACCAGTAGTCCTGCACCCAGTTCCAGGGAATCATCTGGAACAGGTAAAAGCCCAGAACGCCCGCACCTACATTGCAGAAAATGCGGCCAATGGAAATGGTCTCGTTAAATCCGGGCAGTTCCACCAAGGAGGCGACCACCTCTTCGCGACCTTCGCGGTCACGGGCGTCACGCTTGGCATAAATGCCACTAAAGGCGGACTTGATCAGCGAAAACGAGAACGAAACGAATACAAAAATGGCAAGGAACGCTATGGCCCAACTTTCAGGTGTTTCCATTAGTCTTTCTCCTTATAGGGGTCCAGACCCAGGAACTCGCATTCACGGGCACGCATCACCTTACGGTCTGCAGCCTTGATATGGTCATAGCCGGAAAGGTGCAAGAGTCCATGGACAATCACACGCTTGAGTTCAGCATAGAACGTGTTGCCGTATTCGGGAGCTTGGCGGCGCACCTGTTCACGGGCGATATAGATTTCGCCAAGCATCGCCTCGTCTTCGGGAATTTCGACGCCCAGTTCGTTCTTCCATTCAAAGGAAAGAACGTCCGTCACCTTGTCGAGCCCGCGGTAGTCGCGGTTCATGACACGCACGAACTCATCGGTGCAGAGCACGATATTCACGTCTTTTTCCTTGCCTTCTTCGGCAAGGAGCTTGCGAGCCATCTTTTCAAACTTGTCCTTATACGGGAAAGTCTCGATGTCCCCCTCGCAAAGGAACTCGATATTATACTTCTTCTTTCGACTAGCAGGGTCAGGCATTAAATATTATACCACTTCTTGAGGACTTCTATGATAGCTTCGGCCTGAGCCTTGCCCGTAATCTTGAACTTGCCCTGAGGCTTGAAATTGCCCTGCATTTTGCGGTAGCGGCGCAGCGACACCTTGGGTTCCGTAAATTCACCAGTCTTCGGGTCCTTTTCCTGGTAAAAGAACATGACGGTGGGCCATGCTCCCTTCGAAAGGATTTCCTTGCCGACTTCCTTGATCACTTCTTCGCCGGTATCTTCGTCGCTGTAGGCAACGGTCAGTTCTTCAACTTCCATATGCGGTCCTATAGTTTATACGTTTACCATACGAACAAAAATGCTTCTTCCAAAATGCTTTGAAAAAAGTCACAGTTTTGTTACCCCGACTATACAATCTTTATCGGGACTGTAAAAAAATACATATATTTACGGACGAATGTAACTGTAAAGCGAGGCTTTATGTCTTTTTCACGTTTTTTTAGGCTTCTAGCAGCCCTACTGGCAATCCTCGTCGGGTTTTCTTTTGCCGCCAAAGTACAATCCGGCAAAGTAAACTACGCTGTAGGCGAAGTTTTTCTGCACAGAAGCGGGGCTAAACAGGTCATCAAGAGCTCCGATCCCGACATGAACAAGCTGAAAAAAGCCAAAAACGTAAAAGAAGGGGACAATATCGAGACCCTCCTGGAATCCGAAGTGATTATCGGCCTCCCCGATGGCAGTTCCTTCAATGTCCAGGAAAACACGATCGTGGCCATTACAAAGCTTTCTTTTGAAAACGGAGAAAACAACTTCATTACCGAAGTCAAAAGAGGTAGCATGAAGTTCGACGTGCAAAAGCAGGCTAACAGCAAGAGCAAATTCAAGTTCAAGACAGGTACCGCCACGGCAGCAATCCGAGGAACGGACGGTTTTGTCGGAACATCCAAAAGTTGCGCGGTGGCTTCGCTTGCAACGGGAAATCTTGATTTTGCAATCAACAATGATGAATCTACACGTGCGATTTCTGGTGGACAGACCATTATTTATTGCAAAAAGAATCTACTCGTGATGGACCTGAAATCTTCGGGTAACCAGGATCTTTTCAAGGCCCTCGACTCCGTTTTGACAGACACCACCTTGTCTGCAGACGCCATCCGCAAAGCTGCCGAAGAAGCTGACAAGAAGATTGTCGAAAAGCAGAACGCCCTAAAGTCCAAAATTCAATGTAACGTCACACCCCTCCCCGACATAGTCACGTCCTCGAAACAAGTCATTACGGCAACATGCTCCGAAGGAACCCACATCCGTATTTTCGACAATCCGGTCCGATCTGATGGCAACGAAATCAAGCTGGATGTGGAATGGGCTCCCAGCACCATCGGTCAAAAGAAAATTCCGCTAACCTGTTTCTTTGACGGAGACAGTTCCACGACTACCCAATGTGGCTTGGTGACCACTTACTACGCAGGCACCACCGACATTGAGGATCTTAAGGGACCGATTCCCCTGACTATCACGTCCTCAACACCGGTAGAAGTATGCGACCCGGCCATGGCAACGATAGAAGGCTTTTTTGACCCGGCAGACAGCAATGCCTCCCTCACCGTTTCTCTGGGTAAATACACATCCCAGAATCTGGTACCCCTAAGCGTGAACGGCAAATTCTCCCATTCCATTCCCGTGTCCGACAAAGCCGGCAACTGGAACGAAAAGAGCATTTACGTGAAATACCAATCCGCTCAAAACGGAAACCAGGAAGCAGAAATTCCCCTCAAGGTGAACAAATCCTGCAAGGCGGTCAACTTGCTCCCTCCCACGGTGGAAATCTATGCCAACAAATGCAAGGCCGAGCTTGCACTTGGCCAAACCAAAGGCGACAAGGCAATTTACACACTCTCCGTGGATAATGTTCCTCAAAAAGAAGTCTACTTTGATAGCGACCGCAAGTTCACCGACAACCTTGTTCGAGGAACCCACATATACAAGTTCCACGTAGAAGACCTGGCCGGCAACAAGGTCGAGCTTAACCAAAAGCTCGAATGCTACCCGCCGCTCAAGACTGTAAAAGTCAATTTTGAAAAAGGAAAAGGTCGTTTCGAAAAAGGAAAAGGCTACGTAGAACGTCTCCGTGTGCCGCCACCGCCACACCGCTACAGCAAGACCTTCTACAGACAGTTCAGTTTCACCGTGGCAGGACTTCCGCAAAACGATCCTGACTACATCAAGGAAATCAAAATTTCCTTGCCGGGTAACACGATCCTGCTTCGCGGTTCCGATTTAACATCTAACCGCATTGATCAGCAGATTGAGTTGACCCGTGGTGAGCCGACCACCATCAATATTACCGTCAAGCTAAAGAGCGAAGAAGTTCTTACGACGCAAAAGACATATGAGGCCCACTAATGAAAAGCACCTCTCTTTTTTCGATTATCGCTCTGACCACCACCTTGGCCTACGCACAGGAACCGGTAACACCTGTTCAAGACTCCGCCAAAGCTCCTGTTGTAGAACCTAGCGCCCAAGTAGCAACCCCCGAAGCCATCCAGCTTGCCGAAGGCACCCCTATTGGCGGAGCGATTCATGGTTTTATCAAGGCAGAACAGTCGCCATACCTGGTAACAGAAGACCTTACTGTAGAAGAAAACCAAGTCCTCGTCATTGTTCCTGGCGTCACATTGCAGTTCGCACCGGGCACAGGACTGTACGTTAAAGGCCAGCTGGTTGTAGCCGACGCCGTGGAATTCATTTCTGCATCGAAGGCCCCCAAAAACGGAGACTGGAAGGGAATTTTCCTTACCGGAAAGGAACCATCTGAAATTAGAAACGCGGTCATTAGCGGAGCCGCCAACGGCATCGTGGCAGAAAATACCACCGTAAGCATTCTCTCCTGCAAAATCGAAAAAACTGCCGGTCGTGGCGTCTATGCCAAAAATTCCAAAATTTCCATTAGCGGGACCCAATTCGAAAAGAATGACGGTGCTGCAGTCCACATCGACAGCTACAGCGACGCCACCATTAGCAATGCAACGTTTAATGACAACAAGGTGGCCCTCTACAACTCGAAACTAGCCATTACAAACGTAGTCTCTTCAAAATTCGAAAACAACGACTACGCCATTTTGGACATGGGCAACAGCCAGTTATCTTTCAACAACACCGAAGTAAACAAGAACAAAGTGGGCGCCAGCGCCAACGATGTTCTGGACAAAAGCGTTATTGAAAGCATTCGCGGAAACGAGACCGACTTTAACAAGGATATTAACGGAGTTGTGCAGACTCTCCCCTCAAGCCCTGAAATTCCGGGCATTGAAAGCCGCCCTGTTGACGCCAAGGACAACATCGGCATCTTGCTGGCTCAAAAGGAAGCGGCAGAATCAAAAGCCGACACCACAAAAAAATCCTGGAGCATTCTCGGAAACGTGATGATCGGGAACAACTATCATCATGTACTGACCCGCAAGAACCATTCCAAGACTACCGAAATTTTGGGGGATACCATTGAACGCGGCCAGCGTTACAAGAACACCTTCCAGGTTCCCGGTTTCGGAACCGAAGCCAGCATTTACTTGTTGATGCAGTCTCCCGACGGCAAGTCCATTGAATTCAGCGGCGACTATACCGGAGACCAATGGAATCGCTTTTCACCGACCCCGGTTACCTTGACCTATACTGACAGCTACAACCAGCTTATCTTGGGGGATTTCACCAAGGTCGGTGGAGAAACCTACATGGAAGGCCTTCCCGTTTTCGGTGCTAGCTACACCCTTTCGCTCCTTAAGAACAACGTGAACCAACCCCTGCTGGAACTGAACGGATTCTTCGGAGAAAACCGCAAGCCTTACCAAATTGGCGACCGCCATCCCGATATTTACAAGAACTACATTGAAGATGGCGAAGCCCAGGCTCAGCGTCTTGCTTACGGAGCCTCCCTCAAATGGGCTCCACTCCGCCGCTTTGACGCAACCTTTGGCGCCATTTATGCAGACGACGAGATCCATGATCCACTCCTGCGTGACGGAGGAAAAAAAGCGTCTATTACCAGCGAACCTCTGCAAAAGTCATTCACCTTGTATGCTGACGGAAACTGGTTGTTCTATCCTGGCGATATCGAACTGAACGGACAGATTGCCGTTGGCCGCGCCGACACGGCTGATGTTTACAGGGAACGGGCCATCAACGAGGTCTTTACCAAAGCCGGTTTAAATACAGCTTCTATGGGCAAGCTTCGCCAGCTCATGATCAGCGAAAGCAAGATCAATTCCCTTTCGGCTGAAGAACTGGACGAAATTTTTGGCGGCAACACCACCTTAAGCCGTAGCAAGATGCGTGACTCCCTGCGCACGCTGGTTCGCGAAGCCAAACAATTAAAGAAGGATTACGAAAGTGACCGAGATGACGATCGAGTACTGGGCCTTAACTGGGGCAGCCAGAATTTCGCCATCGGGGCATCACTCAATTGGAATGTTTACAAGACTACTATTTCAGGCCACATCAAGTACGTAGGTGAAGATTTCTACAGCGCAGGTTCTGCAAACCAGTTGGCAGACACTCGTGAATTCGGCGGAGACATCGAACAAATCATCACCAACTTCTGGACATTGAACTTCGGGTATTTGCTCAATATCGAAAACGCAGCCAGTGGAAGCAAGACCAACCTTCTTGGGCTTGGTGAAGGAACCCGCTGGGGGCTCTTCAACGACGACGATTCTAAATGGTTCGAAGAACACGAACTGGATTATAACAGAACCAAATATATCCAGAACTGGAATTTGGGTAACGGCTTCAAGATTGGCAAGAAGGTCAATGTCAACGTCGGCTACAACCTGGAATACCGTACGCAATATCGTCCTTACCAGCTCCACAGCGACCCTGTTCTGGAAGACGGAATTTATAGGGATGATTGGTTTGCCGCACGCAAGGACAAGGCCGTCACCAAGGTCGCATACAACGGCGACACCACCGAAGTGGACTCCGCTCGTTGGGCAGAATACAATGGACTTTTCGGCGAAGAATACCTGGCCTCCAAATTCCAGGAACGGATTTACAAGAACTCCTGGAGCCTGGAACTTTCCGTTCATGCCAACAAGACCCTCTTTAAGGCCGGTGGACGCTGGACCATCCGCACCGACAATTCCAAGTTCTACAAGGACGACCTGATTGATGGCATAGACCTTGACAATACCACCTGGGCAAAGATGGGTTACTACTTTGGCGGCGCAGATTACTTCGAACAGGCCTACCCCATCTCGGCAACGACGACCTTGAAACAGGTGCAGAACCAGTTCAGTTTCACGCCGCGCTTGAAGAACTACAAGCGTGACGACATGACCGAACGGGAATTCACCATCAATGACGAGCTCGAAATTTCGTTCCTCAGACGTTTCTTGATCCTCACCATTTCAGGTGAATTCCGATACATGACGACAGACTGGGAAGAAAACAACAAAGACTATGATGAAACGGAAACCGACGTGTTGGGTAGCACCAGCTTACGCGTGAACCATACCCAACGCTTGAGCACCGAATGGTACACAGGGGCCGCCCTTTATTACCGTCCTGACAACATCAGTGACGAATACAAGGACATTTACGGCGGCGTCCGCATAAATTACGTGTTCTAGTTATTCCCACGACGGGATCCATAAACTGAACGATAAAGGCAAATAACTTTGCCTTTATTTTTTTATTTTTGAAACAATGTTCACCTACCGCTACAGAGAACTCCCCGTCGCTCTTGTCAAGAAAGGCAAGTATCGCGAGGCTTTGGCCAAAGAACTTCGCCTGCACCCCGAAGAAATCTTCAATTTGCAGGTGGAACGTTTTTCGTTGGATAGTCGTCGCAAGGGAGACCCCAAGTGGTCTTACAATGTGATTTTTGACCTGAAGCGCGAAGTCCGCGCTACGGGAAATCACGCCAAGGGGCTTGTAGCGGCCACTCGTGACAAAGAAAGCCTGGACACCGATCCGCAGCGCAATTCCGTGGCCATGCCCGGTCATGTGGATGTGATTGGTGCCGGCCCCAGCGGACTCTGGGCGGCACTGCATTTGCTGCGCAAGGGTTTTGCCGTTGACTTATACGAGCAGGGCAAATGCGTGGAAGAGCGATTCCGCGATATCAGGCGGTTCTTTGTCGACAGGAACTTTAACGCCTACAGCAACGTGCTTTTTGGCGAAGGAGGTGCGGGAGCATTCAGTGACGGAAAGCTCAACACCCGCACCCGGAACCTGTTCGTGGAACAGGTTCTACACGACATGGTGGATTTTGGTGTAGACGAATCGGTCGTGACCTTCGCCAAGCCCCACATCGGCACTGACCGACTGGTGCTCTTGTTGCGTGAACTGCGTGCCGAAATTGCACGCCTCGGCGGCAAGATTCATTTTAGCACCGCCCTCGAAGATATTGAAATTAAGGACGGCAGGATTGCCGCAATTCAGCTGCGGGACGTTTCTACGCCGCATACGCAAGCGAACTGGCAGCCCTGCGAAGCTTTGGTGCTCGCCGTCGGGCATTCCGCCCGCCACATCTACGAGATGTTGCATGCCCGTGGCGTCGCTCTCGAAAGTAAGGCTTTTGCCATGGGCGTGCGCGTCGAGCACCCGCAGGCCCTCATCAACATGCGCCAGCTGGGCCTGAACGTAGACACAAAGCTCACGGGTTCCGCCGAATATTTTCTCGCCACCCCGACACTGAACAAGACGAGCAGCGCCTACAGTTTCTGCATGTGCCCGGGTGGCGTTCTTGTGCCCTGCGCCTCGGAACCCGGGACCCTTGCCACCAACGGCATGAGTTACAGCCGCCGCAACGGTCCCTTCGCCAACGGAGCCATCGCCGTGCCCGTTGCCGCCAGCGACAAGCTCTTTGGGTGCCTTGAATTCCAGCGCAAAATTGAAAGCGACGCGTTCGCGGTCGGAGGCAAATCCTACGCCGCCCCCGCCCAAAGCATCAAGGCGTTCCTCGCCCACAAAGAAGATAAATCGCTCCCGAAAACCACCTATCCCTGCGGGCTCGTGCAGAGCAATCTCTGGGATTGGCTAGACAAGACCATTTGCAAAAGCCTCGCCGAAGGTTTCCAGAACTTTGACAAGAAAATCCCTGGATTCATCGAAGAAGGCCTGATTGTCGCTCCCGAAACACGCACCAGCAGCCCCCTGCGCATGAGCCGCAATAACGAAACGCTTGAAAGCGTGAATACCCGCGGCCTGTTTGTCTTGGGCGAAGGCGCCGGATACTCCGGCGGAATCGTCACCAGCGCCGCCGACGGCGTGCGACTCGCCCACTACGCGAAAAAGGAAACTTTATGATTACTCGAGTCATTGACCGCAACTTTGCCAACATGCGCCTCGACCGATTCCTCCGCAAGGCGTTCCCCGACGAATCGCTGTCGGTATTTTTCGCCGTCATTCGCAAAAAGAAAGTCCGCGTCAATGGCGTGGTGGGTAAGGCAAACCAGATGCTCGTCGAAGGCGACACCGTCTGCATCTACGAAAACTTCAAGTCCGTCAGCGAAGAAGAAAAAGCCGGCACACCCGCTGCAAGCAACATCATCGCATTGGATAGCGCTCCAGAAAACTCCGGATTCGCAAAGAAAAAGAGCACCTGGGGCAAGGCAACCTCTCCCACCGAAAAGCAGCGCGGCTGGGGCGCCAACGAACTCGACATTGTCATTCAGACCGAAGACTACGTGGTCATCAACAAGCCCTCGGGCCTTGCTAGCCAGCCGGGCTCCGGCACTCGCCCCGGCGAGAGCCTCGTAGAATATCTTTGGGAATGGGGCCGCCGCGAAGGGCTCGACTTCAAGCCGACTATCGCCCACCGCCTCGACCAAGAAACCTCGGGCATGATCATTGCCGCCCTCCACGGCGACACGCTCCGTGAACTCACGCGCATGATCCGCGAACACGAAGTCGACAAGTTCTACTTCGCCCTCGTCAAGGGGAACCTCAAGAAAGACAAGGGCAACATCAACGAGACGCTCACCCGTACCGACGCCGCCAAGGGTTCCAAGATGAAAGTCGGCGAAACCGGCAAGGACGCCCAGAAGGCCGTCACCCACTACCGCGTCAAGCAGCATTACGAAGGTTACGACCTGGTAAAAATCAAGCTCGAAACGGGCCGCATGCACCAGATTCGCGCCCACTTCGCAAGCATCGGTCACCCGCTCCTGGGCGACACCCGCTACGGCGATTTCGCCCTCAACCGCGACGTCAAAAAGCAACTCGGGCTGCACCGACTCTTCTTGCACAGCTGCCGACTGGAATTCACCTGGCACGGAGACAAAATCGTTCTTGACTGCCCGCTGCCCAAGGAACTGCAATCGGTAATCAACCAGCTAAAGCCTTTGCGCTTCGAGCGAAACCATTAAGCATAACAAAAGAAGGAGAACATATGATTAACAGTGCACAAGCATTCGATTTAGCAAACAAAGCACTTAAAGGGAATCGCCTTAAAACTACGGGTTTCACCCTGCTTAGTGGTTTCTTTATGCTCGTCATTTTCTTTACCGTCAACTTCGTAAGTCTTCTTTTTTTAGACTCGGGCGAAGAATCCCCACGGAACTACCCCATCAGTTTTACTTTTTCGCTGATTCAATCTATTTTACAAGATCTTCTAGCCATCGGTTTTTACGCCTATTTTTTCAGAATCTTCAAGAACAAACAATCCGAATTCCGCGATTTATTTGCAGGTTTCAAGAGTTTTTCTAGAAACATCGTCGTTATAATTATCGGCACCCTTGTAGCAGGCCTTTTCTCGTCAATCGTTGAAGCCATTGTTGAGTATTTCCCCAAAATCAAACCGATTGAAGACAACGTTCTCTTTTACGTCATCCTATTCTTGATCATTGCCACCATTTTCTGTTTCGCCATCTACAAACTTTATCCCACATGGATCGCCCTTTTGATGAAGATGTCAAAAGACGACTCCACACCAGCTATTGACTTGATCAAGCAAACCTACAGCCAGGTTTCCGTTTACAACTACAACTTTCTTTGTCTTTCCTTCCGCGTAATGCTTTGGTGTTTCCTCGGTGTATTCACTTTGGGAATCGGATTCCTGTGGATTGTACCTCTTATCAGCATGAGCTACGTCGTTTTCTTTGACGCCATCTTCAACCCCGAAGATTATGCCGCACCTGAATTCCCCGATGCCCCCGCTCAGAACACTCCCCCGGCAGACCCCGAAGAAAATACAACCCCCGAACTGCCCGAAGAATAATCGGACATTATCTACAATATCAAAGACTTCACTGCCAATAAATATTTTATATTACCTTTCAAGAAGAAGGGAAAATATGAAGTACTTACTGGCAGTTTTTTTGTCGCTATTTGTTATTGCCTGCAACAACGACGAATCAGCCCATTTTATAGAACAATCCTCTAACGAAGAACCAGACACTCCCATCGAAAAGGATTCTGTTCCTACAAGTATCGAAATAGAGGGCATGATTCGCCTCGAAAACGGAAGCACCACCATCGGTTCCAACGACGAGGATTACAAGGCCAACGAAAGGCCGGCCATGAAGATTCTGTTGGACTATGATTTTTACATGGGCGTCCATGAAGTGACCTGCGCCGAATACGCAGGCATCGCAAAAAAAGCCAAACTCAAGGCCTTCGGCAAATGCGAGAACGACAGTCTTCCTATTGTAGACATCACCTACTACGATGCGGTCCTGTATGCCAACGCCAAAAGCAAACAGGATGGCTTTGATACGGCATACTCCTATAGCAAGGCCATCTATGACAATGACGGTCATTGCACGGAACTGGAGGGGTTCGCATTCCATCCTGACGCAAAAGCATTCAGACTTCCCACCGAGGCGGAATGGGTATATGCCGCAACAATGGCTTGGAATACAAAGAAAAGCTGGAACAGTAAAAATTCCAATCTCAAGCTACAGCCCGTTTGTGGAATGGGAAAAGATTCCACCGGTTTCTGCGACATGGCCGGTAACGCCATGGAATGGGTAAACGACTGGATGGGAACATTCAAGGACACCTCCGTTACCAACTATGTTGGTGCGCCCTATGGGGGCGAGAGGGGCGAACGCATTGTAAAAGGCGGAAGTTACAATTTTTCTACAAAGGACTTTTCCCCTTATAGCCGCGGAGATGTCTACGCCGTAACCTCCGCAACTAGAGCCGAATATGTAGGATTCAGGCTAGCCTTTGGAAACATTCCCAATGCGCTTTGGATGAACGACAACGGGAAAGCCTCTGAAAGTATCATTACGCCTCTCGTCAATGCAGAAACCATAAAAAAGCTACTGGGAACATACAATGTGATGCTTGCGTTCCGTAACGACATCAACGGCAATATCGCCTACCTGAACTACCAAATCGACCCACCCTCAATCAACGAAATTACGGAAGGAATCGATGCCTACCACCCCGACATTTCTCCGAACGGCAAATGGATTGCCTACTGCACGGGCCTAGAAGGAGTCAGCGGGAAATCTACGCTGTACGTACAAAGCATCGATAGAGATTCCACTCTCCGGGTAAAGCTTAAAGTAGAAAGTGCCGCCATTCCCCGTTGGCGAATTCTTGAAAACGGCGACACAGTAATAGTCTACGTAACCGATGCCGGAAACAACAAAGAGCAAGCCGCGTTTAAATCGGCTTCTACATGGCAGGTTTCTTTCTCCAACGGAAAATTCGGAACACCCCAAAAGCTCTTTGACGGAGCGTTCCACGGAGGCATTTCTGAGGACAATACCCTCACCGTGACAGGAGCAAGGCTTTTGCGAGCCCGTATTGCTAAAAAAGGCTCAACGGCAACGGACAAAGCCAATGATGTCGTCTGGTATGACTCTGCTCAAGCCTGCAACGCATCCCTTTCCCAAGACGGAACCAAGCGCACCGTCTTCCTCGACTTCGCCGGAAAACCGGGCAAAAAATTTGCAGGAGAAAACTACGCCACCCACGAACGTGTCTTTATCGCCGACAGCAACGGAAAGCTGATTCAGTCTATCAAGGCTCCTACAGGCTATACCTTCGACCATACCGAATGGGCTACAAATGGCGAGAATTCCACCATCATCGCAACACTTACCAATTCCAACGGAGCCCATACCAAAATAGCCCTTATCAATCCAACCGACAGTTCAAGCACCGAAATTGCCGAAGGTGACGAGCTTTGGCATCCAAACCTTTGGATAAAGAAAAAAGTCAAAAAAATCCGTCCAAGTAGTTCCGCAACCAGCAGCAATTCCTCATCCAGCGAAACCAACGTCAGCACTTCATCAAGTAGCTTAGACATTTCTAGTAGCAGCTCTTCATTGAGCGACCCAGACATTTCTAGCAGTAGTTCTTCATTGGACAACCTAGACATTTCTAGCAGCAGTTCTTCGTCGAATGACCAAGACGTTTCTAGCAGCAGTAACGAAGAAGAATCCTCAAGTTCCTCTGATGAATTTGACCCCTACACCTTTGAACTTGATCCAGACAGTGCCGGCATCTATTACACAGCGTCGGGTCCAAACAGAGATGCAGACCAATGGCGTTATAAGATGGAATTCCTGTGGCAATATAAAGATACAGCCAATTTAGTCGTTCTAGGTTCATCCCGCGGATATAACGATGTAAACCCACTATTATTCAACGAGTCTATTTTCGCAATCAATCTTGCAGTATCAAAAAACGTTATCTCTGGAACAGACTACTTCTTTAACAATTACGTTTTACCGCACATGAAGAAACTCAAATACGTTGTATTGACCGTAGACAATGATTTATGGCATACCACAGAATCATTCTTTACATCAGATTACAAAGCCTATCCCGGCTATGTTTATGACGCCAATCACAATTTCTGGAAGGACGGAGTTCCCGAAGAATTAGCCGAACTCACCTATGAATCACTCGGAAATTTCAAAGGGCAAACTCTTAGGAATACTCGAGGATTTTATGGAGTAACATCAAGCTCTTGGGGAAATACAGTTATTGAAACAGACAGCAACTGGTTAGCGACAAAACGAGATATCTACTACAAAAATTTCGAATCCCTTAAGGACATGGTCAAAAAATGCTATGAACGGAATATAATCCTTATCGGAGTGATTACTCCACGAAACCCAAAATTCAAAGAAACTGGTTCATTTGGCTCACATGGATTACTGCGTAGCGAAGCCCCCGCCCTCATCCAAGAAATTGCTGACATAAGCAACACATACCCCAATTTCATATTGATGGACGAAAATAAAATGGGCGACCATGACTACACAAGCAAAATGGCGTTTGACTCCGATCATCTTAATGAACTCGGAGCAAAACAGCTTACGACACGTATAGACTCGGTTTTACAAGCTTTAGAATAAAACTTTGTATATTATTTTACGGGGAACGGATGGAAAGGAGAAAATATGAATTATTGGAGAATCCTTTTTTTGTCGCTATTTGTTGTTGCCTGTAGCAACAGCGAATCGAATCGTTCCAGCGAAGAGCCACCCAGCGATGGGGGCGAGGACGTCGTAGGCACCAATACGGAACCGGAAATCGTCGAAATGGAAGGGATGATCCATATAGAGAATGGGTCTGTCACCATCGGATCTGACGACAAGATTTTCAAGGCCAACGAACGCCCCGCCATGAAAGTCAAGCTAGACTACGACTTTTTCATGGACATTCACGAAGTAACCTGCGGTGAATACGCTAGCATCGCCAAAAAAGCAAAGCTCAAGACCTTCGGCAAATGCGAAAACGACAGTCTTCCTGTCGCTGACGTGACCTATTACGATGCGGTCCTTTTCGCCAACGCCAAAAGCAAACTGAATGACAACGATACCGCCTACTCTTACAGCAAAGCCGTATTTGACAACGATGGCCATTGTACCAATCTAGAAGGTTTCGCATTCCATGCCGAGGCAAACGCCTTTAGGCTCCCTACCGAAGCGGAATGGGTCTACGCGGCAACAAAAGCGTGGAATACCAAGAACAGCAGGAACAACGGCAATTCCGAATATAAACTTCACCCAGTCTGCAGCAAGGGAACAGACTCCACCGGATTCTGCGACATGGCAGGGAACGCGATGGAATGGGTAAACGACTGGCTCGGACAATTCCACGACACGACTGTTACCAACTATGTGGGGGCACCCGATGGTGGCGATACGGGTGAACGAATCGTCAAAGGCGGAAGCTATTCCTCTTCAGAAAAGGAACTGAACCCATACAGCCGCGGGGATGTCTATACGGTCACTTCATCGACCAGGGCGGAATACGTTGGATTCAGACTCGCCTTCGGGAGCATTCCCGATGCACTTTGGATGAATGATGACGGGACTTCTGCCACCAGTATCGTGACTCCCCTCGTCGGGCCAGAAAACATCAAGAATCTCACCGGGACATATAATGCAAAGCTTGCCTTTCGTAACGACGTCAGCGGAAACATTTCCTACCTGAACTACAGAAACGGCACACTTTCCATTAAAGAAATCACTAAGGGAATCAACGCATTTCATCCCGAAATTTCTCCAGACGGAAACTGGATTGCCTACAGCACCGGATTTGAAGGCATTTCAGGAAAATCAACGATTTACGTTCAAAGCCTCGAAAGCGACACAACCATCAGCATCAAGCTTAAAACAGAAAGTGCCGCAATTCCCCGTTGGCAAGTCCTTGAAAACGGCGATACAGTCATCGTCTACGTAAACGATGCAGGAAACAACAAGGACGAAGCTACATTCAAGGGCTATTCAACATGGCAGGTAAAATTTGCAAACGGTAAATTCGGAACCCCGCAGAAGCTATTCGATGGAGCATACCATGGTGGTTTCAGTGAAGATCGCACCCTGGCCGTATCAGGAGCAAGAATTCTGCGAGCCCGTGTTGCAAAAAAAGGCTCCACGGTAACAGATAAAGCCAATGATGTCGTCTGGTACGACTCTGCCCAAGCCTGCAACGTATCCCTTTCCCAAGATGGAACCAAGCGCACCGCCTTCCTCGACTTCGCCGGGAAACCAGGCAAAAAATTTGCGGGAGAAGACTACTCCACCCACGAACGGATCTTTATCGCTGACAGCAACGGAAAGCTAATCCAGTCTATCAAGGCTCCTTCAGGATATACCTTCGACCATACCGAATGGGCTACCGATGGTGAAAGATCCATTATCGTAGCAACTCTCACAAATGTAAACGGAGCTCACACAAAAATCGCCATCATCGACCCTGCAGACAGTTCTATCACAGAAATTGCCGAAGGCGACGAACTTTGGCATCCGAACCTGTGGATAAAGAAAAAAGTTAAACCTAGTTCAATCAATAGTAGTTCCTGCATGTCACCAGATATAACAGAAATGAATTCCTGTAGTTCCGTTACACCGCCGGAACTAGAACTTGAGTTAGATCTGGACAGTGCGGGCATTTATTATAAATCAGGCGTGACATTCAAAGCCGTCAATATGCGCATAAAAATGGAACTTCTCTGGAAATACAAGGATACATCGAACACAGTCATGCTCGGATCATCACGTGTTAAAAACAGTCTCATTCCTAATCAACTAAGCAAACCGTTCCACGCTATCAATTTGGGCAATTCAGGCTTTTCTATAAATGAGATTCACTACTTGTATTTCAACTATGTGCAAAACCATGTTAAGAACCTGAAATTTTTGGTAATCGCACTGGATATTGATTTATGGTGGATAAAATACGAAAGCAGCAACAATTTTTTCTATTCAGAAGCTAAAAATATTCCCGGATACATTTACGATCAAAACCACCAATTCTGGAAAGACGGTGTTCCTAGAAATTTATACCAGCTCACCTTTGAATCCATTGGAGGAAACACCTACGCAAAGAAATTTAGGGACACAAGAGGGTACGAAGAATACGAAACAGCCTCTGGATGGAATGAAAATCCTGCAATTAGCCGCGATACAACATGGATGCAAAAAGACCCCTCTCTTTATGAAAATTCGTTCAAATTATTTAAAGACATCGTTGAAAGCTGTAACCAAAATAATGTTTATGTCATCGGCATTATCTTTCCACAAAGTCCAGCATACAAAAATACAGGTTCTTTCGGCTTCAATGGTCCCCAACGCAGCTCAGCAATGGCCGCTATCGAAGATTTCAAAAACTTGAGCAAGGAATACCCCTATTTCATCCTTATGGACGAAAATAAAATGGGCGAACACGACTATTCCGACGATATGGCTAGAGATGAAGAGCACTTAGCCACTCTCGGAGCAATCAAAATCACAAGCCGCCTAGACACCCTTTTAAATACATTGAAATAAAAATTTCTAAATTTACCACCGAAATTTAGCAGGCACGTGTTTTGCACGCGGGTCGTTTTGTGGCACCTGGGCAAAATTCGTGCTAAAGAGGAAAAAGATGAAAGTTTCTTTGAATTGGCTCAGACGTCATGTTGATCTTCCGGAATCTGCGGAAGAAGTTGCAAAGGCCCTCACCGCCGTCGGCTTGGAAGTCGAAGGCATGGAAGAACCGGGCAAGGTTTATGAAAAGCTGGTGGTAGCAAAGGTTCTTACCTGCGAAGCCCACCCGGACAGCGACCACTTGCACATCACGACGGTGAACGACGGCAAGGAAGTCATCCAGGTCGTTTGCGGCGCCCCGAACGTGGCTGCCGGCCAAACCGTTGTGCTCGCTCCGATTGGCGCGGAACTCCCGCTCCCCGATGGCGGTACCCTCAAGATGAAGAAGTCCAAGATCCGCGGCGTCGAAAGCTTCGGCATGATTTGCGCCGAAGACGAAATCGGCCTTTCCGATGACCACGCCGGCATCATGGTTCTCGACGATTCTATCGCCGCAGGCACCCCGTTTGTTAGCCTCGGTCTCTACGACGTATGCTTTGAACTGAACGTGACCCCGAACCGCCCGGACGCTCTCAGCCACCGCGGTGTCGCTCGCGAACTCGCCGCCAAGTTCAACCGTCCGCTCAAGCCCCTCACCTATGAACTCAAGGAAGACTCCGAAGCCGCCAGCTCCGCCGTCAGCCTCGAAGTGGTTCCGGGTTGCGGCTGCTCCCGCTATGTGGGCCGCGTCATCAAGGACGTGAAGGTCGAAAAGTCCCCCGCTTGGCTCGCCAAGTTGCTCCACGCCGTGGGCATGAACAGCATCAACAACGTGGTCGACATCACGAACTTCATTCTGATGGACGTGGGCCAGCCGCTCCACAGCTTCGACATGGACCAGCTCCACGGCAACAAGATCAAGGTTCGCCGCGCCGCCAAGGGTGAAAAGATCGAAACCATCGACCATACCGCCCACGAGCTTCTGGAAAGCGACCTCGTGATTTGCGACGGCGACCGTCCCGCCTGCGTTGCCGGTGTGATGGGTGGCGTCGAATCCGAAATTGTGGATGCAACCAAGAACGTGTTCCTCGAAAGCGCCTGGTTCAACCCGACGATTGTCCGTAAGCAGGCCAAGCGCCTCTGCATTTCCACCGATTCCAGCTACCGCTTTGAACGCGAAATCGACTTCACCACGCAGGACGAATACAGCAAGTACGCCTGCGCCATGATCCAGGAAGTCGCCGGTGGCCGCATTCTCAAAGGCGCCGTCGAATACACGGGCGACGACCACAAGAAGGAACTCAACCAGGTCACGCTCCGCACCGCCCGCGCCGAAAAGATTATCGGCATGAAGATCGAAGCCGCCGACATTGAAAAGTATCTCACGGGCATCGCCCTCGAAGTCGTGAAGAAGGACGCCGAGTCTATCACCTTCAAGATTCCGGGCTTCCGCCCCGACCTCGAACGCGAAGTGGACCTCATCGAAGAAGTGGCCCGCCTCATCGGCTTCGACAACATCCCGTACAGTCTGCCGAAGTTCACCATGCAGCCGAACGAACTTCCGCCGATTGAAGTTTTGAACAGGAAGATCCGCAAGACGCTCTCTGCCATGGGTCTCCACGAATGCCTCTCCCTCCGCTTTACGAGCAAGGCCCGCACCGAAGCTCTGTTCGGTGCCGAAAACGATGACCGTCGCAGCAAGCCCGCCGCTCTCCTGAACCCGCTTTCCGAAGAACTCGGCGTGGTTCCGACGAGCCTGCTCCCGAACTTGCTCAAGTCCGTTGCCGAAAACGAAAAGAACCGTCCCGGTTCCGTTCGCTTGTTCGAAGTGGCCAAGGGCCAGTTCAAGCGCGACCGCAAGGACGTTCGCGATCCGGGCTTCGACGAATCGAACCTCGTTGCCCTCACGATTGCAGGCAACTTCGATACGAACCCGCTCAACGACAAGCCCGCCCAGATTGACTTTGCCGCCTTCAAGGGCTTTGTGCAGAGTTTCCTCAAGCGCGTTGGCCTCGTTGTGGAATTCCGCGTTCCCGCCAAGGCAGAACTCTTCCTCCATCCGGGTAAGCAGACCGAAGTCGTCGCCGACGGCGTGGTGCTCGGCACCATGGGCGCCCTCCACCCCTCCGTGATGGCCGCCCTCGACATCAGCTACGATACCTACGTGATGGAACTCGACATGGACAAGATGGAACACGCTACCCACAAGAAGATCGTGTTCGAACCGTTCAGCCGTCAGGTGCCTTCTAGCCGCGACATCTCCATCGAAGTCGAAAAGACCATGACTCACGAACAGATTCTCGCCCGCATCAAGGGTCTCAACCCGAAGAACCTCGCGAAGATTACGCTCAAGAGCATCTACGAAGGCGACAAGATCGAAGCCGGCAAGAAGAACCTGGTCTACAGCCTCACCTACCAGGCCATGGACCGCACGCTTACCGACGACGAAGTCAACAAGGCTCACAACAAGCTCCGCGACAAGCTCGTCGCAAACGGCGACATCGTGCTCCGCTAATCGCACTTCCTATCAAAAAATTAAACCGCTGAGGCAATCCTCGGCGGTTTCTTTTTCCAAAATTTGCGGCGTATTTGCGCCGCAGGCGGTCTATTTTCAGTCTATTTACTCCAGCGCTTCGCGGATCTGCTGGATGAAGTCCATTTCTTCGGGAGAGACGTTACTTTCGTTGTCGTCTTCGCGAGAAGCATTTGCCACACGGAGCATGGATTCGAGCACCTTGCTCTTGAATTCAGGTGATTCATCCTTCAACGCTTCGATGCAAGCTTGGGCACGGTCTTTGGCCGACTTAAACTTGGCGTAGGTATCGTTGAAATCATCCCAAGAGACTTCCGGGGTAAGTTCGTCATGAATCGCATCCAGCGTATCGCTTTCGGCTTCAGTAGCCGAAGTGGAACCCTCAAGGAGTTTTTCGGTCTCGTTTTCATGGAAAAGACAAGCCACCTGCCAAGAAAGAATCAAAAGAGCCAAATTCGGATTCATAGATTACCTCATCGTTATGGAACAAATTTACTATATTCCCGCGCATGGCATACGTAGCAATGGCCCGAAAGTGGCGTCCGCAATCTTTTTCCGACATGGTCGGCCAGGAACATATCGCAAAGACCCTTCAAAACGCAATTGAAGGCGGCCGTTTGCACCACGCCTTCCTGTTTACCGGAACCCGCGGCGTTGGCAAGACTACCAGTGCCCGTATCCTCGCCCGCACGCTGAACTGCACCGGCGGAGACCCGTTGCATCCCTGCGGACAGTGCGAAAGCTGCAAGGACATTTCGGGCGGGAACCCGATGGACGTCTTTGAAATAGACGCAGCCTCCAATACGGGCGTCGACAACATCCGCGATGTGATTGAGCGCGTGCAGTATCCGCCTGTCATCGGCAAATACAAGATTTTCATTATCGACGAAGTCCACATGCTTTCGACGGGTGCCTTCAACGCCCTCCTCAAGACGCTCGAAGAGCCGCCTGAACATGTGATTTTCATCTTCGCCACCACCGAAGTCAACAAGGTCCCGCAGACCATTTTGAGCCGCGTGCAGCGCTTCGATTTCAAGCGTCTGACCATTGAGCAGATTCGCAGCCGTCTGCGCTACATTTGCGAACAGGAAGGCATCAACGCGACCGACGAAGCCCTGGACATTTTCGCCGAAAAAGCGGACGGCTCCATGCGCGACGGCCTCACCTACTTCGACCAGGCATACGCCTTTACCGGTAACGAAATGAGCGCTGACGCCGTCCGTGGCGTCCTCGGAATTCCGCCGGTGGAACTGTTCTTTACGCTGATTTCGGCTATTGAAGGCCACGACCTCAAGGGTTGTTTCAAGATGGTGGACGAAGCTTGCAAACGCGGCATCGAGTTCACCCCGCTCCTGGACGGTTTCGGCAAGTTCCTTCGCAACCTGCTTTATGCCCGACTCGATGCCTTTACGCCCGACGCCTTGAACATTTCGGAAGAGCTCTACACCAAGTACAAGAGCGTGGTTCCCGAACTCAAGAATGGCGATATCTTGCGCATCAGCAAGCTTTTGATCGACTTGCAGGCAACGCTGCGCTACAGCACGAACCCGCGCCTGCTGGTAGAAACCACATTTGCCCGCATGGCATGGCTCGATAGGCTTACCGACTTGAGGCGAGCGCTTGCCGCCATCAACGACCCGAAAAGCGCCTCCGAAGAGGCGTTAAAAAAAAAAGTAACTGAAGTCCAGAACTATATTGACGCCGAGGAAGAAGCCAAGGCGTTACAGCAACGCGAAGAAAACCCCTTCGCGGCTTTGCAGAATTCCATCGCAGGCCCAAGCAACGGCGACTGCTACAGCCGTTACGAGATTTCTGCCGCCTGGGGCTCCATCAAGTCCAAAATTGCCGATTCCGGCGATTTCGCCTTCTCGGTCGCCCTCAACGACACCGTACTGGAAACTGGCGATTTGAAGGCAACTCCCTTCCCCGTCGCACTGACTTACCTAGGCGACAACGCCAGCGACGCCTGGGGCGTAAAACAGATGGAAGAACACCCCGAGTACATGGACCGTATCAAGCAGATGCTTGAAGACATGCTCCAGACTCCGGTGCTTTTGACCCTGAAAAGCCGCGCCTTCAACGAATCGGAACTCAAGATCCGCAAGCAGGCCCAAATGTCGCCCTACCAGTTGGATTTGGAGAAGGAACCCGGGCTCCAGAAGCTCAAGGAACTCTTTGCCGCCGAACTGATTTACACCCACAGAAGCAGCCGTCCCGTAGCCCCCCAACAGGCCGAAGGCTGCGATGTGGAAAACGAAGAAAACTAGCCCCTTTTACTATATTACCGCAAAAACAACGAGGAAAATACTATGGATATGAGCAAAATGTTGCGTGACCTTCAGAAAATGCAGAGCAAGATGATGAAGGCCCAGAGCGACCTCAAGGCACAAAGTTTCGAAGCCGAAGCCGGCGGCGGAATGGTGAAAGTCGCCATGAACGGTAAGGGTGTTGTCACCATGATCAAGATTAACCCCGATGCCGTCGACAAGGACGACGTGGAAGCTCTCGAAGACTTGCTCATGGCAGCCATCAACGCAGCCGTCAAGAAGAAAGACGAAGCTACCCAGGAAAGCATCAGCGGCATTACCGGCGGCATGAAAATCCCCGGCCTGATGTAACATCAGCATAAATCCAATTTATAAGAACTCTATCTCTTGAACAGCGGGAGTTTCCTGCCAACGAGATATGAGTTCTTTTTTTTATGCCCTCAAGCACAAATCACGCAGTCGTCATACAATAATTAAAAACCATAAAACAAAACACTCCTTTCGCCTTCTATAAGAAGACAAATCGCCACATTTATACCCACAAAGAAATACATTAGCTTGTATACAATTTCTTAATGTTATTGTAAAATTTAAGAATAAAATATTCATTTCAAAATTGGTGATATATATTTAAGAAACCACTAACAAATAAATAAGGAGTGAGAATGAATAAAAAAATCACATCGATAATCGCGATGGGTTGTTTCGGCATTTCTATCGCAGCCACAGCCAACTACGACCTTCTTGGACGCCGCGGGAGTAAAATGAATTCTCCGATGGTCTACAAAGACATCGACTATTCCAAGATGAAGAAGAAAAACGATCAACAAGTCGGTTCTTCGTTAACCTCCAAGGCTTTGGCAAAGGCTACAAATCCTGGATTAAGGGGAGATGCAGATGCCATAACTGGCATATTCAATAACAGAGGCATTGAAAATACCTCACAACCCTATTACATGAAGCGGTATTTTCTACAAGGAACCTATTCTGAAAACTGGTTTAGCGAATTGACAGGATCAAACGGCTATATGGAAAAATCCAACGAGGTATTTATCCCTGTGCCAATGCAACGTACAGAGCCCACAGGGTTTCTGTACGGCACAAGGACAAATCTTCCTACAAGCGCCTATCAGCTCACGACATCGAATTACACATTCAGCGACCCCCAACAGCCATCCCCATACGCCTACTCGAACTACGGCAATACGCAGATGATTACATACATGCCATTTTCTGGCGTCGAAAGCAACGCTCAAAGGTATTCTCTCTGGTGGTACGATTACCCATCATCTCCCCATTATGAATGGGATGACGTCGGCATTTACATGTCCATTGACGCACTTCCGACAAAATTAGACCCCTCAAAATCGGTTCCTTATTTCAAGCTAGCCTCTGGCGAAGTATTTAATCCCACACCCGCATCAGAAATGATGTCCTCTAGGACTTACGACATTCTAAAGGCTTCTACAAAGCATTCAGCAATCTTCGTCGGAAAGGAAAATCCGGTATGGCCTATAGACCACCCTTTAAATCCCGATCATCGCAGTCCCTTGATTTATATGGGAGTTAGAAACCGTCAATACGGGAACGTAGACAACATGGTTGCAAAACAATACTCTTTCGAGTCGATGGCGATTGACAACCTGATTCTCACTACCCGTCGTATAGAAGTTATTGCAGCAGGCAATTTTAATGTTAGAAACAATTCCGGTCACCTGGGCTTAGAAGCTCATGCGGCCAACGCCATTACTGTTGGTGCTGTAGACGCAATCACCAGAAAAATTACGACATACAATTCGACCTATAGCCTATATTGTAAAAAAGGCATTGGTAATTGCAAAGACGGAAACAACGTTTGGGAAGGTTCAAAAAAGCCGGAAATTTACAATTATTCCCATTTCTATTTTGACAACCAGAGCAACAACAATTACCCAAGCGAACAAAAGAGAGTCTACAAAGACAAATCTACAGGAATAGACTATACCTACAATCCGTATTACGACGGTTCAGAAGCCGCAGCAGCCTATACGGCAGGCATGATAGCAAATCTCTTGGCTGCCAACCCGTTCTACCGTTGGCATCCTGAAGTTGTCAAGGCTCTATTACTGTCTTCGGGTGATATCAATATAAACACCCCGTACCCGAATGAAAACCCTGTGACAACAAAGATTCCTTCTTACCGTAGCGTAGTGTTCGATAAGGACCACAATGAAGTATTCCACGAATCACGCTATTGGTTGGGCGAAATCAGCAAGCTGTACACACACAGCACTTCGAACGGCAAAAAGGAAATCCGTTTCTGCGTCAAGCGTCCTACAGACAAGACGAATTTCTCTGCAGCAATTGCCTGGCTGAGCTCCGGTTTTGACATCGATGACGTTCACAGAGTGCCGCAAGATTTCGACCTTTTCGTATACGAAAATAGCACATCTAACGTGAACAACATCGATGTAAATCACCCATTGACAAGCTCTGAAGACGGCATGAACGCATACGAAAAGATTTCATTTACATCAAACGCCAATTATCTTGTATTCCGCATTCTTCTTTGGACCGACAGGACTCCATCGACATCTGAACACATCGATCAGATGGCATTGGGATTCGATGTTGCGGGACTTTAACAATTCTCGCACATAATTTGCGCCAAGCACAAATTTTCACCCCAGCAACCCGTTACCCCAACGGGTTGTTTTTTTATCCCCTAATTTGGGCATTTCGTCCACCAAATCGGCTTTTGACCCTTATATATGGAGCAACTTTTTTTTACATTTGCATCGCAAAAAGTATATAGGAGTAAGAATGCCCAGGCATTTAGCAGCATTATCGGCTATGGCGCTGAGTATCGTAGCCCCGCAATGGGCGGGTGCTACAACCTACACGCGCGACGAAGCAGTCAGGATAGCCCTTGAAAAGTCCTCGGACGTCAAAACTGCCGAAGAAGAAGTCATTTCGGCAAATTCCCAGGTCGATGCCGGTTACGGCAACGCCTTGCCTTCAATCGACCTTGATGCCACCGTCACCCGAATTTTCGGTCTGGACGATGTCAACCCAAGTGACTCTTCGATGGCCATGGAATTGATTTCCTTAGGCCAGGAAAAAGGCTTTGGCGACCCATCTCCGTGGGACGCGATGGCGCTTGGCGCCATCAACGGTGTCGTAAACGGCATGAAATCGCAGGCTTATCGCTGGCAGTCCAGCGTGGGCCTTACCGCCACCCAGATTCTTTACGCCCAAGGTAAAGTCGGCACCGGTATTGAAATCGCCAAGGCCTACAAGCACGTCAAGGAAGTCAACCTTGAAAACACCAAGGCAAACGTCCGCTACAACGTTGAAAACGCCTTTGACCAGCTCATTTTCCTAGATTCATCGATCGTTATCCTGCACCAGTCCAAGGACATGCTTCAGGAAAACCTGAATTTTGTGGAACAGGGGCTCAAGAGCGGCATGATGACCGAACTCGACTTAATTCGCATACAGCTCAAGATGGACCAACTGAACTCACAAATCAACAGCACCGAAAAGAAACGCGTGCTTGCCCGCAATGCCCTGCTTAACACCATGGGCCTTGAATGGGAATCCGAAGTCATGTTCCAGGGGGACCTCCGCGATCCATTGCAGGGCTACACCTACCCCGATACTTCCATGGCGAATGTGAAAAAACGCCGCAAGGAACTGGTGATGCTCGAAGCAAGCGAAGAAATGCTCCAGAAAAACGTTTCTATCGAAGAAGGCGGATACAAGCCCACAATCGTTCTCGTTGGCGGTCTCAAGTACAGCAACAACAAGAACCACTTCTACCAGTGGGACGCTCCGGATTGGGACGACAACATCAACAAGTATGTAGCCTTGAACCTCAAGCTAAACCTCTTTAACGGCATGAAAACCAAGGAAGCGGTCGTTCAGGCAAAATCCAACTTGCGTAGCACCCAAATTCAAAAGGAAACTGCCGAACGCGGATTCCGCGTACAGATTGAATCTTGCGCCAACACGCTCGAAGATGCAAATTCCCAAATCGAAATTGCCAAGCGCCAAATCGACCTGGCTCAAAAGAATTACGACCTGACCAACGACAGTTACAAACTCGGAAGAGAAACCCAGCTGAACCTTCTCAATGCAGAAAACGACCTTCGTACAGCGAAGCTCGGTTACATGCAAGCAATCGTGAATTGGAACCAGGCATACAACGCCCTCCTTCAGGCCACCGGTGAATATTAATAAGAGAGACGAGGAAAGAATGAACAAGACAGTTAAAACCCTCCTGACTATCGCTGTCGCATCGCTGATGCTTGTCGCCTGCGACAAGAAAGAAGAAAATGCCGAAAAGAAGGCTACGACCATCGAAGAAATTCAGAAAGAAAAAGGCAAACCCGCACGCGTGGTAAAGGCCAGCACGGCAAAGCTTACCGATGTCCGCAAGTTCAGCGGCACCATCCAGGGTATCAACCAGAACAGCGCCATCTGCAAGATGGGCGACCCGATTGCAAAGATTAACGTGCAAGTGGGTTCCACCGTGCAGAAAGATCAGGTGATTGCCGAATACCTCTACACGGGCGACAACACCCAATACCAAGAAGCGCAAGAAAAAATCGCTGTTCTTGAAAAAGCAACCGAACGCATGCGTGAGCTCCATGCCAAGGGTGGCGTTAGCCAACAGGACATGGACAGCCAGGAAATGCAACTCAAGGTTGCAAAGATGGGCCTCGAAACCGCCCGCCGCGCAACCTTGATTCTTGCTCCCGAAGCTGGTGTGGTGACCGAAATCAAGTTCAAGGTCGGCCAGACCCCAGGACAGGGCGCTCAGTTTGCAACCATTGCAAAGCTGAACAAGGTTATCTTGAAGCTGAACGTGACCAGCAAGGATATCGGATTCTTCAAGAAGGGCGCAAACGCTACCGTGAAAGTCGCCGACGAAACCTTCACGGGTAAGGTTTCCTTGATTCCGCTGGCAGCAGATCCGACTACCCACTTCTTCCCGGTTGAAATCACGTTCGACAACAAGGCCAAGAAGCTCTTGCCCGGCATGTATGTGACCGCAGAACTGGATGCTCGCCAGGTCGAAGGCATCGTGGTGCCCGCCGAAGCAATCGTTTACCGCAACGGCATTAACATCATTTGGACCGTCACCCCCGAAGGCAAGGCTCTCCGCAAGATCGTGAAGATTGGCGTGCAGACCAAGAACGACATTCAGGTTCTCGAAGGCCTCGAAGGCAACGAAACCATTATTGTTGAAGGCCAGTCCAAGATGAACGACGGCGACAAGGTGCTGGTTGTTGAATAGGAGTTTGCTGAATGATTAAGGCCAGTATCTATAAACCGATTACCATGCTCATGGTCATTTTGACCGTGGTGGTTTTCGGTCTTTATACCTACACAATGATGGTGGTGGACCTGATGCCGAAATTCGACGTTCCCGTGGTCACCGGTACCATCATTTACCAGGGCGCAAACCCTGAAGAAATCGAGACGACCATCATCAAGCCTATCGAAGAACAGGTGGAACTGGTGGACGGTATCGACTACGTGCAGTCCATCTGCCTTGAAAACTACGGTATCGTGGTCGCCATGTTCAACATGGGCGTGAACGTGGACGTGGCTGCAAACGACGTGCGTTCCAAGATTGAACTTGCCGCAGCCGACTTCCCGGACGCTGTGCAGGCTCCGATTATTTCCAAGGTGGACATTAACGGTGCAGCCATTATGTCCATCTCGTTTACCGGTCCGCTGAACTCCACGGAACTCCGCCAGAAGGTGGAAGACGATATTGAACCGTTGTTCACTTCTGTTCCGGGTGTGGCAAGCGTAGACCTGTTCGGTGGTACCACTCGTCAGATTTCGATTGAACTTGATAAAGACAAGATGATCGACCGCAATGTGGATATTTCGACCATCATGGGCATGTTCGGCCAGGCTAACGTAAACCTCCCCGTGGGTGAAGTTGTCGGCAAGCACAAGAATACTTCTGTCCGTACTGCCGGTAAGTTCACAAGCCTCGACGAAATGCGCGACATGGACATTCCGACCAAGACGGGCGTGATTAAGCTTTCTGAAATCGCCGACGTCAAGGACACCGTCGAAAAGATTACTTCTGCTTCTCGCTTTAACGGCATCAACTCTGTTTCTCTCGATATCAAGAAGCGTTCTGACGCTAACGTGGTGGAAGTTTCTAGAGGCGTGCTCAAGCGCATGGCCGAAATCCAGAAGACTTTGCCTGAAGGCTTCGAACTTCACCTGGTTTACGACAAGTCCGAAGCCGTGAACGAAGCTATCGACAACGTGATCCAGAACATCATCATCGCTATCGGCCTTACTTCTGTCTTGTTGCTCTTGTTCCTCGGCAAGTTCTCGACGATGATTATCGCCGCCATTACGATGCCGATTTCCGTGATTGGTGCATTTACGCTCATGTACTTCGCCGGATTCGGCATCAACATGATGTCCCTCATGGCTCTTTCGAGTTCTGTGGGTCTCTTGGTGACGAACTCTATCGTGGTGCTTGAAAATATCAACAACAAGCTGAATCTTGGTTTAGATCCGAAGGAAGCCGCCTACAAGGGCACCAGCGAAATCATGGTGGCCATCATGGCTTCTACGCTGACTAACGTTTGCGTGTTCGTGCCGATTGCATTCATGAAGTCCATTGCAGGTATCTTCTTTAGAACCTTCGGTCTCACCATGGTGTTCGCCACCTTCGTGTCGCTCTTGGTGACCTTCACCTTGACCCCGCTCATGGCTGCCTACTTGTTCAAGGGCAAAAAGCTTGATGAAAACGGAAACGTTATCGAAGGCCAGCGTTCGATAGGAGAAAAGCTATTCGGATTCTTCCCCAAGGTGCTGAATGGTATTCGTTTCGTATACTTGAAGACGCTTTCGTTCTGCCTTTCTGTTCCAGGCGTATTGTTCCAAGTTGTAGCCCTTGTCGCTACGATTTTCCTTGTCGGCGTAATGGCCAAGAACTACCTCACGGTGGAAGTGATGCCTAAGCAGGACCAGGGCATGATTCAAGTGAAGCTTGAAATGCCTGTGGGAACCAACATCGAAACCACAGACAGTGTCGCCCATATTATTGAATCTAGAATCAAGGACGTTCCCGAAATCGTGCATTACAGTATGAACGTGGGAGGTTCTAACGGTATGACGACCACGAACCAGGCCACCATGCGCGTGAAGCTGTTGAAGGACTGGGAAAAGAAGAAGATGCCGGATTGGAAGGGCGGCCATCGCAGCACCGACGAGATTGTGGACTCGCTGCGCCCCTACCTAGCCGACATTCCTGACGCATTCATTTCTATCAAGTCTACCTCCGCTTCCGAAACGAACAACAACTCCGCCGGTGACGTGGTGCTCGAAGTGAGCGGTCTGCACAAGGATTCCGTGGTGAAGGCATCGCAAATCGTGATGGACCGCATCAAGGAAACCATCGACGGTATCGTTGACGTGAAAATGAGCTACGAAGCTGGTAAGCCTGAAATCCGTATGATTCCGAACCGTCAGGCTCTCGCCGATTACGGTGTCACGCTCCAGACCATCGCTACCTACAACTACATTGCAGTGAGCGGTTACGAAGCAGGACAGTTTACCGACGATGGTGAAGAATACGACGTGTATGTGCGCATGATGGAAAAAGACCGTCAGAGCCACAGCGATATCGAAACACTTCCTATCATGACGACCAAGGGTTATGTGAACGCTAACGAACTCTTCTTCATTGAAGACGGTGCAGGTCCGACCCGTATCGACCGTAAACGTAAGCGCACCCGTGTGGACGTTTCCATGAACCTGCTCCCTGGTCACACCACCGGTGAAATCATGGGCAAGGTTGGCAAGCTCGCCGCAGATATGTCTAACGAAGTTCCCGAAGGCATTTCGTTCGGCTTCGGTGGTAACGCTGACATGCAGAATGACATGGTGGCCGAATTCAAGACCGCAATTCTCATGGCTATCATTCTTACCTACATTCTGTTGGTGGCCTTGCTCGAAAGCTTTGCCCAGCCGTTCGTGATTATGACGACGATTCCGATGGGTGCTATCGGTGTGATTCTTTCCCTTATCCTTACGGGCAAGGCTCTTTCGATGATTGCACTCATGGCTATCGTGATGCTTATCGGTGTGGTGGTGAACAACGCCATTCTATTGCTTGACGAAGCTAACAGACTACTCCGAAGCGGCGCCATGGGTAGACGATCAGCCATTTTGACGGCCGGAAAGACCAAGTTCCAGCCGATTGTGCTCGCAACGTTTGCATCTGTGGTGGCCCAGCTTCCGCTGGCATTCGCCCTCGGTGGTAACGTGGCTGCCATGACCCAGCCCATGGGTATCGCATCTGTAGGCGGCTTGATCGTGTCCGCAGTCCTTACCATGTACTTGGTGCCGACCTTCTTCTGGTTGCCGAACGCCATTACCGGCAAGGTGATGAAAAAGGTTGATAAGATTAAAAGAAACAGACACAAGAGTGCATAAAAATTTTAGACAATAGAGAGAGAAGTAGTCCCGGCTCAGCAGAGTCGGGACTTTTTGTAACACGACTCGTTATGACGAGTCGCTTTGGACTAAAAAATTTGCAATCACGTGATTGCACGCTTGTGCGGGAATGTTTTTTATCTTCGCGGTATGGAACCACTGCTTTCTACGAAATGGTGTCGCGAACACGAGATTGCCTTGCTAGGCACTGTGAGCGACATGAAACCACCCTACCCCATCGCCGTCACAAACGACAGCGACGATTTTCTGTTACAAAAAGTGCGGACAGAACTCGGCGCACCTATACAGATCTACATCAAGACCAAGGCCGAGATTTACCAAATCCTGAGCAAAAATTCCGACCGGATTGAAGCGGAGCTTTTCAAGCCCGAACTAGCCCAAACGTCTTCGTGGGAATCGGAGCCCATAATCAACCTTGTTGACAGCCTAATCGAGCAATCCATCAATTTAAAGGCCACAGATATCCACTTGGAGCCCACTGCAGATTCTTTGAGGGTTCGACTGAGACAAGACGGTTTGCTGAACGACTACAAAAGTTTGCCCTTATGGATTAGCGAACCGGTATTGGTCCGATTAAAAATCCTTTCCGAAATCGACATTACAGATAAAAGAATTCCCCACGACGGATCGTTCACCTTTAACGGATTCCACCATAACGCCAATATCCGCGTAAGCACGCTCCCCGTACAGGGTGGCGAAAAATGCGTACTCCGAATTCTTCCGACCACGGGCAAACAGGTTGCCGGACTGTCCGCGCTTCAGTTAAGCCAGCCAAGCTTGCGATTCTTGCAAAATGTATTCAACAGCCCCCAAGGACTCTTTCTTGTTACAGGCCCTACAGGCTCCGGAAAAACCACCACGCTTCACGCCGGGCTCGAAGAAATCTTGCATAAGCAAGTGAACGTCACCACCATCGAAGACCCGGTGGAATACCCGCTAGAAGGGGCCGCCCAAGTGCAGGTGAACGAGAAATGCGGTTTTACCTTCGCCGTCGCGCTCCGAGCCATCTTGCGCCAGGATCCCGATGTAATCATGGTAGGCGAAATCCGCGACAAGGAAACGGCGCAAATCGCCCTCCGCGCTGCCCAAACCGGGCATCTGGTAGTTTCAACATTGCACACCAACTCAGCCAAGGCCGGTTTCACCCGCCTCGAGGACTTGGGCATTTCGCGCACGGCCCTGCAGGAATCGCTCCTGGGCATTATGGCGCAGCGCCTGGTGCGGTGCCGCCCGGCCCAAGGACTCCCCTATTCAGGACGAAGGGCGGTCGTAGAAATCCTTCGGCCCGACGGCACTTACGTTGATGGCACACTCCGCGAAAACGCACTGCACCTAATCAAGAGCGGAATTACAGACGAAGAAGAAATTAAACGGGTAATCGGCGCAATATGAGATGTGGAATATGAGATGTGGAATGTGGAATGTGGAATGTGGGATGTGTAATGTGGAATGTGGGATGTGTTATTATTAATTGTTAATGGTTCATTATTAATTTTTCATTTTTTTCTATATTCTCAGCCATGAAGATTTCCGACCGGACATTGGGCTACATATCGCTCCTGGCCTTGTTCAGCATTTTTGCGATAATCGCCTATTGCATGTGGGATGCCCACCACGAGGCCACCACCATTATCCAGGTCGACTTCGATGAATTGGGCTCCTTGCAGCCCGAAGACCAGGTGGTAATTCGCGGATACACCGTCGGAACCATCGGCAAAGTCCAGTGGCTTGGCGACCGTGCCCGCGTAGAAATCAAGTTCAACCAACCCATCGTGATTCGTGAAGGCACCCAGTTCAACAACATCAACTACGCCATCATGGGTCAACGCAGGCTGGAAATCATTCCATCCAAGACCGGAAAGGTACTCCCCGACGACTACATCCACCAGGGACATTTTGAACCGGGCGTTGCCGAAGTCTTGCGTTACATTGAAAACGTAAACGAACAAGTAGAGACCGTCCGCCAGATTATCTACCTGATAACCAACGGGGACTCCACCCACCGTTCCGCCAGCGACCTGGTAGAATACGTCATCAAGAACGTCGAAGTTACCCTCAGCAACACCGAAAGGGCCCTCCAGACTTTACAACCCGCCCTGAACAATCTCTTTGCCCAAGCCGATGTGGCCAGCAAGAACCTGCACGTAATCACCAAGCAAGCGGACTCCGCCATAGTCACGGTCACCAATACCGTCAACGAAAAGTTGGAACTGGCCGAAAACGCCATGAAGCGAATTTCCGAAGGGGCCGAAAAGACCAACGAAATAATCAACAGCATCGAAGCAGATCCCTTCTACAGCAAGATCCTCTATTCTTCTGAAACGGTGGACAAGGTGAACGAGCTGGTCTCCAAGCTCAACGAAATCGTACGGGCCATCGACACCAAGGGAATCAAGATTCTCGATGAAAACGGAAATCCGGTCAAGCCCTTCGCATGGAAGAACATTAACCTTATCGGAAAGACAGCCCGAGAAAAGGCCCGCGAACGCGCCGAAAAAGCCAGCCTCAATAAAGTCCAAAACGATAGCGCCCAGAGCGAGTAGGCCATGGACTTAAGTAACCTTCCCAAAATGGGACCCAAAAGCCTTGAGGCTCTCAAGTCTGCAGGCATCGTTTCGCTTTCAGATTTTCTGTACAATATTCCCCGCACCTACCTGGACCAGACTAAGGTCAGCTCTATCGGGAACCTGCATGTGGGCGAACGGGCTGTCGTTATCGGCAAGATTATTCGCGGAGGAGTCATTCGCGGTCGAGGCAGCCGATTTGTGGCAACCCTTGCCGACGGCACGGGCGAAATCACCCTTACTTTTTTCAAGGGTGCCTCGTACCAGAGCAGGCGCCTGCAGCCGGGCACACGCTGGCTTGCAACGGGCGTCGTAGGAGAATACCGCGGGCTCCAGATGACGCACCCCGACATGCAGCCCATGGACGAAGACGAGCAGTTCAGCGGCCAGATCCTGCCGGTGTATTCCATGACCGAGGCCATGGTCAAGGCCCGCATTACGCAAAAGGCGTTGCGCAACTGGTACAGCGTTATCTTTCACTTTCCGGCACTGACGATTTCGGGAATTTGCCCCAAGGAACTGACGGACTATTTGCATTTTAACGCGGTGCTGAACAACCTGCGGGTATTGCACAAGCCCGCCGACTTTGACTCCATTCGCAAAGCCAAGCGGGAACTGAAAGTTCTTGAACTGCTCCCCTTCTGCCTGCGCATGGTGAAGCGGCGCGAGAACCAGAAGGTTCGCGGGCACGAAAGACAAATTGACTTGGGCCAGGTCATGCTCGCCAAGTCGCGCTTGCCGTTCAATTTGACCGGCGGGCAGGACGCGGCGCTGAACCGCATCATCGACGGTCTGAACGGAAAGAAGCAATTCCACGCCTTATTGCAGGGTGACGTGGGCTGCGGCAAGACGGTGGTTGCCCTGCTCGCCATGCTGGCCGTGTGCGGCGCTGGCGAGCAATGCGCATTGATGGTGCCCACCGACATTTTGGCACGCCAACACTTTAAGCAGATGAAACCCTTCTTTGAGGCAGCAGGAATGCGCATCCAACTGTTAGTTGGGGCAACCCCCGCCGCCGAGAAACGCCAGATTCTGGGCGAACTGCAAATGGGGCTTTGCCAGGCAGTGATTGGCACCCATGCGCTTTTCTCGAAGGATGTAACGTTTGCAAAGCTCGGATTCGTGATTATCGATGAACAGCACCGCTTTGGCGTGAACCAGCGCGAAGCCCTGCTTTCGAAGGGCGAATACCCCGACTTGCTCGTCATGAGCGCAACCCCGATTCCCCGAAGCCTCGCCATGACTTTATACGGTGACCTTCAGGTGATTTCAATCAAGGAAAAGCCCGCCGGAAGAAAGCCCGTCAAGACGCGCCTTGTAAGCCCCGACAAGCGAAACGACATGAAGAAATTCATTTGCAGCGAGGCCAAAGGCGGAAATCTTTGTTACTGGATCGTGAGCCGCGTCGGTAGCGACGACGAAGGCAACTCCCGCAGCGTCGAAGACGTGGTGAACGAACTCCGCGCATTTGATTCCGATGTTGTCGTTGAAGGCATTCATGGCCAGATGGACGAAGAAGAACGGGACGCAATCCTTAAGCGATTCGCCGCCGGAGAAGTCCATATTCTTGTGGCTACCACCGTCATCGAAGTCGGCGTGAACGTGCCCGAGGCAAACATCATGGCGATCGACCAGCCCGACCGTTTCGGGCTGGCGCAGCTGCACCAGCTGCGCGGCCGTGTTGGCCGTGGCGATGTGCAGGCCTGGTGTTTCTTGATGCTCCCGGACAACACGGTAGTCGATAACACCCTGGAACGCCTGACTCAATTCAGCCACACCGACGACGGCTTTGAAATCGCAGAGCTTGACTTGCAGACTCGCGGCGCCGGCAACCTGGAAGGCAACGAGCAGAGCGGCAGCTGGGTTTTCCGCTGGTTCGACTGGATTGCCGACCAGGAACTCATCGCCCAGACCTTGCAGATGGCCGAAACCATCTTAAAAGACAAGGACTCCTTCGACGAAGAAGCCCGTGAAAAAATCCAGCTGTGGTATAGCGAAAAGAAATCCGCCAACGAAGACGGCGTGCATTAACGCACTTATCGTTACTCTAACATCGGGGCGACCGTCAGAATGACAAGCCCGATCAAGACCACGTTCAAGAAGAAAAAGGAACGCCGTACGATTTTATAGAACAGCGGCAACCAGTGAAACACATGGTCGCTGGGTTGCACCAGTTCCTTGAAACCAAGAAACACGCTGATGGCACCGGTAACAATCATCATCATGGCGCCCACGAAATAACCTTCGTTCCACACGGCAACCGTAAGGATAATTCCCATTAGCATGGCAATTACGCCAATGGCGGCTTCGATGCGTAGAATCAATTTATTCAGTTTTTCTTTATTCAATGTATTTCCTCAGCGGTAGAGTTATAAATATAAAAATTAATCCGGGCCACAAATTACGATGTTGATACCGATTTGTTACCGTAACAACAACGGAAGTAAAACATAATAACGATTTTTTTACAGTGTTTCTAACTTTGGGTCGCCTCAATTAGGAACCCCTATGAAAGCCCATAAAATATTCGTGATTACGGGAGCAATCGCAGCCAATGTCATGGCCGGCGGTTTAAATACAAACACCAACCAGTCCATTGCCTACCAGCGAAACGTAGCCCGCTACGCAACGACTGAAAACGATGCGCCCTATTTCAATCCGGCTGGGACCGCATTCATGAAAGACGGCTGGCATCTATCCCTGAACTCCCAGGCATTCTGGCAGAGCCGCAGCACCGTTACAGAAAGCCCGCTCTTCGATGGCGAAAAGAAATTTGAGGGAAAAGCCCAGATACCCGCCATGCCCAGCATTCACGCCGCATGGCATCACGGCAAGTTGGCCATTTCCGGCTACTTCGGCATTCTTGGCGGTGGCGGAAAGCTGAACTATACCAAGGGCATTCCTTCTTTCGAAGCTGCAGTCGCCCAAATTCCGGGACTGCTTTCCCAAAACGGGCTTGAAACCTCTGCATACGATGTAGACCTTTCCCTTAAGGGAACCTCGTATGTGTACGGCATCGGGCTGGGCGCCGCCTACCAAATCAACGACATGTTCTCGGCCTACCTGGGTGCCAAATTCAGCTACGCCACCAACCATTACGAAGGCAAGCTCAAGAACGTGCAAGTCAATCCGAAAAATGCACAGCTCGGATTGAAAGGCGACATGGTCAAGGCCGCTGCCACATTCAACGCCCTCTCTGACGCCTTAGCAGAAAAAGCAGAGCAGGCCGCTGGCGCCGCCAAGCAATACGCAGCCGCCGGAGACATGCAAACTGCAGCCCAATACGAAGCCCAGGCCAAAGAACTCATCATCAAGTCCAAGACCCTCGAAAGCGTGGCAGAACAAGTTTCTGACCGGGAACTGGACGTAGATCAAACCGGCTGGGGAATCACGCCCGTCGCAGGCATCGCCTTCAAATACAAGCGCTTGACCGCAGGCCTCAAACTTGAATACAACACCTCTATCGAAATGGAAAACGACACCAAGGTTAACGAAGTCGGCCTCGCCAACTACGATGACGGTGTCAAAGCCAACAGCGACATTCCTGCATCGATTTACATGGGAATCACCTACGCCATGTTGGACAATTTCCGCGTCAGCGCCGGATACGGTCACTGGTTTGACTGGTACGCCGATTTGCCCGGCAACCAAGAGCACCACGCCGACGGTACCGACGAATACCTGGCCGGTATGGAATTCGACTTCCTTTCTCGCTGGACCGTTAGCGGTGGCCTCCAGTATTCCAGATACCATCTGGATGACAAGTACCTGAGCGACATGAACATCATGCTGGATAACGTCACCCTCGGCTGCGGATTTGCCTTCCGCGCCACAGACTGGGTCAAGTTCAATGTCGGCTACTTCCACACAATTTACCAGGACTGGACCGAAAAAGAGACCTACGGCAAGAACACCTACAAGCGTACGAGCCGCGGCATCGGCATCGGCGCAGACCTAGATTTCTAAGAAAAAGGAGAAGACCCCTGCTCACCGCAGAGGTCTTCATTTAAGGGGCAGTTGTAAGCCGGGTTTTGTACCTTCTTGCGAAGGCGATGACCATCTCTCTGGACGAATCGTTACCGACCGCCTCAAGCAACCTACCCGAATTCCAGCTGGTGCGGGCCGCCCCAGGTTCACTTGCGTGAACGGAATTCTGCTTGGTCTTGCACCGGATGAGGTTTACCGTGCCACTCCTGTCACCAGGAGCGCGGTGAGCTCTTACCTCGCCATTTCACCCTTACCTGCCTTGCGGCCGGCGGTTTACTTTCTGTTGCACTTTCTGTCGTGTTTCCACGCCTGGACGTTATCCAGCATCCTGCCCTGCGGTGCCCGGACTTTCCTCCAGCATTGCTGCCGGCGGCCATCCGCCACCCCACCCCAAATATAGAAAAACGCCCTCCGAAATGAAAGGGCGCTTCATAAAGTTTAGAATTTGGCGTTTTTTAGCGAGAAAGGCCAAAACGGATGGGGCGTTCACCCTTCACTCGGAGCACGTACACACCGCGATCAAGGTCGCTCAATTCAACTGTTTCGCCAGCAGAGACGGCACCGTTCTTGACGATACGGCCACGCAAATCCGTCACGGCGTAGGCAAGGTTACTTCCCTTCGCCACCGTAAAGCTCAAGTTGTTTTCACCCATGCGGAGTGCAGACGGCTTAGCCAAAGCCACCACAATGCGGTCGGCAACAGCAGGCTTCTGAGTCAGGCCATAAAGGAAATCAAAGACCTTCTTTTGCACCTTCACGTCGTAATCTTCGTAGTCGTAAAATTCGTGGGGCTGACCTTCGACAAAATAGGTATCGTGTTCCACATTGTTTGCCGTAAGTACCGAGTCAATCACGTAGCTACCGTAAAGAGTCGGAGTATTCACATGGAAAGCGAGTGCACTCACCGTTGCAGCAGCAGAAGGCATCAGGTTTTCAAGAACAGCGGCAATGTTGCCCAACGGGCGGCCCGTCTTCCAGACGACCGTACTATCAGCCTTACCATGAACCAAGAGAACCGGCTTTTTCACGTCTTCGATAATCTTAGGATCGTGAACGGCACCCCACAAGGCAGCCACAGCATTCGCCTGAGAGCCATAACCCTGCTCGCCATAAGCATCGAGCGCGCCCAAATTCGGTTTCGTCTTAGCTGCCGGCGGGATTTCGGATTCCTTGTCCATGTAAATGTTTTCGAGAGAAAGGATAGCGCCTGCGCTATTGCCAATCAAATAAACGCGATCCGGGTCAATGCCCAATTTATCGGCGTTAGCCCTAATGTAGCGGACTGCGGCACGAACATCCTGAATTCCGCGGTACACCGTTCTCGAAAAATCGAGGCTATCGACGGTGAGAGCCTTGTCCTTGATGACGGCCGTAATACCCAAGCGGTACTGCACAGCAGCCGTCACGAATCCGCGAGCGGCCAAAGAGTCACAATAAGTAACCGTGTGCTGGTCATAATCGTTCTTGGAACCAGCAGCAAAGGCACCGCCGTGCATCACCAAAACCACCGGGCGCTTCTTTTCAGTGTCTTTTTTCGGCTGGTAAATATCCATCTTCAAGGTGACTTCGGTAAGGTCGGTCTCGTTTTCGTAAAGATAAACGGCCATGCCATTCCCAGTCATCGAAGAAAGCACCAATGCAGTCGAAATGGAATTGAGCGTCTTGAGGTGTTTGACGTTGGAAGCGTAGGTGACATCTCTTTCAACAGAGACATCGAACATGCGGTCTTTGTAACGTTCTGCGGCACCGGCAAAGGCAACCGCGACAGCGATAAGCAGGGCTAGTTTCTTCATATAATCTCCTTACGCGCCAAATATAGCTAAAGGAGATGATTTTGTCTGCAAAAAGCCGATTAAGAATTCGGCTTATTTTCGGAGGCCTTTTTTGCTTCCAGTTCCTTTTGCTTGCGCAAGATTGCTTCGCGGGCAAGTTCCGCCTTCGTCTTCTTTTCTGCAAACAAGTTATCCAGAGCCGAGACGGCCTTGCCGTCGGCATCCTTGGCTCGGGAATTGAAGAACACCGCCAGCAAGAAAAAGACAACCAGGTAACAGGCAACCGCAGACAACAGCGCTACGATTTCGGAACCCGAGGCCGCCTCTACCTTCAGGTAGAGAACAATGGACAAGGGAATAGCGAGCATGAACAAGAATGCGGGCAATTTTTCTTTCATAGTCGCTAAAGTAGAAAATTAACGCGTACCAGCTTGCTTTTTGACCAGCAAGGCAAGGCCCACATCGGCATCATCGGCGGTATACTTATAGTCGGGCTTGTAACCGCGGGCATCGCCTTCCACAAAGCCATCGCCAGAAACCAGCTTGTTGTCGACCATGTTCACGAAGCCCACCGTAGAATCGACCGGAGAGCCGTCTTCGTAGTACCAGCGGTAAAGCGTAACGGGCATTTCGTTGTTGAAGATATTCTTTTCCACCAGGCAGCGGGCAGAATCGGAGCACACCACGCCCGACTTTTCAACAACGTCAAAGAAGTTGTTATAAGCGTGGAGTTCTCCCCCATGAGCAAGGATGCCGTCATCGGTCATAGATGCAAAGTAATTGTGATGCGTAGTCAGGCTCTGCGCCGTATCCATGATGATATCGCCAGCCAAGCCAAAGAGCACGCCCGTCTGGGCGTTTTCAAAGCGCGACCAAGAAATCGTCACGTTGTGGGAACCACGCTTCACATCGACTTCGACCAGCGGGTATTCTTCGAACACGCAGTGATCCACCCAGATATGATGGGATCCGTTATGAATGGAAAGGGCCCTGCGGGATGTAGTATCCTGCACCGTAATGGACGGAGCCGAGAATGTCAGGTTTTCAAAAACCAGGTTGCTGGAAACATCGGTGAGCACACCCATGCCCGTAATGCGAATGTTACGGCCGCGGCCGTCGAACGTCTTGTCAGATTTAAGGCGAAGCGGGGCCTGCAAATTATAGACGCCGTCCTTCTCGAAAAGAATCCAGGTCGGTCCTTCCTTGTAAGCGCATTCACGCAACGAACCCGGAGCGATTACCGCCATCGTCGCCGCATTGCCCGCCGAATCCACATCCGTCGAATCTTCGACAATCACATAGTCTTCGGTAGTCGTCACCAAGCAGATTTCACCTTCGGCCTTGCTAATCTTGCCAGTACTGTCCGTCAAACCGCCAGCCCCAAGGACACCCTTGGCGTAGCCGTCAGCTTGAGCCAACAGCGCACTGTGCTTGCTCCAATCGGCACCGGGGTAATCACTGGTTGCAGCATCTGCAGGCTTGACCACATCCACTGTAGAATCGGAACAATCTACATACAGCGTATCGCCAGTCATCGAAGCCACCTTGGCCGATCCAGCCTCACGCGGATCGCCGAACTGGACTTCAAAACTCCCTGACGGCAACGAATCGATTACAAAATGTCCCGTACTATCGGGAATCACGAACCGGTCCAGCCCCGCAATACGAATCACGGGAGCGGAATCCCCAAGCAGCACATAGCCTTCAATAGAAGACAGTTCACCCAGCTTGATAGTATCGACTTTAGACGAATCCGCACCCAGAGCGTAACTATGGACAGCCCCCGCCGCAGACGTTCCGTCTACATGGCGGGCTTCAATCGTATAGTCCCCCGGTTCCATGGGAATTTCAACGAAACCATTCTCGTCCGTTTCTTTCCATTCGGCCAAGCGCTTTCCATCGGAAAGGTAATCTTCCGGCAGGGCTCGCACGCGGGCATAGGCGGCAGGATTCCCAGCCAGTTCAATCTGCAACGTGATAGCAATTGTAGACTCGGCTTCGGTTCCGCCGGCCACATCCTTTTTGTCGTTGCTACAGGCCGAAAGCAGGCCCGCCCCGAGCAAGGCGGCAAAGCCTGCGCCCAGCGTTCTATACAAAACCAACTTACGCATCTTCACCCCCAACCATAGCCTCACCCACCTGTTGTTCCTGAGCGACAACAGCTTCGTCGGCGATTTCCATTCCGCGAATACGGCGTTTGCGGCCCCTACGCTGCGGAGGCGGATAGGGGTCCGAAAGCGGGAACAGCTGCATTCCCAGCTGGAACACGCGATTAGGCTTTGCGCACTGCCCCACCTTCGCAAGAATTTCGCGGCGGAAACGGCGCACCATTTCTACCAGTTCCTTGTAGGTGTCCTCATCGCAAGCGAATGCCAGCGTCGACAAGTTGCGTTCAGTTCTGCCAAAGCGGTCCATGGCGTCTTGCGCCACATTCAAATTCTGCTGGATGTAGGAATTCACCGCCGTATTGAAAGATTCGGAACCGCTAGAAATCAGGCCTTGGGTCTGTTCATAAAAACCCGTCTGCTCGTTCTTCTTGATCATCGAGAGGCGTTCCAACAGGGCTATCGAAGAACGCACCTGGGATGCCGTAATGGGCGGGCGCACCATCAGGCCTAACGCAGCATCGTCCCCCACGTAGGGGTAAAAAGTCACCAGTTCGCGAATCACCGCATGGTACCAGTGGTCAAAATATTCGAACTGGTCCTTGGCCACGTTTTCGACCTTGCATTCCTTGGTGGCCACCAGCTTTTCCAGGTACTGACGGCTTTCGGAATGGTTTTTGGCCTGGTTAAACGCCACCATGTCGGCAAAATACGACTTCTCGCGGGCGTCGTTACAGAAAATATCGGCAAACACCGACACCAGGCGGCTGGTCAAGTTACGCTTGCCCTGCAAAATCTTGTTGAACATGGACGCATCGAAGCCTGCCCGCTCGGCAATGTAGCGGTGACTGAAACGCCAGTCTCCTTTATGGCGTTCCTCATAGGCATCGCGCAAAAAGTCGCGATAGTTCAAATATTCAAAAAGATTGACCATATTGTCAAAACCCTGAAAATAAAGCTCCCTAACGGTTCTTTAGACAATATAACATATTTACGCCCAAAAGTCCACACTTTCACAAATAAAAAGTCCACGTTTGTAACCGTGGACACATTAAATGCTTGCAAAACGGGCAAAAATGCTTATTTCTGCGGTTTTGAAACCACCGGTCGGATGCGTTTGCCGCACAGGGTCACCACGATTCCGGCCTGCGCGAACATGTAATAAGCCGTATCGCGGCTATTGTTCAATGTAGACTTCGGATCGTAATCGTCCTTGGTCACGAACACTTCGGCAACGCCCGAAAGGCTCACATCCAGAGCGCAACGTTCGCAAGGGAAACCGATCACGTAGAGCTTGGATCCCGGAGGAACCTTGCCGCGAGCATAGTGCAGCGCGTTGATTTCGGCATGCACCATGAACGGGTACTTGTTGGCCTCGAACTCATGATGGCTCAGGACTTCGCCCGAATCGGCATCCAGCAAATCGTAAGCCAGCAACTGCTTTTCGCGGGTGTAGGGCACCGTCTCGTCGTCAAAGCCAGCCGGGGCACCGTTGTAGCCCGTGCTGATCACACGGCCGTCGGCACTTACCAACACCGCCCCCATCTGGGTATTCTGGTCTTTAGAAAGGCGCGCCTGGGCGCACATCATCTGGGTATAGACTTCGTCACGAAGCTTGCTGCGGGATTCTGATTTATTCATGCAATAAAATATAGTCAAAGGTTTATAGTCGCTAACCTATAGCTATATGAAAAGCCCGCCGTTTCCGGCGAGCTTTTCTAAACTTTTTCCGCTAAGTATAAGCGAGCAGAACGAGGCGTGGTTGCGCGTAGCGTACTAAAACGTACGTGAGCGCAACCGCAACGAAGTTATGCGAAGCTTAGACGACGCGGGTCATGCCGGACATGCGTTCGCGGAGCCAAGCACCGATTTCTTCCACCGGATGCTGACGGATGTTCTTGTTCACCTTGATGAGTTCTTCGTTATCCACAGCGGTGGTCTTGCCTTCGCCGTAGATAGCGCCGATGTCGTCCTTCTTCACTTCGTTCTTCATGAAGTCAGCGAGGAGAGGCACGCACTTGTTGGCGAAGAGGTAGCAACCGTATTCAGCGGTGTCGCTGATCACGCGGTTCATTTCGAACAACTTCTTACGAGCGATGAGGTTTGCAATGAGCGGAGTTTCGTGGAGGGATTCGTAGTAAGCGCTCATCGGCTTGATGCCCACGGAGCACATGGTTTCGAATGCGAGTTCCACACCGGCCTTGATCATAGCGGTCATGAGAACGCCACGGTCGAAGTATTCCTGTTCAGAGATAGCCTTATCGGTAGCGGCAACCTTTTCGAATTCGAGTTCGCCGGTTTCGCCACGCCACTTGAGGAGGTCCTTGTCGCCGGCTTCCCAGTCGACCATCATGGTGCTGGAGAACTTACCGGAGATGATGTTGTCCTGGTGTTCCTGATAGAGCGGCTTCATGATGACCTTCATCTTTTCGGCGAGTTCCGTTGCGCGGATCTTGGCCGGGTTGGAGAGACGGTCCATCATGTTGGTGATGCCACCATGCTTCAGGGCTTCGGAAATGGTTTCCCAACCGTACTGGAGCAGCTTGACTGCGTAAGCCGGTTCAACGCCGAATTCCTTGACCATCTTGTCGTAGCAGAGGATGGTGCCGGTCTGGAGCATACCGCAAAGGATGGTCTGTTCGCCCATGAGGTCAGACTTCACTTCGGCAACGAAAGAGCTTTCGAGAACGCCCGGACGGTCGGCATGGAGACCAGCGGCGTAAGCCTTGGCATAGTCCCAACCCTTACCTTCGGGGTCGTTTTCCGGGTGCACAGCGATCAAGCAGGGCATACCGAAACCGCGAACGTATTCGCTACGGACTTCGGAACCCGGACCCTTCGGGGCCACCATAATCACGGTGATGTCCTTACGGATTTCCTGGCCTTCTTCCACGATATTGAAGCCGTGGCTGTAAGAGAGGGCGGCGCCTTTCTTCATGAGCTTCATGATGGCCGGAATCACGTTGTGGTGCTGCTTGTCCGGTGTGAGGTTGCAAACGAGGTCTGCATCCGGAATCATTTCTTCGTAGGTACCGACCTTGAAGCCGTTTTCAGTAGCGTTCTTCCAGGACTGGCGCTTCTGTTCGATGGCTTCCTTGCGGAGCGTGTAAGAGACGTCGAGGCCGCTATCGCGCAGGTCGAGACCCTGATGGAGACCCTGGGCACCGCAACCGACGAACACGATCTTCTTGCCCTTGAGGGCTTCAACACCACGGCTGAATTCAGAATGTTCCATGAAACGGCAGTGGCCAATTTCTTCGAGTTGGCGACGCATAGGGATAGAATTGAAATAATTCATTTTTTGAACCTCTGTTAAATAAATTGTTCCGGGCGAAAATATAGCAAAAAAACACAAAGGGGGGATGTTCCCCCCTGATTGCAGCCGCCTTGTCCGCCCAACGAACTGTCTTCCCCGCCTCCGAGCGGGGACCACCTTTTCCATCTGTGTCCAAGCCGTCTTCCATACACCCCCTCTGCGGGGACACCCCGTAACGCCCCGATCAATCCTTTAGGCAACGGACAGAATACGCGCGGTCCTTATCGACACCCGCAGTTTGCACATAATCGAAGTCATAGGCAAAGAACTGGACCACCGCTCTGTTATAGCATTCAGAGGAACTCCAGAAGTACGCGCGCTCGCCCACGTCGTAGTAATAATCCTTTTTAGCAGTCCTATAATCGGCAGGCAACACCGAGAACCCGAAAGCGTCCGTACCATTGCCACCGTTATACCAACCAGATGTAGACTTGAGAACCAAGGCAGCGGTTCCACCTCCGCCAACGGCCTTGAATAACGCATCCCATTCCGCCTCGCTAGGCAGATGCCAACCATCAGGGCATACGCCACGCTCCTTGACATTCGCGCTCCAGATTCCCGTACTGTCCATAGCGGCACTCCACAGGTAGAGGCGTCCATAGTCGACACAGAACCTATCATCGTTCTTGAAACAGAAACTAGAGGAATCTTCGTCCGCCGTCGGTTCCAGATAGGCGTAGTTCAGATTCTGGGCCATCCACCACTGGTCACCAATTTTAACAGTCTTGTAAATTTGCCCATCACGGTCATCAATCAACTCTCCATATTCACAATTATCTTCTGTTTCCGTTTTACATCCAATTTCAGAACTCGACGAAACACTATCCACACTACTGCTAGACGTTCTAGTCTTTTCGCTAGAACTAGATTGCTTTGCTCCGTTCTGGGATACATTCGAAGAAGACGATTCAACACCCGGGTCATCATTCGGCCCTGCAGACGCCGACGAACTGTCATCGCACCCGACAACAGCAAACGCCACCAAACCCATCGCCACAAGAAACTTTTTC
>NZ_JBGUQY010000045.1:0-94592 GCF_045131395.1 Fibrobacter sp. | reverse complement strand
GGACGAAGAACTTCTATCTGACCAGGAGAACGCCATGTCGATGAAAGAGGACTACGAGATTATCCTTGCAAGCACCGAAATCCGTGCCCGCCAGGAAGGCGAATCCGTTGGCGAGGCTCGTGGAGAACTGAAAAAAGCCCGCGAAATGGCAAAGGCTCTTAAGGGTCTAGACGTTTCAATTGAAAAAATCGCGGCGGCGTCTAAGCTTTCCGTAGCGGAAATCGAAGCCCTGTGATTTAAGGAAAAGTTGCTTTGGGCGGTCGTAAGGCCGCCTTTTTCGTTTAGTTTGTTATATTTTGCAAAAAATTTGAAGGTTAGGTGAGATTATGAAGAATGTTATTGCAGCAAGTCACCCTCGACTGGCAAGGAGGGGGTCCATACATCTCGTATTGGCTTTTGTTTTTGCAATCTTTGTTGCCGGTTGTGGTGACGATTCTTCCTCTTCAGTTTCCCCTGAACCGGCCTCTGAAAGCCTATCCTCGTCAAGTGTCACCCTGAGCGAAGTCGAAGGGTCTAGTTCTTCGGTCGGTATGGAAAAGTCTTCTTCGTCTGTAAAGTCCGGAGATGATTCGCAGAAGAGTTCTAGTTCTGTGAATGGCAGTGGCCGTAGCTCGACGCAGGAAGAGTCTTCTTCTTCGTCAGAGGTTTGCGTGCCGAATAAGCGCAATGATGATGGTAGCATAACTGTGTTGGAACGCTGCTGTAATGGAGATACGGCTTCTTTTTATGATGAAGATGGTGCGTTTGTTTATTATACATGCAGGGCTCATATGTGGTTGATGGACTCTATTGCTGGCCAAGACACCATAAAGCCCTATGTGCCGCACCCCAATATGGAAAAACAGTTTGCATCAAATATTGATTATGAAACATTTGTCGATGAACGCGATGGTCAGGAATATAAGATTGTTACAATTACAATTGATTATGGTCTTGCCAAAACGCGTACATTCTTTGCCGAAAACCTGAATTACGGAAAGCAAATTATGGCAAATGCGACGGAGTTTAGTGACTCCGTGGTGGAAAAAGTCTGCTACAACGACGACGAATGGTATTGCGATAACGGCTTTGGCGGTCTCTATTCATGGAGTGAGGCCATGAACATCCCTAAAAAGTATGATACAGTTGCCGTCGAAAAACTCGATACAACGTATTTTGATAATGGTGAATACATTAATCAATACATTCAGGGAATATGCCCGAAGGGTTGGCATATCATGACGGAAGATGAATGGCGCCTTATTGGAGGGGGTGGCAGAGTTAATTCCAGGGCTGTATGGGGAGGGTATGACCTTTACGGTTTCTCGCTTCTTCCGGCAGGGTATTCGTTAAAAGGAAAATTTTATGGGTATGAAACATTTGCGTATGTATGGCAGCCGAGTTTGATTCCGAAGTACGATGATTGCGGTAAAGCATCTGTGATAAGTAAAGATGGTATTGAGTGGGACTCTGGGGCTGAACGGTTTAGCTATTTACCGGTTCGCTGCACGAAGGACTATTAAACAGGGAAATTCCGGTGGCTTGGGGGTGTTAGGGGGTGTCCCCCTAGGCGAGAGGGTGATGGAAGCCTTGCTTGGATCCTTCGACGGAGTTTACCCTGAGTTTATCGAAGTGCCTAGGATGACACAAGCAAGGCTGCAATCAGGGAGAGACTTCTCCCTTTTTTTCTATCTTTGAGTCATGCCGTTTTTTACGAAGAGTAACCTTGTTGACTTGCGGGCGGAAGCCGAGCAGCTTTCGATTTGCGTGGAGCATTTTCTGTATGCGTCTGAGCGCGTGGTCGAAGGCGATTACAAAACGAAGGGTTTCTACGACAACTGTATCGAGAAATGCAATGGACGCCTGAAGGCGATTCACTTTTTGATGGAGTCCATTCGCCAGAACAGGCCCGTTTCGGAAGAAGAACTGGAAGAAACTTTGCCGGATTTTCTAAATTGCCAAAAGAACGCTAAAGACCAAAAGCGCAATGTTTGAGGACGAATTCGAAAACGAACGAGAGCCTAGACGTGTAAGGCCGACCCGCCGCGATCACCGCAGCAGGCGTATTGACGTTATGCGCGAATTGGAATCGGGTGTTGTGGATGAACGCCCCGTCAAGGAACGCTTCAGCCGCGAATTCAAGAATCCCCGCATCAAGAAGATTAAGGACCCCCTCGAAAAAATCGACGAAAAGGATTGCGTCGAGGGGTTGGTGGTGGAAGTGCACCGCCGGACATGTGAAGTCAGATTAGATCCTTCGGCTTCGCTTTGCTCCGCTCAGGATGACATTGGGCGCGAGACGGTGACTGCGATGTACCGCGCGACCACTTCGAAGGCTTTGGGCGAATTTCCGGCCGTGGGCGACCGCGTGTTGCTTGGCCAGGTGAACGAAGACGAAGATAGCGGCGAAGGCGTGGGCTCCCAGAAGTATTGCGTGGTGCGCGTGCTTCCGCGAAAGAGCGAACTCAAGCGCCCCGGTCCCCGCGACAGCTTTAGGCGTAAGCTTACCCTGGCGGCAAACATTGACCAGGTGGTGATTGTCGCGAGCGTGACGCAGCCGGAGTTCAATTACGGATTTATGGACCGCTTTTTGCTGGCGGCGAACCTGAACAACTTGCCTTTTGTGCTGGTGCTGACCAAGATGGACTTGCTCCCGAACGGCGAGGCCGACTTGTCAGACGATATCCGCGACTTTATGAGTATCGTGGACAAGGTGATTCCCGTGAGCGTGAAGTCGGGCGTGGGCCTGGAACGCTTGCGCGAGGAACTGCTGGGCAAGTCTTCGGTGTTCAGCGGACAGAGCGGTGTGGGCAAATCGACGCTGGTGAATGCGCTGGTGCCGGGGGCCGAACTTGAAACGGGCGCCGTGCGTGAACGCGACGGAAAGGGCCGGCATACGACGACTTCTTCGAGCCTGTTCGATTTTCCGGGGGGCGGATACGTGATCGATACGCCGGGGATTCGAAGCATTGGCCTTGCCGACGGCGACGACGACATGGACGGCGAAACTTTGGCGAAGATTTTCCCGGGATTCTTCGAGGGCGACTTGTTTACCTGCAAGTACAGCAACTGCAAGCATTTGAAGGAACCGGGCTGCTCGGTGCGCGAGGCGGTGGAGTCGGGGAAACTTTCCCGTGCACGCTATGCGAGTTATTTGCGAATTTTGAATTCTAGGAACTAGGTTTGATGGATATTGCGGTAAAAATTACCTTGGTGGCGTCCATTGTGCTGGTGGGTTATAACCTGCACCAGCTGGTGACGAGCTACGAGGCAATTTGCGAAAAAGTCAAAGAATTCAAGGCCTTGGCGCTGGAAAACGATTCGGACGAGGGCGCTGTGCGCCGTTCGAATTTGGTGCTGACGGGTACGCTTTCGCTTTTGTTTATTGCGCTGACTTACCTTTCGGACTTTGCCTACTGGGTGGTGGGCGCCGTATTCTTGAAACTTGCCATTTCCATGTATCTTTCCCATTTGGAAATTTCGCAGATTTTTAAGGAAGATTCTATCCGCCCGAAGTTTTTCAAGATTACCAAGGTCGATGCCGCGGTGAATGTCTTGATGGGCCTTGGGGTGGCTTTGATTTCTGTATCGTGAGGGCTTTATGAAAAAGTTAATCGCCTTGGTTATTCTTGCTCTGTTCGCCAGTGTGCCGGCCTGGTCCCAGGATGCCATGTCTATGGGTGCTGGTGGGGCACCGTCCGCAGGACCGTTGCTTAACGGAATCCGCACGCCCTTGATTTTGGGCGGAGCCCTTGGTTTTGGTTCGGGCACGGGCGTTGGTACGGAACGGGGAATCGGGCTTTACCAGATTGAACCCATGATCGGTATCTGGTACCCGGGACTCGGTGTGTTCCGCGTGGGATACGGCATGTTCTGCTATGACGAAGATATGGAAAATGGCGAAGAATACGACGTGGACCATTCTGAATTTGATTTTGAACTGGGTATCCATTTGCTGGGTGAAGTCTACCTGATGGGTAGCTATTCGCGCGTCAAGGAACTGAGCGACTTGGGCGATATCGCCTGGAACGAATGGGGCGCAAGCTTTGGTTCGCTGTTCTCGATTTTCTCGAAGACCTTGCTCTTTGCCGAAGTGGGTTACCGCTGGGTGTTGACCCATTACGACCCGTTTAAGGACAAGAAGGTTCATGGCGGTCGCTTGCAGCTGAATGTGGGCTTTGCCTCTTACGTGTTTTAGTTAAGGATTGATTTTGTCTGAATATACGAAGAATGTTGCTGTTTTAGGGGGAGCTTTCGATCCGGTGCACTTGGATCATATTCGGGTGGCTAAGACTTGCCTTGCAAAAAAGTTTTGCGATGAAGTCTGGTTCATGCCGAGTCCTGACCGTTGGGACAAAAAACTTAATGCTAGCCCCGAAGACCGCTTTGCCATGCTTGAACTAGCCATGGAAGGCGACCCGCGACTGATTCTTTCGGATTTGGAAATTCAACAGGGCGATTTTCGTGGTTCGTACGTGTTTTTGTGCGGGCTCAAGGAAAAATTCCCGGATATCAATTTCCGTTTGCTGACGGGCGCCGATACCTACGACGGCATTCCGCACTGGCGCGACCCCATGACGTTCTTCGGTACGAATTATAACGGACACTTGCTGTTGCGTGACATTGAACTGATTGTGTTCGCCCGCAACGGTTACCCGAAGCCGGACATGGAGGCTCACAAGGCGAAGGGCTATGCCGACCTTTTGTGGCTTGGCCCCGAAGAGGGTTTTGAAGGCGTGTATTCCAGCACGGCCATTCGCAAGGCGCTGTTGTGCGGCGACGAGCCCAAGGGTTTGCACCCGAAGGTGTACGAGTACATTAAGCAACATGGATTGTACAGGGACTAATGTCGCGCGCGCCTTCTGACATGTATTTTGAAAGCGTGGTGCAGCCCGAACACGAGGGCTGGCTGTTGCTGGATTCCTTGTGCAAACGCTTTACCTACCACAGCCGCGAACTTTGGGGCGAAAAGATTGCCGGCGGGTTCGTGAAGGTGAATGGGGAAGTGGCGAACCTTGAAACGGTGGCCCACCGTGGCGACAAGGTGATTTACCATGTGGCGAACTACACCGAGCCCGAAGTGCCCACGGATTTCAAGGTCGTTTTCGAAGACGATGAGTTTATGCTGGTGGCAAAGCCCGCGGGCGTGCCGGTTCACCACACGGGGCACATATTCTACAATACCTTTGCCTCGATTGTGCGCCGTGGGACTGATTACGAGACCGCGACCCCGATGCACCGCTTGGACCGCGACACGGGCGGGTTGATGCTGTTTGCGAAGTATGCCGAGTCGGCGGCGCGGTTCCAGAAGAATCTGGACCGAATCTTGCTGAAGAAGTTTTATATGGCGGTCGTGCGCGGGGACTTCGCGGTTGAGGGAACTCCTGCGAACGAGCCTGTGGACTGCACCATGCCTTTGCGCGAAGACCCCGCGGACCGCTTGCGGCTCCGCATGCACCACTTTGCCGATGGCAAGCCCTGCCACACCCGCTTTAGGAAGGTAGGCGTTGGTATATTGCCGCAGCCGGTGGGTGGCGAGACGAAGTATTCCGTGGTGGAGGCCGAACTCTTGACGGGCCGCAAGCACCAGATTCGTGCACACCTCGCCGAGCTCGGGTACCCGATTCTGGGCGACCGCCTGTACAGCTTCGATGGCGTTTACTACGAGAAGATGTCCCGCTCCTGGTCCCGCGATGCATCCGTGGACAATTCTGAAGCGGGACTTTCCGCCGAAGACCTGGCGGCCCTCGGCGGTAGTTCGCAGATGCTTTACGCCTACAAGGTGGAAATCCAGTTGCCTTACTGGAGAGAATCCCGCGTTTTTGAATGCGGAGATTTCCCTGCAGAGATGGCGGAGTTGGTGGAAAGGGCTGAAAGCGGCGTCTAAAATTGCAAAAAGCTCTCGAAAATGATTTTTTTCAAAAAAATCGCAAAAAATTCGCACTTACCCCTTGACGAAATATTCTGATTATCTATATTTGGTGCCGTCGATGAGAGCAATCTCAAAGGCAAAACCAAATTGCTTCATAGCTCAGTTGGTAGAGCCCGCGACTGTTAATCGCGTTGTCCTTGGTTCGAGTCCAAGTGAAGCAGTGAAAAAGGTTCCGATGAGAGTCGGGACCTTTTTCTTTTGCTATATCCAGGCGATTTGTATCTAGGAAATTTAAGAAATATTTTTATTTTTTAACAAATCAGTTCTATTTGGAGAATAGCACCGTGCGTTTTCTAAAAACATACCTCTTTTTAATTTTGTGGGTGGGGATTCCCTCGGTGTCTTTTGCTGACGACGACCTGTGGGGAAACGATAGCGAACTGGGCAGTTCAAATGCCGAAAACGACCTGTGGGGAACTCCGGCTCCCGAGGCGAAGCCTGTCAAAAAAGCTCCGGTTGCAAAACCTGCCGCAAAACCGGAGGCGAAGCCGGTTGCTAAACCTGTGGAAAAGCCTGTTGCGCAACCCGTTGCGGAACCTGTTGCCCAGCCCGCCGCGCAACCGGTTGCTCAGCCTGTAGCCCAGCCGGTTGTTGAACCGGTGGCCAAACCTGCACCGGAACCGATTATTCGCCGTGGCGATCCGCTGCCTCAGCAGGGTGAACCTGCGGTTACCGAACCAGCTCCTGTTGTTGCGGAACCTGTGCAAGAACAGCCTGTGGCTCCTGTAGTGGCAGAACCGGATTCGGCTTCTACGGAATTCGGTGCGGAGATGATTTCTGAATCGTCGGAAACGGTTGTGGATTCAAATGCCGTTGTTGATTCTCCGCTGGTGGATTCCTCTAAGACTGATGCCGCAGCAATGCCTGTGGCTGCTGTAGATTCTGTAGCAAAAGATACGGTGGCGCCGGTGGCGGCAAAGCCTGATTCTGCCGCGACTGCTACGGTCGATGGCTATGCCATGTACGATTCGCTCCATGCAGATAAAAAGGAATCTCCGCGTTTTTGGGGAATGGGACTTTTGGTAAACGGTTCCTATGGCTTGTTTAATCAGAAGTTGATGTCCAATTCCTTTACGGTTCCGAGTGCCGGAGCCGGCATTACGGCCATGATTGGCTATTCGCATTTTGCCTTGCGCCTTGAAGGTCTTTTCAAGTACGAACGGATCTATGTGAGCGAAGAGATGGGTACCGTTAACGAAGGGCTCTGGCGTTTGGGCGGCGGTGCCTTTGCCCGCTTCATGTCTGGACTGGAATGCGGCTTTGTGGCGGAAGTGGGCGCTTCGGTCTATTCGTCCTTGACGAATGACATTATGCTTTATGATGACGGTAGAACTGTGTGGGCCTTAAGGGCCTTGACCGAAATCCCCCTTGAAGTGGCGGTGGGTTATAAAATTCCTGTGAAGCCCGTTTCTTTTGAAGTGGATGCTTTTTTCAACTATGAATTGAGCAATTCCATGAATTTTGCCTTTAGCGGCGACTATAAGGCAACTGCTTGGCATGCCGGAATTCGTGCCGTTGCGTGGCTGTTCTAAGGAGGGCCGGAAAACATGTTCCGTTTAGGAAAAAAATATTGGGCCGTTGCCTCCTTGTTTGTGTTGGCCTTTTGTGGCTGTGAATCTACGGATATTACGACTTTGATTGAAATGGAAACCGCCCAAAGGCCCATTGAGGTGAAGTCGGTGCAGGATATATCCTACTTGGATGATTGTGATGATTTGCTGGAAGGACGTGTCTTTTTTGTAAAGACCGATGACAACCTGGTCGTGTGCAGGAACGGAGGTTGGGTTGAAACAGACAGCTCCATATTGCGTAATTCTGCTCCGGCAAATGAACCGGTGGAAAACCCTTCGAAACCTTCTAAAAATGAACCGGTGGTGAATTCTGGGATTGAACTTAGTTGCCCGGTTAATAAGCGTTCTTCTTCGAAGTTCTGTTTTGACGTGATTATCCGTGATTTTCAGGCGAACCATCCGGACTTTGAAAATTTTGTAGAAGAATATGCTGGTGTTACCAAAAGAGGTGTTGGCAAGAGGGATGCGATTGTTTCGGGAAAATATCCTGGATACGACGAGCTCTGGTATAGTAAAGACATGTATCACCTGACATGCGGAAATAAGGCATCTCATGCAGGATCTGCGATCGGTACGGATGGATTGCCGTTATTTGCGAATGCCGCATTGCCTCCCTATCTTCAGCAGTCCTCTCTTCAGCCCGCTTTGGCTTACGGGGAATGTCTTGAATCGGGCCGCGTTCGGAGAGGTTTTTACAATAATTATATCAATAACCCTGACATGTTGGCAAAGGCTTGTCCGGGGTCTAGAATGGCTTGGTCGGACGAAGTGTACTATACGCCGGGTATGGTTAGCTCGGACTTGTTATTTGATTCTGGCGATGCTGGCGAATATGGCATGCTGAATGGCGCGCGAATTGTAAAGGCCGCAGATCTCTGCGACAACCAGTATTTTGACCAGTGGTTCGCAGATGTTGCAGACGTTAATAAACGGACCAATACAACGCTTAATCTTGAACGTGTCGATGGCGAACGGGGTAACTTTGTTGTCGATTATGACTACAACAATGGCGGATTCTTCCCGTTAGATTCCATTGACCCTGCCACGGATATGTGGGTTTGCTCCAAGCCGTGTGGGGATTCGAAGGATGCTCACGACCAGTTTGGCCCCCAGAGTCTGTCTATTTATTGTCCTCCTTACGATTATGAGTATGCCTCGAACCAAGTAGACCGATTCGGCTATAGTACAACAAATCTTTGCTCTAGTTGGTTGTCGTACGGCGGTCCCCGTTCTGTTGAATCGGGATTCGGTTATAGCGCCGCATGGAACGCCGCGGCTGCTGCGGGATCTTTGGGCCTCCAGCATTTGCGCAATTATCATTTTACGGTGCAGGCTTATGCGCAGTTTGTGTACAAGGCTGAAGATGAGGGCTATCTGCAGTTCATGTCTATTGATGACATGTGGGTTTATGTGGATGGCGTTCTGGTTCATGACGGCGGTGGTGATCACCAGACGGTTCCGTCTCCGCAGATCAGCCTGAATATGCTGGCTGCGAACAATCACGGGTGCGGCGCTGCTGATCCCCTTGCCTCGAAGATGATCGATGAAGGTGCCTGTAATGAATACGGATGGGTCGACGGCTCGGTTCATCGCATCTGGGTTTTCTATGCCAACCGTCAAACAGATGGCTCCGCGTTCTTTATCCGTGCAAAAATCTAGCGTTGACGTCGGATAGTTTTTGTATATTGTTTCTAGGGAGACCTTATGCTTAAGAAATTATTGATTACCTTGTTTGCCTTTGCCGTTTTCGCCGTGGCAGATCCTATATCTATCGAAGGCCGCTTGACCGAGATTCCGGGCAAGATGCCGAGCAATGACTTGTACAGCTATGTGTATGTGTTCAAGTACAAGGTGCTCAAGGTGGAATCGGGCAAACTGGATGCCAAGGATGTGCTGGTGGGTGTCTATAACCCCCTGATCGCCCGTGGCAAGGTGAAAGACAAGATGGCAGACAAGTCCAAGGGCAATGTAGGCGAATTCAAGGCCAAGGCCAAGCATAAGCTTAAACTGGTGCCCCTCGAAGGCAACTGGGATGGCGCCGTAGAAGATGAATACTTCGACGACGAATCCCCCCGTTACCTGGCTATCGAAGTGAACGAGTAGTTCGTGGTTTTTTCTTCTCAGCTGTTTCTGTTCTATTTCTTGCCGACTTTTTTGGTCGGTTACTTCGTGCTGTACAAGTTGCACGCGAAGCATTCGACGCTGAATTTCTTCATTACGATTTTCAGCTACGTCTTTTACGGTTGGCTTGAACCGTGGCTTGTGTTCCTGATGTTCGGCTGCACCCTGGTGGTGTATGTGGCCGGGCGCTTTATTTCGGCTCCGGGAGCTTCCAATTTGCAACGGAACCTGGCACTGGGTGCTGCGATTGCGGTAAATCTCGGGGCTCTGGGGTTCTTTAAGTACTACATGTTTGGCATGGGGGTGCTAAACGATGTGGTTACGAAGCTGGGTTGTGAGTCCTTCTCGGTGATGACCGTACTTTTGCCGGTGGGTATTTCGTTCTATTCCTTCCAGTCCATGAGTTATGCCATTGACGTGTGGCGCGGTACGGCTCCTCCGGTAAAGGATTTTGCCACATTCGCCTGTTACGTGGCGCTTTTCCCGCAGCTGGTGGCGGGCCCCATTGTTCGCTACAATACGGTGGCCGAGGAACTGGCGACCCGTGAACATACCCTTGAAAATTTTGTACGAGGCATGGTATTTTTCTGTTTCGGTTTTGCCGAAAAGATTTTCCTTGCGAACCAGGTGGGCATTATTGCGGACCGCGTATTTGCCGCCGACGCTCCTGGCGTGCTCAACAGTTGGTGGGGCTCCCTGGCGTACATGTTCCAGATTTACTTTGACTTTTCGGCCTATTCCAATATGGCTATTGGGCTTGGCCTTATGCTCGGGTTCCATTTCCCGCGTAACTTCAATGGCCCTTACCGTTCCAAGAGCATTACGGAATTTTGGAAACGCTGGCATATCTCGCTTACGAGCTGGTTCCGCGATTACCTCTATATTCCCATGGGCGGAAACCGCGTGGGTACGGCGCGCCTGTACTTTAACCTTTTCATGGTGATGTTTGTCAGCGGCGTTTGGCACGGGGCTAACTGGACTTTTGTGTGCTGGGGCCTGTACCATGCCTTCTTCATGATCTTGGAACGTGCAAACAACAAGCAGGCGCTTTACTACAAGTTGCCCCTGGTGGTGCAGCTCTTGATTACGCAGGTGATTGTGCTCTTTGGCTGGGTGCTGTTCCGTGCCGACAATATCGGTGAAGCCTGGCGCATGTGGAAGTGCATGCTGGGGCTTAATGCGGTGAGCTCTGCCGATGCAATTCTGTCGGCGGAAATCTTTACGCCGAGTTGCCTGTTCTTTATGGCGCTGGCCTTTTTGCTTTCGTTCTGGAGATTCCGCAGTTATGACTGGTGCGATAAGGTGTCGCCCTACCGGGTGGCCATAGCCCTTGTCATCTTTGTGGTTGCAGTCCTTGCCCTGTTTACCCAGAGCTATAATCCGTTCCTTTATTTCCAATTCTAACGACGAGTTGGGAAAAAGAGTTCTATTAAAGTAAAAGAATGTTTGTAGAGTGGGCGTCGAGCTGCGTTTTTTCTAAATTTACGCCCGATGAATTATTTATTCCGTTCTTTGCTGACTTTGTGTGCATGCTCGTTTATTTGCCTGACGGGCTGCGATGTTCCATTTTCCAAGGAAGACCCGGTGGTGGTCTCGGTGGGAGAGGCTAAGCTGCGCGAATCTGAAGTTTACCGTCTTGTTCCTGAATGGGATTACATGACGGATCGCGAAAAGTTGACTTTCCTGGAACATTGGATTGATGAGGAAACCATTTACCAGGAAGCCATTGCCAAGGGTTTCTGGAAGGATCCTGCCTTGCAGGAACAGATCAAGCGTACCGAACGCAAGATAACGGTGGACTTTTATTTGCAGACCTTCGCCGATACCATGATGGTCGGCGATGCCGAAAAGCTGGATTACTACCATGCCCACCCGGAATTCTTCGTGCGCGGCCGCAACTTGGTGACGGGCGCAATCCTTTACTTTAAGGATTGGCAGATGGCCGACATGTATTACAAGAGCCATAAGAAGTTGACTTATGAAACTTATCCGGCTGCCAACTGGATGGTAAAGCGTATTGAAACCTTCGATACGGTCTCGGTTAGCCCCGATAGCTGCATGATTCCTTCGCTGGCTGATGCTGAACTGGGTACGCTTTCGACCATCAAGGTCTGCGGTGGCGCCATCAAGATGGCTGTGGTGGTGTCTAGGCTTGACTCCGCCGATGTGCTGCCCTATGCCGAAGTTGCCGAAGACGTGGCTGCCCGCGCTTGGGTCGAGCACCAGAAGACGGTTCTTTCTCGCCTGAAGAAGGAATGGAAGAAGGCCCGTCCGATTTTCTCGCAGATGAATGTTTTTAGTGAAAAGGAAAAGTAATGAAGTTTCCTGGTCGTTTGGTTTTTGCTTTGTGCATTCTCGGGATATCTTTTGCCGAGGCTGAACCAGCATTGATGGAAGGAATTGCTGCGGTTGTCGATGGCAAACCGATTATGCGTTCGGAGTACTTGAATAGCCTGTATCGCTTTCAGGAAACTCCCGAAGGAAACGCCATGTCGGAAGCGGACCAGCGCAAGTATGTGCTGGACCAGTTGATTGAAGAAAAGGTTCTGCTCAGCCGTATTGACCGCGATTCCATCGTGATTACCGATACCGAAGTGGACCAGCGTGTGAACGCCCACTTGTCTCAGCTTGCCGCAAGCCAGAATACGGACTTGGCTACTCTCGAAAAAGCTATTCGTGCCCAGCTTGGCATTAGCATGGCGCAGTACCGCGACCAGCTGTCTAAGCAGATTCGTGGCCATATTGAAATGGCCCGCGTGCGTCAGAGACACGTTGGTGCGATTACGCCCACCAAAAAAGAGGTGGATGCCTTTTTTGCCAATTACAAGGACTCAATTCCGCAGCAGTTCAACTGTGTGCTGTTGAGCCATATCCAGTTGCCCATTGTTCCCGATTCCATGATTGTGGACTCGGTGAAACGCATTGCCGATTCCTTGATTGATACCCTTAACTTGGGTATGAGCTTTGAACTTTTGGCCAAGGCCCATTCGCAGGACACTTCTGCTGCCAAGGGCGGCGACCTGGGATATTTCAAGCGCGGCCAGTTGGACCCGGCTTTTGAACGCGCTCTGGATGCCTTGAAGAACGGTCAGTATTCTTCTAACCCGGTGAAGACGAAGCTGGGCTGGCATATTGCCCGCGTGCTTGGCCGTAAAGAAGACGGTGTGCGTTCTGCCCAGATTTTGCTCCGCACGATTCCGACGGCTAAGGATACTGCCGCTGTGATCGCTCTTGCTGATTCCCTGCAGAAGAATATCAAGTCTACGGAAGCATTTGCCGCAGCCGCAAGGAAGTATAGCGAAGACAAGTCCAGCAACTTTGCCGGTGGTCGCCTCGGTTGGTTCCAGCGCAACGAAATGGAACCCGCTTATGTGGAACCAGTGGCCAATTTGGAAGTGGGCGAAATTTCGGAACCGGTGCTGATTGATGGCGCTTACCACTTGTTCCGCTTGGACGATTCTCGCCAGACTCGCGATTTGACTCTGGAAGAAGATTACGGCAAGATTGAGCAGATGGCTGCAACCCATCTTGAAAACCAGAAGCTTGAAGCTTTGGTGAAAAAGTGGCGCAACGAAGTCCATATCGAAATCCGCATGACGGAATAATTTATTTTTCGTTAAAACACTAAGTTGCGGGCCTTATGATTCACTTTAACCACGTCACTAAATCTTACGAGGATAATTGGAAGGCTCTTTCCAATGTGACGTTGCGCATTCATAAAGGTGAATTCGTTTTTCTGACAGGGCATTCGGGTGCCGGTAAGTCAACGCTCTTGAAGTTGATTTACATGGATGAACGCCCCGACGAAGAACGCGGCGGCCAGGTGATGGTGAAGTTTACGGGCGACTGCCTGTATGACAGCAAGAACACTCCCGATAACAAGATTCAGGCGCTTCGCCGTAAGATGGGAATTATTTTCCAGGACTTTAAGCTGCTGCCGGACCGCAATGTTTTCGAGAATGTGGCTCTTGCGCTCCGCATTGTGGGAACTCCCAGCAAGCTGATCAATGCGGCTGTATTTGATGCTTTGGCACTTGTGGGCATTAGCCAGAAACGTTTTGCCATGCCCTATACGCTTTCGGGCGGTGAACAGCAGCGCGTGGCGATTGCGCGAGCCATGGTACATAACCCGTACCTGCTTTTGGCTGACGAACCGACCGGTAACTTGGACCCGAAAAACGCCGAAGAAGTTTTCAGGATTTTCAAGGAAATCAATGCCCGCGGAACGACTGTGGTGATGGCTACCCATAACCCGGACTTTTACTTGAATAGCCCCTTCCGTCGCCTGGTGCTTGATCACGGCGAACTCTTGAATAGAGACTTGATTTAATTTATTTTAAATTCGGAGGGGTAGGGAATGGGAGCTTGGGTTAGGTGCTTTGTTTTCTTGCTCCTTTTTAGTTTATCTACACTCGCTTCAGAAGAAGATGTTGTGTATGAGCATTGGCGAGACAATACCCATAATGTGGTTTATGGCGGTGCCGATATCTCTACATGGTCCGATCATGTTGATTGCAATATGGTGGTTGAAGGGGGATCTCCCATTTTGAACCGCCTTTATTTGACGGCTGATTTGTTGAATGTCCATATTATGTCTGACAAGGACAGGGAAGATTCTGATTCGACTGCAAGAATAACGGGCATGAGTGGCCTTGTGTCGCTGGGATTTTTTCCGCTTGTTTTTGTTGGCTATATGCCTGAAAATATTTGGTATGGGGTGCTGGCCCTGATGAATCCAACTTTGGAGTATTATTTTTGGGAAGGTCTTACGACCGTATCGGTTGGAGTTGGTTATAAGACGGATTGGTTTGCTTTTAGTCCCGGCCGTGAGTTTTATTTTAGACCCCATGCAGATGTAAACTTGAATGTATTCTTGATTAGGATTTCTGCATCGTATGCCTATGTGGTCAAGGATACCTATGACCTGAAAAAAGGTTCTCGGTTTTATCTAAGAATCTATATGGGGAATTGGTATTAAGCTAGGTCTGGATGACCTTGATTTCGCCGGGCTTTAAATCGCCGAGAACGTATTTGTCGAATTGGATGCGCATGAGTCGCATGACTTCGTAGCCGAGGTGGGCGAGCATGCGGCGGATTTCGCGATTCTTGCCTTCGGTGAGGGTGAATTCAAGCCAGCAGTTCTTTTCGCCTTCGCTTAAGAGCGTGACGCGCTCGGCGTGCATGAATTCTTCTTTTTCTCCGAAGACGCGGGGCGCGACGTTGAAGCCTTTTTCCATTTGCGCGAGTTCTTCGCCGGTGGGCTTGCCGGAAACTTGCACGCGGTAGATTTTCTTGTGTGTGGGCGAGGTCAGCTGTTCGTCGGCCCATTGCGTGTCGTTGGTGAACAGTAACAGGCCTTCGCTGGCGGCGTCGAGACGGCCCACGGGCGAAATGTGGGGCATTTGCTTGCCCGGGTACATCTTGGTGAATTGCTCGCGGAATAAGTCCATGACGGTCTTGCGGCCCTTTTCATCGCTGGCGGTAGTGACGATTCCGCGGGGTTTGTTCATGGCGAAATAAACTTTGGCGTTGGCTTCAATCTTGTTGCCGTCTACGAGAATTTCGTCGTTTTCGTAGGTGGGGGTGTCGATGTCGAATACGACCTTTCCGCGGAGAGTCACGCGGCCTTCTTTCACCAGTTTTTCTGCCTGGCTACGGCTGCAATAGCCGCGCTTGGAAATCACGCGGGCGACGCCGTGGGCGCCTTGTTTTTGGGGCTTGTTGCGGTTATAGAATGCCATGGAGCCCCGTCAGTGTGTGAAAAAGTTTCTCGTTCAGCGCATTGTTGAGCGCATCTGCTGTGGATGTGTCCGCAAAGTCCATATCCCGGGCCCGTTCGCCGCAAATGTCAATGCTTAAAATCTTGTGGTTCTGCGTAAGCGCTGTAAGGGTTGCTGAGAGTTGCTCGTAGGTGAGCGATCCTTGATCCCAGTTGGTCGCCGCTTCTGCCGTAGAGAGTGCGTCCTTGTCGATGGAGATGTAAAGGGATGTGGAGTGTGGGATGTGTGATGTGAAATGAGAAGATAGGTCTGTGAGTTCGCTTTTCAATTCACTTTCGCGAATGAATTTGACTCTATCGAGCAAAGCTCCATTTACGTCATTGCGAGCGTCCGCAGGAAGCGAAGTAATCCATTCGCGGATTTCATCTACCAGGTGATCAGCGACACCAATCAGCGTGACGCTTTGCACGAAGGGATTGTTCTTCAAGACTTCCAGAACCCAGCCACCGCAACTTAAAATGCCTTCGAATCTAGGCGGTTGCATGTCGGGATGGTGGTCGAATACCACAAGATCAAAAGGTTCTTGGACGCGGTCCGTCCAGAGTTTGCTCATGTAGTGATAATTGCCGTTATCAAAGAAGTGAATGCCGGGGGCGGGTTCGGCGGTGGCGCCGGCTTCGTCCATCATTTTGTGAAGGACTGCTTGCGCTTCGTCATCGCAGTAGCAGTCGGTACCTTCTATCTTTGTGCAGTCTAGCCAATGAATGTTCTTGTCGGTAGCCGCAGACTCCCGCAGCTCTTGCATAAAGGGCTGCTCGGCGTAAACGCCTGTGAAATCATGAATGGTGACTATCGGCATCTTGACTCAAATATAAACTTATTTCCCGAAGCGCTTGCAAAAAGTACAGCTTTGGCAAAGCGGGTGGCGCAATTCGTGCTTTTCGAATCCTTCGCGCAGGTTCTTGGCCGCAGGCGATTCAAGAATTTCTGCAAGGCTCTGGTCCGCAATGTTCCCGAGGGTGATTTGACCACTGTAATCGAGGCAACAAGCGACCACGCGCCCGTCGTGCAAAATGGCTACATGCGTATCGAGGGCGCGGCATGTGCCGGCGACAGTCATATCGGTCGCGGAAGGCTTTTCGGGCCATTCAAAGCGGGAATCTTGATGGAGGTAAATTCTCCCGACGACATTAAAACTCTTATGACGGCTGCAGAAATGTTCCAGCGAAATCTGCATGCCAGATTCGGCGTTGGCGGAGTCCTCAACAGTGTTTCCGAAGGCTTCATTCACCTTGGCAAGCATCATCTCGTTCCAAGAATTGCTGGCCGCATCGCCGACATTCCAAAGCCTTAAATTAATGTAGAGGTCTGGTCGAACGGCATTCGCCATCTTGCAGAAGTCAAGAACATCTTGAAGGTGGCGGGTTGCCTCATCTTGCGGCAATTCTGCGTAGGCGTGGGTTGAAAAATTCACCTGTCGCACTGCAGGGGAAGCCAAAATCAATTTGCCGACGCGCGCAATGGTGGTGCCGTTGGTGGTCAAGTTCAACTTGAGCGGTGTCTGCTCCAGTCTTTTGAGGAACTGTCCGAAACCGGGGTGCAGCGTAGGTTCACCAAGAACATGAAAGAAGACGTTTTCGGCGACAGTGGCGGATTCCTCGATGCACTTTTCAAAAAGTTCCGTGCTCATGAACTCGCGGGGCCTATTTGCCGAATGGGACGATGATGAATTCGCCTTGCCGCAGGGGCAAAAGCTGCAATTCAAATTGCAAACGTCCGTGATTTCGATATAGACCGCGTTCATTTTTTTACGTCATTGCGAGCCTCGTTAGAGGCGCGGCAATCCTTCTTATTTGAGTCTCAATTTCTTCTGTGCGTAAATGCTTTGTCCGCCGTTGCAAACGAAGGCGACCACGCAAACGATAAAGAAGGCGGGGAGTGTATCAAATCCGAAGATTTCGGCTCCGATAAAGATGGGGGCGAATAGGGTGTTGGTGGCACCGCCAAAGACGGCCGCGTAACCGAGGGCAGCGGCAAGGGGCAGGGGTACGCCCACCATGGCGGCTACCCAAGTGCCAAAGGTTGCTCCGATGGCAAACAACGGGGTGACTTCGCCGCCCTTGAATCCGACGGCGACCGTCACGATGGTCAGCACGAATTTTAGAATCCAGTCGCAGGCGTAAATCGTGGAGGCATCTTGCGCTGAAGCTGCAAAGCTCAAGTCAATCAAGTTTGTGCCGAGGCCCGCATAACGGCCTTGCCAGAAAAGGAGAATCAATGCGCTGAGGGCAATGCCTACGAAGGCGATTCGCTTAAGCGGGTTGGGCAACTTATTTGCGAAAAGTTTCTTGGCAAGCGATAGCAACTTGGCAAAGCCGCCGCCTACGATTCCGAATAAAACGCCCAGCAGGGCAAGCTTCAACACAAAATGAATGTCAAGGCCATTTTCGTTCCACAGGAGACCTGCCACGTTCCAATTCGGGAACAGACCGCTCAAGTTCACCGAGAACTTTTCGAGCCCGAGCATTTCAGAAACTTTGTAGGCAGTAAATGCCGCGACCGTTGCCGGGAGCAACGCCGACAGATTCAAGTAACCCACGAGCAAAACTTCAAGAGCCAGCGCAATGGCGGCTAACGGTGTCTGGAAAAGGCCTGCAAAGCCTGCGGCCATACCGGCAATGAGCAGAATCTTGCCTGCGTTTTCGACATGAATCTTTTTGCTGATGTTGTGGCCGAGTGTTGCCCCAATCTGAATGGCGACGCCTTCGCGACCAGCGCTACCGCCGAACAAGTGGGTGAGCCAAGTGCTTACTGCAACCATGGGGATCATGCGCAGCGGAATTTCGCTTTCTTTCCCGTGGGCGACCCCAAAAACCATATCCATGCCGCGCTCGGTTCCCTTGCCGAATTTCTGGTAACCCAGGACAATGGCGACACCGATGAGGGCGAGCCCCGGAATCCAATAAATGGGGTTGGCATCGCGCAAGGCGCTGACAGTCAACAAAACCTGCCCAAAGAAGGCCGTAAGTGCTCCGACAACTGCGCCCAAGGCAACGGCGACAATCGTTAGAATGGGGAGCGAAAGCCATTTTTGAACAAATGCTTGAATGCGAGCCTTCATTTGTTCCTTCGCCATGCGCATCATCTGCTCCTTCATTTCGGGAGACATGCCGGCGAATTGTTCCTTGAACTGGTTGTATTTGCCAAAATCTCTAAAATTCATGGATAATCCTTGATTGCGCGGTAAATTTAGAAATTTAGACTGAAAAACAGATTTAGTATATTTTAATTATGAAATTTCTCGAATCCCGCTATAAAAAAATTTCAGTGGCAGTCTCCGTTCTGGCTGCTTTGACATGGTCCCTTTCTTCTTGCGCCTCTAGCAAGCAGGAGCCTGAGACGGCTCAGCCCAGTGTTTCTGCTGAAAGTCTACCTGCTGCATTGCCGCCCCAGCCTTCAACTCCTGTCACAATGTTCGAAATGAGGTTCTTGAATGCAGACAAGCAAGTGCGTGTGGTCAACAAGCCTACTCTTGCAGCCCTTGATTTTGCGGCATATTTCAACAATCCGATTCGCTTGGCGGGCAAAGAAGATAAACCTGAAAATTATACAGGCAAGATGGCTTCGGCAAAGCTTGCTGAATATCCGTTCCCGATGCTGGAATCCCTTTCGGAATACGAACCGGAGGCGGTTGCGGGCCGCCAGCCCTTGGCTTGGGAACCCCTTGCGAAGATTCTTTATGCGCAGACCGGGAGCGATTCCTTGGCTCAGGTGTTGAATTCCGTTGAAGCCGTCAAGTGGGATGAACCCGATGTATTCCGTGCTTTCCAGACGGTGACTCGTATGTGGGGTGTTCCCCTGAGCGATGGTTCCGTGGACTGGTGGGTCGAAGTGATGCCTGCGCAGTGGACGGAACGTTCCGTATTTTATGGCAAACTGAAACTTAGCTCTAAGGGTGAAACCGCTGAAATCCTGAATTACTATTTGACCGGCGAAATGAACATTGACGATGCCATGAATTGGGCTCGCACTTTGTCGTCTTACTGGTATCCGACTTTGAATACGGACTTGGAACCCCATACGGCCGGTGCCCCGTGGGAAGGCGACAAGAATAGGCCTTTTGCCGTGATGCGCGGCAACCCCATGGGTTCGCCGATGTGGGTTGCCTTTGAAGTGCCTGCATTCCGCCTGAGTGACGAAGCCCTGCGTGCCAAGCGTACGGCGGATTCCTTGGCCGAAGCGGGGGAGGTGGTGCCGGTGAACCGCGTTCTCGATACGAATTCCGCTTTCAGGCTCGAGACTCTTGCTTCGCTCGAAGGTTCCTGTCCCGAAAATGCGGCGACAAAGAAATTCCGTGAAAGTCTTTCGAAAAAGCTCAAAAATTTGCCTAAGGAGCAGAACGCTTGGGCTAATGGCGACATGCTTTGGTTCAGGCGCAATGCCAATTATCTGCTTGCGGATAAAATAACGCAACAGGATTCTTTGCATAATCCGCTTCCGCGCTTGTTGGAACTCAAAAAGTATCTGGATTCCCTGAACGTACAGCTTTTGGTAGTGCCGGTTCCCGTGAAAGAAGAAATTTATGGCGAACGCCTGGTAGATGGCACTGCGGCCGACCTTTGCGTGAACCCCGCTGGCCGTGAATTTACTCGCGAAATGCTTGCCGCGGGCCTTGACGTGCTGGATCTTTACCCGGCCTTGATGGCAGCCAAGTCTGGCGATGAACCGCCCCATTACAGTTACCAGCGTTACGATACTCACTGGGCATTGCCGGGTATGCTTGCGGCCATGGAATTGCTGGCTTCTCGCGTGACGCAGTATTCTTGGTACGCCGAATCGGGCGCTCAGCCGGGTTCCTTGAATTTGCAGGAAACAAAGACCCTTCGTGAAGGTGATTTGGTGGCTCATTTGCCCGATGCCGAAAAGTCCAAGTATCCGGCAGATACTTTGCCGGTCATGAAGATTTTCAAGGGCACTGAAGCTTACAAGGGCGGCAAGAATTCGCCGATTCTTTTGATGGGCGATTCCTTTACGGGCGTGTTTGAATCCGTCGATCAAAAGAGCGGCGGTCCTGGCTCGCTTCTGGCTTATGCAACGGGCCTTGACGTGCAAGTGCTTACCAGCTGGGGCGGCGGCCCTGGCGTGTATCACCGCATGATGAAAATGAAGAAGGATATGCAGAGCAAGCGTCTTGTGATTTACATGATGACGGCTCGTGACTTCTGGCAATCTCCCATGGAGTGGGACGGTCTTTAGTCTTTATGCTCGCTCGCCTTACCGCTCTCGCTAAACGATTCTTTTGGCCAGTGCTGATTGTCGTCTTTGCGGCATCGCTCGCGCTGGTGCTTTGGAGCGGACAAACCGAGAACATGAGCTTTAAAGATGCTGCTTGTTCTTTCGAAGACAAGTTGCCGGGCTGCTTGGAATCGGAGCCTGCGTGGAGTGAAGGGCTTGCTTTTTATGACAGCGCGTTGAAGGCTTCTAGTGATACCCTGCAGAGTCTGAAGGCTTTGCTTTGGGAACACTGGAATCTGGAATTTGCCGGTGCGGGGGAGCCTGCGGTGGCGAGAAATTCCATATTGCCCCTGCGGGTTCTTGAAACTAGAAAATCCGGCTGCATGGGCCTTTCTTGGCTTGCCATGATGGTGGCCGAGTCCAGACAAATTCCCCTTTCTGTCATCATGTTGCCGGGGCATGTTTTCTTGCGTTACGGAGCTGATTCTGCAACTGGCGTAAATTTGGAGCCCAATCGAGAGGGCTATTCCTATACCGACCAGGAGTACCGCGAAAAGTATAAAAAAGGCCCTTGGACTGGCCTTGAATTTAAGCCTCTGACCCCTACGCAATTTGTGGGCCTAGCCGCCTTCAACATGGGAAATCTTTACCTGGATAGCGACTTGCGCAAGGCTCTCACCTGGTATCGTATGGCAGAAGAATTCTTTTCGGAATATCCGGGAATCAAGGCTAACCAGGAAATTGCCAAAAGCCGCCTGCCAGACCATTTGTAAGCGGGCTTGTTTGCCGAATTTTCTATTTTTTGTAAATGCGTCTGTTTATTTGTATTGCGTTTTTCGTGCTGATTTGCGCCTGCTCCAATTCGGAGAGCGATTCTATTCCGCAGCAAAGTCCGTCGGTGGAAATTTTCGAAGACAGTCTTTCGGGAATGTTTCTTGTAAAGGCGACAGGTGCTGTCGCAGTCTTGGGTACGGATTCGAAAGAGGCTCGAGTAAACGAACAGCCCGCAATGCAGGTGAACTTTGACTACGATTTCTCCATAGGAAAGCACGAGGTGACCTGCGTTGAATTTGACGCTCTGATGAAATCTGCTACAGGGCTTGTGCTGAATTGCGACAATGACAGCTTGCCGGCCACGAATGTGACCTACTACGATGCGGTTCTTTTTGCAAATGAACGCAGCAAGGCCGAAGGATTCGATACTGCCTATACTTATTCCAACGCGGGCTTTGATAGCGACAAGCATTGTATTAATTTAGAGGGACTTATTTTTCATCCCGAAGTAAAGGCCTTCCGTATTCCCACCGAAGCGGAATGGGTGCTGGTTGCGGGCCGGAACTGGAATGTAGATTCAAGCTGGACAGCGCAGAATTCGGAATATAAATTGCATGCTGTCTGTACAAAGGGCCTGCTGGACGGAATTTGCGATATGGCCGGTAATGCCATGGAGTGGGTGAACGACTGGCTGGGTAGTTTCCGTGATACGACTTTGACGAACTATGTTGGCGCTCCCGATGGGGGTGCATTGGGTCAGCGAATCGTGAAGGGCGGGAGTTTCCGCAATATGGCCGAAACCATTAACTTGTATAGCCGTGGCGATACTTATATGGTAACTTCTTCGACTAGAGCGGATTATGTGGGTTTTCGTATGGCTGTTGGGACGATTCCTGATGCGGTTTGGATGGGTGCCGACGGTAGCGCAAATTCCAGTAGAGTGATTCCTATAGCTGATTTATCAATGATTCATTCGCTTGTTGGTACGTACAAGGCGAAAATAGCCTTTAGGAACGATCTTTCTGGAAATATCGCTTATGTAGACTATTCTAGTGGTGTTGTTTCGGTGATTGAAATAAAAGACACGATTGACGGATATCATCCTGAAATTTCTCCTGATGGTAAGCGTATTGCGTTCTGTACTGGGCTTGAAGGTGTTTCTGGGAACTCTTCTCTCTATGTCCGCGACTTGAATGCCGAAGGGTCGAATATTGTGAAGCTTGATGTGGAAAATGCTGCGATTCCTCGTTGGCGTGTTCTTGAAAATGGCGATACGGTAATTGTCTACGTGACTAGTGCCGGAAACAACAAGGATGAATCAGCATTTTTGTCGGCATCTACCTGGCAAGTAAAATTTTCCAATGGTAAGTTCGGTAAGCCTGAAAAATTGTTCGACGGGGCCTACCATGGCGGTGTCAGCGATGACAACACATTGGCTGTCACGGGGGCGCGGCTTCTTCGTGCCCGCGTCGCTGCAGAAGGTTCGACTCTGATGAATAATGCCCGCGATACCGTATGGTACAAGGATGAAGGTGATGCCGAGCAGGCTTGCAATGTGTCGCTGGCAAAAGATGGAAGCAAACGTACGGTTTTTCTGGATTTTGGCGGCAAAACGGGTCAAAAATTTGCAGGAAAGAACTATTCTACTCATGAACGTTTGCTGATTGCCGACAGCACTGGGATTTTATTGCTGTCTGTCGCCGCCCCATCTGGTTTTAGCTTTGATCATAGTGAATGGGTGGGTGGCGCTGAAAATAAAATCGTGGCGACGCTTGTCAGTCCTAGCGGATCGCATCAAAAGATTGTGGTGGTTGATTTGTCGGACAGCAGCGTTTCGGAATTGGTTTCTGGCGATGAAATTTGGCATCCGAGTTTTTGGGTGAATGCGCCCTTTGTTGATTCGGATGACGACATGCTTAACCTGGATAGTGCCGGCTTATATTTTGAAAATCATCCTGAAAACATTGTGCAGTCATCTTCGGTAGAATTGGCAATGAAATTGCAAATGTTCTGGAGTGAATACTCTGAATGGGAATGTATATTGTTGGGCAGTTCGATGTTGCTGGACGCCGTGATTGATACGGCAATGACATCGTACAAAGCCTTGAATATGGCCGTAACGTTGGCAGATATCCATTTGTTCAATTACCTTTTGAAAAACTACATATTCCCTTATGCAGATAACGTCAAGGCTGTCGTATTGGAACTTTCTCCGGGACTTTTTTATAGAAGCGAAGTCGCTTATTTGGACTTTATCCGAAAATATTCTCCCGGCTTGGCCTATGACGAACATCATTTGAATTCAGAAAACAAAGATATTATTGCTGCGCTAAGTTTGGAATATTCGTATCCTAGGGATCTCTTTACTCAGAATTACATAGAAAATACTTTCCTGATGCCTTCTGTTTCGTGGGGGGACACCTATGTTGCTTTGGATGTCTCTGCATTGCCTGTAGATAACCCCGTCACACAAGCTAATTTTGAAATTCTTGATGAACTGAGGGACGAAATGGATAAGCGGAATATAAAGCTGGTCCTGGCGATTACGCCTCGCAATCCTGCCTACGCAGAAACTGATGCTTATGGAGTCTTTGGTCCTAGTAGGGATGCTGCTAGAGAAATTATTGATATGTTAGTCGAAAAAGGTTACGTTGTTTTTGACGAAAATAAAGATGGCAAACATGATTATACGCCAGAAATGGCTTACAATAATACTCATCTAAGCTATTTAGGGGCGGATCAATTTACGGCGCGTTTGGATTCCCTTTTGAGAACTCTAAAATGATGAAGTTGCTTTTTACATTGTTAGCTTTTTTGATTTGCGCCTGCTCCAATTCGGAAGGCGATTCTGCATCGCAGCAAACTTCGCCGGTGGAATTTTCCGAAGATAGCCTTTCGGGAATGCTTCGTGTAAAGGCGACGGGTGCCGTTGCTGTTTTGGGAACAAATTCAGAAGAGGCCCGGGTAAACGAACGTCCTGCAATGTTAGTGAAATTCTATTATGATTTCTTGCTGGGGCAACATGAGGTGACTTGCGCGGAATTTGATTCTCTGATGAGCTTCGCTACAGGGCTTGCCTTGAACTGCGAAAACGATGAATTCCCGGCCATAAACGTAACTTACTATGATGCAGTTTTGTTTGCAAATGAACGCAGTAAGGCTGAAGGCTTTGATACGGCCTACACTTATGTCAATGCTACGTTTGATAACGAAAAACATTGCACAAATTTAGAGGGCTTTGCCTATTACCCCGAGGTTGACGCCTATCGACTGCCCAGCGAAGCGGAATGGGTGCTGGTGGCTCATCAGGCGTGGAATTTGGATTCTGCCTGGACGGCGCAAAATTCGGATTACAAGTTGCATGTGGTTTGTAGCATTGGCAAAATGAGTGGACTTTGCGATATGGCCGGCAATGCCATGGAATGGGTAAATGACTGGCTTGGCAATTTCCGCGATACGATTCTTGATAATTATGTGGGCGCCCCTGATGGGGGAGCGCTGGGCCAGCGTATTTTAAAAGGTGGCAGTTTCCGTAACGCTTTGGAATCCATTAGTTTGTATAGTCGCGGAGATGTGTATACGGTAACGTCTTCTACTCGTGCGGATTATGTGGGCTTTCGCTTGGCCTTTGGAAAAATTCCAAATGCTGTTTGGATGGGAACCAATGGTAAGGTGAATTCCAGTAGAGTGGTGCCGCTTGCGAATTCATCGACGATTCGTACTCTTGTAGGGTCTTACAAAGCAAAACTTGCTTTTAGAAATGATATCTCGGGAAATCTTGATTATATCGATTATTCTAGTGGTGTCATTTCTGTGGTTGAAATCGCCGATACCCTTGAAGTTTATCACCCTGATATTTCGCCCAATGGAAAACTGGTGGCGTTCTGCACCGGAATGGAAGGGGTGTCGGGTTTGTCTTCTGTTTATGTCCGCAATCTGGATGCCGGTGGTTCGAATCTTGTAAAGCTTGATGTAGAAAGTGCCGCTATTCCCCGTTGGCGAGTCCTTGAAAATGGTGATACGACTATCGTATATGTGACGGATGCGGGCAACAATAGGGATGAAACGACCTTCAAGAATACATCTACCTGGCAGGTGAAATTTTCAAAGGGCAAGTTTGGCAAGCCTCAAAAGTTGTTCGACGGCGCATATCATGATGGAATTAGTGATGATAATACCTTGGCTGTTACGGGAGCGCGTCTCTTGCGCGCCCGCCTTGCGAATAGCGGCTCGTCGATTGTGAATAGTGGTCGCGACACCGTATGGTACAAGAATGGTGAAAATGCGGAACAAGCTTGCAACGTGTCTCTCTCGAAGGATGGCAGCAAGCGTGTTCTGTTCCTCGATTTCGGTGGCAAGACGGGAAATGCCTTTGCTGGGGAAAGCTATGGTACTCATGAACGCCTGTTGATTGCTGACAGTGCTGGAAATTTGGTGCAAATCGTAGCGGCTCCCTCTGGCTATACCTTTGACCACAGCGAATGGGTGAACGGTGCTGAAAATAAAGCCGTGGCAACGCTTGCCAATTCAAATGGTTCGCACCAAAAGATTGTGGTGATTGATTTGTCTGACAGTAGCGTCTCGGAACTGGTTTCTGGTGATGAACTTTGGCATCCAAATTTGTGGGTAGCTGGGAAATCAGTTGATGTAGAAAATGAAAATCTCGACCTGGATAGTGCCGGTGTTTACATGAATCCCGATGATGAGTGGGGCCCAGTCCTGATGCGATACAATATGGAACTTCTGTGGCGTTTTCGCGATTCGGCAAATGTTGCCATTATTGGGTCTTCCCGTCCGCTTTATTCCATATCGCCAAAGGCTTTTTCTCCTGAATTCTTTGCGGTCAATTTTGCCCACACGCCCAATTCTATATATGCATCCCGCGATTATCTTGACAAATATCTGATACCCCATTTGAAAAACTTGAAATATGTGGTGGTTTCCTTAGATATTGATTTTTGGCATAAAATTGATGGCCCGGAAAGCGATAATTTCTTTGTTGTAACTTATAAGAAATATCCGGGATACCTTTATGATGAAAATCATGGGTATTGGAGTGACGGTTATCCGAAGGGACTGTTGGAAGCTACTGAAAATTCGATTTCGGTGACAGAGGCTCAGTCCTATTTGGAAGATCGGGGCCGCTATACGGCAACTTATTGTATAACATGGGGTGACCCGCCTGCAATTGATGCGGATTCGACTTATTTTGATGATAAAATGTATTTTATCGAAAATAGCCTTGATGCATTGAAGAATATTATTGAAATTTGCCTGAATCGTAACATATATGTGGTTGGGATGATTTTCCCCCAGAACCCCAGATATAAGGATACGGGTATTTTTGGCCGTTATGGAATGCGTCGCAGCTTGGCGAAATCTTTGATAGATCAGTTCCATGAATTAGAACGGATTTATCCGAACTTTACTTTGTTTGATGAAAACAAGATGGGTGCTCACGATTATACTGATATGGAAGCTGTGGATAGCGATCATTTGTGCTACAATGGAGCTCCCAAAATCACGGCACGCCTGGATTCTGTCCTGAAATCTTTGAAATGATTATAGCCGTAATTGTTGCCTTATTCGCGATTTTTCCGTTGACCGATACCGACATCTGGTGGCATTTGGCCTGTGCTCGCGAATGGGTGACTACATGGACGCCTGTCCGCGCGCCTGTTGTCAATGTGCATGAATACTTTCAGCAGGTTGTAGGCGTTGTCTACGGCTTGGGCGGCGCTCCGCTCTTGGTGGCTTTCAAGGCCGTGTTGTGGGGAGTTGTGTTTTGGCTTTTCCTTCGTGGCAATTCTCATGCTGAACGTCATTCCGGCCTCCGAGCCGGAATCGGCATAATCCTCCTCTTTATTTTTCGCTTCCATTTTGAAATTCGCCCGGTACTTTTTTCGCTCCTGTTCCTGGGCATCTATTGGAATGTCATTCCGTGGTTTTTCCGCTTACGTCATTGCGAGGAGCTTTGTGACGAAGCAATCCACAAGAAAATTGTTACAGTAATTTCTTTACTGGCAATTCAATGGTTCTGGTGCAAGTGTCAGGGCCTTTATATTCTTGGACCGATTTTTGCGACGCTCGTATTGTGCGCCTGCTTGCTTGAAGCTAAAAAACAGGGCGGACTCAGCGTGAAATTTGTTGTGCCGCAAATTGCTTTTGTATTGCTCCTTTGGCTAATGCCGTTTTTGCATCGTGAAAGTTTGGCCCTGTTTCTGTACCCCTTTGGACTCTTGGATCGTCTGCTGGGCCTTACGCCTTCTGCCGCAGTATTTGCAAGCCAGATTGCCGAGAACCGTTCTCCCGTAACGCTTTTGATGGCGGGGGAGAATGTCGTCGAATCGCTGCTGATGCTTGTGTGTTGTGTAGCGGGACTTTGCTACGGAGCTTATTCTACTTATACGTCATTGCGAGGACCGTTCCGGTCCGAAGCAATCTATAGTCGAATTGTTTTAATGGCAACAGCCGTCCTTGCCTTGATTGCTGAGCGTAACTTCGTGCTGTTCCTGCCGGTGTTCTTGGGTGCAGTCTGTAAAATTCGCTTTCTTGATGGGGTTCTTGAATCGGTTCGTTGCCAAGTCATCGCAAAATATGTGGGGCTTTTTGCCGCTGCGTTCATCGTGGGACTTTGGGCGCGTTCCCTTGCCGCCTATGATTATTCGATGGTCTCGTACCAGCGAGTCCCTGTGGATGCGGTGAGTTGGATGCAGCAGCACCCTCATTCGGGCAGGCTGTTTAACGATGACCGCGCCGGCGGTTATTTAGCGTTCATGAATCCCGCAGATTCCATTTACATCGACGGGCGATTCATCCTTAAGACCGCAGATTTCTTTGAACGTTACCTTGAGTACGCTCAAAATCCGTCGCTGTTTATGGCTGACGCCGATTCACTCGGAATAGGCCGCGCCCTATTCCCGCTGCAGTATTACGCCCGCTGGGATAATCTGATGCTTGCCCTCGATAGAGATATGCGCTGGCATCTGGTATACCGCGACGAATATTTCGCCGTATTTGATAAAAGATAGCCCGAATGGATATCACATTCTTGATTTTGCAATAGAGCCGAACGGTCTTATAAGGAAGAGCCCGGCACAATGGCCGGGCTCTCATCTCTCTCTCTTTGGGTTTAATTACTTAATCTGGAATGCGCGAACCATATTGGTTGACTTTCCGTGGATTCGTGCGAAATACTTCCCGACGGGGAGCTTGGCGAGCGAAAGCGTGCCACTCACGTTGTCGATAGCCATAAGCTTGTCGCCCTTCAAGCTGTAAATTTCGACCGTCATGGGTGCGCCTGCAATGTGCAAGGCGTTGCCAGAGAAGGTTACGTTGAAGTTCAGGTCGGTCTTTACAAAGATCGGGGTTTCATTTCCGTTGTTGGCTGCGCATTTTGTGTAACTGGTGGGGTTGGTGGCAAGGTAACCCTTCACGAGGTTGCCGGAAGCGGTGTATTGAAGAGAATTCTTGGTCGAAGAACCTTCAAATGCGGCTGTACCTTCGCTAATCTTGGATGCAGACCAGTTTGCCCACGAAAGCTTGTGCTTGTTGATGTATTCCTGCCAGCTCTGGTTGCGGCCCTGGTCCGGAGTGCCACCGCCGTCGGCAGTACCTGTGCCCCATTCCGAAACGAATACGGAAAGGCCTGCATTGATTGCTTGTTCGCCGTTAGTGCCTTCGCAAGTTCCACCCCAGTCGTAGGTGCCGCTCCAGCAGTGGCTATTGGCGTAGTAGTGCAAGGTGTAGGCGGTATTTTTCTTGGGGTCATTGACTTCATTTCCGATAGCTACTTGCGGGTTCTGGTCCCACTTGGGGGTACCCACAAGAATCAGGTTGTCGGAGTATTCGCGGATGACAGAAACCACCTGGTCGGCGTAATTTTTAATGGTGCCCCAAGCAATGTCGGTTGGTTCGTTGAACAACTCGAAAATCACGTTGTCGTATTTGCCGTAGGTCTGCGCCATTTGCTTGAAGAAGTTCTTGGAAGCCTCGGTCTGTTCGTTGGCGTTGTGCGAATGCCAGTCGATGATCACGTAGATATCGTTCTTGATGGCCGCTTCTACAACGGTCTTCATCAAGTTCATCTGTGTGTTGGGATCGCTGCCGTAGCCCTGATAGCCGTTGTTCCAGTCTTCATTGCCGGTTGCCATGGCGGCACGCACAATCTGGATGTTCATGTCGTTCACCATGGTGGAAACGCCTTCTTCACTCCAGAACTCGACGGCTTGCGGCATCAGGCTCCAGTAAAGGCTCATACCACGCACCTGCACTTCAGCACCATCTTTGACGCCTTCGCAGCTACCGTAAATGCGGCCTTGGCCCTGGGAGTTCTTGCCGGTCATGAGCTGACCGTACTGGCTAACAGGACCCACGCGGGTGGGGGTGATGTCTTGGGCGAGGGCAAAGGTGCTGCCCAGAGCCATTGCAGACAAAAGTGCGATTTTTGATAAATGTTTCATCATGAACATCCCTTTTTTTCTTGAAAATAGGTTTTCTGTGCCAAAAATGGAAAAAAAAGAACTTCTTTTTTGTTTACATGTGTGTAATATGTGCGCGTAGTCAAGTTTTTGGGGCTTTGGGTGCCGTTTTTTCGCTGTTTTTGAGGAGGAAATTACTAGATTGCGAGGTATGAAGAATGTGATGAAGTTTGCAATTCCCGCCTTATTGGCTTTTTCGACTGTTTTTGCCCAGCAGGGGGCTCCGACGGGTGCCGCTGTGGATCCGACTGCTGATGAACAAAAAGCCCTTTCTGCCCTCAAGGGTAAGCTCGAAGGTGCAATTGTCTGGGCCACGAGCCGAGCAAATTCTCATCACGATATCTGGATTATGAATGCCGACGGTACGAACGCTCGCGCTCTCACGCAGGGTGACAACGTGGACTGGTTCCCGCGCATTTCGCCGGATGGCTCGACGGTTTTGTTCAACCGTAGTAAGGGTGGCTGGGTGCCTGAAAACGACGCCAACTATCCTGAAAAGTGGGATTTGTGGATGGTCGACATTTCGGGCGAAAATGCTCGCAAGGTTGTCGATAACGCTACTTGGGGCACCTGGAGGCCCGACGGCAAGTCCATCGTCTTTAGCCGCGCCGGCAAGGTCTTTACCATGGACATCGCTTCTAAGGCTGAAAAGATGATTCTCGATGGCGAAAAGGCTTTCAACAAGTCCGGTGTGATTCTGCAGGAACCGAACATGAGCCCCGATGGTAAGCACTTGGCCATTACGCTCCGCGGCTCCATGCGCGAAACGGGCGTGTGGGACTTGGAAAAGAATGTCTGGACCAAGTCCGGTGACGGCTGCCAGATCGACTGGAATTTTGACGGTTCCAAACTTTACCGCGTGAACCCGACGGGTAACGGCGGTACCGCAGCTCCGAGTGAAATCCTCTGGTTCTCTGCCAAGGATGGCAAGCAGATCGAGAAGGTGGGTTTCTTCGGCATCCCGAAGAACGTGAAGCTGATGGACCTGCCCGGTCGCCGCAGTCACGAATACTTCCCGCGTCTTTCTCCCGATGGCAAGTGGCTAGTGTGGGGCGCAACCGACAAGGGTCACGACCATGACCTGTTTGACTACGAACTCTACATCTGGAAGATTGGTGAACCGGTGGAATCTGCAACGCGTATTACCTACCACAGTGGCAATGACCGCTGGCCGGACATTTGGCTCGGCAAGGTCCCCGTGAAGGAATCGGTTGCGGACAAGGTGGCATCTCAAGTGAAGGATGCTGTTTCCGGTGCTGCAAATGCCATTCAGACCGGCATCAGCGAAGCCAAGATGGATGAACTCATCAAGGCCATCGATCGCCTGACCGACGCTGTGAAGGCTTTGGCTCCTGCCAAATAATTTGAAGTAATTAGCGCTGCGCGCTTCTCAAACAGAATGCCATGATGGCAAAGGCTCCGGCGACGTTCATGCTCGCCTTGCGGCCAGCCATAGGAATGGTCACTTTCATTGTCGCCTCCGCCATGAGTTCGGGGGCGATTCCTAATTCTTCGTTGCCGAGAATTATCAGGCCTTTTTCTGGCCACTTGACGTCATTGATGCTTGGAATGTCTTCGCCGGTTTCAAGGGCGATGATTTCGTAACCGTTTTCCTTGTGCCATTTGACGCAATCGAAGGGGGAGTCCCAGCGCTTGATGGAGATCCATTCCTGGCAGCCGCGGGCAGCGCTCTTGACGGTCACATGGTCGGGACCGCAGCTGTAACCGCTGAGGTGGACTCCTTCGAGGCCGAAGCAGTCCGTGCTGCGGATAATGGAGCCTACGTTGAAGGCGCTGCGAAGGTTGTGCACCAGCACGGCGAACTGTATCGGTTTTTCGTTAGCGACTTCGCGGTCCCCCGGTTCCTGCTCCAGGTAAACGTCCCGTTCGAACCCGAGTCCTGCACGGGTGCGGAAGGTCTTGTACAGGTCGATCATTTGCGCCTGGTTTTTGCCGGTGAGGCGCTCACTTTCGGGGAGCTTCATCCATTCGGCGTAGGTCTCGAATTCTCGCTTGGCGCGGGGAACGTCGTCGCCCAATTGCAGGATGATGACGCGCAGTAATTCGGCCATGCGTTTGGCCTTGGAAGTCTCTTTTGTCGCTAGAAATTTCTTCTCGGAAAACATGCTCAAAAAGATAGCTAATGGAGCGTATTTTTACCCCTTTTTTTGAGTAAATTTTCTATCTTTTATCTTACATGTTAGAAGATCAAAAGACACGCGTTCTCATCGCAAACGATGATGGGATAAAAAGCGGCTATATGCTGGCTTTGGCGTGTGCCCTTGCGCCCATCGCAGAAGTGTATGTTTTTGCACCCGATGAGGAGCAGAGTGGGGTTTCTCACGCCTTTACGGTACGTAAGGCTTTATCTGTCAAAAAAGTGGATGTAGACGCTGCTGTGGAGGCCTATTCCATGTCCGGGACTCCGGCCGATTGCGTGAAGTTTGCGCTGGGCCATTTTGCCATGCACGGGCTTACTACCGAGGGGGCCGGTCCGGGTGCTTTTGACGTGTGTTTTTCGGGTGTCAATTTGGGTGAAAATTCCGGCGTGTCGTCCTTGTATTCGGGAACGGTGGCTGGAGCCCGCGAAGCTGCCCTTTGGGGTGTGCCAGGCATTGCCCTTTCGCTTAGGGGTACGACACCCAATATGCTGGAAACTGCAAAGGAATTTGCAGTGAAGGTGGTGAAGGAACGCCTGTTTGAGCGGATTCCCGTAGGCGTTTTCTGGAACGTGAATTTTCCAAAGGCTACCGCCGAGACCTTCAAGGGGTACAAGGCGACTAAGATGGCCCTCGGAATGTTTACGGACCACTACACCCACGAAGGGAATATGTGGCAACTGGACGGTGACAAGTTGTGGGACGAACAGCCCAAGGATAGCGATGACTATCTGCTGAATCAGGGCTATGCGACGATTACGCCCCACCGCATCGACCAGACCGACGAAGAAAGTTTAAATGAAATAAACGAAATGCTGGTGGAAACACCGGTGGATAATTAGAGGAAAAAGAATGTCAGAAGAATTGGTACCAGGTTCGCAAATCAGGTCCTTGATTGAAAAGGACATGCAGGATTGCTACCTCCGCTATTCCATGAGCGTGATCGTAGCGCGTGCACTCCCTGATGCGCGTGACGGTTTTAAGCCGGTACACCGCCGTGTGATGTACAGTATGCACAAGCTGGGCGTGGTGCCCAACAAGCCGACGGTGAAGTCTGCCCGTATCGTGGGTGACGTGATCGGTAAGTACCACCCCCATGGCGACTCTGCCGTGTACGAAACCTTGGTGCGTATGGCGCAGGACTTCTCGTTGCGCTACCCGCTGGTGTTCGGTCAGGGTAACTTCGGTTCTATCGACGGTGACGGCGCTGCCGCTATGCGTTACACCGAAGCCAAGATGAACAACATGGGCGCTCTCATGTTGGAAGACCTTGAAAAAGACACCGTGGACATGGGCCCGAACTTCGACGAATCTTTGGAAGAACCGAAGGTGTTGCCCTCCGCCCTCCCGAACATGCTGGTGAACGGTACCACGGGTATTGCTGTGGGTATGGCCACTTCCATGGCTCCGCACAACCTTCGTGAAATTTCGAATGCCATTCATGCTGTTGCTGAAAATCCGGACATTTCCGGCGAAGACCTGCTGCAGTATGTGTCTGGCCCGGACTTCCCGACCGGTGGTATCATTTGTGGCCGCGCAGGCATCCGCGATGCTTACCTCACGGGGCATGGCCGCGTACGCGTACGTGCCCGTACCGAAATCGATGTGGATGGCCGCGGTAAGCCGCGCATCGTCGTAAGCGAAATTCCTTACATGGTCAACAAGGCCGAACTCTGTAAGAAGATTGCAGAACTGGTGAAGGACAAGCGCGTCGACGGCATTACCGACATCCGCGATGAATCTAGCCGCGAAGGTATGCGCATTGTCATTGAAATGCGCAAGGATGTGGTGGCCGAAGTCGTTTTGAATAATTTGTTCAAAAATACGCAGCTCCAGACGACCTTCAGCATTTACAACCTGGCCCTCGTCAACAACCTGCCGAAGCTCCTGACTCTCAAGGACCTCATCCAGGTTTATGTGGACCACCGCTTGGAAGTGATTACGCGTTCCACGCAGTTCGACTTGAACAAGGCCGAAGCCCGCTTGCACATTATCGAAGGCCTGCGTATTGCCACGCAGAACATCGACGAAGTGGTGCAGATCATCAAGTCTAGCCCCACGACCGAAGCCGCAAAGACTGCCTTGCAGGACCGCTTCAACCTGGACGAAATTCAGTCCCAGGCTATCGTGGACATGCGTCTTGCCCAGCTCACGGGCCTGAACTTGGAAAAGTTGGAAAACGAATACAACGAACTCGTTGCTACCGTTGCCGACTTGAAGGACATTTTGGAAAAGCGCGAACGCCGCGTGAAGATCATGCTCGACCGCCTCGATGCTATCGTCGACAAGTGTGGCGATGACCGCCGTACTTCTATCGAAGACGCCGTCGATGACTACGACTACGAAGACCTGATTGCCGAAGAAGAACAGGTGATTACGCTCAGCCGCGAAGGCTACATCAAGCGTTTGCCGATTGATACCTTCAAGGCTCAGAACCGCGGTGGCAAGGGCATTATCGGCGCAACTCTCAAGGAAGAAGACAACGTCGAACAGATCTTTACTGCAAGCACTCACAGTTACTTGCTGGTGTTCACCAACAAGGGCCGTGCCTACTGGACCAAGGTTTATCGCCTCCCCGAAGGTACCCGCAACGGCAAGGGTCGCCCGATTATCAACTTTATCGGTCTTACCGAAGGCGAAAAGGTGCAGGCCATTGTGCCGGTGCGCAAGTTCGGCGGTTACTTCTGCCTCGTATTTGCAACCAAGAAGGGTGTCATCAACAAGATGGACCTCACGCTGTTCAGCCGTCCGCGCAAGGCTGGCGTTAACGCCATCAGCCTCGACGAAGACGATGAATTGGTGAAGGTGCAGCTCGTGGGCATGAGCGCCGAAGAATTCAACGCAAGCCAGGCTGCATCTGATGTCGACGAAGCCGAAGAAGCCCAGGCTGCCGAAGCCGCCATCGCCGAAGAAAGCGAAGACGCCGAAGACTTGGAAGCCCGCCCGATTGCTAAGGACTTGCTGATGCTTGCCACCAAGAATGGTCAGGCTGTCACCTTCCCGATCGGTTGCTTCCGCAACATGGGTCGTGGCACTCACGGCGTGAAGGGCATTACCTTGGCCGAAGGCGACGAAGTGATTTCTCTCCTGTGGCTCAAGGCCGGCAACAAGATCGTGACCATCACCGAAAACGGTTACGGCAAGCGCAGCGAACCTTCTACTTACCGCATTACTCGCCGCGGTAGCAAGGGCGTGCGTAACCTGAATGTGACCGACAAGGTGGGCCCGGCAGTGTTCGTGGAAAGCGTCGCCGACGACTACGACTTGATCATTACCAGCCGCGAAGGCCAGGTGATTCGTATCAAGGCCGCCGATATCCGCCTCACGGGCCGTAACGCCCAAGGCGTCAAGGCTATCAGCCTGCGCGAAGGCGATGTGGTGCAAGATGCTACCGCACTCCCGAGCGTCGAAGATATCGAACAGGATAGCGCCGAGGCGAAGGAAACCTTCGATCACGTGCAGGGCGTCGAAGTCGATGACGACTCCATGGAAAAGATTGAAGACAAGCCGGAACAGCAGATAGGTGTTCCGACCTCTGAAGATGATGCTTAATTGATTGTTGTTCGGCCCCGCTAAGGGGCCGAAACAATTTTGTACAGGACTGCCACACTAATGTCATCTTGGAGTCTGACATTCTGGATGGGGGTTGCTACATGGGAACGGTGGAATTGATGGCGGGTGCTGACATGGAACAGGCTTTGTTCCAGAAGTTCCTCAAGCTGGGTATGTACCTTGTAAAATAGGGTAGCTTCTTGACTCGCGTTCGTGTGAATCGTTAATCTAAGGAGTTTTCCGCACAATTCAGGAAAATCCCGTAAAAAAAACTCCTTGTTCTGTGGAAAAAAAGGACTCCTCACACACTGTTGTGGGGCGATTTTATATACACGAAAAGAATGCCGTATTTTGGCGTAAAATTGGCTTTTTTGTGTAAAAATTGTGGATTCGGTGTTGTTTTTTACAACAACGCCAATTGTCATACATGTATTCCAATTTGGATTTTGCAGATATATCTTTGGAATAGAACTTAAACATTCAGGAGTTATAAAATGAATAGGAGTATTGCGAAAATTGCGAAGATGGGGATTGCCATAGCTGCAATTACGTCATCCATTTCCTGGGGGCAGACGACCCTTACCTGCTCTGGTGGCACAGAGCAGAAGTTTGGTAGTGGCGCTGGCTATGATTACGAACTCTGGAGCCAGAATGGTGCCGGTAACGCAACTATGAAGCTTAACCCAAGCGATGAAAATGGTGGTGCTTTCTCCGTTGAATGGAGTGGTACTATCAACATGTTGGCCCGTGCCGGAAAGCGTTGGGGGTCTAACTCCACTGTTACCGTACAGAATGTGGGTAATATTACCGCCGAATTTGAAGTGGAATGGACCTCCTCCGACAACGTGAAGTATGTCAGTGTCTATGGCTGGGGCTATTACGACAAGGGTGACGCTCCCAGTGGTTTCAGCGATGAAATTGAATACTACATTGTCCAGGATCGCGGAAGCTACAATCCTACCCAGGGCGGTAAAAAGTGGGGTTCTGCAAAGATCGATGGTATTGACTACGATTTCTATACTACCGACCGTATTAACCAGCCTTCTCTTTCGGGTAACAGCACCTTTAAGCAGTATTGGTCCATCCCGTCGAATACGAGCCAGCATCGTACCAAGGGTACCATTTCTATTTCCAAGCACTTCAAAGCATGGGCTGATGCGGGTATGAAGATGGGTAGACTGTATGAAGTTGCTTCCATGAAAATTGAATCCTACACCGGACAAGGTGGCAATGCAAGAGGTTCTGCTACTGTTAAGAAGAACATTCTGAAAATCGGTGGCAGTGCCGATGAACTTGGCCTCAATGTAACTGCATCTCCGGCTGCTGCAGGTTCTGTGACAAAGAGCCCGAGCGCTAACTATTATGCTCCGAATTCAACTGTACAGCTCACCGCCAAAGCCAACGAAGGCTGGAGGTTTGTGGGTTGGGAAGGTGCTGTTACCGGCACTTCTGAAACCGTTTCTGTAACCATGGACAAGGATAAGTCTGTGGTCGCCAAGTTTGAATTGGTAGGCGAAACCACAGTGAACCTTCTTAAGGATGGTGATTTCCCGAGCAGCAACGTGATTTCTACAAGCCAAGATGCATCTTGGTTCCTGGGTCAGGGTACAAACTGGGGTAACTCTGCTGCAAAGACTTCTGTTGCTGGTGGCACGGCTACGGTTGATGTTACCACTATTGGTACAGAAAGTTACCAGCCGCAGCTTGTTCAGTACAATCTGGCTCTTGATAAGGGCATGAAGTACAAGTTGTCCTTTAAGGCTAGCGCTGATGTAGATCGCAAGATTGAAGTTAATTTCCAACAATCCGTAGACCCCTGGGGTGCATACGCCACTAAGGAATTTGACATCACCACTACGGAACAGGAATACACATTTATCTTTGCTATGGAAGAAGATTCTGATGATGCCGCTCAGTTTGCCATCAATTTGGGACAAGCTACAGGTGCAGTCAAGATTAGTGACGTCAAGCTGGTCTTCACCAATGCTGAACCGGGTTCCGAAGGCACGACTGCGATTGCTCTGCCGGTCCGCTTGAACAAGGTCTCTGGCACGGTCCAGGTGTTTGACATGCAGGGTCGCGCTCTCGGCAAGGTTGAAGTTGCCGCTGGTGCATCCATCTCTGATGCTCTCTTCGCCAAGTTCCAGCAGACTGGAATCTACATGGTGAAGCAGGGAAGCAAGTTCCAGCAGGTTCGTGTGACTCGCTAAATCTTAACATCCAAATGCTCCTATATTGTGGATGAGGAACGTCTTGCGAAAGCAAGACGTTTTTTTTTAAACAATAAAAACAAGGCTTTTTATTTAATTCGTGTAAGAAAGGACTGACTAGTAACTGATAACTTTTTATTTTTGGTGATGAGGTATAAATCATGAAATTCTTTGTGACGGGTGTGGGTGGCCAGCTGGGCCACGACGTAATGAATGAACTTGCAAAGCGCGGCCATACAGGCGTCGGCTCCGACATGGCTCCGGTATACAGCGGTGTGGCTGACGGTTCTGCCGTGACCACAATGCCTTACGTGCAGCTCGACATTACGGACTCTGTTGCCGTCGACAAGGCTCTTTCTGAAATCAAGCCCGATGCCGTGATCCACTGCGCCGCATGGACTGCAGTCGACATGGCCGAAGACGATGCCAACGTGGCAAAGGTCCGCGCGGTGAATGCGGGCGGTACCCAGAATATTGCCGACGCTTGCAAGCGCCTGGGCTGCAAGATGACCTATATCAGCACCGACTACGTGTTCAACGGCCTGGGCACGGAACCTTGGAAGCCCGACTGCAAGGATTACAAACCTCTCAACGTTTACGGCCAGACCAAGCTGGAAGGCGAACTCGCTGTCGCCAATACGCTTTCCAAGTATTTCATTGTGCGTATCGCTTGGGTGTTCGGCCTCAATGGCAAGAACTTTATCAAGACCATGCTCAACGTGGGCAAGACTCACGATACCGTGCGCGTGGTGAACGACCAGATCGGCACCCCGACTTATACGCTGGATCTTTCTCGCTTGCTCGTGGACATGAACGAAACGGAAAAGTACGGCTACTACCACGCCACCAACGAAGGCGGATTCATTAGCTGGTACGACTTCACTTGCGAAATTTACAAGCAGGCCGGTCTATCTACGAAGGTGTTGCCGGTGACCACCGCCGAATATGGCTTAAGCAAGGCGGCACGCCCCTTCAACAGCCGTCTGGACAAGAGCAAATTGGTGGAAGCTGGTTTCAAGCCGCTCCCCACATGGCAAGACGCCTTGGCCCGTTACCTCAAGGAAATCGGAGAATAAACGATGGCAGAAAAAGAGACTTACCGCGAAGTCATGCCGGGTGAACTCCCGTGCGAAGTGCCGGAATGCGACGGCGTGATGGTCGTTGACCCCGATAACAGCTACAAGCTTACCTGCGACAAGTGCGGACACATAAAGGAATGACGCTTCAGCGTCATCCTGAGCGGAACGCCGTTAGGCGTGCAGTCGAAGGATACAAATCTGCGTTAAAAAAATGGTTGCTGCTAACTTGAAAATCGAGTACCCGGAACTTCCCGTTGTTGAACATCGGGAAGAATTTTTTGAGTTGCTTGAAAAGCACCAGGTGGTGATTGTCAAGGCCGATACGGGCTCGGGTAAATCGACGCAGCTACCGAAATTTCTTTTAGAATGGTTCGCGGGCGCCAAGAATCAAAATGGATTGCTTCGCATCAATGATGCTCGCAATGACGTTGATAAAAATGCCTTCAAGATCGGCGTCACGGAACCGAGGCGTTTGGCGGCTATTTCTATTGCAGACCGCTTGCGCGAAGAACTGAAAGACGAAACCCTCGTCAGCACCAAGATTCGTTTCTGGGAGCAAGGTGATAGCGCGGCCCCCATCAAGGTGATGACCGACGGTATCTTGCTGCAGGAATTCCGCCGCGACAGACTCTTTCGCCAGTATTCGGCGATTGTGATTGACGAAGCCCACGAACGCTCGCTGAATATCGACATCTTGCTCGGCATTTTCAAGACGGTGCTGAAGGAACGCGCTGACTTCAAGCTGATTGTGGCTTCTGCGACGCTGGATGCCAAGCTTTTCGAAAAATTTTACGACAACAGCTGCGTGATGGAAGCCGAGGGGCGCACCTTCCCGGTGGATGTGGAGTATTACTTTGACGGTAGCGCTGCGGCCCGGGCTGCCCTCGACATTAGCGGTAAGGGTGATTCCGGCTTATTGGATGAGGCCCGCGATGCGATTTTAGATTTGGAAACTCGCCACCGTGACCATCTGCTTTGCTTTTTGCCCACGGAACGCGACATTCAAGATTTAGCGGGGGAGCTTGCCCACGAACTGGATTCGGCGAGTTTCGATATCTTGCCGCTTTATGGTCGCATGAGTCCCGATGAACAGCGTCGCATTTTCAAGCATACGGGCAAGACTCGCGTGGTGCTGGCGACGAATATCGCTGAAACCTCGCTTACGATTCCGGGAATCGCCTACGTGGTAGATACGGGCATGGCCCGAATCTCGCGTTACAATGCGCAGTCGAGAATCCAGGGCTTGCCTGTGGAAGAAATCTCGAAGGCGAGCGCAAGGCAGCGCACGGGGCGAGCGGGCCGCGTGAAGCCCGGTGTGTGTATCCGACTTTATTCGCCCGAAGAATTTGAGAAGCGAGACGAGTTTACGGAGCCGGAAATCCGGCGCAGTAATCTCGCGAACGTGGTTCTGCAGTTGCGCAGCCTCGGGCTTGAATTGGAAAACTTCCCGTTCTTGCAGTCGCCACCACATTCCGCTTTCCGTGGCGCCTACAAGACTCTGTTTGAACTGGGCGCCTTGACCGCGGACAATTCCACCGGCCATGTGACGAAACTTGGCCGCGAAATGACGCGCTTGCCTATGGATGTGGCGCTTTCGGCGGTTTTGCTCCGGGCGCGAGAAGCGGGAGTGCTGCAGCCGGCTTTGATTGTCTGCTCGGCTCTCAGCATTCAAGACCCTCGCGTAGTCCCCAGCGAAGAGCCGGAACGCACCCGCATCCGCCAGCTGCACCGCAAGTTTGCGGGGCATAAGAGCGACTTCCTCACTTTTGTTTGCATGTGGAATGCCTTCTGTGCCGAATGGGATGGAAAATCCTGGAACAAGTTGCGCAAATTCTGCGACAAGTTCAGCCTGCATTTTCTGCGTTGTCGCGAATGGATTGACCTTTACGAACAATTTGGCCGCATTCTCGACGTGAAATACGAAAATCGCGTCTGCCCGTTGGATTCTTTCCACCGCGACAATTTGCATGTGGCGCTTCTTTCGGGATTCCTCGGTGGCATTGCCCGCCGCGATATTGAAAATGGCTGCTACCGATTGGTGAGCGGTCGCGAAACCCACGTGTTCCCCGGCAGCGATTTGTACGGCAAGAGCGTGGAATGGCTCTTTAGCGCCGAAGTCCGCGAAACCAGCCGCATCTTTTTGAACAAGGGTGCCGAAATCAAGCCCGAATGGATTATGCAGGTGGCGGAACCCTTCTGCACCCGCCGCTGGTATTCGCCCATGTGGAACCAGGAACGCGGTTTTGTGGAAGCGGTAGAAGAAGTGAGCTTCAGGGGCCTCGTGATCAGCCGCGGTCATCGAGTGGATTACGCTCGCGTAAACCCCGACGAATGTGCCGAAATTTTCTGGCGCGAAGCGGTGGTACTCGGCCAGATGGCCCGCCCGTTCCCCTTCATGAAGCAGAATGACCGGGTGGTCGAAGACTTGCACGGCCTCGAAGCCCGCAAACGCCAATTCGGCCTCGCTCCCAGCGAAGATGCTTTGGTGGATTATTACGTGCGCATCGCCCCGCGGGTGAATTCCATCAAGACCCTCCGCGACTATATTGCCGAACACACCGACCAGTTCCTGAAATTTGACGCCAAGTTCTGGCTGGACCAGAATGAGAGCGGTTACGTCATTGCGAGCCCCGAAGGGGCGAAGCAATCCCTGGGCGATTTCCTCGACAATAAAAACAAGCTGAAAAAGGCGGCCAAGGCTCCGGAACCCGCTCTCGGTGGCAGTATTGAACAGTTCCGTGTGGAAGGCCTTGACCGGGTGAGTCGTATGGTGGTGGGCGAGATGGTCTTTGATGCCACCAAGGAATACGACGGCATTACCTTGGACTTGCCTTACGACATGCTCCCGCAGCTTACGCCTGCGAAGCTAGCTCTTTCCATTCACCAGTGGCGCGAATGGATGGCGGAATCGATTATCCGCGAAATGCCGAAGGCCGCCAAGAAGCAACTGGAAAACCGCCGCACTTTTATCGACGACGCTTTCTGCGACAAACTGAAGGCGAACCCGCACAAGGCACCGCTCCTGCTCCTGTACGAAGTTTTCGCTGGCATGAAGCAGCTGGATTGCGATATTCCGACGGTGACGCCCGAAAAGGAAAACCACCTGCGCTTGCATGCCAAGATTTTCAAGCAGGGCTTCCCGGAAAAGTTCGCCGTCGAAATCAATCCGGAATGGGGGAGCTTCCGCCTGTTCCTGGCGGTGCGCCCGGTGGTGGTGACATTTGGCATTGATTTTGCTTTGGACGAAATGCGCTTTGGCTGGCGTCTCGGCGAATCCGCCCTGATGACCTCCGAAGAATCCTCTTTCTGGCAAAGCTTCCGCAAGCGTGTGGAAGGTCGCGCGACTCCCGCGCCCGAAGCTTCCGATCCGCACACGGCCCTCATTACTGACCGCCTAAATCTGCTGGAAACCGGTGGCCTTTATGCTGACGGATTCAAGACGGCCCTCAAGGCCTGGGTCCTCAAGTCCCTCGCCGCCGACAATCTGGATGCGAACCGCTGCGTGCGTTTCTCGGGCCTGGAATTTTCCCGCGGCAAGAAAATCAACGATTTCAAGAACCTAGCTGTGTCCTCCCGCAGTGAAGATGACGAGGTGCGCCTCGCCCTGGTGCGGGCTACCTACGAATCTGCCCTGCTCGGTGCTGAACCGTTTGTCGCCTTCTGGGACATTCTCCGCGAATTCTCTGTCGCTGTGCGCCAAGGCGGCGACCATGCCCGCGATGCCCTCGGCGTCATTACGGCTAACCACAAGTCTATCGGCAAGGTCATTGCCCTTTATACCTCCGACAAAGTGACGACTTTGTTCGAGCGCCTTTGTCTTCTGAGCGATTCTGCGGCTCCGGCTCGCCCCGAACTTTCGGTGCGCACGCTCCGCGAAAAGTTCCGCCCCTTCCTCAAGGCCCGCTTTATGAAGGATCACGAGCTCAAAAATGCCCGCGACCTTCTTTCGAAAATGGAACGCCTTTCCGCCGACGACACCGAATTCCCGGAACTCTACCTGCAGGCCTGCGCCTTGATTGAAGACTTCGAAATCCTCAAATTCAAGCGAAAAGGCGACGATTCCGAAGAAACCATCGAAGACGATGCCCTCGCTAAGCTCAAGGGTCGTTTCGGTCGACTCTAGGGCCGGCGCTAAAATTTATATTTCAAGAAAAGAATTTCTCAACGAGGTCCCCGATGCAAATTTCCGAATTCTCGACATGGCTCGATAACCTGCTTGAACCCAAATTGTTCAAGGATTACTGTGTCGATGGTCTTTGTGTCGAAGCCTCCGACAAGGTCTCTCGAATCGTTACGGGAGTCTCTTTCAGGGACCGCCTCATCGATGCCGCCATCGAAAATAAGGCCGATTGCATTATCGTTCACCATCCGAATGGCTTCTGGAAGGGTGAAAACTGCAGGCTGGTGGGCAAGTTTGGCGAACGCATGCGCCGCCTCATGCAGAACGGAATCTCTCTTTACGGCTTCCACCTGCCCCTGGACGGTCACATGGAAGTGGGGAATAACATCTTGATTGCCAACGCCTTCGGCCTCCAGAATGTAGAAGGCTTCCTCCGCGAAGGCGAAAGGACCATCGGGGTCGTGGGCGAGTTTGCCGAACCCGTTGCCGCTAAAGACTTCGTGGAAAAGGCGAATGAAGTGTTCGAACATGGGGTGCAGCACGCCCTCCTGTACGGTAAGCCTTCCATTAAAAAGCTGGCTGTCTGCAGCGGCTCGGCAGGTGCTCCTGCCATCGAGGAAGCAATCGCTCTCGGTTGCGACGCTTTCGTCACCGGCGAAATCAAGGAGGCCGTTCCTATCGCTTGTGAAGAACTGGGGTTCAACCTCCTCAGCTGCGGCCACCACCGTACCGAAATCTTCGGGGTGAGGGCTTTGGCAGCCAAAATCCAGGCCGAACTGGGTATTCCGGCCTGCTTCGTAGACATCGATAACGAAGTCTAAATCCCCCTTTTTCAACCCTTTTGAATGTTACTTTTTCCTTTCATGGAAAAAGCGTTTTTGCTGTTTTTAAGCTAAAAAAGCCGTTTTTGACCCGTTTTACCCCCCGTATGACCCCCGTCACACTATTAGGCGTTGCCATTTAAGACCTTTTTGCTATCTTTTCGCCCGTGAATTTTTACAAGACAACCATACACTTTCAGAACTCCTCGAAGTCTATGACCGTCCACATGCCGGCCTTCCTGTTCAAGGCATGGCCCGTGCTTAGGATCTTTGTAGCGATTGGTGTATTGTTGTTTATCGTCCAGATGGTTTCGACCACTATCTATGATGGGATCCTGAACCACCAGTTGAACGAACGCCAGAAACTGGACAAGGAAATGTCCCAGATCCAGGGAACCCTGGACTACCTGTCCAACACCACGGCTTCTTTCTTTTCTGACGAAAATCGCCTTTATGCTAGCTTTGGACTGCCCGTGCAGGATGAAGCTTCCCGCGAACTGGGTACGGGTGGTTCTGTTAGCCCTAACTCCCTTTTGTTGCGCAAGACGTCCCCGGTCTATGAACGCATGTCCATCTTGAATGAAACCGCTCAGCGCATTCAGGGCAAGCTTGCGAACAACGATTCCTCTTTCCGCACGCTGAACAAGTTCATGGGCCAAAAGCACTATATGTGGCGCTTTATCCCGTCTATCTCTCCGACGAATGGTCGTTATGCTTCGGCTTTCGGTCCCCGTATCCATCCGGTCACGGGTGAAGTCGGCAAGATGCACCAGGGTGTGGATATTGCTAACGAACGCTGGACCCCGATTTATGCCTCTGCCGATGGCGTGGTAGAAGTGGCCCAGATGAGTTCGACCTTCGGTAACTTTGTAACTATTGATCACGGAAACGGCATCAAGACGCGCTATGGTCACATGCAGCTGTCTATTGTGCACCCGGGTCAGTACTTGCACCGTTATCAGGTAATTGGTTATATGGGTAACACCGGCCGTTCCGTGGGTCCCCACCTCCATTACGAGGTCTGGGTCCGCAACAGCCCTGTGAACCCGCTTGCCTATATGTTGCCTAACGGATATACCGTTGACTAACGGATCCAAGGTAACGCCCTGCCCCTAAAATATGGCGCCGGCTTGACTGGCTAAGGGCAGCACCCCCTAGGGGGTCTCATGAATCTTAATGCAGTTTTGCGTTTGAACACGCTTCTTTTAAGCGTGGTGTTTTTTCTTTTCGGTTCTGCCTGGTCGGAGACTCCGGATCTCTATTTTACAGAAATTCACCATTGCCCTGCGGAACCGGAGCCTGAATGGGTGGAAGTCTACAATGCGTCGGGGCGGTCACTCCCTATAGAGGAGTACCGTTTTTGCAACCGGACCAAGAACTGGAGTGTAGGCAAGAGCCGGGGGCGGGATTCCATTGCCCCTTACGAAACAGTCCTTTTTTCAAGGGACACGCTGCTTTTGCGGGAGTACCTGGGGTTCAAGGATGTGCGGCTCATTCAGTATGCCATGGGGTACTTGAACAATACGGCGGGTTCTATTGCGATTTGCAAGGGTGACACGGTAATCGATAGTGTGGCCTGGGACCGGTCAACGGTGGCTTGCCCATCGGGGTTCAATCCCCGGACGCTGCGGGCGGAGAATACGCCGGGTTTCCAGAAAGCCTATGAAAATCCGGAGGCTGGTGGCCGCCGGGGAAGTGCCCGACGTGAACCCGAGGCACCCTTTACCTTCAAGCTGTCGACCCGGGTGGTGCGCTTGAACAAGACCCCTTTGCGGGTTTATATAGAAAGTGAACAGTCGGTGGCGCTGAAATTGCTGGATTCGATGGGGCGGGAACAATGGAAAATGGAGGTGCCGCCCTATACCAACGCATGGCTGAATGTCCCATTACAACAGCTCTCGGATATAGGTGTTATCTATATCTCCCTGTCTTCGGGACGCTATGAAAAGTTGGTGGGATTGCTGGTGAGGCCTTGAATGAAGGGCGTCCTATTATTAATAGTATGGCTGGCGTCCCTTGCTCTGGCTATGGATTTTCCCGGAGAATTTGTCCAAAATCCTGGGGGTTCCTTGGCCCTTTCGGGGTTGCCGGGATACAGGTCTTCTCCTGCCCGCCGTTTAGGCGAAGGGGAATTTGGCGGCTTCGGGCTGGCTTATGCCCAGGTTCCGGACGCGTCTCTGCAGGTGGCGAGTGCGGCTGGCGAAATGGGGCTTGGGCTTTTCCGCATGGCTTTTTTTAGTTCCTATACGGAAATGGATACCCTTTACCGGCAGGTGTATTCCGAGTTGCAGACTTCGGTAGCTCATTCATGGTTTGTCGGGGGGCTGGGCTACGGAGTGTCGGTGGATATTCTTCCGGGCCAAGAAAACTGGACCTGTAACCGCTATAAGGCGGGGCTTGCCCTCATGAAAAGCTCCTTGTCTGTTTCCGGAATGGTCGCTTTAGTGAATCAGGGGGACTATTTTGACATGGATTATGGGGTGGCCCTTCGGTTCGACGGGGCTCGCTTTGGCGCCTTTGCGGAATATGACGGCGAATCCTTTGATGTGGGGAATTACCTGAAATTTGCGCATTTGTCCGTGATATCGGCTTATCGCTTTCCTGAATTTGCCATTTCGGTTTCACTGGTGCTTTCAGTCGGAAACTGGTCCCTTTCGGGAGCGTATGGCAATGCTTACCCCATATGGGATTGGTTTGGCTTTACGGCATCGAAATCAATACGAAAAAAGACTATATTATAGGCATGCAGGTACCAGTAGGTCTTTTAATTGCAGTGTCCTTTGTCTGTTTTTTGGTGATAACAGCATTTGTGATTTCTGTGCTCTTGATTAGGGATTTGCTGAACAAGCAAAAGATTTATTCCAATTTTGCGGGCTACCTGAGCGATTTCTTGGTGATTATTTCTAAAGAAGGGCGACTCATCGATGCGTCTCCCACCTTTATTTCGGACCCTCTTTATGATCTGATTCTTCGTCAAAAGTCCTTCAAGAAGGTCTTTTCGGCTGCAGAATTCAAGCGCTTTTCGGAATATGTCAGAGGCCTTGACGCCTATCCCGATATTCCCTTTGTCTTTTCCCAAGACATGGGCGATGGTCTGAACTGGTATGAAATCCGTGCCAGGCAAAGGCAGGGTGGCGATGTCCACATGGTGCTTTTGCTCAAGAACGTGACTTTGGATGTGGAATCCCGTACGCAGCGCGATGAACTGAAGGAGAAAGTTGACTTGTTGCTCCAGAGCACGGGGGATTTTCTGTGGTCCATGGATGTGGACACCCGTACCTTTACCTTCTTGACACCTCTTGTCGATGATGAAGGCAGGGCAATCCCCAGAACCCAGGGCGTTCAGGATATTCGCGCCATGATGCCCGAAGACGATTACCTGTTCTTTGACAAGCACTTGAATTCCCGCATTGTGGAATTTCGTGCCAAGGGCCAGGATTCCAGCGAAAACCGCGGCGTGAGATTGCGCCTGATGGGTGAAGACGGCAATTTGGACTGGTATGCATTCTGCGGTCGTCTTTACACCGAAGAAAATGCAAAAATCGTATTCCGCGGTTCTGCCCGCAAGCTAGACCTGCAGCTTGAAAAGCCTATTACCGAAGAATCCGAGGTCAGTGAATCGACCCAGGTGGCGGCTCTTGCCTTCCCGGATATCCGTCTTTTCTGGATTGATAGGGATTATAAGATTTGTGGTTGCAATCAGGCTTTTTCCCTGGCTTTCGGTAGCCCCATTCCCAAGGAAATCGAAGGCAAACGTTTGCTGGAAGTGGTGCGCCCCCGGTATTTCTCGCTGTTCCACGGTGTACTTTCGGAAGTGTTCGAAAAAGGCCTTTCTAAATCTTGGAAGGGGCCTTTCGGGATGGGGCGTCGCCTGCTTTGGTTTAATGCGGTGCCTCTTAAGCGCGATGACGGTTACACCTACCGCGTGTTGGGTGTATACCTGCAGCTAGACGAAAATGATTTTGAATCCGTAAATAAATTAACCATGGAGAAATAATGAAAAAGTTGATTTTGATTGCTGTGACTTCGTTATTCATGTTTGCAGGATGCGAAGAAAAGAAGGCCGAAGAAGCTCAAGTCCAGGCTCAGCCCGCTGTGGAACAGCCTGTGGCAAAAAAGGCTCCGACTCCTTCTGAAGTGGCCGTGCGTGCCGGCGTACAATCGATTGACTGGGACAAGGCTATCGAAATGAATGCTGCCGGTGCCGTTTACGTGGACGTGCGTAATCCGTCGGAACTGAACGAAGGCTTTGCTCCTCATGCCGTGAATATTCCGCTGGGTGACCTGAGACAGCGTTTTGGCGAACTTTCGAAGGATCAGGATTTGCTGATTTACTGTCGTTCTGGCCGTCGCAGCGAAGCCGCTACCAAGTTCCTGATGGACCAGGGCTATACTCGCGTGTATAACGTTCTCGGTGGTTACCTCGCTTACCCGAAAAAGTAATGAACGCGCCGTTGGCGTTGTTTGATGCATGAACTATTTGCAACTGGCATTCGAGCAATCCCTATTTTCTATAGGGATTAGCCGCCCGAACCCTGCGGTGGGGGCGGTTGTTGTCCGCGACGGAATCGTCGTGGGGAAGGGGCGTACACAGCGCCCGGGGAATGCCCATGCAGAAGTCATGGCGCTGCGTGACGCGGGCGAACTCGCCCGCGGGGCGGCCATCTACGTGACGCTGGAACCCTGCTGCCATTATGGCCGCACGCCCCCTTGCACCAAGGCAATCATCGAAGCCGGCATCAAGGAAGTCTACTTCGCCCATGCCGACCCGAATCCTGTGGTGCGCGGCAAGAGCCGTAGCATTCTCGAAGAAGCGGGCATCAAGGTGTACGAAGGCCTGGAAGCTTGCGAAAAGGCAATCTCCGAAAACGGCTGGGACGATTCCTGCTTTCACGACGGTTGCAAGGTCCTTTCGGGCGAAGAACCGATGACTTTAGCCGAGACCCGCGCCGAATCTCGCATGCTCTTTCACGAAATCGAACGCTTCTTCGAAGCCTACGATTTCCATGTCCGCACCAAGACGACTTTTGTCGAACTCAAGTCCGCCATTTCCCAAGAAGGCTACATGGGCGCGCTTGCCTCAGACGGTTTGCATGCGCCTCTCAAGATTACCGCTCAAGGCGCCAACTGCTGGAACCATGAGCTCCGCGCCATGAGCGACGCTGTTCTCGTGGGCGCGGGCACGCTCCTTGCCGACAACCCCGCTCTCGATGTGCGCTATGCACAAGGGAACAATCCCGTCAAAATCATCTGGGCGGGGCATCATGAATTTACCGCTGCCGAGATCTCGGGCCTTCGCGTGTTCCAAGCTCCTGTAGAAGAGGGCAAGGCACCCATTGTTTTCACATGCGTGCCACAGCCGGCTCTTGAAAAATTGAGTGTCGCGGGGGAGTCGCTGACAGTTGAAGTTGTGGCTTTAAGCAATGCATCCTTCGTTGCCAACTGGCACGAAATGCATGCGAATCTCTCGGCCCGTGGCATGCACCGCCTGATGGTGGAACCTGGCGCCCGCCTGGCTGAAGAAATCTTTAAATGCGGTTTGTGGAATCGCCTGGATCTATGGCAGTCCTCGGACCCCGCGGTCGAACGCGCTCTTGAATCCAGCGGCGCCACCGGCCTCGCTTATCCGGAATTGCCGACGAACCTTGTGGCTAAAGAATCGTTTATGATCGGTCCGGATGTGCTGACCGTCTACGAGAAATAAAAAAATCCTCCCTAACTTGGTCAGGGAGGACAATCTTCATTAAATCATCTGCATCAGGCGTTTCTTGGCCGGTCCTTCGGGCAGCGGCAAGAAGAGTTCCTTCGCAAAGGAGCGTGTCAGCATGGCTCGCGCCTTGTCCGCCGGAATTCCGCGGCTGGTCAAATAGAACATTTGATCCTTGTCCAGTTCGCCTACGGTATTGCCGTGGGTGCATTCCACGTCGTCGTGGTAAATCTTGAGAACCGGCTTCACCGAAACGCTGGGGCCATCGCTCAACAGAATCGTGTTCACCAGCTGGCTCGAATTCACCTTGGGGCAGTTGTAGCCGACCACCACCTGGCCGTCATAACTGGTGTAGGCGTTTTCGTCCAGAATATTGCGCACGAACTGCGTGCTCACTGTTTCGGGAGCGTTATGCAAAATCGTCAGGCGCTGGTGCTTGGAGGCGTTTCCCTTCAGAATATTCAGGCTGCGGTAATCAAAATTGGCGCCTTCGCCGTTGAGCTCGATGCGGGCGCTAATGCGGCCGATGCCGGCGTCTTGCAGAATGTTTGCAAAGCGTACGGTAGAGTGTGCAGCCTGCTTGATGTCGAAATGCCTGAAGGTCAGCGGAAGTTCGTTTTCGGGATTTGCAAAGAAAATTTCCAATTCGGCGTTTTCTTTGACAACAATGTCAAAACGCTCGGCGGCAATTTCATGCATCACCTTGTTGTCCAAAATTTCCAGCGAAACCTTGGCGCCTTTTTCAATAATGAACTGGCTGTGTCCAAAGTCGTCGCGGCTCTTGATGATTCCCATCTCGGTTTCGCCAGCGGCAAAGACCTTCTTCATGAGCGGGGCAGACTTGGCAATCGGCAACAATGCGGCGAAATCGTCTTCGCTTGCAATGCCGAAATCATCGCAATTTGTCATTCCGGTAGAAACTGGAGTTTCGGCTGTGTTTTCGGGAATCTTGTTTACCGGGAAAAATGTCCACAACTCGTTATTGCGGCGCGGCATTCCAATCGCCTTTAGGCGGGCGGCTGCGGCCATCGATATTTCGGTCACGTCGTAACTCATGCCTATTCCTCGATCCAGTCGTAGCCCTGTTCTTCAAGCTTCAGCGCCAGTTCCGGGCCGCCCGAAAGAATGATTTTACCATGGCGGAGCACATGCACGTAAGTCGGCTTGATGTAGTCCAGAAGTCTCTGGTAGTGGGTCACCAGGATTACAGCCTTTTCGGGGGACATAATCTGGTTGATTCCGTGAGCCACGATGCGGAGGGCGTCAATGTCGAGGCCAGAGTCCGTTTCGTCAAGGAAGGATACCTTCGGGTCCAAGATAGCCATCTGCAGAATTTCGTTGCGCTTCTTTTCACCGCCGCTAAAGCCGTCGTTTACACCGCGGTCACGGTAACGGTCATCCATTTCGAGCATGGCCATCTTTTCTTCGCAAAGCTTCTTGAAGTCGGCGTCGCTCAGCGGTTCAAGACCCAGGTAGGCGCGCTTGGAGTTGAGCGCCATTTGCAAGAATTCCACGTTGTTCACGCCCGGAATTTCGGTGGGGTACTGGGTGCTGATGAACAGGCCAGAATTGGCGCGTTCGCAGATTTCCATGGAGAGCAGGTCCTTGCCGTCCAGGGTCACGGAGCCATCGTTCACGGTGTAGGCGGGGTGGCCTGCAATCACCTTCGAAAGCGTACTTTTACCGGAACCGTTGGGGCCCATGATGGCATGGACTTCGCCCGGTTTCACTTCCAGGTTGATACCCTTCAAAATCTGGGTTCCGTCTTCGATACTTGCTTTCAGGTTCTTGATGGACAGCATAGAATTCTCCATTTTCACGGCCCAAATTTAGAAAAACTTGCGGCCCGCGTCTTATCAATTCTTTCTATAATCAGATGAACTGATTAGCCGAAGTCGTCAAAGTCGTTGCCCATGTTGTCGTCACCGCCGTAAGAATATTCTTCGTCATCTTCAGGCGGCGGGGGTTCAAAACCTTCGGGCGGTTCTTCGGCAGACATTTGTTCTTCGGTGAAATTTTCTTCAGTGTATCCAGCCGGAGCCTGGGGCGGCTCTTCCATAAATTGCGGTGCACTGGGTTGTGCGTTTTGCGGTGCCGGGGCAACTGCCGGGGTAGGGGCCATTGCCGGTGCTACTGGGGCGGGGGCTGCCGGCATTATTGGGGCTGCACTCATGGGTTCGCCCTGAATCGCTCCCTGGAACTGGATCAGCTGAGCCTTGCTACGAACCACCTGGTCGGCGAAGGCGTCGATGGTAATCTTTTCGGCGTTGAACAGAGCGTTCAACTTCTGCATGCCCTGGGTGAACTTGGACATCTGCATGCGGATTTCAACCGCTTCGTTGCTGGTCAGCGGAATCTGGTGCTTTTGTCGGTCGCAGAGTTTTTTAGAAAATTCAGTGAGCGTCTGGTAAAATTCGATAATTTCTTGAGGCGTTTTCCAGACTTCTTCGGACAGCCCTTCCAAAAAGAGTCGCAGGGTGGGGGACACGTAGTCGTAGAGCAACTGCGGCGATACGGCTCCCGTTTCGGCGTACAAGGCGATGGCCGAATTCACGAATTCTTCCACAACCGGCGATTCGAACATGCAAATTCCGCTGGCGGCCCAGTCCATGTCAAAGTATTCCAGAGCCCGGTCCATAAGCGTGGGGTTTCTGAGAATCAGGTTCGCAAAACGGATTTCCATGGGCGGAATGCTTGCCCAGTTCAGGCTGGCTTCCTGTTCCAGCTGCGGAATGGTTTCTACGTTCGGGCTTTGCGGCTCCTGAACGTGACGCCGTTCCTCGAAAGTCTTTTGTGGCTTGAGGGCTTTTACTTGCGCCAGGGATCGGTCGGTATTGAGCCTTTCCGAAATCAGCTTTACATACTGGTTTCTCAGTTCGCGGTCGGGAATGCTCTTGACCAGGGCTTTGGTAAAGTTGATGAGCTTTGCCCGTTCTTCAGGACTTTGCATATCCTGCAGCCGCATCAAATAAGAGAGCCAGTCTTCAGATCCTTTCAGCGCTTCTCTAAAGGCTTCGGCGCCTCTTTCGTTCACAAAATTGTCGGGGTCAATCTTTGTGCCATCGGGGCGGGAAAGAGCGAATACCCTGGGAGCGATTCCCTTGGGCAATACAATCTGTAAACTCTTGTAGGTAGCTTCTCTGCCGGCCTTATCACCGTCAAAAACCAGGTAGGCCTTTTCGGCATAGCGGGCGAGGATACTGGCGTGGGTTTCTGTCAGGGCTGTTCCCGAAGCCGCCACGACGTTGGTGACTCCACCCTGGAAAAGGCTGATCATGTCGAAATAGCCTTCTACGATAATCACGGCCTTTTCTTTGGCAATGCTTTGGCGCGTATGGTGCAATCCGAATAGAATGTCGCTCTTGTGGTACAGCGACGTTTCTGGACTGTTCATGTACTTGGCGCGCTTAAAGTCCTTGTTTTCGCTCAGGTCGCGGCCTCCAAAGGCTACGATTGCACCCGAAAGGTTCTGGATGGCGATCATCAGACGGTCCCGGAACTTGTCCGAGATTCCGCCATTTTCTTTTTGGACGGCCAGTCCCGCCTTGACGCAGTCCAGGGGCGAAAATCCGTTCTTGGCGGCGTAGCTGATTAAACCTTCTCTGCCATCGGGGGCGTAGCCGATGTGGAACAGCTTGCGGGTTTCGTCGGTAATGTGGCGGCTGGAAAGGTATTGCAGCGCCTTGGGCGAAAGAGTTAGCTGCTGTTCGAACCACTCGCAGGCAAGTTCGTTGAGCCTGCGAACCATGGCACGTTCTTCGGTAATTTCGTTGTCTTCGGCTGCGCCCAGTTTAGGGAGTGCAAAGCCGGTATAGTTGGCCACCCATTCTACGGCGCCCTTAAAATCCATTTTTTCGTGTTCTTGCACGAACTTGAAAACGTCACCGCCGGCACCACAGGCAAAGCACTTGTAAATGCCTAGACTGGGGTTTACGTTCATGGAGGGGCTGCGATCATCATGGAAGGGGCAAACGCCTACAAAGCGTCCATTTCCCGAACGTTTCAGCGGTACAAAATTCTCGATGACCGACGCAATATCTGCGTGGGCTTTGAGCTGCTGAATGATTTCGTTAGAGTAGAACGCCACGTTTATAAAATAGAAAAAGATGCGCCTTTTTTGTGAGCAACGAACCGCTCGGGGTATGGTGCGTACTTAGTATGATTAGGCGAGAGCGCATAAAAAAGAACCCGTCCTTATGAAGGACGGGTTTCTTTTAGTAGCGGGGGCAGGACTTGAACGCTGCGACCTTCGGGTTATGAGCCCGACGAGCTACCAACTGCTCCACCCCGCGTCGAGGTATGCCCATATATAGTAAAATTCGATACCTATGTCAAGGGTTTTTAAACGAATTTTTTGAGGATGTGCTTGCTGGCAACGAAATAATCGATGCCGCTAATAATGGTAATCGCAGTAATGACGCCCATCACAGCCTGGGGGAAAACGCTCCAGAATGCCTGATAATTGGGAATAATGGCGCTCATGGGGTCCAATGCTCCCAGCAGAATGGCAACGATACCGATTCCCTGGAGGGCGGTTTTCCACTTGCCGCTACGGCGTGCCGGCATAATCAGGCCTTCGCTGGCAGCCAGAGTGCGGAGGGTTTCAACGCTGGATTCGCGGAAGTAAATGAGTGCCACCATCCACACCGGAGCATAACCTGTAGCGATAAAGCACATGAAAATCGTCATGTTGGAAATCTTGTCGCTGAACGGGTCCAAGTACTTGCCGAGCGTGCTCACTTCGCCCAGTTTGCGGGCCAGGTAACCGTCCAAAAAGTCCGTCAGCATAAAGCCAAGCACCATCACCAGCGAAAGGCTCTTGAAAACCAGGCTGTTGTTGCTGTAATCCAGATCGTTATCGTAGAAGAATACCCACAAGAAGAAGGGCGTCAGCACGATGCGGCTCATGGTGAGCTGGCTTGCAATGGAGAGCGGCTTGCGGTGGGCGGGGTCGCGGTAATACCAGTAGGCGTATGCAACGGTAGAGGCGATAATCAAGAGAATCGATGTTACCATGCAAATCTGCTGGTAGTCTTCGAGATTCAGCAAGTACACGCCCATGGTCACGGTAATGGCGATGTTCGACATCTTGCTCCAGCGACGCTTGCGGGGGAGTGATTTTCCTTCGCGAAGCACGCCGAGGCTAAATAGCGTGTGGGCCACCAGGCGGGCCAGCAAGAATACGCAACCGACGGCCAACAATTTTTCGGCCTGGTCGTTTTGCAGCAAGTCGCGCACAAAAATGCTTGTCATCACCGCAAACGAAAGGAATCCGTCAATCACGTTCAGCCAAAGCCTGTAATAGGGCTTTTCGATTTCCTGCGAACGGAGTTGGTACAAATTAACCCAACCCATAAAGAGGGCGATTGCTACCAGGGCGGTTGCGGTCTTGGCCATGCCCATCCATATAAAGACGATGACGGCTATAAAAACCATAGCCCTCAAAACGCTCCATACGCGGGAGCGTAACCTGATGTCGGATGTCTGTTCTTCTGTCATTTAAAGCCTCTGTCAAACTTTTAATAGTTGCCTTGCATGTTCGCGAATGGTTTCGCTTTCGCCACCCAGCATGCGCGTGAGCTCGGTTACGCGGCCTTCGTGGTCCAGTTCAACCACGTGCGTAAAGGTTCGTCCTTCGATTTCTTCTTTGCTCACTGCAAGTTGGTTCTTAGCGCGACTTGCAACCTGGTGTAAGTGCGTAATGGTAAGCACCTGGTGGTGCTGTCCTAAATTCTTTAGTGCTTCGCCAATGCTGTTGCCGATTTCGCCGCTGATTCCGGAATCCACTTCGTCAAAAATCAGCAGGGGAACGCGGTCTAAATCAGCCATGACGCTCTTGATGGAGAGCAATACGCGGCTGAGTTCACCGCCCGAAACCGCTTTTTGCAGGCTCTTGAAGCCTTCGCCGGGGTTTGGGGCGAGCGTAAATTCAATCTTGTCTGCGCCGTTGGGCGAAAGCATCTGGGTCTCAATCGAAGTCTCGAAAATCGCTTTAGGCATGCCCAGTGTATTCAAAATTTCGCTGACGGCCTTGTCGTATCGGGCGGCAGCTTCCTGGCGAGAGGTGGTCAGCTTGAGGGCGGTTGCCTGCAATGCTTCAAGGGCCTTCTTGGACTGACGGGCAAGTTCTTCCAGGTCCGCATCCAAGTTTTCCAGGCTGGAAAGTTCTTCCTTCCGCTGTTCCGTCAAGGCAATCAGGCCCGCCACATCGGTGCGGTATTTGCGCTTGAGCTTTTGAATCTGGGCGATGCGGGCGTTGGCGCGGTCGATATCTGCGGCGCTCATGGCGGCAGAGGGGCGCAGGCGCAGCAAGTCCTTGCAAACGCTTTCGTAAGGGTCCGTCACTTCTTCAAGGGACTTCAGGTATTCTTCGTAATCCGGGAGCTTTGCTGCCAACGAACGCAACTTGGCCTGCAAAATCTGCACCTGGTCCAGGAGGCCGTTTTCACCACCCAGCATTCCCTGAATGTCGTTCAGGTAGCGGGTTTCCGCTTCCTGCTTGCTGGCGCTATTCACCTTTTCTTCCAGGGCTTCTTCTTCGCCTTCCTTAAGGGAGGCCTTCGAAAGTTCGTCGAACTGGAACTTCAAAAAGTCCTTTTGGGCGGCCAGGTTCTTGGCACGTTCTTCTGTTTCCTTGATCTTGTCCTGGATTTCGTTCCAGGCAGCCCATTCCTTTGCATATTGGGCGGTAAGTTCGCCGTTGCCGGCAAAGTCGTCCAACATCTTGGTATGGGTGCGGGTGTCGCGCAGCAGGAGCTGTTCGCTCTGGCCATGCATCTGGATCAGTTCTTCGCCTAGACGCTGCAAGTCGGGGAGCGTTACGATTGCTCCATTGACACGAGCTCTGCTTTTTCCATTTTCTGCAATTTCGCGACGTAAAACCAGTTCGTCATCGCTGTCAATTTCCAGTTCTTCAAGAACCTTCTTGACCTGGGGCTCGTTTGCAATATCAAAAGTCGCTTCGACAACGGCTTTTTCTTCGCCGGTACGCACCATCGAGGCCTGCGCCTTGTCTCCGCACACGATGCGGAGCGCCTTGAGCAATACGGATTTTCCTGCGCCGGTCTCGCCAGTGATGGCTGTAAAACCCTCGCGGAAGGGAACGTTAGCTTCGGCAATAAGCGTAAAACCTTTAATCGACAGTGACTTTAACATAGCGGCAAAAAATTAGCAAAAACCCTTGACACTAAGTGTCATTTTTCGAATTCGACAACGCTACGGTAGATGGGGCGACCTTCCTTGCGGTACTTCTTTTCGAAGCCGGTCATGATCCCTTCGGTGGGTTCTGCGGTATTGCGTTCCAGAATCTTGCAACCCTTGAAGTTGTCGAAAACTTCGAGTGCGACTTCGTTATATTCCTGGTGGTCGGTACCCCAGTAGAAAATTCTCTTGCCGGGCTTCAGCACGCGGGCAACTTCAACCAAGAAGTCCGGGCGCAAAAGGCGGTTCTTGTGATGGCGTTCCTTGGGCCACGGGTCCGGGAAATACATGTGGAAGGCATCCACCGTGTTGTCTTTCACGCAGTCACGCAAGAAGAAGAATACATCGCCGCGAAGCATGGTGGCGTTGGCCAAGGCGCCGGCCTTGTCCATTTTGCGCTGGGCAAACTTGGCCCAGGTGTAATCCCATTCGCTACCCATAATCACGGTATCGGGGTGCTTGGGGGCATATTCCGAAAGGAATCCGCCCTTGCCGCTGCCGATTTCGACTTCAACTTTGCCGCCTTCAGCGAGCTGCGGGAACATGTCCTTCCAGTTAAAGTCAAGCTTGTGGGGGAGTCCATCGGGGGTGGCAATGGGCTTGCGGTCGCCGTGGGTACGGAACACGTAATGCCACAATCCCTTCGATTCCGGATCTTCTTTCAGGTCGCGGTAAAATTCAGGAATCACCACGTCCTTTTCAACTTTTTCTTCGCTTTCGTTCAGTGCTTCTTCGTTTGCCATAAAAATCTCTTAAATAAACGCAACTATTCTGTCCAGGAATTTCTCCGGAATTTCTTTTGCAATCATTTCGCGAATGTACTTTTCAGAGTACTTCATCGAGAAATGGGCAAGGATAATCTTCTCGCATTTCACCTGGTCGCCCATGCGGTTCAACGCATCTGCAATCTGGCTAATGTGGGTATGGCCCTTCTTGTGGCTCATTTCGTAATCTTCGGGCGCAAGGAAGGTGCATTCCGTAATCAGCACCTTCGACTGGAATACGCGCTGGTTTTCCAACAGGCTTTCGCCCATGCAGTCGCCCATAAAGCTCACCAGCGGATCGTACACTTCTCGGGTAATCTCGGTTCCGCTTTCCCGCAGCTTGATGATTTCGTCGGGCGTTTTTCCCAGGTATTCGTCCTTGAGTTTTTTCTTGTAATGGTAAATGGTTCCGCCCATGGCGTAAATGGAGTGCTTGACTTCAAAAGCTTCTAGGGCCAAGTCCTTGCGATGTTCCAAAAACTGGAGCTCTCCAGCGTTTACGCCCACAATTTCGGGGTAGCGGAACTTGGTCTCGGGCACCCCTTCGAACATGGCCTCGGAGCGAATCCAGTTACGGGCCCCATCGCAAATGCGTTCGGGCATGTAGTAAACACTTTCCCGTTCAACGCCCATCATCTTGCGCAGGCTGTGGTGACGCATCAGGCAGCGGGCGTGATCTCCGTGGGCATGAGTCAAGAATACGTGATTCAGCGAAGTCGCCGAAAGGGGGCATTCGCCCATATCGATGCAAAAATCCAGCTCCGGGAGCTGAATATAGGTCGCAAGTCCCGAAATCGAGAAGCCGACAACGGTGGTACACGAGGTGTTCACGTGAACTTGCTTTAGGGCGTTATGAATGTATTTGCTCTCTGCCATGACGTTTCTGCGCCAAATATAAAAAAAACGCGCCTCTCGGCGCGATTTCTTTTCATGAAGTCTGAACAGAACTTTGAATTTACTTGGTCTTTGCGTTTTCTGCAACCAGTCGGTCAAAGTCGGCGCAGCTCAAGGCTTCGATATGGTTACCCATGGCGACGCTACGGGTACGGGCGTTACCCTTCTTTTCGGGAATACGGAAACAGAATTCGTAGGTATTGCCCTTGTCGGTAGGAATGCCCATCTTGAAAATACGGATACGTTCTACACCCTTGTTGTAAATTTCGTGGTAGTCGTAGGAATTCTTGATCTTTTCGAGGCGCTTCTGCTGGGAGAATTCAAGTTCGTCGGCAATGGGGCCGTCCAGATAGAGGGGCAAAGAGTTCTGGAAACGCAGTTCAATCTTGCCATTACTTTTAACAATCGAGGTCTCTTGCGGCTTAATCAGGTAACGCTGCTGGGGAATGTTTTTATAGGCCAGGGTGCGTACTGTGCGGACTCCACACATTTCGCGCATATCGGGCTGTTCTACAAAGTCGATGTCGCGGCAAATCGGGGGGAGGTTCGTCGGGACTTCCAGATTTTCGCCAGAGTTTGAACCGGCACAGGCGGAAAGGAGAGCAGCTACAGCGAGACCAGAAAATAGCAGGATTGTAGATTTCATGCCTTAAATATAATTTTATTATTTTGAATTGCATTTATTTTCTTAAGAAAGTGTGATTTTTTTTATTTTTGCAATGTAAACTTTTGTTTTCTCTAGTTCGTTTTTGAGCAGAAAACTCCGACTCCGGGTTTATGAAATCATCTTTACGCCCTGGTGCTTTAAAAAAAATGTATCTTTGCCGCGGATTAAGAATTGGGTAAAACATGAATATTTATAGCTGGAACGTAAATGGGCTGCGCTCTGCCCTTAAGAAGGGCTTTACGGACTGGTTCGCTGCAACAAAGCCCGACATCTTGTGTCTGCAAGAAGTCCGTGCCGAAGTAGACCAGATTCCTGAAGAAGTTGCAAATCCCGACGGCTACTTTACCTACTGGAACCCTTGCCGTCGCAAGAAGGGTTATAGCGGGGTAGGTGTTTATACCCAGATTGAACCTGACCGTGTCAACTATGGCTTTGACATCGAGGAATTCGACGAAGAAGGCCGCGTTCTGCAGCTGGTCTTCCCGGATTGGGTTCTCAATAGTATTTATTTCCCCAATGGTGGTCAGGGCGACGATCGCCTGGACTACAAGTTGCGTTTCTACGATGCCTTCCTCGAAAACAGCAAGCGCTGGATTGCCGATGGCAAGCACGTGTTGACCCTGGGTGACTACAATACCTGTCACAAGGAAATCGATATTGCCCGCCCCAAGGAAAATGCCGACGTGAGCGGCTTTTTGCCCATTGAACGTGCGTGGATGGACAAGTATGTGGAAAATGGCTTTGTGGATTCCTTCCGCAAGCTGCACCCCGATGAACGGGACCGCTATTCTTGGTGGTCAAACCGTTTTGGCGCCCGCAAGCGTAACGTGGGCTGGCGTATTGACTATGCCTTCGTGGATGAAGGCCTTGTGCCCAATATCGTGAGTGCCGACATCCATTCCGATGTCATGGGCTCAGACCATTGCCCCATCAGTATCGAACTGGAACCCCCGTTCGCACCCCTCCCCATTAGCCACGAAGTTTAGTGGGCTTTTACAATAGACCAGGCGTCGTCAAAGAGCTTGGTTGCTGCACCCGGATCCCGCAGGAATACCATGCGGTCGATTTCTTCCCTGGTGGGGTTGATGACACGGTTTTGCTTGAACTTGTCGTCGATGAGTTTCAGTGCAGCGCTATTGGGTGTTGCAAAGTTGATGGTAGTTGCAAGCTTTGCGCCGTTCTGGGCGTCGAGAATGTAATTCATGAAGGCGTGGGCTCCGTCGGAGTTTTGGGCGTGACTGCTAAGCGTCATGGCGTCAACCCACATAAAGCTTCCTTCTGCAGGAATGGCGTATTGAAGCGTCGGGTCTTCCGCGATAGCGTCCATGGCTTCGCCGTTGAACACGATTGCTGCCCAGTTTTCTTTCGATATCACCTTGTCCTTTGCGCTGACAGATCCCTTGAAACCGGCAAAGTTCGGGTCCCTCTTGATTTCCCGAATCCATTCTACGGCCTTGTTGATGTCTTCTATCTTCACGCTGTTGGCGTTCAAGCCCTTGGCTTGCAATGCCATGGAAAGCATGGAACGGGATTCGTCCAGCAAACAGAATTTGCCCTTGACTTGCTTGGGGTTGAAAAGCATGTTGTAGCTGATGCTGTTCACGTCCAGGGCTGTGTCGCGGTAGAGAATGCCGGTGGTTCCCCACAGGTAGGGTAACGTGAAGTTGTTGCCCGGGTCGTAAACCGGATTCTTGAATTGATCGGCGATGTTTACTTTGTTCGGAACCATGTCCAGGTCCAGGGGGGCAATCAGTCCCAGGTGGATCATTTGCTGGATGACCACGTCCGAAGCAATCACCACGTCGTAGTGCTTGTCTTTTGCAGACTGCAGCTTGTTGATCATTTCCTCTTGGGCTTCGTATTCTTCAATCTGCAACTTGTAGCCGGTTTTCATTTGAAAATCGGTTATCATTTCTGGAGCGATGTATTCGCTGTAGGTAAGAACTGTAACGGTTACGGGGTGCTGTTGCGATTTTTTGTCGCAACCACAGAAAAACCCTGTTGCAAGGAGGACCATCGCAACTGTGATGTGTGAAACCAATTTTTTCATACCCTCTCCTTCTTCTACAGTCCTCCTAATCCCCATAGAGTTAACTAGCTGTGCAAGTATTCCACGATTGCGTCGTGAATCGTGGTGAACACTTCCCTCAGTTCCTCTTCGTCTTCTTCCAGAAGCGTCACACGGAATCCCTTCAAATCCGTGCAGAAGCTGGTGCTAGGCACAACACAAATCCCCTTTGCGCCCAGCAGGTAGTAAACGAAGCGGTAGTCCAAGTTGTTTGTCTTGCTGCACCATTCTTCCACTTTCTTCTTGATAATCGGATTGTCGATCTTCAAGGTCTGGTGGCTGTTCAGCGTACCTTCGCGGAAGATGATGGTGTTGTAGAATGCACCGTAGGTCGGGTTGAAATACAGTTCCGGAATGTCGGAAAGGATTTCATTGATGATGGCGCTACGGCGGCCAATCTTTTCGTTCAAGGCGTCGCGGTGTTCCTTGAAGCGCTTGTCGCCAAGGACGCGGGGAATGGTCATCTGCGGGAGCGTGGTCGAGCAGACTTCCACCATCTTGGCGTTGTCCAAAGCGCGGCAGAAGGCGTCGAACTGTTCGTCCTTGTCGCGGTTGTAGTATTCAGCCCAGCCGCAGCGAGCGCCCGGCCACGGGTATTCCTTGGAAATACCCTTGAGGGCGATACCCGGCACATCGCCGATGTATTCGGCGAGAGCGTAAGCATGGGCACCATTGTACGTAATCTTGTTGTAGATTTCGTCGCAAATGATGAACAGGTTGTAGCGCCTTGCAATATCCACGATCTTCTGGAGAATTTCCAGCGGGTAGACCATGCCTGTCGGATTATCCGGGTTCAAGATCAAGATGCCCGCAATGCTCGGGTTGTACTTCACCTTGTTTTCCAGTTCTTCCAGGTCCGGATACCAGTGGTTTTCGGGCTGGAGCCTGTAGGTAATCGGGGCCGTGTGGGCGTGAGCCGCTTCGGCAGAACTGTGGGTGGAATAAGCCGGAGCCGGTCCGATAATGCGGGTGGTCATGGACAGAAGGCCGTAAATGGTGGCGATGGCGTCGCCGAGGCCGTTGAAGAACAGAATGTCGTCAACGTTAATCTGGGCACCACCCAGCTTGTTGTTTTCCTTCACTAGGAATTCGCGGGTTTCAAGCATGCCCTTGGACGGACAATAACCGTAGCTGCGGTTTGTCTTTGCCAAGTCGACCACAATATCCTTAATCCAGTCAGGAATCTGACATTTCTTTTCGATGGGGTCACCAATGTTTTCCCAATGAATGGGGAGGCCGAGTGCCTTGAGCTGGTTTGCCTTCTTTACGATCTCACGGATTTCGTAAGAGAGTTCCTTGGCACCTTCGCTCAATAGTCTTCTGCGCATTTTAAGCTCCTGTATAGGGATCAAAAATTCTCATTATGTTACAATGTAATAATAGAATATAATTTTGTAAGAATTTCCGATTTTCCGTATGGTTAATGGTTAAAAAGGTAAAAAACAAAAAAGACAGCCTTTTACGGGGCTGCCCTTGAAACTTGCTATCTGGATTTAAGCGTTATGCTTTACAGATTTTGGTTTCTCTGGACAGCCCCACAATAGCTCGGGCTGCTGCCGGGCTTGCTGCTTTCGCTGCTGCTGCGATGTTCTGTCCAAAGATTTTATTCATTGCCCTAAATATACTTTCAGTTATGCGAGATTGTCAAGATTGATTAGGTAATTTTTTATTTTTGCGGCATGACTCACGGCATGATATATGACCCGATTCGCAGCAAGGATGTTCCCGACACGCCCGAAGAACGGGTGCGTCAGGCGACCATTAAGTTCCTGATAGACGAGGTCAAGGTTCCGCAGAATTTGATTGCCGTGGAATTCGCGCTTTCGACGGTGGAGCCCAAGACCGATGACCGTGTGGATTTGCTGGTGCAAGATTTCAAGGCCTCCGGTGATTTGAAACACCCCTGGCTTCTGGTGGAATGCAAGGCGCCCGGCGAATATACCTGGCAGGCTTTGCAGGTGCAGCTGAACAAGTACTTGCAAATTCTTTCGCCTAAGTACGTGATGCTTTCGCTAGGCGATGCGGTACGTTACTTTGCGCTGGATGCCGCTACCAAGCGATTCCAGAAAATCGAGAAGTTGCCGGAATTCACTTCACCACAGAAGTAACACTGCCATCCTTGAAACGCGTGGTAAGTGTGTCGCCGGGCTTTAGCTGGCTCTTGTTACGTACAAATTTACCGTTGGCGTCTAATGTAAGCGTGTAGCCTTTCGAAAGCGTTGTTTCGGGGTCGGCATTTTTCACGCGAAGTTCGATAAGGCTGAACTTCGATTTTTCCAAGTCCAGAATTTTGCGGGAACCCTGGTGCAAGCCTTCGCTGTCGCGGGCAATGCGTTCCCGTTCGGCCCTAAAGACAAACTGCAAATCCTTTTGCATATTGCTCTTGTAGAGCGAAAGCTTCATGGCTTCTTTTTGAATGAGCCCGTTTACCTTTTGCTGCAAGCGGTTGCCCGTATTGGAAAGCTCCTGCTTGTAACCGTGGATCGCTTCTTTTGTCTGTAATGCGATTTCTTGTGCTGTAGCAAGCATCTTGTTCCAACTGTCCGCAACGCGGTCAATCAGACGCTTCGCGGTATCGGTCGGGGTAATGCAGGATTGGTAGGCCACTTCGTCCAAGAGACTGCGGTCGATTTCGTGACCGATTCCCGTGAATACGGGTAGCGGGTAGTTGGCCACGGCGCGACACAATGCTTCGCTGTCAAAGAAGTTCAAGTCGGTCTTGCTTCCGCCACCGCGAATAATGCAGACTACGTCAAGTTCCGAATCTTTTGCTAACTCTTCAAGGGCGGCAAGAACGGTGGGTTCCGTGTCGGCGCCCTGCATCTTGGCGTAGGCCGTTTTCACCTTGAATGCAAAAGGGGATTCTGCAAGCTTGGTGGTAAAGTCCTTGTAGGCGGCGGTTCCTTCGCCGGTAATCAGGCCCACGCGAATGGGAACGTCGGCTAGGGTAAGGGCCTTGTTCTTTTCAAGCAGACCTTCTAATGCGAGCCGCTTTAGAATGGCGCTTTTGGTAAGGGCCAGTTCGCCCAAGGTATAAACCGGGTCAATGTCCAGAATTTGTGCTTGCAACTTTCCGTAAGGCACGTAAAGGTCGGCCTTGATCAAGAAGCTCACCTTGAGCTGTTCTTTTAAAACAAATGGCTGGGGGTAGTTTGCCACTTTCGCCCGGATGGCGGCGAATTTTGCTGCGTAGCAATATAACGGAACCGTTGCCAGCGGACTCACGTTCCCTTCTTCGAAGTCCGCAATGCTCAGGTAAACGACTTTCGATTTCTCGTTAATCTGGGTAATCACGCCACGCACCCATACGGCAGGGGTGGATTCCACCTTCTGCTTCAAGGCTTTCATGTATTGCATGACGGTATAGGACTTGTTCTCGGGTTCCATGCGCAGAATATACTATTTTTAGGCCATGTCTAAAGTTGTCTCTGCCATGGAAGTCCGCCAGAATTTTGGCTCGATGTTGAACCAGGTTTCTCTCAAGGACGAAGAAATCGTCATCGAACGTGCGGGCAAACCCCTGGCACGCCTCGTGAGCGTTAACGCTCCGACGGCAGGCCTTCTTGATTTTCGCGATATCGGTAAGCTTCCCAATAATATCTGGGAAGACTAGTCCGCTTTTGTAATAATCGAAATCTGCAGGGTGTCGCGCATGGAGGGGTCGGCAACACTCTGGGCAATCAGTTCAATCTTGTCGCTGTTTTCGCTGACTTTTCTTGCAATCAGGTAGTCCGAAGAGATTTCCTGTTCCTCGTCACTGTCATCGCAGCTGTAGCTGTTGGTTCCGTTGTTCAGGAATTCGAGAGAGGCACAGGGGACAAACCAGTCGATGTCAGAACCGATTTCTTTCCAGGGGCTGCTGGAATGCTGAGCCATCTGCAAGGTAAAGATCTTGAATCGAATGGTGTCGCCTTCCGTATAGATCTGTTCCTTCATGACTGCATCTTTTTCGGAATCGTAGAATTGCATGGTCTTCAAAAGTCCCGGCTGCTGCACCATGGTCGAAAGCTGCAGTACATAACGGAGGCTGTCTACCACACCTGCCAAGGGGTAGGAATTCAAACGAAGATAATGCAGGTAGTAGGGGCCTTCGGGCCACTTGCTGCCAATCTTGAAGTTGCCGCCGTAAACGCTGCTGATGGTGTCTCTCGGCTTCTTGTCCTTGTCCAGGATTTCCAGCAAGACGTTCTCGTAGCTTTCATCGTTGTAGTTCTGAATCCAGTGTTTCACGATCAGCGAATCGCCTCTCTTGTAGTCACCGATCCAGACGAACTGTTCCTGGCGCAAGTTGTACTTGTAAACGCCCAGGTCGTCCTTGGGGCGCGTACGCATGAATTCTTCGCCGGGGTACTGAATGGAGTCCGGCTTCGAGAAGTATTCGCCCTGCTCCAGTTCGCGGGCCTTGGTAACGGCTTCGAAGGAGGCGAAGGGGCCCGTCCAGATGCTGGAGAAAGATTCAGGCTTAATCTTGATAGACCAGTTCACGGAATCGTTGGGCACCAGCATGGTGTCCAGGTTCGTCTTGGAAGAACCCAGTTCCTTGTCGCCATCCATGAGCTTGTAAAGGATGATGTTTTCGCCCACCGTGGTAAGGTTTACGCTGTAACCTTCTTTTGCGGAGAATGCAATGGACACCTGGTCGGGGGACTTGTCGATTAGCATGATGCCGCGCAAGGTGTCGCTCATCTTCATGGAAATCTTTTCTTCTTCGCCGGTGTATTCGTAGTAGGCGGAATCCACAAGGACCTTGAGTCTCAAGCTGGATTCGTCCTTGAACTTGCCTGCAATTTCAAGGTAGTAATGGTTTTCGCTAAAGGTAACGAAGGTGTTGGAATCCCTGAAGGTGGCGCTGGTGTCTTCGCCGAAGCTCGGAATCAATGCGTTCCTGTAGACGGAGTCCTTTCTGGAGGCGTCCTTGGGGGCGGCCTTGATTGCCTGCAAGTAATCGCCCAGTTCGCTCTTGATCAGAATCTGGTCGTTCTTGATATTCGAGGTCGTTGCGAATACCTTGATGCGGCTTCCTTTGGGGAATTCGCCTAGGTACATGGGAACGCTGTTTGCGGCGCTGTCCAGGTAGATTTCGCTTTCATCCATCTTGGAACTGTCGCCCTTGAACAGTTCCAAGTAAATGCGGAGCGTGTCGCCCAGCTTTACGGTGTCCTTGTAGTCGATGTCGGCGCGATTGCTTAAAGAGCTGCTGGACCTAAAAGACGGTACCGAAGAACTGGACTCTTCGTCAGAGGCCGAAGAACTGGAGTCGTCGCCGCAGGCCATAAAGGTCGCAGATAAAAACAGTGCGGCGCTTATTTTTAAAAAGTTTTTGAATTGCATAGGGCGTCTCCTAGTTCAGGATATAGAATTTCTGTTCGGCGGTAAATGCTTCGCCAATCACGCGCAAGGTGTACTTGCCGGTGGGGAAGGCGAAGGCCTTGAATTTAAAGTGGGTCTTCTTTTCACCATCGAGATCGCGGGCGGCCACAGTCAGCATGCGCTTTCCGAATTCGTTGATGATTTCGATTTGCACGAACTGCGGGTAACCCACGGTCAGGTCAAAGTCGCAGTCCAGGCTGTAAATGTCAATGTTCACCTTGGTCAGCGTGTAACCGCCATCCATGGCTTCGCCACCCACCGAGCGGGAGTTGTCGAAGTAGCCCACGAAGAGCGACGGTGCATATTCTCTGCCCGCTGCGGGGCTGGGGAGAACGATTTCTCCAGGTTCAACCGCTGTAAGGATCAGCGTGTAAAGCTGGGAGGCGTGCTTGCGCTTGAAGAATTCCGTCAGTGTCGGAGTGCGCAAGAATGCACCCAGGGGAGCCTTCGGGTTGATGGTGATAATGCCCAGGAAGTCTGCGTACTTGGTGTCCACGCCGCCACCGGAGTTTTTGCGGATGTTGAACTGGCCGCCGGTCTGCGGAATGTTGGCAGGAGCGTTTTCCCAGGTGAGTTCGTAGGGAGCCCAGTCAATGCCCAGCTTCTGGTCGCCAAAGTTCATGTCCTTGCTTGTTTCTTTCAAGCCAAAGATGTTCAGCTGAACGGGCTTCTTGATAGAATCCTTGTTGAATTCTAGCTTGAGGGCTGCATCGAATAGCGGTCCTGGCAGCGAAGACAAGTCGAAGCGCAGGTAAATCTTTCCGGAAGCACCGCCCGTCTTGTTGGCAACGTGCATTTCGGGGTCGGAGTTGTGGGGACTGAAGTTGTCGAATTCAGAAATCCAGGTGGCAGCACCCTTTCCGCTGGTGGTTCCATCGCCCATGTTGTCGAGGGTGGTGTAGTGCTTGTCGAACACGTAAACCTTACCGGTGTCGGAACCGGTTTGGTAACCGTCATCGGCTGTAAAGATGATGTTGTAGCGGCCACTGGCGGTAAAGGATACGTCGGTCTCGTAGGCCATACTGTCAGAGAAAGCCACCTTACCAGGTCCAAGGCCCTTCTTCCAGCGAACCGGGTCTTCGCAAAGGCCGTCACCGCGACCGTCGTCAACAACGGAACCCTTGATCTTGAGCAGGTTGGGCTGCACTAGCACCATTTCGTGAGGAATAGATGCCTTCGGTTTTTCGTTGGCTCCGAGTCTGGGGGCGTATCCGGTAAACAGCGGAATCATCACGCCGCCGCTGGGGGTGTGCTTCAAATCTTTTCCGTACAGGGACTTGATAGAAGATGCCTTTCTGGATTCTTCCACAATGGTGGGGTAAGCGTTTCCGCGGGTTAGGGTTTCGCGCAAGCCAGAAATAGAAAGGGAGGCGTTATCGTTGATGAACATGGGGCGGTCTTTCGCCTTGTCGCTGGAAACGATTTCTACGCCAATCAGTTCGGCGTGGGCCTTGTTGAAGTTCTGGATAATGGTATTGCCCTTCTTGGCGGTCAAACCGAGAATCCAGACAGAACCGCCATTGTTCGTGATCTTCGGCCCCTTGGTGTCGCCAATCAAGGCCACCTGGCGGCCCCATACCTTCTGGTAGTTCAGCTGGATGGTTCCGAGGGTAACGTCTTCTAGGTAGATTTCGCCACCGCCGATTTCGTCGGTCTCAAGAGAGCGGACCATCATGTTCTTCAACAGCAGGTTGCGCTTGGCCTTCATGATAATGCCGTTGCCGAACTCCGAGAAACGTTCAATCGTCAGTTCGTTGAATGCGCCTTGTTCGATAATGAACTTGCCCTTGCCGTCGATACGTCCTTCGATACCGATAATCTGGCGTACGCGGTTGCGGATATAAATGTCGCGGTTAATGGTCCAGCGGCCTCCGGGCGGGAAGTAGATGGTTTCTGCGCCGTCATCGATGGCTTCCTGAATGGCCTTGGAGTCGTCGGAACCCGTGTTGGATTTTCCACCGTAGTCGCCAGCAACCGTAATCCAGTTGTCGGCCTTCTGTTCAGGGAAGGCCGGGGTCTCTGCAACGGCCAGACGCATGGACTGCTTGGGGCTGTGGCAAAGTTGCGGGGTTTCCTGCGTGGCAAATTCAATGATTTCGCCCTGGATCATTTCTTCGTTGTATCCCTTCTTCTTGGACTGGATCATGGTCTTGTAGCGGGATACCTTCATGGAGCGAATAAACATGTGGCTTTCGTTTTCGATTGCCGTGGGTGCTTTGACCTTCTTGTTTTCGTTGTCAAATTCCAGCAAACCGTCCAGCAAGCTCATCATGGCGAATTCGCCGTGGTTATAAACGGCGGGCACATGGCCTTTAAAGCGGAGGGCGCGAATGGCGAGGTTCATGTTTTCGTTTTCGACGCCGTACTTTCTTTGGCCGCCCATGGTTACATGTTCAAGAGTGGCCGTGCCAGTTTCGCCCTTGGCGTAGATGCCGATGTTAAATCCGCGGATTTCGGTGTTCTTGATCAAGAGGGGGCCAATACCTTCGGTAAAGCCCAAGTCAATGCCGTACACGCCAGACGAGTCGCCGGAGTAAATTTTCACATTGTGGATTGTACCCTGGTTCGAGGCGTTAAACTGAATACCGATTGCACCGGGGTTTCCTTTACCGGTACGGATCGTCATGTCGCGGATTGCGTTTCTGTATTTAGGACCCGGACCTTCGCCGGTAAAAATAAGGGCCTTGGGAAAATCGGCGTTGTCAAAGCCGTAAGTGGTATCGGCCAACTGGATAATCGTTCCGCCGATGCTTTGACCCTGCAAAATGGTACGACGGCTGGAAGACTCCTGCTTCTGAGTCTTGGGCCAGACCAACTGATCGGTAATCTTGTAAATGCCGTGGGGCAAGTAAATAATGAAGTCACCATCGGGGTGATCGTTCAGAGCCCTCTGAATGGCTTCAGTATCGTCGTTTTTTCCGTCACCCTTGGCATAGTATGGATCCTTCGTGACGTTAACGATCTTGGACGCCATGGGGAATTCCACCTGGGCAAATACCGATACAGCAAAAAAGGCAATAAAAAAGAATAGGGTCCTATACATACTAACCTCGTTTGTAAATATATGTAAAAAAAAGAACGGGGTCAATAGCCTAGAGTCAATAGACTTTAGTTTATTTTAGGCGTTTTTTGCGCTTTTTTAGCCAAGTAATACCGAATTACTCACATTTTTCGTACACAAAGGGGTTGTGGTCCCCTTGAACCTTGAAAATTCGGCGGTCTCGTTCGCATTCCTTGGGGGTTACAGGGTATGTCTTGTCCCAGGCCTCGAAAAGTTTCCGGTCCTGTTTAGACAAATTAACGCCGTAGGTCTTTTCCATGTACAAATAGGCGCGGGCAATGATTCCGCGGGCTTCTTCGCGGGGTTGAGCCTTTTTTTGCTTAAAGTCCACGATGGTCTTACAGTTGCCGTACATGGGTTCCGGATTGTTGGTCCACTGGTTGTACATAAAGTTGTTGCGGTCCCCGTTGATTTCGCCAATGGCCGGGTACAGGTTGTGCATGTCGCCTTCCATGACCTTGAAGGTGGTGTCGTTGGCGCTGCAGTTCTTGCGGCCGCCTTCCCGCCAGCAGGGGAGGTGCTGTCCCATGTTGTGGGCGGTTACCATGTGCTCCCATTCAATGCGTTCTGCTCGCTTGAAGCTTTTGCGGTTCGGGTTTTCACGGGGCTTGAAATCGCAGCTCGAAAAGTCCACGTTCTTCTTGTCGTCGTATCTGCAGCCGCAGTAGAGGGTTTCCTGCAGTTCGCCGTAGTACACGCGCCTAAGCTGCTTACTGGCGTCGCGGTAGTTGTAATGTTTCGGCGCCGCCGTGGGGTCAACCCGAGACCAGGCCACAGCAATTAAAACTGCCAAGAGCAGAATCGTTCCCAAAAATTTCATATAAAAAACCATGTAATAACATAACGGAAGATAGAAAACTATATTTGGCGCATGCAATCGCTTGGTATGGATTTTTTGAATTCGCGGCTCATGTTCGGCATGGTGCCGGGGCTTGAATCGACTCGCAAACTCTGCAACGCTCTCGGGAATCCGGAACGCTCTTTCAAGACCATCCATATCGTAGGTACCAACGGCAAAGGTTCTACCAGCTATTATCTTGCTGGCATCTTGCAGGCCCACGGCTTCAAGACGGGACTTTTCACGAGTCCCCACCTGGTAAGTCTCCGGGAGCGAATCCGCGTCAATGACATGCCCATTGGCGATGATGATTTGGACCGCTTGCTTCTTCAGGTGAAAGATGCCGCCGAGCGTGTTCAGGCGGAACCCACCTTCTTTGAAGTTCTGACCCTGGTTTCTTTCCTCTATTATGCGGAACAGGGTGTGGATGTGGTGGCCATGGAAGCGGGCATGGGCGGTCGCCTAGACAGTACGGCGGTGGCTTGCGGCAATATCGTTGTGCTCACGAGCATCGGGCTGGAGCATACCGAAGTCCTGGGACCTACCGAAAGTGCCATTCTCAAAGAAAAGATGGCTGTTGTGGAGGCGGACCGTCGTCGCAATAAGACTTTTGTGGTGGGCGGCCTTTCCGAAGAATTGCTGGTCGAAGCCCGTACTTTTGCAAGCGAACATGATGCTGAATGCATCGCTCCTGCAATCCGGACCGACGTCAAGCTCCCGAATCTGGGGCACCATTACATTGAAAATGCGAGCCTTTCTTTGGCCGCTGCAGAATATTTTATAAAGGGGAGCGACCGTCCTTATGACGAAGCGTTGGCCCTAAAGACTCTGGAAACCCGCTCCTGGGCGGGGCGCATGCAGCAACTTTCCGATAAAAACGGAGTTGTACGCTACATTTTGGACGGGGCCCATAATTCCCACGCGGTACGTCGTTTGGTAGAAACTTTGGCGGAATACTATCCGGGCGTCAAGTTCCACTGCGTTTTCGGAGCCCTCAAAGATAAAGACGTGGGGGAGATGCTTAAGCTGATGGCTCCGTTCGTGAGCCACTGGCACATTACCAAGACTCCTTACCCCCGTTTCCGGGAACTGGACGATTTAAAGTCCGAACTCTCGAATTTGGGCCTGAATGTTTCCAGCGAGGGCGAACTTAGCCGAAATTATCTGGATAAAGTATCTTCCATCGCCGTTTCAGATAATGAAAAGATTCCGGTTCTTGTAACAGGCAGTTTATATATGATTGGCGAAACGGTCCAGGCCCTCAAGGACGATTTTGAAGGTCTGGCCTTTTTCCGCAAACTAACGCCGACCACCAACGAACATCGCTAATTTCGCAAAACGTAAAGCTAAGTAATTAGATGTTTACAAAATATGGAATTTTCATCACGAAAATTCCTGTTTTCATCTGAATTTTTCAAAAAATTTGCGATTTTTTTGAACATTTGGGTGAAATTACTTGTATATTAGTATCAAAATTTTCCCAAAGGGCTCTTTTGGTGCATTTTTTGCTATAGAGAGTTCCTTGGAAACGTCATTGGAGATGATATATGGCAGAAGACTTGCAATACCTTATGGAACGCATCCAGAAAGATGCCGTCGATAAAGCAGAAAACGACGCCGCGGCGATTATTGCCAAAGCCAAGGAAAAAGCAGCTGAAATTGTAAAAGCTGCCGAAGCCGAGGCAAGCGCCAAACTGGAAAAGGCCGATAAGGACGCAGAAGCATTTACTGAACGTAGTGAACGCACGCTGGAACAGGCTGCACGCGATTTGCTGCTCTCTGTGGGCAAGAACCTTGAAAAGATGATTATGGACCTTTTGAATCTCGAAGTGGAAAAGTCCCTGGACGAATCCACTGTGAAGTCCATGCTTCTGACTCTCGCCAAGAATTATTCTTCCGACGTCGAAGTCGATTTCTCTGAAGCCGATGCCCGCAAGCTCAGCTCCTTTGTGATGGGCGAATTCGCCAAGCAGCTCAAGGGTGGCGTCAAGGTCGAAAGCGATAAGGGCGTCAAGTTCGGTTTCCGCGTCAAGCTTGACGGCGGACACGTTACCCATGAATTTACTGAGGCTGCCATGGCCGACGCTCTTTCGGCCCTCCTCCGTCCGCAACTTTCTCGCGTAGTCAACGCAGCAGCTCAGGCCAAGTAGGATACGATGAGCAGTCCTTCTTACTTGATGGCCTCTCTCCCGATGATCGAGTTGGGCGATGTCCCGCCGCTCACCCTGGAAGAGTTCCGCCACCGCTGTATTGGTATGCTGGACGAATCCGAGCTCAACGCTCTGGATGCGCTCCTTGCTGGCGAAGAATGTGACGACGAGTTCGTGGCCGCTTACCAGGCTCACGAAATACAGATGAAGAACGTTTCGGGAAGGCTCCGCGCTCAGGCGTGGGGGCCTGAAGTCCGTTTTACGGAAAGATCCTTCCCGGGCTACGACGTTACCTTTGCCAAGATGATTCAGGACGCGTTTGCCAAGTCGAATCCCATGGAAAAAGAGCTGGATATCGACAAGGCCCGTTTCTGGCTTGTAGATTTCCTTGCCGGCGTAGGCGAGGGAACAGTCAAGCATGTTTATGCGTATGCGATCAAGCTTCAGATTTGTGAGCGTTGGGCACGCCTCTCCGAGAGTGCGGGCGACGCTGCCGTGTTAAGTGTTATAAATGCAAACGATCCTGCCTATGCCGCACAGGCTTCGCAGGAATGACCGGAGGTCCATTTTCAATGGCTAGTATCGGAAAAATCACCGGCGTGAACGGTAACTTGATTCGAGTCAAGTTCGAAACCGCCGTATCTCAGAACGAAGTGGCTTATGCCAAACTTTCTCAGAAGAACAAGGAAGGCAAAACCGAAATTATTCCCCTTAAGAGCGAAGTCATCCGTATCCGCGGCGACTACGCCGAACTTCAGGTGTTCGAAGACACCACCGGCCTTAAGACCGGCGACGAAGTGGAATTTACTGGCGAACTCCTTTCTGTTGAACTTGGCCCCGGACTTTTGACTCAGGTTTTTGACGGTCTGCAGAACCCGCTGCCGAAGCTTGCTGAAGAATGCGGCTTCTTCCTGCAGCGTGGTAAGTACCTCAAGGCCCTCCCGCGCGACAAGAAGTGGAACTTTACCCCGGTTGCCAAGGCTGGCGACGTGGTGGTGGCGGGCGATACGCTCGGTACCGTTCCCGAAGGCGTGTTCACGCACCGCATCATGGTGCCGTTCAAGCTGCTCGGCAAGTGGACGGTTGAATCCGTCGTGGCCGCAGGCGAACATGTCGTCGAAGATGTGGTAGCCGTTCTTAAGAGTGCCAAGGGCGAGACCGTGAATGTTTCCATGGTTCAGACCTGGCCGGTGAAGATGCCGATCAAGGCTTTCGAAGAACGCCTCCGTCCGTCTAAGCCCCTGACCATGCAGCAGCGCATTATCGATACCTTCTTCCCCGTGATGCAGGGCGGTACGTTCTGTACGCCGGGCCCCTTCGGTGCCGGTAAGACCGTGCTTCAGCAGCTCATGAGCCGCTATGCCGACGTGGATATCGTGATTTTGGCCGCTTGCGGTGAACGTGCTGGTGAAGTGGTGGAAACCCTTCGCGAATTCCCTGAACTGATTGACCCGCGTACGGGTAAGTCTCTCATGGAACGTACGCTGATTATTTGTAACACGTCTTCCATGCCGGTGGCTGCTCGTGAAGCTTCCGTTTACACCGGCGTGACCCTCGCTGAATACTACCGTCAGATGGGTCTGAACGTGCTCTTGCTCGCTGACTCTACTTCTCGTTGGGCTCAGGCTCTGCGTGAAATGAGCGGCCGCTTGGAAGAAATCCCCGGTGAAGAAGCCTTCCCGGCTTACCTCGAATCTGTGATTGCCGCCTTCTATGAACGCGGTGGTGTGGTTCGCCTGAAGGATGGTTCTACCGGTTCCGTGACGATTTGCGGATCTGTTTCTCCGGCAGGTGGTAACTTCGAAGAACCCGTGACCCAGGCTACCTTGAAGGTGGTGGGCGCATTCCTCGGCCTTTCCCGTGAACGTTCTGACCAACGCCGCTTCCCGGCTATTCACCCCCTTGATTCCTGGTCCAAGTACGAAGGCATCATCGACGTGAAGAAGGTGGCCGAAGCCCGCAGCATTCTTGCGAACGGCGTGGACGTGAACAACATGATGAAGGTGGTGGGCGAAGAAGGTACCTCCATCGATGACTTTGTGATTTACTTGAAGTCTGAATACCTGGATAGCGTTTACCTGCAGCAGGACGCTTATAACGAAATCGACGCCGCCTGCTCCGCAGAACGTCAGGTTTACGTGTTCGACAAGGTCTACCAGATTCTGAAGACCCCGATGAAGTTTGCCGAAAAGGATGTCGCCCGTACATTCTTCCTCAAGCTTACTCAGGCCACCAAGGACTGGAACCGCGTCAAGTTCGATTCCCAGGAATTCAAGGACCTCGAGTCCAGTATCTTTGCTTCCGTGAAGGAGGTTTCCGCTAATGCATAATGTCGCATACCATCGTATTGAACGCATCGCCGGTTCTGTGATTACCCTTAGAGCCGAAGGTGTGGCTAACCAGGAACTTGCCCAGGTGACCAGTTCTTTTGGTACATCTCTTGCCCGCGTGATCCGTATTGACGGCGACATGGTGGACTTGCAGGTGTTCGCAGGTGCCCGTGGTATTTCCACCGACTCCGAAGTGCGCTTCTTGGGCGAACCGATGAAGGTTCCTTACAGCGAAGCTTTGCTTGGCCGCGTGTTTAACGGTGCCGGCAAGCCCCGCGACAATGGCCCCGAAGTGGATGGCGAACGCATTACCATTGGTGGCCCCTCGGTGAACCCCGCCAAGCGTATTATTCCGAAGACCATGGTGCGTACGGGTATCCCGATGATCGACGTGTTCAACACGCTCGTGGTTTCTCAGAAGCTCCCGATTTTCTCTATCGCTGGTGAACCCTACAACGAACTCTTGGCACGTATTGCCTTGCAGGCCGAAGTGGACGTGATTATCCTCGGCGGTATGGGCCTTAAGCACGACGACTACCTCTACCTCAAGGACTTCCTTGAAAAGAACGGTGCCCTTAGCCGTACGGTGATGTTCATGCATACCGCCTCTGACCCGATTGTGGAATGCTTGCTGGTGCCGGATGCATCTTTGGCTGTGGCTGAAAAGTTCGCTACCGAAGGCAAGAACGTGCTCGTGCTCCTCACCGACATGACGAACTTTGCAGACGCCATGAAGGAAATCGCTATTACGATGGAACAGATTCCGTCGAACCGTGGTTATCCTGGCGACCTTTACTCTCAGCTTGCTAGCCGTTACGAAAAGGCTGTGGACTTTACCGACGCCGGTTCTATCACCATTCTGGCTGTGACGACCATGCCGGGCGATGACGTGACCCACCCGGTTCCGGACAACACCGGTTACATTACCGAAGGTCAGTTCTACCTGCGTAAGGGCCGTATCGAACCGTTCGGTTCTCTGTCTCGTTTGAAACAGCAGGTGAACGGTAAGACTCGTAGCGACCACCGTACCATCATGAACACCATGATCCAGCTGTACGCAAGCTACAAGGAAACTTTGGAAAAGCAGTCCATGGGCTTCAACATGAGTAACTGGGACCAGAAGCTGTTGAAGTACGGTCAGCGTTTCGAAAAGGAAATGATGGACCTCTCCGTGAACATTCCGCTTGAAAAGGCTTTGGACCTTGGCTGGGAAATCCTTGCCGACTGCTTCGCTCCTGAAGAAACCGGTATTCCGACCAAGATGATCAACGAATATTGGCCCAAGAAGGGGTAATATGGCGAAGGTCAAGTTAACTAAAAACGCCCTCAAGGCGGAACGCGACGCGTTGAAGCGCTTCAAGCGCTATCTGCCGACGTTGCTGCTCAAGAAGCAGCAGCTGCAGATGGAAATGCGTACGCTCCAGGAGAGGGTGATGGCTAAGCGAGAGGAAGAAGACAAGCTCCGCAAGAGCATGGCTTCTTGGATTTCGCTGTATGCCGAACCGATTGAATGGTCGAAGTACCTGTCGGTGAAGGAAGTCCGCCAAGGCGAAGGCAATATCGCCGGCGTGAAGATTCCGACATTCGACGGGGTAGACTTCAATCTGGCCATTCCCGACTTTTTTACCACCCCCGTGTGGATTGACGACGGTATCCGCAGCTTGCAGGGCCTGATTTCGCTCCGTCTCGAACGCCGCGTGCTCGAAAAGCAGTATGAACTCCTTTCCAAGGAACTCCGTACCACGAGCCAGCGCGTGAACCTGTTCGAAAAGGTGAAAATCCCCGAAGCCAAGGAAAACATCCGCGTCATCAATATCTTCCTGGGTGACCAGCAGACATCTGGCGTTGCACGCAGTAAGCTTGCCAAGGGCAAGGCGACTGCACGTACCGCAGCCCTCGATGCTCTGGCCCAGAAAAACAAGGAGGCCGCCGCATGATTACTCCCATGAAAAAGGTGACCATCCTGACGGTGTCGAGTGCTGTCGAACAGACTTTGACGGCGCTCCGTAGCCTCGAAATTTTACACCTCACGCCGCTCCAGGCTGCAGCAGGTGCAAAGCTCAACCAAGCCCGCGGTGAAATGACCCGCGTGCAGAAGGTTCTCGAAACCGTGCCGGACAAGGCTCCCAAGGGTATCAAGCCCGTGGATGGCGTTGCCGATACTTCGGTCAAGAGCCTGGTGGAAGAAGTGCATCAGCTGATTGCCGAAAGCAAGCAGGCCGAAATCGACAAGGATCAGGCCGAAGAAGAACTCTCTAAGCTCGATAAGTTCGGTAACATCGACCCCGAAACGGTTGCCGCACTGCAGGCCAAGGGAATCTTCGTGAAGCTTTACCAGGTTCAGCCGGGCAAAATCCCGTTTGAACTCGATGGAGAAGGCGTCATTGAACAATTTGGAAGTGACGATAATGGTTCCTATGTGGCCGTCATCAGCAGGGGAGAAGCTCCTGTGGCGGTCAAGGGCATCTATACCGAACTTTCCATGCCTCCCAAGTCCCTGGCAGAATTCCGCGATATGGATGCACGTGCCAAGGAAACGCTTGCCCGCGTCGAAAAGCGTCTGGGCGAACTTTCCGGTGCAAAGTCCAAGATCGAAGAACGCCTGGACGAGGTGACTGACGATTACAAGATGGTGGAAGCAGAATCGACCATGGTGGGCGACAAGAATGTGGCTGCACTGCAGGGATTCTGCCCCGCTCCCCGCGTTGGCGAACTGGAAAAGGCCGCACGTGAAAACGGATGGGGTCTCCTGGTCGATGATCCGACCGACGATGACAACATCCCCACGCTGCTGAGCTACAACAAGCTCACGAAACCCATGAAGTTCCTCTACGATATCATCGGTATTTCGCCGGGATACAAGGAAGTGGACGTTTCGAGCGTGTTCCTGTGCTTCTTCAGCATCTTCTTTGCGATGATCGTGGGCGACAGCGCTTATGGCCTGTTGTTCCTCGGCTTGGCATTGTTTGCTCGCTCGAAGATGCCGAAAGCGCCTGCCGCCGGTTTCCACTTTATCTACTTGATGAGTGGTGCAACCATCGTGTGGGGCCTCATCAACGCAAGCTTCTTGGGCCTGAGCCCTGAACTTGCCAGTTGGACTGCCTATCTCGACTTGACCAATTACGGCTTCTTGCCTGAACCGCTGAAGAACGCGATGCTCTGGATTCGTACCAGTGCACCTGCCGATCCTGCGAAGTTCGAAGCCTACAAGACATTCGCCGAGTCCTTTACAAGCCTTCCCGCATCCTTCGTTCCGAAGGGCCCCGGTGCATCCCAGATGCAGCACATTCAGCTGTTCTGCTTCTGCATCGCCGTGGTTCACCTTTCGATTGCGCACATCTGGAATATCTGCGTGCGCATTCAGCGCAAGGATTCGACCTTCATGGCTCAGGTGGGCTGGCTCATCGGCTGCTGGGTAATGTTCTTCCTGGCTTGCCAGATGGTGCTCGGTATCGACATGCCGAAGTTCGTGATCCCGATGTTCATCGTGGAAGCGGTGCTCCTGGTACTCTTTACGGTACCGCCGAAGCGCCTCAAACAGGACTTCATCAGCATCCCGATGCTCGTGCTGGACGTGGTGAACAGCTTTACGGACGTCATCAGTTACATCCGTCTGTTTGCCGTGGGTATGTCCGGTGCGGCTATCGCCGAAGCGTTCAACGACATGCTTTCGCCGCTGTTCGGCTCTGCTGTCGGTATCGCCGGTGCGGCGTTCCTGCTGCTCTTTGTGCATGGCTTGAATATTGCGCTTGCGGTCATGGGCGTCGCCGTCCACGCTGTGCGTCTTAACACACTCGAATTTTCAAATGGACTTGGCCAGGAATGGAGCGGCTTTGCCTTTACTCCTTTTGCCAAGCAGAAAAATTAAACCAAGGGATCATTCCCGCTACTTAATGAGGAAAAAACAATGGAACCGAATACAATGGTTACTCTCGCTAAAATGGGTGCTGCAGCTGCGCTTGGCATTGCGGCTATGGGCTCTGCCCTTGGTTGCGGAACGGCCGGTATGTCCGCCATCACCATCTGGAAGAAGGCTTACGCTCAGGGCAAGAGCGCTCTCTTCACTTTGCTGGTGTTCGTGGGTGCCCCGATTTCCCAGACGATTTACGGCATGTTGCTGATGAACTTCATCCTCTCGAAGGTTGCTGAAAACGGCTTCACCAACTGGGGCGGCTGCCTCGGTGCCGGTATCTTTGGCGGTCTCGGCATGATGGCTTCTGCCTGGTATCAGGGCAAGGCCGGTGCAGTGGCTTGCGACGCCCTCGGCGAAACCGGTAAGGGCATGGTGAACTACCTCATGGTGCTCGGTATCGTTGAAACCGTGGCCCTGTTCGTTCTCGTGTTCTCGATGATGGTGCTCTAATCCGGCGAGGTAAAACGTATGGATCAAGCACAACTTTTGACGCTCGCGAAGCTTGGAGCGGTGGCGGCCTTGGGCCTTGCCGCGATGGGTTCCGCGCTCGGCTGCGGTACTGCCGGCATGGCAGCTATCGGAGCCTGGAAAAAGGCGTATCTCAAGGGTAAGAATGCGTTGTTTACGCTGCTCATTTTCGTGGGCGCGCCGATTGCGCAGACCATCTACGGGATGCTCCTGATGATGTACATCCTGAACAAGTCTCAGGCCAATCCGGACAACTGGGCTGCCTACCTCGGCGTAGGTATCTTCGGTGGTGTCGGTATGATGGCCAGCGCTTGGTACGTGGGCAAGTCCGCTGCGGACGCTTGCAACGCCTTGGGCGAAACCGGCAAGGGCTTGGTGAACTACCTGATGGTGCTCGGCGTCGGCGAAACCGTCGCGCTGTTTGTCATGGTGTTCTCCATGATGCTGGTATCTTAAGAGACCGTTCGCGCTAGAATCGGGGCTGCTTCTCCGGTCGGCGCTCACTCTCGCAAACGCGACCCGTTAACACCGGGTCGCTTTTTTGCTCACAGGAAACCGCTTCGCTCGGCTCTATTGCATCGACAAGAATGTGATAGAGTCTCGCTCGGGTTAATGAAAAAGGACTGCTTAAAAGCAGTCCTTTTTGTAATTGCTTAAGTTAATGGCGGTTGCTTACTTGCAGCAGCGGAATCCGACGCTGGGGTATTGGTTCTGCGGGTAGAAGCTGAACTTGCTGTCGGTGCATTTGCTTTCGTTGTTGGTGTTCCAGGCACCACCGACGACCAGGTACATGTTGGGGTGATCCTTGCTGGTGGTGGATGTCCATTCCCAGAGGTTTCCGTTCATGTCGTACATACCGTACCAGCTGCGGCATTGTTCCTTGCGGCCGCTGCGCTTGGCTGCCTTGGTGTTGGTGTTGCACTTGTTCTGCTTGTAGCTGTCGCCATAGCTGTAACGAGTGTTGTCCTTGCTCTTGCAGGCGGCTTGCCATTCGGCGAGGCTGCAGAGATGCTTGCCTTCTTGCTGGCAGAGGCTTGCGGCCTGTTCCTGGCTCACCATGTCGCGGGGATTTTCATCGGCCTTGTTGGGGTATTCGTAGGCGTCTACGCAAACGGTCTTGCCGCCGAGGGGGACGGGGTAGGCGTTCTTGCCGCAAACGTTATCGCTGGCCATGTCGTACTTGGCTTCTTCCCATGCGGAGCGGTTGCCCACGGAGTCTTCGGCGTAGAAGAATACGGAGCCAGTCTTGTTGTATTCGATTGCCTTACCGGCTTCTTGGGCGTGGAGGGTGTCGCCAATGGAGAGGAATGTCTTGCACTTGATTTCTTCGCACTTGACCTTGAGCTTGATGGGGTCGTAGTAGCGGCCTGCGGGTGGTGCGATTTCGGCAACGGGCGGCACTTGGTCGGCGGCGCGGATGCTGTCCAGGACGCGCTGTTTTTCCAGGGAATCGGCACGAGCTTTTTCAATAACGGCCAGGGAGTCCGCAATGCGCTGCAGGCTATCGGCGCGGGCCTTGTCGATGGCGGCGAGGCTGTCCTTGATGCGGTTCAGGCTATCGCGCACGTGGCGGATGCTGTCGCGGTTCACGTTGTTCTGGAGGGCGGCCAGGGAGTCTGCAATGCGCAGGCTATCGGCGATGCGTGCGCTGTCGGCGCTGAGCTTAGCTAAGGAATCTGCCATGCGGATGCTGTCGGCGCGGGCCTGCTCCAAGGCGCGGAGGCTATCCAGCGTGTGACGGCGCTGCATTTCAAGGGCGGTTTCCTGTTCCTTGGCCAGAGCGTCTTGCTTAATCTGGTCCAAATGACACTGTACAATAAAAAGGGCCAGCAGCAAAAGGAACATCAAAACCAGAATGGCGATGTTTTTCTTTTTGCGGCGAGATTTTGCCTGGTCTTCAGTTTCGTTGTTGCTCATAAAATAAATTCCTCAAAATGGATTGCTTCGCTGCGCTCGCAATGACGTTAGCCGACCTTGTCTTCTGCAGTTTCGGTCTTTGCGGATTCGCGTACGTCGTTGAACAGTTCGCCCCAGTGGCGAATGATTTCTTGCTTGAGTTCCTGAACGCTGATGTTGCGGCGCAGGCTGTTACGGTAGGCGATAGAGATATAGCCGGTTTCTTCGGAGACTACGATTACGAGGGCATCACATTCGGCGGCCAGAGCCTTTGCAGCGCGGTGGCGCATGCCGTAGCCAGCTTCTTTTTCGGCGTTGCCGGTGGGCATGGGCAAAATACAGCCGGCGGCAACAATGCGCTTGCTGTTCATGATCACGGCACCATCGTGGAGCGCTGAGTTCGGGAAGAACAAGGCGCGCAAAAGTCTGGAACTGATGCGGGCATCCAGAATTTCACCGGTGTCGGCGTAGTTACGCAGGCCCACGCGCTTTTCAAGCACAATCAATGCACCCGTGTGGGTCTTGGCCAAGTCCTGTGCGGCGCTGGCGATAGTTTTGGTGATTTCGTCGAGGCCGCTGGAATGGAAAAACAGGTTGTGGAAATCCAATTTACTGGCGGCCTGACCGATACGGGTGAGGGCGCTTCGGATTTCGGGCTGGAAAAGAATCACGAGGGCGATAATACCGAGGGTAGCCAGGTTACTGATAAGCCACACGACAGTGTGGAGTTCCCACCATTGCGCAATAATCCATGCCAAGATCAGCAAGAGTCCACCGAAAATCATCTGGGCGGCGCGAGTGCCGCGGAACAGCAAGAAGATGTAGTAGATGATGATGGATATCAGGAGTACATCCAGAATATCCGCCATGCGGACATCGATTATTCCGAATAGTTTAAACAGAACCATTTCTCAATGCCTCCAGATAAAGCAAGGACTCCTTCGCCTCTTTCACGTCGTGCACGCGAATGCAGCTGGCTCCGCCAAGAACGGCCACGATTCCCGCCGTTACGGTGGGAATGAGCCTGTCGCTGGTTTCAAGGCCGGGCATCTTACCGATATAGGACTTGCGCGAGGTTCCGATCAGAACGGGGTAGCCGTCTTTCAGGAATTCTTCGGTGGATTTCATCAAATCGATGTTGTCCTGTGCAGTTTTGCCGAATCCGATACCCGGGTCGATGCAAATCTTTTCACGTTCCACGCCCAGGTCCAAAAGCTTTTGCACTTGCGAAAGAAGCTCTTCGCGGACTTCTTGCACCACGTTGGTATAAGGCTTGAAGTCCTGCTGCATGGTACCGAAGTTTCCGCGGATGTGGTTCAGAACCACTGCGGCCTTGGTGTCTGCAACCGTCTGGAGCATGTTCGGGTCCATGGCGCAGGCGCTAATGTCGTTAATAATGTGGGCGCCCAGTTTCATGGTCTCTTCGGCGACTTTGGCCTTCACCGTGTCCACCGAGATGTAGAATTCCCGTTCCTTGCTCAGCTTGGCCAAGCGTTCTACCACGGGGCACACGCGGTCCAGTTCTTCTTGTAGGCTGACGGGTGCGCTGCCCGGGCGGCTGCTTTCGCCACCGATGTCCAAGATTTCTGCGCCCTGATCCAAAAGCATAAGGGCGTGTTCGTAAGCGGCGTCAGGCTTGTTGTGCTTGCCGCCGTCGAAAAAACTATCCGGAGTCACATTCACAATGCCCATGATAAGCGGGGTCTTGCAAGGCAGAACCTTGTTCCCGATTTTCCAAGGGAGTGCACGACTATGATCCAGAACTTCTTTGAACATTACGAATTATCCTGATTAGATTCTACAGAAGACGATTGAGCTTCGCCATCTTTTGCCGGAGTGGATCCGGTGGCGGGGCTAGGCTTGATTTCTGCAATGGGGGCGTCGGCCACGGGGGCAACCGGCGGTTGCTTGCCCGGGTCAGGAGGAGGCGTGTTTTCACGCTTCTTCTTTTCTTCCATTTCCTCGAGAGCCTTGTACTGGCGGCTCTTCTTGGTGCCGGTCAGTTTTTCGCCTGCCATCACGCGGTCAATTTCTTCGCGGTCGAGTACTTCGAATTCGAAGAGTGCTTCGGCCAGGTCAATCAGTTTGTCCTTGTTTTCTTCGATGAGCTTCTTGGCGGCCTGATCGAGACGCTTGATGAGACTGTTCACCGCGTTGTCGATCTTTTCGGCCATCATTTCGGACATTTCCTTGGGCTTGCTGATTTCGCGGCCCAGGAACACTTCGCCATCGGCGCGGCTGTAGCAGACCGGTCCGATTTCGTCGTCGAAGCCCCATTCGGTCACCATCTTGCGGGCCAGTTCGGTGGCGCGCTGGATGTCGTTGCTGGCACCCGTGCTCTGGTGGTTGAAGAAGATGAGTTCGGCGAGACGGCCAGACATCATAATCATGATGCGTTCTTCGGCGTATTCGCGGCTGTAGCTCACCTGGTCGCGCTCGGGCAGACTCATGGTTACGCCGAGGGCGCGGCCGCGGGGAATAATCGTTATCTTGTGAAGCGGGTCAGAATGCTTGCACAAGAGAGTCATGAGCGCATGGCCTGCTTCGTGGTAGGCGGTATGGCGCTTTTCTTCGTCGGTCATGAGGAGCGTTCGGCGCTCGGCACCCATGCTGAGCTTGTCGCGGGCTTCTTCGAAGTCCAGCATCGTGACATTCTTGTTGTTGAAACGTGCTGCGAGCAAGGCGGCTTCGTTCACCAGGTTTTCGAGGTCTGCACCGGCGAGTCCAGGAGTTCCCTTTGCAACGGCCTTCACATCTACGTCGTCGGCCAGCGGCACCTTGCGCTTCTTCAGGTGGACCTTCAAGATTTCTTCGCGTCCCTTCAGGTCGGGGAGTCCCACCACAATCTGGCGGTCAAAGCGACCCGGGCGCAACAAAGCCTTGTCGAGAACGTCGGGGCGGTTGGTGGCGGCAATCAAAATCACGCCTTCGTTGGCGGTGAAGCCGTCCATTTCCACCAGCAACTGGTTCAAGGTCTGTTCACGTTCATCGTGACCGCCGCCGAGGCCTGCACCACGCTGGCGACCCACGGCATCGATTTCGTCGATGAACAGAATGCAGGGGGCGTTTTTCTTGCCGGTTTCGAACAAGTCGCGCACGCGGCTAGCACCCACGCCCACGAACATTTCTACGAAGTCCGAACCCGACATGCTAAAGAACGGCACGCCTGCTTCGCCAGCCACAGCGCGGGCGAGCAATGTCTTACCGGTACCCGGAGGGCCAACCAGCAAGGCGCCCTTTGGAATGCGTCCGCCCAGGGCATCAAACTTTTTCGGATCCTTCAAGAATTCCACCAGTTCCTGCAAGTCCTGCTTGGCTTCGTCGCAGCCGGCCACATCGTTAAAGGTGGTTTTCTGCTTGCCGTTGAGCTGGCGAGCCTGGCTCTTGCCGAAACTGAAGGGGCTCTTGCCGCCGCCACCCATCTGGCGGTTCATCATCAGGTAGAAGAATACAATCAACAAGATGGCGGGGAGGAATGCCACCAGGGTATCGATCCAAGTGGATGATTCGTGGATGACCTTGACCTTGACGCCCTTGAACATTTCCCAGGCGGTAATCTGGTCATTGGAAACTTCCAGCATGTGGCTGCGGAAAGATTTCGTATTCCCGTTGTCGTTAGACCTTGTAAAGCGGGCGATGGCGCTCTGGTTCTTTTTAGATTCGGCCTTTTCTTCGGCGCTCATTTCGCGCTTGCCTTCGATAATCACGCCATCGGGGGTCTTCTGCAAGGTGAGTTCGGTAATCACCTTGGTGGAATCGCCCATCATGGCCAAAAATTCGGTGCGCGTGATATCGTTTTCGCCATCTTTCCCGGCTAGGGGGAACATGACGAACAACAAAAGAATCATCACCAGTAAAATGATAAAGTTCTTGCTTTTATAGGGGGGAGTAGGTTTTCCTTGACTCATAAATTCCTTTTATACGTTCACTTGCAAGATACAAATTTTAGGGCTGCCTCGACGGTTTCAAATTCACAAATCCTGACAGTTGAGCCGTTTTTGGCGATTGCCCGCTTGCGGTAAGCGGCCCGTACGGGAATTTTAACATGGGCAGGCTCTTTTTGGTCGAAAAAGAACCCGATCGGGAAACGGAAACCCTGCTCCGAGAGCCACAACCGGAACATTTCTGAAAGGTCTGTGTCGGCGTGAGCGAGAAGGATTTTGCGGAGGGATTTCTTGTTTAAGAAAGTGGTGCGTCCGGTATCCATACATTCGTTGTTTGCTCCTGTCATCCCTGCTTCTTTTTCTTGCTGTAACGCCGGATTAAACAACTCCTCGCATTTTTCCATCACCTTCCCATAGGCCTTATCCGCTAACCCTGCAACCTTGCAAAGCTGTTTTGTTGCTCCTGCATTACTTTGTTCTAATTGCGGTAGCCACTCGTGCCGCACCTTGTTTCGTGCGAATTTGACGTCTGCATTGCTTTCGTCTTCGCACCACGTGAGGTTATGCTCGCGAGCGTATTCGAGTAATTCGGCTCGAGTAGTGTTTAGCAGCGGTCGGTAGATACAATGTGTAATGTGAGGTGTGTAATGTGTAGTGATCTCTTTTTCATTCCACATTTCACACTCCACATCGCAAATTTCTCTTGTCTCTTGAATACCCCTAAGCCCAGCCAGCGTTGTTCCGCGGCGGAGTCGCATGTACATGGTTTCCGCCTGGTCACCTGCATGATGCGCCGTGACGATGATGCACTCAAAGTCATCCTGCCGCGAAGCGGCGGGATCCATACAGTTTCTATTTGATCGTGTTGAAGCTATTTCCACAAGTGCCTTGTACCTTGCATCTCTCGCATTCTCTTCCAGCGAACCTTCCGCTGTCTTTAGCGCTTCGCCATCTAGCTTCTTCAAGAAAAAGGGAATGTCATATTTGCGGGCGAATGCCTCGACAAATGCTGCGTCGCGGTCGGCAGTTCCTTCGCGCAGTCCATGATGCACATGTGCAATTCCCAGCCATTCAATGCCGAGCGCTTCACGATTCTGGGTGAAATAATGCGCCAGGCAAATAGAATCTAAACCGCCCGAAACTGCAAGCAGCAGGCGCTTGAACCCATGATGGCGAATTCTGTTTGCAATGTCAAAAGACAAAATAAAGGCCCTTTACGTGACAAAGATAATAACTTATATTTGTCCCTCAAGGAGGCCTCTATGGCTAAACACAATAGTAAGGCGGCAGGCAAACTGGCTGAAACCGCCAAGGAGAGCGCCATGTTGCGCATGCTCCGCATAGACGGCTCCCAGAACGGAGCCAAATTACGGACAAGAATCGTCCGCGACAAGACGAAGTACACCAGAACCCTTAAACACAAAAAATCCCTCGCCGAAGCGGGGGATTTTCCTTTATTGAATTCTTATTTCAGGTTGAATTGCTTGGTGCATTCTTCGAATTCGTTGTCGTTGTCGCTAGAGCCTTGAAGTTGTTTGATGAATGTTCGATGGATGTTGCTGAATTCGCTTTCAACGTTATCTTGGCTGTGGTCGCCGTTTTCGCAGTACTCTTGCGTTATTTCGACATTTTTTTGCCACCAAGTGCAGGTGCTTCCTTGATAGGTTATTTTTTTAGTGAATGTTGAAATTTGCGTGGGGTCCATCTCTAATATGTGGTTGAATGATACTTCGAAGATTTGGTCGTTTACGGAAAGGTCTGCCTTATCTAAATCCTTGGCGAGAATCCACATGTCGTTGCTTATAAAGACTGTGTCAGTCGAAAGAGCCTGAATGTTTTGAAGTTTATTGTTGCAGAGCTCTTCTCTTTGCTCATCATTAAATAAATCATAGATGACGCCGCAATATTGGCGTGGTTCGGGTGTGTATTTTGATCCCATGATTTTGCTGCGTGTTGTTATGGTTCTCTGCTGAGGTGCCAGTGTAAGGGTAATTTTATAGTTAGATGGTATTTCAGAGTATTCTCCTTTATAAATTCTTCCGACACATTCCCATGTTGAAAAAATAGATTTGGAAGTGCCGACGTATACTGTTGCGGTTTTTATGGTGTCGCAGGCATCTCCGATGTAATCGCATTCGTAAAGGGTGTCGTTAGACATCTTGTAGCCGAAGGAGTGATAAATCAAAAATTTAAGAGAGTCTCCTCCAAATCGTTCTTCTAATTCTGAACTATTATATTTGTTAAATGCTTCCATGTAATCTTCGGCGACCCACTTGAATGTGTTCGTGGTGGAATCGTAGTCGCATTCTTCTTCAAGGAAGTAGTACCTTAGGTGTTTTTCATCGAAGAAAGAGAAATTATCGGTGCTCACCGTAGTGACCCAGCCGTCTTCGGAAATGATTTCCTTCGATGAAGATGATGATTCGATAGAGGCCTCTTCCGAAGAAGAGGAAAGTTCGTCATCACTGGCAGATGAAGATTTGTCGTCGCCGCAAGCGAGCATGATGATTGGAATTAAAGCTAATGGAATGAACTTACGCATTTTCTCCTCGTAATTTTTTTTACGACAAAATAACAAAAAATCCTCGCGTTGGCGAGGATTTGTCTTAGTTTTTCCGATAGAATGCTCTTACGTCATCCCAGCGGTAATACGGCGCTGCGGGGCAGTTTTTTACGGTTGCAGTATCGCATGTGACGGGCAACTTTTGCTCGATTTCGTTGAGCATTACCTTCACCAGAATGGGGGAGCCTTTCTTGGCGGACTTGTAGAAGATAAATTGCACGTTCGCGGCCATCGGGGTGATTTCGTAGTCGCGCCAGACTTTGTGCAGGTTTTCCATGTCGGCAGTTTCGATGCCGGTGTTCTGCGTGCCGTTTTCTAGCTGTAAAAGCACTGCAAACGGGAAAATCACCGTATCGTGGCCGAAGCGGAGCGTCGCGGTGGTCTTTTTCGCGGGTTTAGCGGCCTTGGCTGCTTTATCTGCTTTTGCCGTGTCTGCGGCAATCACCTTGTCTGCCTCATCCAAAACATTCTTCAGCAGCGGGCGGGCGTTATCGAGGCCCTGTTTCTTGGAGAAGGGATTGTTGCCGAGAACGCTGTACCACCAGGCGTTTTGCGCATGCCAGCGGGCGGCAAGCTCCTCGGCGGTCCACAAGTCGTCAAAGCTGAATTCGATTTCGGGGCTGCCTTGCAGGCTGTTGCCGATTTCATAAATCTTGCTTAAAAGATCTCCTCCGTCTACATTTTTCTTGATGTAGTTGGAATCGTTGAAAATAGCGCGCATCATGCGAGTCGGATTCACATGGCTGTAAAGTTTTTCGTTTTCTTTTTGCCAGGCGGGGGTGTTAGATTCACCGATAATCTTGCCGAAATCAAGCGGACTGATAAAACTCATCAAGTATTTGCCTGATTCCTGGTGAATCTCGACCTTGGGCTTTTGCGCATGCAGTTCTTCGAGGAATGCGGCCATGCTCACGACGCAGCGTACGCTGGTGCTGGCGTAGGCTTCAACGTAGGCGTCGTTCTTGAACACTTCGGGAAAGTTCTTGACCATGCGTTTTGCAATTCCCTGGTGCTGGGCTACGCCGAGCTGGGTCAAATCACCTGCGCGTGGGGCGGCGTATTCGTCCAGGTACTTGGCGCGTTCAAGCAGGCTTTTGCCCAAATCGGTGAGTTTGCCTAAAGAATCGGCCTTGGCGAGCGTGTTGTAGAGTGCATGGTAATGGTCGGCAGGCTGGTGAAAGCGGCTGCCGTGTCTGCCGTAATGGCTCAGGTAAAACGGCTTGTAGCCGGCGGGAGCCTTGGTGTACTTGTCGGTCGGAGTGGGGTAGGCGTAGTAATTGCTACCCATTTTTCGAAAATCTTTGGTGATTTCAGTCTTGATGGAATCGGTCTGGGCAAAGCAAGCGGTAGCGATAAAAAGAAGGAATGCGATTTTCTTCATTATGAATCTCCTATCGCAAAAAATAATAAAGTCAGGCTTTAAAAAAGTAGACTCAGGTTCATTCCTGCGGAATTATTTGTGACGTTGAAGGTCGGTGTCAGAACGAGCTTTGCACCTTCATTTATTTCCTGTCGTCTCCGCTTGTAAATGTCGTGGGCGCGTTTGTATGAATCAAGCCGGTTGTAAAGCCCGTCTTTGTTGTATAAAGCGTAAAGATTGTATGAAAGTCCGATTGTACCAACGGCTATGAGGCCTATACCAATTATAACTGCTTCTGTTTTAAAGACTTCCTTAATCGATTCTCGATCCTTGGAACTTGAACCGTTGTCTTTAAAAATGAGGACGCTGAATCCTATTCCTGCTCCCAAAGCAATTCCGCTGATGCCGCCTTTTGTGATTTTAGTGTCTATTTCTTCTTGTTCTTGTTTAATCAAATTTTTATAGTGTTCTTCATAGTCAATTTGAATGTCTTGCGCCCTTTTTTCGGCATCAAGAGAATCTCTTTCGGAGATCCCCTGCGCAAGACTGATGGTAGTCAATGCAAATAAAAAGACGAAAATGTTCTTGATAAGGCGCATGCTAGAAAGATAAATAACTTTATACGAAAAAGCCTAGTTTTATAGAGAAAACTAGGCGAATGTATAAAAGTGGCCGATGAACGGTTATCGGGGTTTGTTATTTGTCGCAGACTTTAAAGAAACAGCTGCGGGCGCCTGTGTGGCAAGCCACTTGCGGGCCCTGCATACGCACCTTGAAAAGCAGTGCGTCAGAGTCGCAGTCGGCGGCCCATTCCACCACGGTCATCACGTTGCCGCTGGTGTCGCCCTTGTGCCAGTATTCCTTGCGGCTACGGCTCCAGAACACCATTTCGCCGCATTCGTGGGTGCGGCGGAGAGCTTCTTCGTTCATCCAGGCCATCATCAGAACGTCGCCCTTGTCGGCATCTTGAACGATTGCCGGTGCAAGTGCTACGCCGTCTACTTCGACTTCGAACTTCACTTCTTTAATCAAATCTTCGAACTTCATGATTAACCTCTCACCTGGCCGTTGCCGCGGAGAATCCACTTGTAGCTGCAGAGGCTTTCCACGCCCATGGGGCCACGGGCATGCAACTTGTCGGTCGAAATACCCACTTCGGCACCGAGGCCGTATTCGCCACCGTCGGCAAAGCGTGTGCTGGCGTTCACCATCACGCTGCTGCTGTCCACGTTCGCGACGAAGTAGTCCTGAACGCTTGCGTCTTCGGCAACGACTGCTTCGGTGTGGCGGCTGCTGTTCTTTTCGATATGGTCGCAGGCTTCGGCAACATTATCGACGAACTTGACGCTTGCCTTGAGGGCCAGGTATTCATGGTGGTAATTGCTGTCGTCGCCAATGTCCTTGATTCGGCTGTCGTGGCTCTGGGCGTCCTTGTTGCCAAAGAGTTCTACGCCACGGTCGGCGAGGCAATCGATCAATTTCTTGGTGGTGGCTGCATCGATATGGCGGTCGATAATCACGCATTCCATGGAGTTGCAGGCGCTAGTGCGTTGCGTCTTGGCGTTGATCAGAATTGTTTCTGCCTTTTGAATGTCTGCGGACTTATCGATATACACGTGGCAGATTCCATTGTAGTGCTTGATCACAGGAATCTTGCTCTGTTCCACGACGGCGCGGATCAGGCGTTCACCGCCGCGAGGAATGACGAGGTCGATGCAGTCGCTGCGCTGCAGGAGCATGCCTACCAAGTCGTGGCTTGTTTCGGTCACGAGCTGCACTGCGTCTTGGTCGATGCCTTGTTCGGTGAGTGCTTCGTGGAAGATTCCGGCGAGGTACTTTGCTGAATTGAGCGATTCCTTACCGCCACGGAGAATTACTGCATCGCCCGCCTTGAAGCAAAGGCAAGCGCCATCGATCGTTACGTTCGGGCGGCTTTCAAAAATAAAGAACACGGAACCGATAGGCACGGCTACTCGGCTAATCTTGATGCCGTTCTTGAGTTCGCGGCTTTCGAGCACCCTGTTCAGGGGGTCTGCAAAGGCGGCGATTTCTTCGGCACCCTTGGCCATGGCCTCGATACGTGCGTCGTTCAAGGTCAATCGGTCCATCTTGGCGTCGTCGAGCTTTCCGGCGGCGGCTTCAAGGTCTAACTTATTGGCAGCAAGGATTTCTGGCTTACGGTCGCGCAAGAGCTGGGCGACGCGATTCAGCACGGCGCTACGCTTTTCTCCCGGCAGGGTACGGAGCGTCTTGCTTGCCTTCTGGGCGTTTTTTGCCAGAAGGTCGGAGTATTCTTCCAAGTTGGAATATTTCAAGTTGGAGCAAGTCATAAGCCGTTTTTCCTTATTTTTCAAACATTGTTGAAATGTTTTTCTTTATTTACAGTGTGAGAACTTGATTTTTATCACACGTAAATATACTTTCTTGATACAGGTTTGTTATTACCCGCGACGCTGTGGAATTGTTGCAAGGTATCGGACTTGGGTGTTTAGACTCGGTGCATTCCTTCTCTCTCGGGGAGCACCGAGTCCTTTTTATTTTGTTCGAAAACGACTAAAGCAGGTTCACGATAGTGGCGAACAGCTTGTCGGCGAGCACGTTGGTTTCCAATCCTTCGAAAACGTTGAACTGGTTAAACATGATCTTGCCGTTACCGAACGGGTAGAGCTGCAGGTCAGAACCGGTCTTGACTTCGCCGTCCTTCAGTGTGGCAGAGCGAGCAAACACCTTGGCGCCCGGCAGTTCGTTCAGCGAAATGCTCGGCATAATGGCGGCTGCGTTGCTGTCGAGAACCGTTGCTTCGCCGAATACCGGTGCAAGTTCGGAATCCTTGGGCAGGTAGTGCAGGCTGAGTTCGTTTGCGCCCGTGCTCCAGTGGGATTCGATGTTGCAGTCGAATTGGTGGCTCTGGTTCATGTAGTCGATATCTTCTTGCGTCAAGTCCGAAAGCAAGAGAGTCTTGCCGCCGTTCTTCACCACGTCCACGATCTTGTCCAGGATTTCGTCGGGCCAAGAGCTCAGGTTGGCGGTAAAGATCACCTGTTCCGGACCGGTGAGTGCGGCGAGGGCGTCGCTGGATTCTTCGCTGTTGTCCAAGAAGCAAACCTTCTTCATGGCACTCTTCACGTCGGCTTCGGCGATGACGATCAAGTCTTCTTCGGTGGTGTGAATCTTCTTGCCATCATTGATGAGCGTCACCTGCAGCTTGTACTTGCCTTCGGCGCGCGGAGCCATCATGGTGCAAATACCCATCTGCGTAAGGCTGGTCTTGCCGGCGGGTTCTTCAGGAGAAATCTTGTCGGTGGAAAGTTCCTTGCCCTTGTCGTCCACCAGCTTGACTTCGACAGAAACGTCTTCGTAACGGCTGTTGTTCAGGAGCGTCACCTGGAAGCTGATTTCGCTCTGCGGGGCGACCACGTGTTCCAGTTCGCTGATGAGGGCGCGGCTCGGGGTCGTGATTTCCTTGGAGAATTCTTCGAAACCCTTGCTGACGCGGTTTTCATCGCACAGACCGTCAAATTCGGTGCCGCAGTCGGCCCACTGGTCCAAGAAGAAACCTGCAATCTGCGGGTTACTCTGGAGGGCGGTAATCTGATCGAGCTTACTCTTGATGGCGATGCGGTTCGCGTCGGCAACAAAGCTCTTGTAGTCCTTCCAAATGGACATGTCGCTTTCCACGAAGGTTTCGACAGCCTTGATGGCGTTCTTGATGGCCTTCTGGTTCTTGGAGCTGCGCGGTCCCTTGATGTTGGTGGCCGTTTCCGGGAGAAGCGTGTGGTTCTTGAGCGTCACCAGCATCTTGTTGTTGATGTCGCTGACTACATTTTCTTCTTCGTCCTGGAAGTGGCTATCGCCGAGGCCCGTATCCGGCACGGAAATTTCTTCGGCGTCGCGGTCAAAGCTGTGTGCCAAGAAGTGCGTGTAGGCGGCGTTGGGCGTCATGCGCGGGTTCATGCGGAGCGTAGCGTAGGTCGAAATCTTGTCGACGGACACGGGCAAGAGCTTGCCGGTATCCTTGCGGAAGTTGCCTTCGTTGTCGATGTAGATACTGTTCAGGTTGCTGATGACCGGGCGGGTCATGTCCACCGGGCTAATAGCGTTCAATAGCTTGTTGCCGTTCTGCAGCAGGAGCGTGCCGTTTTCGGCACCCATGACCCATGCGCCGATGCAGGGGTGGTTGTGCTGTTCGGCCACGATGTCGTTGATCAGTTTCTTGACAATTTCAAGACCCTGGGCGGTAGACCTCATGGTGTGGATCGGGAATTCCTGGAACACAATCAGGCCCAGCTTGTCGCAAATGTCCAAAGCCTGGTTCGAAAGCGGAGCACCGCAGCTACGAATAGCATTGTAACCGGCAGCCTTCACTGCCTGCAGGTCCTTTTCGAGCTTCGGGTTGTCGAACGTCCAGAGGCCGCCTTCGCTCCATTGCTGGTTGTAGGTAATGCCCTGGATCTTCAAGATCTGGTCGTTCAGGTAGTAGTCGCCCTTGAGGCAGTCAAACTTGCGGAAACCGAAGGTGCGCACCACGGGGAATGCGTATTCGGCGCGCTTGATTTCCTTGCCGTCCTTTTCCTTGCCGGCCTTGATTTCCATCTGGAATTCAATGGCGTAGACGTTGGGGTGTTCGGGGCTCCACTGGAACTTGTGGCGCTGCTGTTCCTTGACTTCGAAAACAAAACGCTGGGTCATGTTTTCCTTGTCGAGCTTCAGGTTGTTCACGAACTGCTCGTAAACGTCGCCATCGGGGTTGCGCATGAGAACGCGGAGCCTGGTCTGGAAGCCGCGGGGGTTGTTGAAGCTGATTTCGCAGGCGATACGCTGGGTATCGGCATCGGGTTCCAGCTTTACGTCGGAAATAAAGGCTGCGGTACCGAGAATCAGGTCCACATGGCCGAAAATACCGCCGAACGGGTACTGGGTCCAGGGGAGGCCGACCGGGAGTTCGCCCGGGTGTACAAAACGGTCGTCGGCACCGTCGGCGCTTTCGCGGCCGAAGTCGATGCGGCTGTTTAGGGCGCCCATGTTGGCCACGCGCACGCAGAGCACGTTTTCTTCGCCCAGCTTCAAGGCCTTCTGGAGTTCAATAATAAAGGGGGTGTAGGCGCCGAAGTGGGTGCCCAAAAGCTTGCCGTTCAGCCAAACAGTGGCATGGCTGGCAATACGTTCAAAACGCAAGAAAATGCGCTTTGCGACCTGTTTTTCGTCATCGATGGTAAAACGCTTGAAATAGAAGGCGCAGTCGTGCGACATCAAAAGCTTGTCAAAAGCCCTTTCCCAAATGTGGGGAACTTGCACTTCCTGGGTGTCTTTGGGGTAAGTAGCGTACCAACGATTAGAAATACCGGCATCTTCGGTGTCCCAAATCATCTGCCAGTCGCCATCAAGGCTCAAAATCTTGCTCATTCGAGTTTCCTTTATGAAATTTTGAGGTGAAATTTAGAAAAATTGTCATCTTTGAGCCGCCACGACGGACGCCAAAGGCGTCAAAAATGGGTAGATTGCAGCTGGATGTGTATGGAAAAAATAAGAATTTGTATGTAATCAACCAATTTTTGTTTAATTTTGACGGAAAAATGGAATAGCGATTACTTTTACTATTTTTTAGATTGGGTTAGGAGTTTTTTGGTGGGATTATACAACTGGAGGTCTTCTGTGAAGATTTTTAAAAGCGTTCTTGTCTTGTCCGTTCTCCTGACAATGCTTGTT
>NZ_JBGUQY010000044.1:0-50498 GCF_045131395.1 Fibrobacter sp. | reverse complement strand
TAGAGCAGCTGACTCTTAATCAGCGGGTCGCAGGTTCGACCCCTGCATCATCCACTAAAAACCGTCTCACCCCGAGGCGGTTTTTTTCGTTTTTCCCTTGTTTTCGTTGTTTACAACAATATTATTATTTAACCATAACTTTGCTCCACGTAAAATGCTATATTGAAGTTGTAAAAAATTGTTTTTGAGGAATTTGGATTAATGAAGATTGTTCTGCCCGTCGCCGGTAACGGACTGCGTCTGCGGCCCTACACCGAGAATGTGCCGAAATGCCTGCTTCCTGTAGCCGGCAAGACTATTTTGGATTGGATTGTTGATGATTCCCTGAGCTTAAAGCCCTCGGAAACGATTTTTATTACGGGATATAAGGCCGAAGTTGTAGACACTTTTTTGACGACACGGCCTGCTTGGGGCAAGACCCGCACCGTGATCCAGTCCGACCCTCAAGGTCTAGGCGAAGCCATTAGCCTCGCTTTGCCTTTTGTGGGCGATGACGAACCTTTGCTGATTATCTTGGGCGATACCCTTTTCGAAGCAGACCTTTCCATTCTCCATAATGTGGACGAAAATATCCTTTATACCTATAAGGTCGGCGATCCTCGTCGTTTTGGCGTGGCCGTGACTGACGGTACTGGTCGCATTATGCGCCTGGTGGAAAAGCCCCAGCAATTTGTGTCTGACGAAGCCATTGTGGGCATCTATTACATCAAGGATACCAAGGCCCTTAAGCAGTGTCTCAAGTTCCTGATGGATAACAACATCCGCACCAATAATGAATTCCAGCTGACCGACGCCCTCCAGATGATGCTCGAGAGGGGTTGCCGCTTCCGTACGGCTCCGGTGCAAAAGTGGCTGGATTGCGGCCTGGCAGAAACCCTGCTGGATACTAACGCCCATGTGCTCAAGCGTGTTGACAATTCCGCCTCGGTGAACCTGCCGGGCGTGAAGGTAATCGCTCCGTGCTATATCGGAAAGGATGTCAAGATTGAAAACAGCACGATTGGCCCGAACGTGTCTGTGGGCGATGGCTGCGTCATCGAGAACAGCACCATCAGCAACGCCGTGCTGTGGGACGCAGTCAAGGTCAGCGGCCAGACACTTGATAATGTGATTATGCACGAGTAAGCCGATTGGCTTAGTCTCTAAAATTTAAAAGCACCCTTGAGGGTGCTTTCTTTTAATCGTCCTTTACGCAGCGGACATTTAGGCCGGTACCTTTGGTAAAGCGGTATCCTTGTGGCGAACCTGATACGACTCCGTTTCCGACCATTTCAAAGTGATGGATGTTGCTAGAGCTGTAATACTCTGAAGGAATGGTGGAGGCGACATACTTGATATAGGCGTAAGCGGTATCTGCATTTGTAAGGGATGAATCTTTATACCAGAGTCCTGCCAAACGGTGGTCGTAATCGAATGTACCGTTGTCCGTGCGTATGCCAGTACCCCTGAGTTCGAATAAGGTGACTCCATAGCCGCTACCACCATAGGGGTCCTGTTGCCAGTAGTCAAGGTCGCGTATTTCGGTGTAAGACAAGGCGCTCAACAAGTCACGGAACTCGTAGGCATCGGGAAGGTGCCAGCCCGTAGGACATGCTTTCTGTGCGGCATCCCATGTGTAGAGTCTTCCGAAGGTACTACAATTGCTATTTATATTCTGGTAACACCAGCTGTTTGGTGTCGCGTAGTTTAAATTGTCAATCATCCATGTCTGTTCTCCCAGTTTGATGGCTCTGTAGCTATATCCGGCAGGATCCGTAACTGTCGAATAGACGATAGACCAGTTTCCGTTGGTGCAGGTGTAAGTCTGCCCGGCGTAAGAGATTTTTTCGCTGCAGGGGGTTACTTCGAACTTTTCTTTTAATGAAATGTTTCTCCATACACCGTTTTCACATTTCTTGAAGTCGATGACCTCTCCGTCTCTTTTGTGGGTGCACATGCCTTCTGTGAGAGTAATCGGATCGAGAGTGACCCAGGAACGGTTTTGACATTGGTAGAGCTTGGTCATGCCGTCGTCGCACCCGACGTGACCTTCGTTGCTTATGTTGCAGCTCTGCACGCTGGTACCGACGACCATGGACCATTTGCCTTCGCTGCACATAAAGATGACCGGCTTTCCCTTCATAAAGGTACTGTCGTTGTCTGCGTTGCAGGGAGTGGTGTACAAGAGGTAATCGGTTTCGGTTGCGGATTCCCACCCGGTAGATTTACATTCGTAATACTTTGTACCACTCTTTATGACTTCGCCAATGTTCTTCTGGGTGCAGAATTTGCCGACTGTTTTTTCAAGTGCATTGTAGGCCCTCCAGGAGCCGTTGTCGCAAACTTTGCCCACCACCATGGTGTCTTGGGTGGTAGCGTCGCATTCTAGTCCGAATTGTTCCTTGATTGTCATTCGGACCCACTGGTATGTATTGTCCTGGGTCTTTTTGCATTCGTAGCCCAGGGAGTCCTTGTTGGGGTATATCCTGTGACTCAGGCTATCTGCGATGCACAAGGCGTAATAGTAGGAGAGCGAGTCGATGGTGGTCCATTTGTAATTAATGCATGCGTAGTAGGTCTTGCTGCTAGAGATTCTGTAGGTTGCGCCATTGTTTTTCTTGGTGCAGTAAGCCATGCTGCTGACGGGCGGTTCAGGGAGAACGTTCCACTTGAGGTTGAAGCAGGCATAGGTAATGGAATTGCTAACGTAGGTCTGGTCCTTGAGGGAGTCGGTGCAGGCCCCGTAATATTCTTCGGCGGTGGCCAAGCGCCAGGTTCCCTGGTCGCAAACGTACTTGTAGCTGCCCGAGGTCCTGATGCTGTCCTGTCTCTTGGCGTTGCATAAGCCGTAAGAAGTTTCGGCGGATGTGGCTGAACGCCAGGTGCCGTTTTCGCAGACGTAGCTGGAACTTGAGATGCGGAAGATGCTGTCCGTCTTGGAGCTGTTGCACTTGCCAAGAATATCGTCGGGCTTGGTGGTCGATGTCCAGGCGTAATCCTTGCAGATGTAATAGTAGCGGTTGTTTTCGTTCACGACTTCGCCAGAGCGGCTCTTGGTGCAAATGCCGAATTCTTTTTCTTCCGAAGAAAGGGTGTTCCAGTTGCCTTTGCGGCATACGTAGCTTTTTCCGCTGTAGAAAATGGAATCGCCGGCATTGGAGTCTTTGCATTCTCCGAATACGTCTGTAACGGTCTGTTTTTTCCAGGTCAGGGAGTCGCAGGTATACGACACGTTGTCCGCCGTGGCGGTTTTACCCTGTTTGTCTTTCGTGCAAAAACCGACTCGTACTTCTATCTCGGTCATTTCGCGCCATTCTTCGTCCTGGCAGACATAGAGGAAGTTCCTGAAGTATGAAGTCCATTCGTTTTTCTCGTTGCATTCGGGAATCTTGTGGACTTCCTGGAACCATTTGCCGTACATGCAACGGTACAGGTTTTCGTTCTGTTGTACGTAGGCCCTGTCGTAGTCGGAACAGCTATCGGGGAGGTCCGAAGTTTTCTTGACTGTCGTGTCTGCGGAGTAAAGCTGTTCGCTGCCGTTGAAGTCGCTGCTTGAGCTCAAATAGTCTTCGTCTTCGCTAGAAGACGAGCTGTTGCGGGAGCTTGAAGAGGAACTGTATTTGGTGATCGAAGACGAACTCCGATCGTTGAACGGACTATCGAAAAGATTGGTGCCGTAGTTGGAATCATCTCCGCCACATCCCACCAGTGCGGTGGCCGTGAACAAGAATGCGTATACAAAGGCGGCAGATAATCGCATAAATCCTCCTAACATCAATGTAAATTATAGAAAATGTTTAGGAGGATATAAACGGGAGAAATTTTGCTCAATAAACAAAAAAGACCTTCTTGAAGAAGGTCTTTTTAGCGGGATAGACGAGGCTTGAACTCGCAACCTCCGGCGTGACAGGCCGGTGCTCTAACCAAAATTGAGCTACCACCCCAGTGGTTTTTGTTTGGTCAGTTTCCTAACCGAACGAGCCAAATATAAAAAGAATATTCCCGCCTGTCAAGGGATATTGGCAAAAAAAGTGGAATTTTGATAAAAAAAGTCGAGTGCGTATAATCACATGTGCTTGAATAGCCTCTTGAAATAGGTGTGGGGATTACTTAATATTGTACTGGTGTTTTTTATTGAGGTGTTTGTCATGTTTGGACATCCAAAATTTGGTGTCGAAGTTTCTGAAAATGGTGGAACTTTGACACTCTCGTTGCATGGTGTAATTGAATCTTCGACAGCGGAAATTTTTGCAGCCGAAATGGCGTCTGCTTGTTCTAAATGCAAAAATATCGTTGCTGATTTTGACAAGGTCAATTTCATTTCTTCTGCAGGGCTCCGGGTACTTTTGACTTCGCAAAAGAAGATGAATGCCGAAAAGGGCAAAATGACGCTTATCAATTTGCATGAGGGCGTCCGTGATGTTCTGGAATTGACCGGCTTTATGAGCCTGCTGAATATCGCTTGATTATAAATTGAAAAATCCCCGCCACTTTTGAGTGACGGGGTGCTTTGTTAAAAATATTCTGCTAGAACTGCACCCGGTAGGGAATCGCCTTAAATTGTTTGCGGCCCTTGGTGTCGAAGTAATAATTTCGGCTGGGCTGTTTCATGCGTGCGACGGGGCGCTTGGCGATGGAAGTCGTGTGGCCATCGGTGTAGGTCATGAAATACTGGTCAATTCGATATTCCCTGACCTTTTCGAAGACAAATCCCGTTTCGTTCTCTTTAACCCTGTAGTAACGGTCGGTGAGTTCTCGGGTTTCCATATTGCTGGAGCTTGCGTCTTCTTTCATCTTGTAGAATTCGTGGCATACCTGTTTGTCGTCTTTGTCGTTCACAATGAAAGAATAACCGACTGTATCATTTGATGATGAAATGTTAAAACTAAATAGGGTGTCATTTTTCAGGTGAATTTCAGAAATATATTGCTGGTCTTTTGGGGTGAGTTCATGATAATTGGCTGTGGCACCATTCTTAAAAAATTTCATACGAACTTCTGTAACGCTAGCCTCATTTTCATCATCGCCTGGTTCTCTTAAAATGGCTTCTATAAGCGTTGTATCGCCGAGAAGGCTTTTGGTGTAAGCGATGCTGTTGTCTACAGCAGGGGAGTTGATGTCGTTTATCAGATAAAAGACGTTTGTATCCGATGTTAATGCACCTCGGTCTGTCATTTCGCGTTCAATTACAACTCGACCTTGCTCACGTATATATTTATAAGAACTGGAGTCCTCGCTATCGATGAAATCCACAAAGTATTTATCAATGATGACATCGTCTTCATTAAGGTAAAAACTGCCCTTGTCTTTCGAAAATAAGAAATGTCCTTCTGTACAAGTAATGGCATGGGCTGCCGCTGCCAACATCAAACTGAAAATGAAAAACTTCATGTTTTCCTCCATGTTATGGATAAAATATAAAAAACACCCCGTCACTTTTGGTGACGGGGCGTTTCTTGTAAAGGGAGATCCCCGCGTTAGCGGGGAAGACATTCCTTACAGGCTGATCAGGCCTTCAGTATCCTTGGACATCGCGTCGTAGAATGCGTAGCGAGCGTCCACTTCCTTCTGGAGGTCGTCGGCGAGCTTCTTGGCAACTTCCGGGTTGTTACGGGTGAGCTGCTTGTAGCGGTTTTCGGTGTAGATGTATTCTGCAACCGGGATCGTCGGCTTCTTGGAGTCGAGGATAAGCGGAGCCTTTCCTTCGGCGGCGAGAGCCGGGTTGTAGCGGAGCAGAGTCCAGTAACCGGAATCCACAGCCATCTTCTGGTGTGTAAGCTGGCTGTTGAGATCGAAGCCGTGGTTGATGCAGGGGCAGTAGCAGATAATCAGGGACGGACCATTGTGTGCTTCTGCTTCCTGGAGAACCTTCAGTGCCTGAGCGTCGTTTGCGCCGAGGGCGATGCGGCCCACGTACACGTTCTTGTAGCTCATGGCGATAAGGCCGAGGTCCTTCTTGCCGGCGCGCTTACCAGCGGCAGCGAAGAGGGCGACTGCGCCACGGTTCGTGGCCTTGGAAGCCTGTCCACCGGTGTTGGAGTACACTTCGGTATCGAGGACGCAGATGTTCACGTTTTCACCCGTGGCCATCACGTGGTCGAGACCACCGTAACCGATGTCGTATGCCCAACCGTCACCACCGAAGATCCACACGGACTTCTTCACGAGGTAATCGGCGAATTCGTCGCGGAGGCTTACAGAAGCTTCGTCGGTAGCACCGGCGAGGGCTGCCTTCAGGGCGGCGACGTTTTCACGCTGGGCCTTGATGCCGGCTTCGTCATTCTGCTCCTGGGTCGTGAGCTTTTCCTTGAGTTCGGCAGGAACGTTCACGGCTTCGAGGAGGCTCAAAGCCTGCTTGGCATGCTTCGTGATAGCGAGGCGCATACCGAGACCGAATTCAGCGTTGTCTTCGAAGAGGGAGTTCGCCCAAGCGGGGCCGCGGCCTTCCTTGTTCTTTGCCCACGGAGTGGTCGGGAGATTACCGCCGTAAATGGAGGAGCAACCCGTAGCGTTGGCGACAACCATGCGGTCACCGAACAACTGAGAAACGAGGCGGACGTAAGCGGTTTCGCCGCAGCCTGCGCAGGAGCCGGAGAATTCGAACAGCGGTTCGAGGAGCATGGCCTGCTTGACGAGGTTCTTGTTGACCTTGGTGCGGTCGAATTCCGGGAGATCGACGAAGAAGTCCCAGCACTTGCCTTCCTGGACCTTGATGGGTTCCTGCGGCACCATGTTGATGGCCTTCTTGGTTTCGTCGGCCTTGTCCTTACCGATACAGGCCTGCGTACAAACGCCGCAACCCGTACAGTCGTAGCTGGACACGGAAATAGCGAACACCGGCTTGTCGGAACCTTCGAGCTTGAAGCCCTTGGCCGGGGTGTACTTGAAGCCTTCCGGAGCGTTCTTCACGGCGGCTTCATCGACAACCTTCACGCGGATGGCTGCATGCGGGCAGACCATGGCGCACTTGCCGCACTGCACGCAAGCGTCCGGATTCCAGGACGGGATGTTGAGGGCGAGGTCGCGCTTTTCGTACTTGGTAGTAGCGGTCGGGAACACACCGTCGCAAGGCATCTTGGAAACGGGGAGCTGTTCGCCGTTGCCCTTGATGATTTCGGCAGTGACTTCGTTCACGAATGCCGGAGCGTTGCCGTGGATCGGAGCGCGGAATTCCTTCTTGCTGGTGACAGCGGACGGAACCTTGACTTCGAACAGGTTGGCAAGAGAAGCGTCGATAGCGTCCCAGTTCTTCTGGACCACTTCCTGACCCTTCTTGGCGTAAGTCTTTTCGGCATACTTCTTGATGTACTTGATGGCGGTTTCGGCATCGAGCACGTTACCGAGCTTAGAGAAGAAGCAGGTCTGCATCACGGTGTTGATGCGGCGGCCCATGCCGGTCTTCGCGGCAACGGCGTAAGCGTCGATCACGTACACCTTGAGTTGCTTCTTGATGATGGCTTCCTGCACCGGACGCGGGAAGGTATCCCAGACGGTGTCGGCGGAGTGCGGGGTGTTCACGAGGAACGTAGCACCGACCTTGGCATACTTGAGCATGTCGATGGATTCGAGATGCGGAGTATGGTGGCAAGCCACGAAGTCAGCTTCGTTTTCACCAATCAGGTACGGGGCGTCGATGATGCTCTTACCAAAGCGGAGGTGAGAGGTGGTCATGGAGCCGGACTTCTTGGAGTCGTAAACGAAGTAGCCCTGAGCGTAGTTGTCGGTTTCGTTACCGATAATTTTGATGGAGTTCTTGTTGGCACCCACGGTACCGTCGGAACCCAGACCGAAGAACATAGCCTGGAAGAAGTCGCTTTCCAGCTTGAAGTTCGGGTCGATGGTGAGGCTTGTGTGGCAGACGTCGTCGTTGATACCGACGGTGAAGCGTGCCTTCGGAGCGTCCTTGGCAAGTTCGTCGTAAATGGCCTTGACCATAGCCGGGGTGAATTCCTTGGAGGAAAGACCGTAGCGGCCGCCGATCATCTTCGGCATAGCCATCTTGCCGGCCATCACGGCTTCGGAAATAGCGGTCAGGGCGTCCTGGAAGAGCGGTTCGCCAGCGGAACCCGGTTCCTTGCAGCGGTCGAGGACGGCAATCTTCTTGACAGTCTTCGGGAGGGCAGCAACGACGGCTTCCATCGGGAACGGACGGTACAGGCGGATGTTGACGAGACCGACCTTTTCGCCCTTGGAGTTGAGGTACTTGACGGTGTCACCGATGGTGCAGGTCGAAGAACCCATGGAAATAATCACGCGGTCAGCGTCGGCGGCACCGACGTAGTCCACGATGTGGTACTGACGGCCAGTGTAGCTAGCGACCTTGTCCATGTACTTCTGGACAATTTCCGGGACCTTGTTGTAGAACGGGTTCACCGTTTCGCGGCCCTGGAAGTAGACGTCCGGGTTCTGAGCGGTACCGCGCATGGTCGGACGGTCCGGAGTGAGGCAGCGTTCGCGGCAAGCCTTCACATACTTTTCGTCGATAACGTTACGGATAACGCCGTCTTCGAGAGCTTCGATCTTCATCACTTCGTGAGAGGTACGGAAACCGTCGAAGAAGTGCATGAACGGAACGCGGCTTTCGAGGGTGGAAGCGTGGGCCACGAGAGCGAGGTCCTGGCATTCCTGCACGCAGCTGGAGGCGAGCATGGCGAAACCGGTCTGGCGGCAGGCCATCACGTCGGAATGGTCACCGAAAATAGAAAGACCCTGCATGGCGAGGGCACGAGCAGTCACATGGAAGACCGTGGGGGTCAGTTCGCCCGCAATCTTGTACATGTTCGGGATCATCAGGAGAAGACCCTGGGAAGCGGTGAAGGTCGTGGTCAGAGCACCGGCCTGCAGAGCACCGTGAACGGTACCGGCAGCGCCACCTTCGGACTGCATTTCAAACACGCGGGGAACCTGTCCCCAAATATTCTTCTTACCAGCAGCACTCCAGTTGTCGGCGTGCTCAGCCATAGGACTAGACGGTGTAATCGGGTAAATAGCAGCAACTTCGCTAACAGCAAACGCTACGCTAGCGGTGGCCTCGTTACCGTCACACGCAATCATCTTTTTTGCCATGTGTGTGTCTCCAGTTATGAGTTTTATTTCAAAAAAAATTCTGATTTAAAAGCGCCTTTAGCCCATTTGGAGCCAAAAGTGAAAAATCCAAGATGAAAAATATAAAGATTAAAACGATTTGAACAAGGAATTTTTGAAAAAATCCCTAAATGAAGCCCATATATATGTTAAAACCCGTGCTGATGCAATTTCTATATTGTGGTCGATGAACTACTTAGCCCTTGATTATGGTGAACACCGCGTCGGAGTGGCCTTTGCCGATTCCGAATTCCGCATGGCTTTTTCGCGTGAAACGATTGACCAGAAGACGACAAATCTGTTTGTCCGCCTCGATGAATTGGTCAAAATCAACAAAATTGACGCATTTGTAGTGGGGATGCCCTACCATCCGGATGGCCGTACCGATGGCAAGAATGTGGTGGTGGAGAAGTTCATCGAGGACTTGAAACTGCGTTTCCCGAACCTTCCGGTGTACACGCAGGATGAATCCTATTCCAGCGTCCAGGCGCAGGAACGCACCGCCCATTTCAGTAAAAAGAAAAAGCAAAAGAATAAGGCGGTGATCGATCAACTCGCCGCCGCCATTATTCTCCAAAGATGGTTGGATGAACAATCTTAAGTTGTCATGCCCGATTTGATCGGGCATCTCTTTTATTCCTTGTATTTCTTGATAATCACGACACCGTTGTGGCCGCCGAACCCAAGTGAGGCGGAGGCCGCGACATCGATGTTGCCCGGCACGCCCTTGTTCGGCACGTAATCCAGGTCGCAATCGTCATCGGGGCAATCCAGGTTGATGGTCGCGGGGTAGAAGGAGTCGCGAATCGCCAGCGTGGAAACGATGGCTTCGCAGACGCCTGCAGCACCCACGCAGTGGCCGGTCATGCTCTTGGTGCTGGACACCTTGATCTTGTAGGCGTGTTCGCCCAGCGCAATCTTGAGCATGGCTGTTTCGGTAGAATCGTTCAAATGAGTCGAAGTACCGTGGGCATTGTAGTAGTCAATGTCCGTGGGGGCAATGCCTGCGTCCTTGATGGCGCGGGTGAGGGCCTTGGCACAGGTTTCTCCACCCGGGCGCGGGCTCGTGATGTGGTAAGCATCGGCAGAGGCACCGTAGCCGGCGAGTTCGGCGTAAATCTTGGCGCCGCGGGCCTTGGCGTGTTCCAATTCTTCGAGAACGAGCACGGCACCGCCTTCACCCATCACAAAGCCGGAACGGTCCTTGTCGAAGGGGCGGCTGGCCTTTTCGGGGCAGTCGTTGAACTTGTCGGTAAGGGCGTGCATGCCTGCAAAGCTCTTGATGCTATAGTCGGTAATTCCGCTTTCGGAACCGCCGGCAAGGCAGATATCCAAACGGCCGGAACGTACGGCGTCGAGGGCAACGCCGATGGCGTCGGTACCGGAGGCGCAAGCGGTGCAAATGGTGTGGGCGAGACCCGTGATGCCGAGGGCGATAGACACGTTAGCGCCTGCTTCGTTCGGAATCAGCTGGGGCATAGCCAGCGGGGAAACCCTGCGCTTGCCGCCGTCCATGTACTGCGTGTAGGTAGAATCGATAATGTCCATACCGCCGAGGCCCGTACCGGCAACGATACCGGTAGTGTCAGCGGCCAGATCTTCGGCAGAAAGCTTTGCGTCGGCCACAGCTTCCTTAGAGGCGGCGAGCAGGAACTGCGTGAAGCGGGCCATGCGGCGAGCTTCCTTGGGGTCAATGCCGTGTTCTTCGGGCTTAAAGTCCTTCACTTCGGCTGCAATCTTCACCGGGTTGGTGCTTGCATCGAACAGGGTAATGGGGCCTACGCCGCACTTGCCCTCTTGAATGGCCTTCCAAAAATCAGGAATGTTCTTTCCAATGGGAGTCACGGCTCCCATGCCAGTGATAACGATACGTCTTCTAGTCATGAATTTTAAATGGTTTTTGGTTAATCTTCTTTCTTTTCGGTTTCCGGAGTGGTTGCGGCATTGGTGGCTTCCTTAGCGGCGGCTTCGTCCTTATCCTTGTCACGGATAGAGGCGCGGCGGATCTTTCCGCTGATGGTCTTCGGCAGTTCCGACACAAAGTCAATGATACGCGGGCTCTTGTAAGAGGCGGCCACGTTCTTGGCGAACAGCTGGATTTCCTTGGCCAAATCCTTGGAGGCTTCGTAACCCTTCTGGAGCACCACGGTTGCCTTCACGGCCTGGCCGCGGGACTTGTCTTCTACGCCGGTCACGGCCACTTCGAGCACAGCGGGGTGCTTGTGGAGCACTTCTTCCACTTCGAAGGGGCTAATGCGGTAGCCGGAACTCTTGATCAAGTCATCGGTTCGGCCTACGAACCAGAAGAATCCATCCTTGTCGCGGGTGGCGGTATCGCCGGTATGGTAAACGCCGCCTTCAAAGACTTTTTCGGTGCGTTCTGCGTCGCGGTAGTAGCCGCCGAACATGCCAAAGGGCTTGCCTTCGTCAATCTTGATGATGATTTCGCCGACTTCATCGGGACCGCAGCTCTTGCCTTCGGCATCCACGATGTCCATGCGGTAACCGGGGGAGGGCTTGCCCATGGAACCCGGGCGGCTTTCCATCCATTCGAAGTTGCCGGTAGTGAGCGTCAGTTCCGTCTGGCCGTAGCCTTCGTGGAGCTTGAGGCCCGTCTTTTCAAAGAACTTCTTGTAAATGTCCAGGTTCAGCGCTTCGCCGGCGGTGGTGCAGTACTTGAGGCTCGAAAGGTCGTACTTTTCGACGCCGTGCTGCAAAATGTAGCGGTACACGGTGGGCGGCGCGCAGAAGGTGGTCACCTTGTATTCCTGCATTTTTTCCAGGAGCTTACCCGGAATGAACACGTTCATATCGTAGGTGAATACGGCAGAACCGGCAATCCACTGTCCATAAATCTTGCCCCAGAGAGCCTTGGCCCAACCCGTTTCGGCAACGGTCAGGTGGCGGCCTCCGTCGACCACGTTCTGCCAGTACTTGGCGGTCACGATATGGCCAAGGGGGTAGCTGAAGGTGTGGGCAACCATCTTGGGGTTGCTGCTGGTGCCACTGGTAAAGTAGACGATCATGATGTCGTCGTTGTGGGTGGCTTCTTCGCCGGTCGGGCGCGGGAAACTGGGCGAGCAGATTTCGTATTCGTCGTAGAAGTTGATCCAGTCCTGGCGGGATTGGCCGATGGTTACCAGCTTTTCTACGATGTGGGTGTGCTCGCGGGCTGTTTCGATTTCTTTTTGGAGCGAGGGGTCGTCGTACGAAACCACCATCTTGATGTCGGCGGCCTTGAAACGGTATTCCAGGTCTTCGGCGGCCAGCATGTTGGTTGCCGGAATGGCGATGGCACCGATGCGGTGCAGAGCCAAAAGGAAGAACCAGAATTCATAGCGGCGGCGCAGAATAAGCATCACGCGGTCGCCCTTCTTGACGCCCTGATCCTTCAGGAAGTTTGCCGTGCGCTGGGAGGCGATGGAAAGGTCCCTGAAGGTGAAAATGTGGCTTTCGTCGTTGTCATCGACCCAGACTAAAGCTTCGCGCTTGGGTTCGGTCTTGGCGTATTCATCGACCACATCGTAGGCAAAGTTAAAGTCTTCGGGGATTGTCAGCTTAAAGTTGTTGTACAGGTCCTCGTATGAGGTGTACTCTGTACGTTCTAGAAATTTGTTGAGTATCATCGTGTGTCTCTCCCGTGGTACTACAAATCACCGTACATGATTTTTTCGCGCTTGGCAGAGGCGAATTTAACAAGGGAAAGCAGGTTCTCTTCACCCATGGCTTGCATGTCGCCTGCGTGGAACACCAAGCGCGGTGTGCCGCGGTAGAGCAAAATGGCGAGTCTAGAGAAAATCTGCATGGCACCGAGCAGGGGCTTCGGAATCACCGAGAAGGTGAGAATCTGCGAGAAGGCCTGCTTCACGCGGTTTCCGACCTTGCGGTAGATATAGAACATGTCTTCGTAGAAGTTGAACTGTTCAAGAACCTGCTTCTTGAGGTGCTTGTTGTCCAGCCATACCGGGGCAATGAAGCCTGCCGGGCGGCCAAAGCCGTGGGCCTTCCAGAGGGCGATGCTTCGGTTCAGAAGCATCTGGGAAAGTTTCTTGTTGAGTCCGGCGAATTCGGCCCCATTGTTAGAAATGGAGAGGGCGAACTTGCCTATGGGGTTACGCTTGATAAACAGGTCGGCGTTATGACGGACTCCGTGGAGCAAGATTTCATAGCCTTCTTGCACGAACTTGCCGATTTCTTCGCGGAAAGCGTCTGCTTCGGATTCAGGAACACCTCCGATAGAGGGTACCACGGCAATCGAAATGGGGGAACCGGCTGCAGCGGCAATCTTGCGGATTTCTTCGGCAGATTTCTTGCAGTTCTTCACATTGAAATTATGGTAGCACAGCAGATACTTTTTCTTCTTGTGCAAAATTTCTTCGGCGGCGCGGATGTCAGCGATGTCCTTATTGATTTCCATAGGGATAACCTGGTTGAGGTTGTTTTTCGCCCATATATATAGAAAATATGGCTAGAAAAGACTTGTTTGAAGGGGCTCGTTTTGGGAGGATGTCATCCCCGCGGAAGCAGGGATCTCTGTTTTTGGCGATTCTTGAGCGTTTTCGGCATCTGCGTAAGCAATTTGTGCCAAAAGCCAGGCTTCATCATGCACAGGAATGCCCAGTTCGTTGGCCTTGGTGAGCTTGGAACCAGCGGCTTCGCCGGCCAAAACCCAGCTGGTTTTCTTGCTCACGGAGCCGCTGACTTTGCCGCCGTTTTCTTCGATAAGCTTGCGGGCTTCGTCGCGGTCCATGTTGGGGAGGGTGCCGGTAATGACGGCTGTTTGACCCTGGAACAGGGTCTTGACGACGCCCTTGAATTCGGTGGGGCAGCCGAGGGCTACGAGCTCGTCGACTTCGTTGGTGTAGCGCTCGGTGTGGAAAAAGTCGTAGACGGATTTTCCGATGCGTTCGCCGACGTCGGTGACGTTTTGCAGGTCTTCGACGGTGGCGGTACGGATCGCCTCGAGGTTGCGGAAATGCTTGGCCAAGTTTCGGGCACTGGTGCGGCCCACGAAGCGGATGCCGAGACCGTGCAGCAGATTTTCGAGGCTACGCTCCTTGGAGGCGGCAATAGCGTCGAAGACGTTTTTGGCGCTCTTCTTGGCCATGCGTTCCTGGGATTCCAGGTCTTCGAGGGTGAGGCGGTACAGGTCCGGAATGCGCTTGATTTTGCCCGTGGCAATGAGGCTTGCGATCAGGGCGGGGCCCAGGTTTTCGATGTTCATGGCCTCGCGGCTCACGAAATGCTCAAAGAGGCATTGCACTTGTGCTGGGCAGTGCATGTTTTCGCAGCGGAGAATGACTTCGCCATCGATGTGGGTAAGCGGCTCGCCGCACACGGGGCATTTTTCAGGGGCGGTCACAGGGACGGCCCCGGCCGGGCGAAGCTCTTTCTTGACGTCGGTGATTTTCGGGATGATTTCGCCGCCCTTCTCGACGCCGACGGTGTCGCCGAAGTGGAGGTCCAGGCGGGCGACTTCGTCAAAGTTGTGGAGGGTGGCGCGCTTGACCGTGGTGCCTGCGAGGCGTACGGGGGCGAGGTTTGCTACCGGAGTCACGGCCCCGGTGCGGCCCACCTGAAATTCCACGGAAAGAAGCGGGGTGTAGGCGCGCTCGGCCTTGAACTTGTAGGCGATAGCCCAGCGGGGGCTCTTGCTGGTGGTACCCAATTCGCGCTGCATGGCAAGGTCGTTCAGCTTCACCACCATGCCGTCAATTTCGAAGGGGAGGCTGTCGCGGCTAGCACCGATGTCTTCGGAAATCTTCATGATCTCGTCGACGGAATCGGCCTTCCAAAAATCATTCGTATGGAACCCGAGCCTTTTCAACTGCTGCAGGTTCTCTTCGTGGGTCGCGTTGTTGCTCTGCGGAATGTGGTAGGCAAAGAAACGCATCGGTCGCGTCTTGCATTCGGCAACGCTCTTGAGCTTGAGGGATCCCGAAACCGTGTTGCGCGGGTTCTGGAAAATCTTCTTGCCTTCTAGAATGAACTGCTCGTTCAGCCGTTCAAAGGCTTCGCGTTCCATATAGACTTCGCCGCGGACTTCGAAGGTGCCCTGCGGAATTTCGCTGGGGTCAATCTTCAGCTTCTTCGCGTCCAAAGTTTCGGGAATGTCAGCAATCGTGAGCGCGTTCAAGGTCACGTCATCGCCCTGCACGCCATCGCCACGGGTGGCCGCTTGCTTCAATCTTCCGTTTTCGTAAACAATCGAAAGCGACACCCCGTCAATTTTACGTTCGCAAATCCATTTTTTAGACACGTCATTGCGAGCGGAGCGAAGCAATCCACCCTGAGTCGATTCGTCTAAACTTGCAATTCCATCTTCAGCCGCTTTCACGAATTCAGCCATTTCTTCGGCACTGTACACGTTTGCAATGCTGAGCATGGGCACAGCGTGGGTGACCTTCGCAAAGTCGTTGGTGAGGTCGCTACCTACGCGTTGGGTCAGGGAATCTTTGCCGCGCAGCTCTGGGTACTTGACTTCGAGAGCTTCCATCTCCTTGAGACCGAAGTCAAAATCCTGGTCGCTCATGGGCGAAATGCCGTCTTTATAATACAGGCGGCTAGCTTCTTCCAGTTGTTTCTTCAGCTCAAAATATCGGGTGCGGTCAATTTCTTTCTGGTCCATACTTACCAATATAGCAAGTTTATGGGCTTAAAAGAACATTTTGACGCCGATGCCGATTAAGATAACGCCTGCGACGATTTCAGGAATCTTGGTCTTGAATCGTTTGGCGGTATGGCGACCAATTTCGTAGCCCACAATGCCCATGATAAAGCTGGCAAGGGCAATGGCGCTGGTGGCAAATACCATGTTGGCGTTGATGAATGCAAACGAAATCCCGACGGCAAAAGCGTCGATGCTTGTGGCAACGGACAAAAGCAGAATGTTTGCGACGGTCAAGTTCTTGGCGGCAATCTGTTCGCCTTCTTCTTCGCCCGCATCTCCACGGATAGCACCCCAAATCATGCGCCCGCCTAAGATGCAGAGGATGGTGCAGGCGATGGGTGTGCCCACTGCATTGAACCAGCGTTCTGCAAAGCCACCCAGGAAAAATCCAAGCAATGTCATGCCGCCCTGGAATACGCCGAAACTCACAGCCTGCATAAAGGCGCGGCTGTAGCGGATTCCTGATTTGGCAAGACCTGTAGAAACGGCGACTGCGAAGCAATCCATGGCTTCTACAATCGCGATAATGATGATTTCAACAATGCTCATTTTACTTTGTGAACTTGTAGCGGCCCAGCAAATCGAAGTAGCGAGCCTTGGGCGAAATCTTTACCGGAGCGCGGCGCTTGTTGATGGCGGTAGTGCCGGTGGGGTAAATCATGAAAATTTCTCTGAAGGCTTTTTCATGACTAAGCACAATGGAATAACCGTTTTCTTTAGGATGATAAACTAGTGTGTCAATTAAAGAATCATTTTCGTATTTGTAGCATTTTTTATCATCTTTGGGATCTTCTACAAAGTAAGTGAATTCTGTTTTTTGTTCATACCCATGACTGTTGTTGTCGGTGTTTTTTTCTACAAGTGTATCGTTTCTAAAAAAAAATTCAGTTAGATATTCCAAAGGTTTGTGATCAAGACTATAGCTTAAATTAGCTATGTATGAATTTGTGACCTTATAATAGTCTTCTTGTTCAAAAGAACCATTGTAACTGAACTTTAGATGCCAAATACTTGTGTCACCGGATGTTGAATCTGAGAATAGTATTTCAATGCCATTTCCAGAAAGAACACTTTCGTCCTTAGAATATATGTAATAATACGTCTCAGCATATTCATAATTTATGTCGCCAACATAGCCGTCAATTTCTTTTTCAAGATAACCATTGTTGTAGATGCGTTTTTTAAATATTTCTTGTGCGTATTCTAGTGTATCTGAAACCTTTAAAGTCTGAGAAGAAAAAACAGAATCAATATGCGGTTTATCCTTTGGAATATAAAGGCTTGGCTTGGATATTTCAAATACCGCTTCGGTGCAAGTATTCGCGCTAGCATAAATTGCCATAATCATTAGGCTAAATAGAATCTTTTTCATTTGTGTCTCCTACACGTAAAAATAAAAACATATATTTGATATGTGGGGTTTTTGCCCTGTAAGGATGGTGTTTTAGTGAATTTGCGCGTTGCAGCAATTGTATTTGGAGTGGCATGTACGCTTTTTGCGGTAGATGCTGTTACGAATTTGTCCGTGCTTCCGCCGGTTACGCCCGAATTAAAACGCGACGCCCAAGAATATTACAATAACGAATGTAAGGCCTGCCACCGCTGGGCACGCAAGTTTGCTGCACCCCCGATGCGGGACAATGTGGCAAATTACGCTGAAAATCCGGAAGGCATGGTGCGTTACCTGATGCACCCCACACCGCAGCACCCCGAACAGTGGCCTGCCATGGACATCACTCCGCTGACGGAAGATCAGGCTAAAATGATGACGGCCTGGCTCCTGTACATTTTAAAGAATCCAGATGACCCGGGGAGACCGAAATGACGTCTTTCAAGTGGGCATTGCTTGTATTTGGCGTCGTTTTCGCATTTTTCTTGGCGGATTTCTTGATGGGGGAGCCGAGTGTTCCTGAACATGCTCCGGGCCCGATTCCCTTTGACCACGCCTTGCACGGTGATTCTATCGGCATGGATTGTGCCGCTTGCCATACGGGTTCCCGTTCGGTAAAGAACGCCTACATGCCATCGAAGGCGGATTGCATGGACTGCCACCGCCTACCGCTTACCGAAAATCCGGGAATTGAAACGTTGGATTCCATGCTGGCCAAAGCCGATGACCAGCCTTGGTCTCACAAGCGCCTTTTGCCGGAACATGTGGTGTTCCATCATGGCGTGCATGCTGCGGCTGGGGTCGCTTGTAGCGACTGCCATGGTGAGGGCCACAGGCTGAACCGTTACGGCGGCGAAAAATTTGACATGCAGACCTGCCTCATGTGCCATCGCGGGCAGACTTTCAAAGAAAAAGGCTTTAAACCGGCGGCCACGTATTGCGCCGCTTGCCACCGCTAGCGCTTGAAGGTATCTTATGGGTATGGATCGTCGCGAATTCATCAAGAGTTGCTCGCTGGTGGCAGTCATGGGGCTCCTGTTTGGGTGCCGCAAGATTCCCTTTAGCGAAGTGGCGGGCGACCTTCCTAGCCTCAAGCGTTTCGAAGACGAAGTCAAGCTCGCCATGTCTCAGGCGAAAAAAACGCTGGACCTCGTGAAAATTCCGACCCCGGGTGCTCTCAAGATTCCGGGAGCCTCGCCCCAGAATCGTTTCGGGATGGCTATCGATTTAGACTTGTGCGACGGCTGCGGCGAGTGTATTCTGGCCTGCAACCTCGAAAATAACGTGCCGCTAGTGCCTGCTGAAGACGCTGCACGCAACCGCTTTATGCACTGGATCGAAATGCGCAGCGACGCCCCTTTCATGTGCGCTCATTGTGGCAACGCCCCTTGCGAGCGCGTATGCCCGACGGGGGCTGCTAACCACACTCCCGATGGCCTCAGCGCCATGATGTACAAGCGCTGCACCGGAAGCCGTTTCTGTGGCGCGAACTGCCCGGCTCAGGCCCGCAAGTTCAATTTTAACGATGCTCAAAAGCTGGGGCTTGCTCGCCAATTCAACAGGGAAGTCCCGCTCCGCGACCAGGGCGTCATGGAAAAATGCAGCCTGTGCCTGCACCGCCTGCAAAACGACCGCCTCGCTTTCAAGTCAAAGCTTAACGTCGGTGCAACAACTCAAGACGCCGAGTGGCGTGGCCGCGGTGTCAAAACCGCTTGCGCCGAAGCTTGCCCCAAAAATGCAATCATCTTTGGAAACTGGTTAGACGATAAATCTCCGCTGGTAAAGCTTACCAAGAACCGCGTCCTTTACGCGCCCCGTGAGCTTGCGAACCTTGATCCTTCCGTGGTATTTATGCGGGGGAGGCGCTGATGTTCAAGTACTTGATGCTTGCAGGGCTTGCGCTGTTCTTGCCGGGCGTGTATGCGCTGGGTTATTCGATTTATCAGGGTCCTTTTGCCTGGATGGTGGATTCTCGTACCTTCTGGGGTACGCCTATCAGCCTGTTTGTTTTCTGGATTGGGCTTGCCCATGCCGGCACGCTCCTGTCGGCGATTTTCCTCGCGCTGGATATCAAGTTGGATCGTCGCACGGCCTTGATTGCGGAACTATCTACGCTGGTGAGCCTCGTGTTTGCGGGAATCTTCCCGCTGATGCATTTAGGCGTCATCGATAACTTCTACATGGTGGCCCCCTTCCTCGATGCCCGCGGCAACTTCGCCAACGTGCGGTCGCCTCTGGTTTGGGACTTCTGCTGCATTGCGGTGTACGCGCTTTTGTCGCTGCTGTTCTTTGGCGTGCATTTGAAATCCCGCGAGAACCCGCTGCTGGAACGTTACCGCAAGCCCTTGGCGTGGCTCTTGTTCCCGCTGGTGCTCTGGGTGCATACGGTGGTGAGCTTGGATTTTGCGACGACATTTGTGCCGGAGTGGCGCGGGGCGTTCTTCCCGGTTTACTTTATCGCGGGGGCAATCCTTTCTGGCCTTGCGCTCATGAACCTTTTGATTTGCGCTGAAGGTTACCGCGTACGCCTCTTGGAACGCCTGCAACTCATTTGCACCTGGGTTCTCTGCGCCATCTGGATTTGGGATTTGATGCTCAAAGGCTCCATTTGCACGTGGGCTCTGGTATTTGCCGGAATTCTTCCTCAGTTCCGTATGGTTTCGATTATTCGCGAAAACAAGTGGGGCCGAATCGCTTTCTCCGTGAGCATCTTGGTAGGTCTTTTCCTTGAAAGAGTTTACATCGTTTCGCCGGAATTTGGCTTGCAGGCATCGTCGCCCTTTAATTGGATCGACTGGGGGCTTGTGGCGTTCTCGGTGGGCGGATTTGTGTTGCTTTTCTTCGGAATTCGCCGTTTCTTGAACCGCAATATGGAAGGGGCTGGCTCTTACTTTGGCGAAGTCGATGGAACCGATTTGGCCGAAGCGGAGCAAGAAGAACTTGAAAAAGAAAATTCTACGGGTTTGCGCGGCGTTGTAAAACCTAAAAAAGGCTTCTACATTCAGCCCTGGTCTTCAGAAGAATACTATGTGCTGCGATTCCCCTTGCTAGTGGGTTTTGCGGCAGCGATTCTGTTTGTGGTTTGGGCTTGGGGGCAAAGCGTTTTTGCCAATGTGGATCTTTCCATTGCCAACGTGATTCCGCTCTTGTATCCGATTATTGCAGCGGTGACTGCCGTTACTCTGTGCATCCGTGCGTATCTGGTGGAAAAATCTTTCGTCATGACCCGCCGTGAAAAAACGCTGTGCATGGTGCTGTTTGTGCTGCTGGCGGCCTGTTTGGGAGCCTTCTTTGCGGGCGGCGCTTCGCAAAAATCCAATGAATCCCAGGCCTCGTTAACGATTGCCTCCCTGAACCATAGCCAAGATTCTAAGTTCATTTGGAATGCCCGCTGTGCCACGTGTCATGGGACAGACGGCCGCTTCAATGAAAAATTTGTCCGGGAGTTTTACCCGCTTCCTCAAAAGTTGAGTGTGCAAAGGCTCGATAGCTTGGGCGTCGATTCCCTTGTTAAAGTTATCTTGAATGGCCGTGTCAACATGAACCCCTATGCGGGCCGCTTGACTCCTGAAGAAGCCCTTGGGCTGGTGAATTATATGCGGCAGCTTGCCGAAACGCTTGCCAAAGAGTCGGCTCCCGAATCGGTAAAGGAGGGTGAGTAATGACTCCTCTTGCCAATTCACTTTCTTGCCTGATTGCTCTCGGTTGCGCCATGTTCTTGTGGCGCAAGGGCTCGTCGCCGTACCGTAATGGAGCGCTTCTTGCCGGATTCCTGGTTCTGTTTAGCCTGTTCACATATCTTGCCGGTGACATCTCTGCGGATCCGACACTGGAGCATTACCCATTCCGCATGCTGGCTTTGTGCCTTTGCCTCTCGACCACGTCGCTGCCCCTTTACCGCAGGCGTTACCTGGTGCTGTCGCAATCGCTCTGGTGCTGGATTGAACTCTTTGGCGGTATTGCCTTGTATTACCGCGGCATCGATATCGCTTGGACCCGTATCCTTGCGGTCTTGGGGATGACTCTTTGCAGTACGTTCCTCTCGAAGATTTCGAAAGAGATGGAATTCTGCCTGATGGTCTTCTGGCTCGCCGTCTGGGTATTCTTCTAAAGTCATCCTAGACGCAAAGCAGTCAGGATCCATATATTTCAATTTAAACTTGTTCTAAATAGAGACTTCTTTTAAATATTCTGCACGGAACTTCGAGAGCGCAGTTGCCTTGTCTCGCTTGAACTGCCGACGTTTCTTGTCCTTGTCGAATCCCAGGAATTTGGGAATCGTAGTCAGATGACGGAACGTGAACCCTATCAAGAAAGAGATGGGGAGCGTTTTGTAGTAGATTTCCCACAACGGAGCGACAGCGTTTTTATCCTTCAAATAAAGCCCGTTTACAAGGCTTGCCGAGTCACTTTCCAAAGTCGTCACCAGGTAGGGAACGCTGAACATTTTTCCGCCGGCATGAGCCATGCGGAGTGCATAATCCATCAGCCTGAATTCTGGAGGCAATTCCATGTCGAACTGGCCCGTGCGTTGGATGATTCGGCTTGAAAATACGGCAATCAAGGGATTCGATGCAGCCACATACCGCATCTTCTCGTTTTCAGAAATCGGAGCAAGGCCCTTGGCTCCATTAAGCAGCAACCCACCGTAAAAATGCCCTTCGAATTTCAATCTCGGAGCGAAGGCGTCTACCATGGGGAACCCTTCGATGACCTCGGCCAAGTTGTTCAGAAAGTCGCGGTCGATTTTTGCTGCGGGGTAGGCGAAAACCACCCATTCGGCATCTATGCTTTGTAGGGACTGGTTCCAGTCTGAATTACGAAACCACCCTAAAGCAGGGTCTTCAAAAGGGGGAATCCATTTAACAGAGGGAGAGGCGTTTTCTTCAAGTACAATGACGTCAAACTGCCGCATCGCACACCTGAATTAGAAGTTCACTCGAACTCCGAGCCTGTGCTCGTGGCCCATTCCTTCGGCCAGGTACGAAAATCCGTAATCCAGCGAGAAAAGGTCCATGGCGTAGCCGAGACCGGCGCTCAACATGTGGGCGTTGTTGGTTTCGTCCGGGCGGTCTTCAGAGGCCATGAGTTCCTTGGCGTCGCGAATCAAGTCAAGCCAAGTGCGTTGAAAACCGGCGCGAATAAAGAAGTGCTGGCCCAGGGCGTATTCGCCACCCAAGCTCAGGAATGCTTCTTGGTATCGCGGAAAGTCGCTATCTGCAAAGACCGTCAGGCGGGGGAGCAGCTTGGGTCTGAAGTAGGTTGCAATGGCAAAGGTTTGGGACATGGGGTAGTATTCGTCATCGCCGTCGTCCACATAGTCTCGAAGCAGGCATCCGAAATCACGTGCCATCAAGGCTAAACCGTAACGATTGCTTTGGGACTGCCAGGAAATACCCCAGTCAAAAGCTGCACCCAAGGCGGTACGGTCTCCAGATTCGTCTGTCAGTTTATCGGATGCGAACTTGAGCGTCGCACCGAAACGGAAATGCTTCATCGGGAAGGCGAAGGTGGCTGTAGCCAGCTGGCTGAAGGGCTCGTATGCCTTGCCTGTAGCTTCGCCGTATTCGTCGTAACCGTCGATGCTTCCGTAAGAAAGCCAGTTGTAGGATACCTGGAAAATATACTTGTCGATATGCCCGGTGTAGTAGATGCTGCCCTGATTTTCGGCCATGTCACCTGTCTGCCAGTGAACCGATGCAATGTGGTTCTTGTTTTCGGGCATAATGATGGCGGCCGGGTTCAGCTGCGTGATGGTCGGGTCGGTGGAAACTCCGGCACCGGCAGATTTTTCTAGTGCAGCATTGCGGGGGCTATCAAAGGTATTGATGAAAGAAAACACTTCTTGTCCGGCATCGCCTTGAGTGAAATAGGCATGGCTTGCTACAGGGATTGCGAGTAGTGCCGAGACCGTTGTCAGAAAGTGTTTGAAATTCATGATTGAAATTTACAAATATTGTTGCCCTGCGGGCGGAAAAATCCTCAAAAAAGCGTTAATTTTTACGTATAAAAGGGGATTTTGCCTTTACAAAAGACGAAACGTTTAATATATTTGGGTGCGTTCGGGCTACTAGCTCAGTTGGTAGAGCAACGCCCTTTTAAGGCGTGGGTCGAAGGTTCGAGCCCTTCGTAGCTCAGGAAACCGGTTCTGATTTATCAGAATCGGTTTTTCTTTTTTGAGAATTTGTTGTTCAACGACAATTTTTTTGTTATATTTGTGCCACTCGGGGTGTAGCTCAGCCTGGTAGAGCGTCTGCTTTGGGAGCAGAATGTCGTCAGTTCGAATCTGGCTACCCCGATACGAAAAAGGACCCCTGTAGGGGTCCTCTTTTCGTATCTAAGGTACGCCAGATCGAACTGCGAAGTCAGTTCGACAAAATTAGCCTATGCACGAACAGCGAGAGTGCGTAAGGCGAATTTTGCGCTACGCCTATTGGCGTAGCCCGTAGGGTTCGCGCCGCTCGGCAAAGCCGAATAGCGGCAAGAACGAATCTGGTTACCCCTGCGCCGAAGGCGCTCCAAAACTCATAAACAATTTTGGGCGGTCATTGACCGCCCGCTCTGTTTTAAACCAGTTTCCTATCCGCAATCCACTTCCTCACGGCTTCTTCAGCTCTTGCCGCAAGAATCTCTTTTTTATTTTTTTTCTTGAGGCCCTCATGGTGGGGAAGCAGCCCGAAATTAAAGTTCATGGGCTGGAAGTCTTCGTTTTCTTCCACCAGACGGTTCATCAGCGACCCGATGCAACTTTCGTCGGGCAGTGGGTCTGCGTGTCCGTGCAAAAGGGTCTGCGCCATGTTCCAGGCGGCATACCAGCCGGTAGCAACCGCTTCGGTGTAGCCTTCGCTTCCGGTAATCTGGCCTGCAAACCATGTAGGCGGAATTCCCTTGGCGCATTCAAGATCCGGACGCAGGCGGAGCGTTTTATCCAGGAACTTGGGTGATTCTATGAAGGTATTGCGATGCATGCAGCCCAGGCGCGCAAACTTTGCATTGCGCAGTGCCGGCACCATGGTGAAGATTTCTTTCTGCGTACCCCACTTGAGGCGCGTTTGGAAACCCACCATATTGAACAAAGTCTTTTGCTTGTTCTCGGCGCGGAGCTGAATCACGGCATACCACAAATGACCGTCGTTTCCAAGCCCAAGCCCTATGGGGCGCATGGGCCCGTGGCGTAACGTTTCGTAGCCACGACGCGCCATTTCTTCCACTGGCAAGCAACCTTCGAACAACTCGTTCTTTTCGAAGGGGCGAGGTTCCGTGCTTTCGGCTTCGCAAAGCTTGCGCACGAATTCGGCGTAGGTTTCCTTGTCCAGCGGGCAGTTGATAAAGTCTGCCGTTTCGCCCTTTTCCCAGCGGTTGCGGTAGAAGGCGTGATTAAAGTCGATACTGTCCGTTTCAATAACGGGAGCGATGGCATCGAAAAAGTGCAAACGGTTGCTGCCGAGACGCTTGAAAATGTCGTCGGCCAGCGTATCACTTGCCAAAGGCCCTGCGGCCACCAGAGTGGGGCAGTCGCCTTCCAGGCTTGTAACTTCTTCACGATGTAACGTGATATTCGGGGATTCCGCGATCTTTTTCTCGACAGATTCGCTAAAGATGTCGCGGTTCACCGTCAGGGAATCGCCTGCAGGTACGGCTGCCTCACGGGCAGAGTCCAGCAAAAAGCTCCCCAGCATGGTGAGTTCCTGTTTCAAAAGGCCGTGGGCACTAGTAATGCCCAAAGCCTTAAAGCTGTTGGAACAAACTAATTGGGCCAGGTGGCCGTCCTTGTGGGCGGGCGTCGGCTTGACCGGGCGCATTTCGTACAAATCCACCTTAAAACCGCGGCTAGCGAGTTGCAAAGCCGCTTCGCATCCGGCGAGTCCTCCGCCGATTACACGTACGCGTTCATTCATTAATTCATCACCGTCTTGCGGTAATTCTTGGCGTTTCCGATCCAGAGCTTTACCAAAAGTTCTTCCAGCGAGGCCGAAGTCACGAACTCGGGGTCGGCGTCCTGAATCTCGTCAGAAATCATATTCGCTTGCGTGGGGTTCAGCATGCCGTAATAGAGCGCTTCCATAAGCTGCGACAGGAATTCCGGTGACACGCGTGCCACGTATTCCATGTCGTTGAGCGGCGGAAGCTGGCTCTTGTCCGGACTGAACTGGTCCAGGTTGTCCATGGTCCACAAATCAGCGGCCTTACCCATGTCGGCGGTCATGGCAACCCTTTTAATAGCGGAACGGTATTCGTCCCACTCTTTCGCGGTTGTCTTGCCGGCTTTGCGAATCTTCTTCAGAAAGCCAAGGACCGTGTAATACAGATCCTTTTCTCGCTGATTGATTTCCCTTTGGGAGGTAGGAACCATAGGCGACCCTTAGTGGCGGAAATGCCTCATGCCGGTGAACACCATGGCCACGCCAAGCTTGTCGCAAGCTTCGATGGAAAGGTTGTCCTTCTTGGAACCACCCGGCTGCACGATGTACTGGACGCCAGCCTTGGCAGCGGCTTCCACATTGTCCGGGAACGGGAAGAAGGCGTCGGAGCCCATGACGACTTCGCTGAACACCTTCTTTTCCAGAGCCTTGAGACCAGCCTTGTCGATGCACTTGCCCTTTTCGTTGAAGAACTTCTGGGCGGCCTTCATGCGGGCCACGTTGTCACGGACGCGGGGCTGGCAAAGACGGAGGTTGGAATCGATGCGGTTCGGCTGGCCGGGGCCAAGGCCGATGACCTGGAAGTAGCCGCGGGCGTATTCGTAGCCCATGACGATTGCGTTACTCTTGGTGTGCTTGGTCACGATCCAAGTGAAGCGGGCGAGGGCTTCCTTGTTCTTTGCGAACTTCTTCTTGGTGACGCATTCGAACTTTTCGTAAACGTCGACGTCGCGGTCCTGGACGAGCATGCCGCCGATGACGTGCTTGTAAACTTTCATCTTGGTGGCTTTCTTGATCTTGCCAACTTCAAGGAGACGAATGTCCTTGGACTTGTTCTTCAAAAATTCCAGAGCGTCCTTGTCGAATGCCGGAGCGAGAAGGATTTCAACGAACTTGCCCTTCAGGAATTCGGCGGTCTTCAGATCCACCTTCTGGGTAACGGCGATGACGGAACCGAACGCCGACACCGGGTCACCTGCCCAAGCAGCTTCCATGGCGTTGCGGAGGGTCTTGCCGGTAGCAAGGCCACAGGGGTTCATGTGCTTTACGATAACAACGGCATTTTCTTCTGCGAATTCGCGGGCCATTTCGAGGGCGGCGTCAGCGTCAACGATGTTGTTGTAAGAAAGTTCCTTACCCCAGAGCTGCTTTGCGGTAGCGAGGCTTGCTTCGGTGCAGGTCGGGTCGCGGTAGAACACTGCGGACTGGTGGGAGTTTTCGCCGTAGCGCATCGGCACGGGGTCTACGAATTTCAAAACGAGTTCTTCGGACATAAGGTTTCCTTTGTTGTTTTCAAACTTTAATATAAAAACTATTTGTTAGATCCCCGCTTGCGCGGGGGATGACATGGGGGTTAGAACAGACTCGGGGGAGGATTGTTGTCGTCCAACCCGGCTAAATTGCGGTCCGCATCGGACATCTCGTTCGGCGTAAAGTTGTCCAGCGGGTCTTCGGGTTCCACAATCAGGTTGTAATAGACGTTATTCTTGAGTTCGTCTTCGATGTAGAAGAGCGTTCCACCCATGGCAGAGCCGCAACCGGCGCAGGCACCCTGGTAACGAATTTTCAGGCGGTTGTCTTCGGTGAGATCAAGAATTTCCACGTCGCCACCGTCGCCCTGCAGCATGCCGCGGACGGACTGGTGCAGCCAGGCTTCTACTTTCTCGATTTTCTGGATCTTCGTCAGGGCGTTCCATTCGGCATCCGCTTCGGCACGGCCTTCGGCGGTCTGGGTGCGATACTTGATGCGTTCCATCTTTTCACGAACCAGGATAGCCGTTCCCTTCTTTTCGGGGTAGGTCTCGAGAATGCGCTGGATCAGCGTATTCATCTGCTTGATTTCGGGTGCGTTTGCGGCAATGGCCGGCACATCCGGCGTGTCGCGGAGTTCCAGTTCCAGGCTTTCGGCGGTAATGGCGCAGGCTTCGTCTACGGTAACCATCTGGATCTTCTTGCAGAATGTGTCTGCAAGAGCGGTAAACACTGGGCCGCCGTAGGTAAAGAATCTTGTTTCCAGAATCTTGTCGCATTCCGGATCGATCATCAAGTAGACCTTCAGACTAGCTTCCTTCACGTCTACGAGGGCAAGTCCCTTTTCGTCGGCTTCAATCTGGAAAATGGCTCCACGGTACTTGGGGGCCTTGGCTAATTCTTGTAACTTTTTCGATAAATTTGCGCACAGTTCTTCGCTCATGTGCCCAAATTTAGAAAAAATAGGCTGTTTTGTGTTTTTTTGTATGATGATGTTGGTGAATCATACAACAGTTTTTGCCGTAAAAAAGGACCTTTTTTCTTACGAAAAAATAATTTTCCCGAAGAATTCAGAAAGGAGTGAATTTATGAATTTCAAAAAAATTGGCTTTGCAGTTCTTGCTGCATCAGTGTTCACCTTCATGGCTTGTGAAAATTCCGCATCGGCAAGCAGTGACGATTCCAAGGGTGAAACCCAGAACATCGTCTCCAGTGATTCCAATGATGGCGGTGACAAGACTGCAGTAAGTTCTTCTAGCGAAGAAGGTGCAACGACTCAGGAATCTCAGAATGCCGGTGGCAACAATGAGTCCGACACGGGTACAGAAACTAATTCTGGTTCAGAAAGCAATTCTGGAACAGAAACGAATCCGGGAACCGATACGGAACCTTCGGCCGCAAGCTCTTCCAGCGAAGTGGAAAATCCCTTTACTATGGATACAACCTTCAACTACGCGGATTACATGAAGTGTGATGAAGAAGGTGCTACTCAAGAAATGATGGGCGGCATCACGCAGACTTGTAAGAATGGCCAGTGGACCGTTGATTCTTCTTCCATTGCGAACATGTTCTCTTGTGACGAAGAGGGGGCGACTCAGAGCCAGATGGGTTACGTGTCTGTCTGCAAGAACGGTAAATGGGAATATGACTCCACGGCAACTGCTGAAGCCAACAAGTGCGACGAAGAAGGTGCCACGAAAACAGAATCCATGGGCGGCATGATAGCTATGACCTATGTCTGTAAGGATGGCGAATGGACTATAGACATGTCTAGCTTTGGCAACATGTTTGGCGGTGATAGCACTGGAGGCTTCAATCTCGGCGATTTCGGCGGCGGAAACTTTGGTGATTTTGGTGGTGGCAACTTCGGCGGTGGAGCCGGTGGCGCAACGGCTGAATAGTCCCTAATTCTGTTAAAATCCCCTAAAAGCCTCCCATCTGGGAGGCTTTTGTCTTAATTTAGATGCTACAGACAACATTTCTATAAAAGGTATTGATTTTTTAATAAAAAAAAGATATTTTTCGGCTAGTCATTTTAAAAGGAGTTTCAAATGAAAAAGAAAATTTTGGGCCTGGCCCTTTCCCTTACTGCCGCTTTTGGCCTCATTGCTTGTGGTGATTCTAGTAGCTCTGATGATTTTTCTTGTAGAGTTACGTCCGACGCAAATTCCGTGACGATGGTCATGAGCAATATGGGTCAATCTATGTCGACTGAAGCTACTCTCCAGGGCGATAAGCTTGTGGTCTCTACAACTTTAAAAGGCTTTACATCGTCAGAAGTAGATGAAACTTGTGAGTACTTGAAACGTCAATTCGGTGGCGGCACATGCGATGGCAATACACATACTTATACGACGGATGCAGAAGATGCAACTATCGAAGAGATGAGGGTTGATGCTGAAGAGTCCTGTAAGGAAATGGAAGCTGAATTTGAAGAGTATGGTGATTATTAAGTCTTTTAATTGGAATTAAATAGTGAATCATCAAAAAGGCCTCCCGTTCGGGAGGCTTTTTAAGACCGCTCGGCTTTATTGCGTTTAGTGTTGCGCTAGGCTTTGATAATCGTATCCTTCGCAAGCACCACGATGCCGGATTCGGTCACGTGGAAGAGCTTCTTGTCGCGTTCCAAGTCGTAGCCAATCTGGAAGCCGGCCGGAATGTGCAGGCCCTTCTCGATGATGGCGCGGCGCACTTTGGCACCCGGGCCAATCGTCACGTTCGGGAAGAGGATAGATTCTTCCACCAGGGCGTCCTTTTGGATAGAGACACCGGGGGAGAGGATGCTCTTGACAACGGTGCCACCGCCAATGATACAGCCCGAAGACACGATGGAGTCGATGGCGGCACCCTGATGGGCGTTGCCGTCGCCGGCAAAGAATCTTGCAGGAGGCTGGTTCCAGTTGAAAGTACGGATGGGCCAGTAGTTGTTGTAAAGGTCAAAAGGCGGGTTTTCGGAGCAAAGGTCCATGTTTGCTTCGAAGAATGCGTCCAGCGTACCCACGTCGCGCCAGTAACCCTTGGTGCTGGCCTGTTCGCCGCGCACGATATTGGTGTTGAAGTCGTACACGTAAACGGGGTAGTCCTTGTAAAGGCTCGGGATAATGTGCTTGCCGAAGTCGGTCGCGCCGTTTTCGGCACCCTTCAAGAGTTCGCGCACCAGGAACTTGCTCGTAAAGATGTAGTTGCCCATGCTGGCGAGGCAGTAGCCGGGATTGCCGGGCATTTCTTTGGGGTTCTTGGGCTTTTCTTCGAAACCGATCATACGGTTGTCGGCATCCACTTCGATAATGCCGAATTCGCGGGCTTCGGAGACCGGCACCGGGATAGCGGCGATGGTCAAGAGGGCGGCGCGGCTCAGGTGGAAATCAATCATCTGGTTGATATCCATCTTGTAAATGTGGTCGCCACCGAAAATAGCCACCAAGTCCGGGCGTTCGTCGGTAATCAAGTTGATATTCTGGAAAATGGCGTCGGCAGTACCCTTGTACCAGTCATCACCGGTGCGCATCTGGGCAGGTACCAGGTCCACGTATTGGTCAAGACTTGCGTTCAGGTTCCAGGCGGCAGAGATGTGCTTGTTCAAGGAATCGCTCTTGAACTGGGTCAAAACCTTGATTTTGAAGATGCCGGAATTGATAAAGTTGTTCAGCACAAAGTCGATAATGCGGTAGGTTCCGCCAAAATGGACTGCCGGTTTGGCGCGGTCGCGGGTGAGGGGTTGCAGACGGCTGCCCTGGCCACCGGCCATGATCATGCAAAGGATGTTTTTCTGGTGTTCTCTAGAATAAGACCAACTCATATATTTATAACCTTGTATTCAGGGGAAAAATGCCCCTTTCGTGTATACAAGCCTAATTTATGTAATTTTAGGCAAAATGAAAAGATTTTTACAAAAAAAATCGATTTTTTTTGCGTTTGTCTGTACAGGGCAGACTGCGTGTGGCGGACGGGTGGGGTGTTTTCGTTCAAATTTTTATGAAAGCCCCTGCAATTTAAACTTTATTTTTTGTAAATTTAACCGCGTTCGAAATTATCGAAACTTAACGTTAAACCAAATAGGAGTTCCTATATGAGTCTTACACTCAACGACATCAAGCACAACAAGATCAAGGCTTGGGTTGAAGAATGCATCGCAATGTGCGAACCGGACAACGTCGTCGTCGTTGACGGTTCTAAGGAAGAATATGACGCCCTCATGCAGAAGTGCGTTAAGGCCGGCCTCGCTACGAAGCTCGCCAAGAAGGAAAACTGCTACCTGTTCCGTTCTCTTCCGTCTGACGTGGCTCGCGTCGAATCCCGTACCTTCATTTCTTCCGTGAAGGAAGAAGATGCAGGTCCGACCAACCACTGGATCGACCCGAAGGAACTCAAGGAAACCATGAAGGGCCTCTACAAGGGTTGTATGCACGGCCGTACCATGTACGTGATTCCGTTCTGCATGGGCCCCCTTGGTTCTCCGATCTCCAAGAACGGTATCGAACTGACCGACTCTGAATACGTCGTGCTCAACATGGACATCATGACTCGCGCCGGCAAGAAGGTTCTCGACATTCTCAATGCCGACCAGAACGCTGAATTCGTGCCCTGCCTCCACTCTGTTGGTAAGCCGCTCAACAACGGTGAAACCGACGGCGGTATCTGGCCCTGCGCAGACGTCGAACACAAGTACATCACCCAGTTCCCGGATGAAAAGCTCATTTGGTCCTACGGTTCTGGCTACGGTGGAAACGCCCTCCTCGGTAAGAAGTGCTTCGCTCTCCGTATCGCTACCGTTCTCGCTCGCGACGAAGGCTGGCTCGCTGAACACATGCTCATCCTCAAGCTCACCAACCCGAAGGGCGAAGTCAAGTACGTGACTGGCGCATTCCCGTCTGCTTGCGGTAAGACGAACCTCGCCATGCTCATCCCGACTATCCCGGGCTGGAAGGTCGAAACCATCGGTGACGATATTGCATGGATGAAGTTTGGCAAGGATGGCCGTCTCTATGCTATCAACCCGGAAGCCGGCTTCTTCGGCGTTGCTCCGGGCACCTCTGCAGAATCCAACAAGAACGCTCTTATCTCTGCAGAAAAGAACACCATTTACACGAACTGCGCACTCACTGAAGATGGCGACATCTGGTGGGAAGGCATTGGCTACCCGGCAACTGGCAAGCTCGTTGACTGGAAGGGCAATACCCGTGACGCTCTCCCGAAGGACAAGGCTCCGAAGGGCGAAGAAATGGCTCACCCGAACGCTCGCTTCACCGCTCCTGCCAACCAGTGCCCCTGCATTGCTAAGGAATGGGAAGATCCTGCTGGCGTGCCTATCGACGCTATCCTCTTCGGTGGTCGTCGTCCGTCTACCATTCCTCTGGTTCACCAGTCCCTCAGCTGGAACCACGGCGTGTTCCTCGGCTCCATCGTGGGTTCTGAAATCACCGCTGCTTCCACCATCAACGCTGCTGAAGTCGGTAAGATCCGTCGCGACCCGTTCGCAATCCTCCCGTTCTGCGGCTACAACATGGGTGACTACTTCAAGCACTGGATCGAAATCGGTAAGAAGTCCTCTGAAGACAAGCTCCCGAAGATCTTCTACGTTAACTGGTTCCGTAAGGATGCCAACAACGAAAAGCTTCCGGGTGGCTTCATGTGGCCGGGTTACGGTGACAACAGCCGCGTGCTCGCTTGGATCTTCGACCGTTGCAACGGCGACAACTCCAACGTTGTTGAAACCGCTATCGGTTACATGCCGAAGACCCTCAACACCGATGGTCTCGCTGACTACTACAAGGAAACCCTCCCGGAAATCCTCAAGGTTGATGTGGAAGGCTGGAAGAAGGAACTCGCTGACGTTAAGGAAAATCACTATCCGAAGTTCGGCGCTCACCTCCCGAAGGAACTCTCCGACATCATCGACATGATCCAGGATCGTCTGAACAAAGCCTAATAAGCCGAGAGTCGCGGACAAGCTTGCTTGTCCATGACCGAGGCAAAAGGCTTGCGCTCGTAAGAGCGCCAGGCATAATCGTTTCCTAACGGAAAATCCTTAAAAGAAACCGCGACTAGCTATATGGCTGGCCGCGGTTCTTTTTTACATCTATAGAAAAAATTTATGTATAAAAAGCATTTTTTGAAAAAATTTCGTCACGGGGCCCAATTTTTAGTTATATTCCAAATTGGAATAATCTAACAGATGAAATTCTGTGGAATAAGAAGAAGAGGGTAAAATATGAATCGTTATGACTTGGTTCTTCTGGGACTGATCCTGGAGAAGCAGCGCAGTGGTTACGACATCATTACCGAGGTCCGTAACCGCGAATTGGACCGCTGGGCAAACCTCAGCACATCTACCGTTTACAACAGGCTAGCTACGCTTGAAAAACACGGTGACATCGCGGGCCAGAGTGTTCGTGACGGCAACCGTCCGGAACGTGTAGTGTTCTCGATTACCGAAAAGGGTAGAGAAACCTTGCGCAAGGAAGTGCTCAAGCATTTGACCGGCTTTAACGACGACCCGAGAACGCTGGGATTTGCGTTCCTGTTTGGCTCTGACCAAAAGGAGCTGATTCGTTCGCTGGAAGCCCATGAACGTCGCCTGGTGAAAGAAGTGGAACGTCTGGAGCAGATGATTGCCGAAGAACCGCGTCCGACTCTTTTTGCCGAAGGTCCGTTCCTCAACTGCATGAGCCGCGACCACATTCTGGTGGAGCTCAAGTACGTGCGTGCCGCGATTGGAATTTTGCGCGACCCTGTTCGCAGCAGCAAACTGAACGGATACTTTTATATCAACTTTGGGAATAGAGATTTTGTGAAACCGAATCAGAAGAGCGATGTTTAGTAAACAGCGCATTCTGACTTTTCTATATTTACCGCGTTGAATTTTAACAACCCCTCTCTAACGGAGATAAAATGGCTACAAAAACAGTGAAGAAGAGCGCTGCAAAGAAGGCCCCGGCAAAGAAGACCGCTAAGGTCGCTGCCCCGAAGTATGGCTACTTTGATGACGCTGCAAAAGAATACGTGCTCACCACCCCGGCTACCCCGATCAAGTGGTGCAACTACGTCGGTACTTTGAACTTCGGCGGTATCGTCGATACGACCGGCGGCACTCTCGTTTGCAAAGGCGACCCGGCTCTTAACCGTATCACCAAGTACATTGCACAGATGCCGTGCTCTGACTTCAAGGCCAGCACTATCTACATCCGTATTAAGGATGGCAAGAACTACAAGATTTTCTCCCCGTTCTACGTTCCGACTTTGACGAAGATGGACAAGTGGGAATGCCACGTGGGTCTTTCCTACATGCGTTGGATTGCCGAAGCTTTCGGTCTTCGCGTGCAGGTCACGATTTTTGTTCCGACGGGCTCCAACACTCTCCTCCAGGACATCCAGGTGACCAACATCGCCGGTGGCGCTAAGGAAGTGGACATTATCCCGGTTTATGAATTCAGCCACTTCGAAGCTGAAAAGCAGCTCACGAACGCCGACTGGGTTCCGCAGACCATGACCCTCAAGGGCCACTGGGAAAAGGACGGCCACGTTGTTCTCGAACAGTACGCTTACATGAAGCGTGACTACGCCGTGAACTATGTTACTGCTGACTGCAAGGTCGGTTCCTTCGATGGCGACCGCCGTGTATTCCTCGGCCAGAACGAAATGGGTTCCTGGGCAAATCCGCTCAGCCTCCAGAACAAGGAACTTGCTAACAGCGAATGCGACCGTGGCGACAACATTGCCGCTCTCATGATCCACGCTGGCAAGATCGCTGCCAAGAAGACTTTCCGTACCTGCACCCAGCTCGGTCAGGAACAGAGCCTCAAGGTTGCAGCCAAGGCTATCAAGAAGTACCGCGACCTCAAGAACGTCGACAAGGCTTTCGAAGAACTCGCCAAGTTCTGGGAAAACTATCTCTCCACGATCCAGGTCAACACTCCGGATGCTGCATTCAACTCCATGGTGAACGTACACAACCCGCGTCAGTGCCACACCACGAAGAACTGGAGCCGCTACTTGTCCCTCTACCAGTTGGGCTACGGCACCAGCCGCGGTATCGGTTACCGTGACTCCAGCCAGGACCTCATGGGCGTGATGAGCCACATGCCGGAAGAAGCTCTCGTTCTTACGAAGAACCTCCTCTCCGTACAGCGTCCGGAAGGTAACGCTATGCACCAGTACGCTCCGCTTGCCCTCGAAGAAGACAACGGCAACGAAGCTAACGCCGGTGACTCCCGCGAAAAGAAGGGCGTGCTCGACGAAAACGGCAACCCGGCTTACGCAGACTGGTACGGCGATGACCACCTCTGGATCGTCCTCACAGTTGCCAACTACCTCAGAGAAACTGGCAAGATGGACCTCCTCAAGGAAGAAATTCCGTTCTACGAAGCAGGCAAGAAGCGTGCTCAGCGTGAAAAGGGCACTGTCCTTGAACACTTGAAGCGTTCTGTCAAGTTCTCTCGCGAACACCTCGGTAAGCACGGTCTTCCGCTCCTCGGCTTTGCTGACTGGAACGACTGCATGAACCTCCCGCTCGGTGCTGAATCTACGTTCAACACTGCTTTGTACGCAAAGGCTTTGCTCGAAATGATGGGCATTGAAGAAGCCCTCGGCGACAAGGAAGCCGTTGAAATGTACAAGGGCTGGTACGAAGATGTCAAGAAGGCTTTCAACGACAGCGCTTGGGACGGCAAGTGGTGGACTCGTTGGTTCGACAAGGACGGCAACGGCTACGGTGTTTCCTCTGCTAAGTACGGCAAGATCTACTGTAACGGTCAGTCCTGGCCGGTCATCTCCGGTATCGCTTTCGGCGACCGCGCAGTGCAGGGCATGGACAGCTTGAACAAGCTCCTCAACACCAAGTACGGCGTGAAGAGCTCTACTCCGGGTTACCGTGGCTTTGAACCGGCGGTCGGTGGCATCTCCACCTATCCTCCTGGAGCAAAGGAAAACGGCGGTATCTTCCTCCACACGAACCCGTGGGTGATGATTGCCGAAACGATCCTCGGCCGTGGCGACAAGGCATTTGAATACTACTGCCAGATCAACCCGGCTTCCAAGAACGGCATCCTCGACATCTTCGAATCTGAACCGTATTGCTATCCGCAGAACATCCTCGGTGACGAACACAAGCAGTTCGGTATGGGCCGTAACGCATGGCTCTCCGGCACTAGCTCCTGGACGTACCAGGCTGCAACGCAGTTCATCATCGGTATCCGTGCAAGCTTCGACGGTCTCGTTGTCGATCCTTGCATCCCGAGCGCATGGGCTGGCTTCGAAGCAACCCGTAAGTTCCGCGGTGCTACCTACCAGATCACGGTGAAGAACCCGAAGCACGTGTGCAAGGGTGTGGCTAAGATGGTTGTCGACGGTCAGGAAATCGATTCCAACGTCGCACCGGTGTTCACGAAGGGTGTTCACAAGGTCGAAGTCACTCTCGGCTAAGAAACCCATATAGCCGTCGCGATAGTTCGTCGCCTTGACTCTCGTCGTATGACTTATACGCCTTCGGTCAAGGCTCCTGCTTTCGCTAGGCTCTCTGAGTTTCTTTAAGACTTTAAAATACCTATCTCATTTTGTTGAGATAGGTGTTTTTTTCGCCTTGTCTCACTAGGCTCTAATCCAAATTATGAATTTAAAGTCCGCTTCAGATGAAGCGGATTTTTTATTTTTGTAGGTGAAAATAATTAGGTTTTGAAATGAAGAATCTTGATACGACGCTTTACTTTATTACGGATAGCACGACTGTGCCGGAAGAACGTTTTTTGCCGGTGGTGGAGGCCGCTTGCAAGGGGGGCGCGACAATCATTCAGTTGCGCGAAAAGGACAAGTCTACCCGCGAATATATGCAGCTTGCCGAGGCTGTGCATGCGATTACGAGCCGCTACAATATTCCGCTGATTATCGATGACCGCGTGGACGTGGCGCTGGCGATTGGTGCAGAGGGTGTTCATGTGGGGCAGTCCGATATGCCGGTGCATGTGGCTCGCAAGCTCATGGGCGAGAGCGCAATTATCGGTGCTACCACGAAGACGGTGCCGCAGGCTCTTGAAGCTTTTGAACAGGGAGCCGATTACTTAGGCTGTGGCGCGATTTACCCAACCACGACTCACGTGAAAACGGTTATTACTCCGGTAGAAACTTTGAAAGAAGTGGTGAAGGCGGTACCCATTCCGGTGAATGCCATTGGCGGGCTCAACAAGGACAACATCTTTGTGCTGAAGGATTCGGGCATTGCAGGAATTTGTGCGGTGTCTGCGATTATGAAGGCCGCTGATCCGGAAAGCGCAGCCTGCGAATTGAAGGCCGCATTCCTTAAGTTAAATTAAGAGTGGATTGCTTCGTCGCTGCGCTTCTCGCAATGCGTAGACTATTTGCTGCCGCGGAGCTTTTGTCCGATCTTAAGGGGAGCGCCTGGCTTCAAGTTATTGATGCGGCAGAGCGATTCGATTGAAATATTGAACCAGTTGGCGACATCCCCTTGGGAGTCGCCTTTTTGCACAACGTAATAGTTGCTGTCACGAAGTTTTGCCTGAATTTTGCGGTGGTCCGCAATGGCTTTTTTCATGGAGAACTTGGACACTCCTTCCCGGAGGGCCCAGTGGGGGAAATCGATAACGGTACAGGGGTCGATGTTGACTTCGCCGTAGCGGATTTCAAAATGGAGGTGGGCGGCGGATGACCTGCCGGAATTGCCTGCGAGGCCTACGATGTCGCCGGGGAACACCTGGTCGCCGACTTTTAGCAGGCGTTTGGAAAGGTGGGCGTAAAGGGTTTCTAGACCATTGGGGTGCTTGATAAGTACATAGTTGCCGTAGCCGCCCTTATTGTAGCGGGACATGGTAACTTCGCCGGGGTAGGCTGCGACTACGGGCTCGTCCTTGATAACGTTCACGTCTACGCCGCGGTGCAATCGATGGCTGCGGATACCGTAAGGGGAACCCACCAGGGCTTCGTGGGTGATGGGCAGCAGCATGGTGGAAAAGTCAAAGGTCTCGCCGATTTCTTGAACTTGTTCCGTTTGCTTTTTCTGCTTTTTCGCCCGTTTTTTCTTTTGGGATTCAACGATTTCGTACTCCACGCCTTCTTTATCGGCAAGGAGCGCCTTGGTGAATGCTTTGGGATCGTCTTCGTTGATTTTGACTTTCTTGGATTTCTTTTCGACTTTCTTTTCAGCCTTTTTCTTTGCCGGTTTGCTTTTTTTGGTTGTCTTGCTAGACGTCTTGTGAGATTCCTTGGAGTTGGAATTGCTCTTGGCATCGGCGGGTGTGCACAAGAGGGCGGTCGCTACGAGAATCGCGACAAACCAGCCCATCCACTTGTGAAATCCCGAAAGAACCATGAAACTATTTAAGGAAGGCGAAGAATACGGCGGCGACGATGAGGACGAAGGCGACGATGTGGTTCCACTGCAGTGCTTCGTTATTGAAGACCGTGGTGGCAATGACGGTGAATACGGTCAGGGAAATAGCTTCTTGGATGACCTTCAGCTGCATAAGGGTGAAGGGACCTCCGTTGATCCGGCTACCCATGGTGTTGGCGGGAATCATGAAGAAGTATTCGATGAGCGCTACGCCCCAGGAGGCAAGGATTACGAGAATCAGGGGCCAGTCGGTGCTGATGTGCATTTCCTTGAGTTTGAGGTTGCCGTACCAGGCGGCGGTCATAAAGACGTTACTGATAATCAGGAGGATAATGGTAAAAATTCCAACTTTCATGATAGATTTAGTTTAGTGGTTGGCGCGTAGGCGGTAAGGCTTGCCTGTGCTGAGTTGATAGGCTAGGCGGGCACGGACCTGTTCCAGGTAGGTGATGTACTTTTCGCTTTGATAGTCGCGGTAGGTCCAGTCGAAGGCGTGGAAATGCCCGTCTTGGAAGTACAGCGTAGGTTCTACGAAAATGCCGCGTTGCATGTACACGCGCTGGCGCTGGTCCTTGGTGGTGGCCAAGAAGAATTGTCCGAGGGTCATGTAGCCGGGGTCCAGGTTTACGGGACGCAGTCCTGGTGTCCCATTCTGCTTGGCGATTTCCAGTTCCACATCGTTGCTCCAGAGCTTGATGTCCACAATGGTTTCGCGGTCTACCAGAGTTTCGTAGCTGAAAAAGGCGCGAACGGGAGCTGCACCGATTTCGTCGACATAGTAATTGGTAAAGGTAAAGGGGAATGGCGGCAAAGCCAGTTCTTCTTCGCCGAAACGCTCGCGGAGTATCCCCCGGACACCTTCAACCGCCTGGGCATCCTTTGCGAGAATGCCCACGATGATTTTTACTTTTGCCGGTGTCCTTAGCTCACCCATGGGCGGTAATTTAGAAATTTTTTAGTAATTTTTGCCCATGCGTTTTCCACTTGTTATTTGTATTCTCGCATCAATTGCCTTTGCCGAGGCCCCTCGCGTTATTCCCGAAATTTTGGATTCCATTCCCCACGAAAAGACTCATTTTACCCAGGGGCTTTTTTTTGACGGAAAAGAACTGATAGAAACCACCGGCCAATACGGACAGTCGGGACTATACCGCCGCACGCTGGATGGCAAGATTCTGGATTCTGCCAAGCTTTCGGAACGCTATTTTGGTGAAGGTTCCATCGCTGTTGGCGAAGACATTTTTTATTTGACTTGGAAATCGAAAAAGGCCTTTATCTATAGCCGCAAGCCTTTTGCCCCCAAAGGTGAATTTCGCATTCCTACAGAAGGTTGGGGGCTGACCTACTGGAAAAACGCCCTTTTGATGAGCAATGGTTCCAGCGAACTTTTGCAGATTGCCTTAGGTGGGTTCAATGTAGTGGGAGTCATTTCCGTTACCGATGGCGGATACCCTCTAAAACTCTTGAACGAGCTGGAAATCGTAGGGGATACTCTTTATGCCAACGTTTGGCAGACTAGCGTCATTGCCGTGATTTCGCTCCCTAGCGGAAAGGTGGTGCGCTATTTGGATTTAAGCCGTAAAGTGGCCGAAATCCAGCGCCAGCACCCTGATGTGGACGTGCTGAACGGAATCGCCTATGACGGCAAGAACCTGTGGATTACCGGCAAGAACTGGCCGTGGATTTACAAGATTAATTTTTAAAGGACCACACGATGCCGTAAGCGAAGCGGAGTCCTTCGGGAGTATAACCGCTGGCCGGCATGTAAATGCTGTGGTTGAAGTTCTCGATGCGAGTGTAGAGCTCGAAGGAAAGAATCTGCATGCGGGCTTCAAAGTCCAGAGCCAGGTATTTCTTCATGAGTTCAAGTTCAGGGCCACCGCTTTCGCCGATGGTGCAGTCGTAACGTTCGCCGAACCATTGCCAGTCTACGCGGACGCTTACACCCAGACGGTCATACACAAAGCGGTTTTGCCAGTGGATGCTGCCCTTGTAGTAGAGTTCCGGCGTATCAATCAGTTTTAGGCTGCGGTCCAGGGTCTCGCCACGTTCCAGGTAGAATTTCCAGTTACCCAGTCTGAAGCCAACCTGCAAAAGCCAGTCCAGGCTGTTCACGTTATCGATGTTGGTCCAGGTATAGACGTCTTCCAAGGAGTTGGTCGAATCTGCATAGCCCCATTTGACCCAGCGGGGTTTTATGAGGTTATCCACGTTTTCGTAGCGCAGGCCGATTCCGTAAAAAACTTCCCGCTGCTGGTAGCCCAGGTTAAAGGTGTAGCGGTCCCGTTCTTCGTACTTGAGGTCCTTGCGGTGGAAGGCCAGGCGACCAGTTTCGTCAATCTTGAGCTGACCTACGTCGGGGAACTTGTTGTCGTGGCGCATTCCTACGTTTGCTCGCAGATGGTATGGCAAAAAGGCCAGAACGTCGGCTGAATAGGCGGGGGCGATGTCCACTTCGTTACGGACGGAACTGTTTCTCTGAAGGCCGGTCTGGGTCCGGAAAATAAACCTGTTCCAAAGGGTGTCTTTCAGTTCCAGGTAGCCTGTTTCGCGATCCTGGAAATAAGAGCGGGTGGTGTCGTTGTCGCCGGTATTGTCGGTGTTCAGGAATTCGTACTTGAATTTGATGGCCGGGTTAAAAATGGTGCGGTAGGCGATGCCGAAGTTGCCCAGCATGGATTCGTAGATTGTGGCCCTAAGGGTATCGTAATAGAGAGTATCGGTGTGCTGTTCGCCGAGGGTGTCTACATAGTCTCGGGTTCCCTTGAAAATATGGGGCAGGGAATCCAGTGCAATTTCGTGTTCGTTGTAGGTGAAGTCCGTAGAAAGAGTCAGCTTTTTAGTGGGGTAGACTTCGATGCCTCCGCCATAACCAAAGGTATGGATTTCTGTTACGTAGGGGTCAGCCTGAAATGTGCGAACAGACTTGTCGAGAGTATCCAGCAGAACCTTGTGATTGGGGTTGTCGGCATTTCTCAGGTCAACATAGTTCAGCTTAGCGAAGGCCTTGCCCCATCCGAATCGCCAGGTAAGAATGGGCTGGATGTGCATGCTGTTCATGGCGATGTTGCGGCCGGCAAAAGGAATTTGCGAGGAGTCGCGACCCATGGCGAAATAGGGCGAGTGGGTCACGTTCTGGTAGCTGTATTCCTTGGAGTCTATATCGGAGTGGCTAGCTAGCCCGAATTCCAGGGAGACGGAATCGGTTACCAGTCTGCGAAAGTCGAGGCGTAAAGCGTTTCCACCGAAGGCTGGACGTTCCCAGTTCAGGTCGGTCACGGGGGTATCGACGGGGATTCCCTTCCGTTCTTCAAAGAGTATTCCGTTTTCGCCGTTCAAGCCCAGGGTGGTGGCGTCATAACCGAGGCGGGTGGTGAATATGCCTGCCAGCTTGCTGGGGTAGCGGGTCTGGATAGAACCCATGCCCATATGGTCGGGATCCAGTTCGGGAGCTCCGAGAATGGATGTGCCCAGCAACCATTCGGATTTTTGGCCCGAAATGTCGTAGGTGCGCTGCATGAGTTCTCGGTGAGGCAATACCCAACGGCCTGCGTCGGTTTCGCGGGCTGCCGGATCAATTCCCCATGGCGTCTTGTAGACAGAATCTTGAGCAGAGGGCGTCACATAGCGGTCAGGAACCAGGGGCTCTGCAAATAGGGAAGCTACCAAAAAAAGAATAAAAAGAAGGAGCGCGCGCATCAGTACCATTCTGCTCTCAGTTTTTCACGGCGTTCACGGAGGGCGTTCACTACGGAATAGGGCATTTTCATGCAGTTGGGCGGGTATGCGCCAGCTTCGGTATGGAAGTCCGAACCGCCGGTGCCTATAAGGCCGAATTTTTGAGCCATCTCTTTGTACTTACGGCCCACGGCACCCTTCTGGGCGGGGCTGTAGACTTCGATTCCCTGTACGCCCCATTCTACCATATTTTCGATGAATTCATCGGAAAGGCCCGATTTGTAGGGATGAGCGAGCACGGCGATTCCACCGGCATTTTCAATGAGCTTGATGGTCTGCTGGGGGTTCAGGCCCTTCTTTTCTACAAAGGCCACACAGCCGTCACCCAGGTACTTGGTGAAAGCTTCAGAGAAGTTGGAAATGTATTCTTCGTCCACCATGGACATGGCGATGTGGGGGCGACCGATGACCTTGCCCTTGCAGTAGCTTACGACCTTTTCGTAAGAAATGTCGATGCCCAGGGCGTTCAGCTTTTTGATAATGGCCTTGGCGCGGGTAATTCTCTGCTTGGCGAAATCCTGAAGTTCCATGTTCAGGGCCAGGTTCGTGGGGTCGCAGTAGTAGCCCAGAATATGGATGTCCTTGCCCTGCCATACGGCCGAAATCTCAATCCCGGGGATAATTTCGAGGCCAATATCCTTGGCCGGTTCTGCGGCCAGGTTGTAGCTATCCAGGTTGTCGTGGTCGGTAATGGAAATGCAGCGAAGCCCCTTGCGTTTGCAAAGGACCAGCAATTCTTCGACAGAAAGGTTACCATCCGAGAGTTTGGTGTGCATGTGGAGGTCCGCATAGCCACCGCTTTCGGTAATGATGGTGGAATAACCTTTTTGCATTACTTGACCCCGTAGTACTGGCTAATCAGGGCCGCTTCAGTGGATTGGGTGGGGTGCAGGCAGACGTTCAAGAAGGGGAAACAGTTCTCGTCCGAGAAGCCGATTCTGCAACCTGCGCCACTGACTTTGGCTAGGTAAAGGGTGGGCAAAAATGCTTCGCCCAGGTAAATGCATACCTTCGGAGCGAATTCTTTGCACTTGGATTCCATTTCTTCAAAAACACTTTCGCCGTAACGGCATTCAAGGTCGCTGTAGTAAACGGCCGTTGCACGCCTTGCCGAAACTAGGACCTGCTGCGATTCGTGAGCGCACAGGAATGCATTCTTAAAAAACACATCGGGCATGGCTCGCATGAATACGGCGGACTTTTCCAAGTTGCGGTCCAAGAAAACCAATGTCTTGGGATACCCTTTTAGGGATGCCGGAAAATCAAACACACCGGAGTCTTCGCCAGCCTGATTTAAAAACCATTTGAACAACGATTCTTTGCTCTTGAATCGCTTAAAAAAGTATTTAAAACAATCTTTAAAATATGGTGACGGTTTCACGTCCAAAATATACTAATTTTGGGCCATGCCTAAACAGAAATTTTATGCGATAAAGTCCCCTAACGAAAGTAAAATCGTCATGACTTGGGCCGAGTGCGAAAAATTGACCCATGGGGTCAAGGGTGTGCTCTTTAAATCCTTCGGTTCCCGTGCCGAAGCAGAAGCATGGATTTCTGGAATGGATGCTCCCGTGCCCGAAGGCTTGCGGGTTTTTGTGGACGGATCCTTCTCGCCAGGATTTGCAAAATCGGGTTGGGCATTCGTGGTAACCGAAAACGACAAGGAAATTGCCCGAGGTTCCGGCATTACGGCCTTCGATGCCGAAAGTCGTAACATTGATGGCGAGGTGATGGCCTCTTACCAGGCCATGCGCTGGCTCGATGCCAACGACAAGTGCGGTGTGATTTGCCATGACTACGAAGGCATCGCCCGTTGGGCTAAAGGCGAATGGCAGGCCAAAAGCAATATCGCCAAGCGTTACGTGGCGGCGGCCCAGCCTTACTTGCATCGTGTGAGTTTCGAGAAGGTAGAAGCCCATACCGGCGTCAAGTGGAATGAACTTGTAGACAAGCTAGCCAAGGACGCCATTGCCCGCGCCAAGAAATAAAGTCGGCATGACCGAGGCAGGTGTTTGTTCTGCAATCAAAGTTTGACAATTTGTAAAAAATGAAGATTTCTGCAAACACGTGTTTGCAGGTTTTTATGTTTTTTCGCTTTTGGGGCTGGACTGTGACTAAATTTGTTTTTGCCGGCGAATGTCGGCAATTTGCTATCCACCCGATGGCGAATTTTCAGTTGGGGAGTCCCGCCAATTCTAGGTGCGGCGGGGCTTCTTTCTAAATCGCAGGAATGCTATTTCTTGCGGTCTTGCCAGGTACTCTCGTTAAAGAGCTGGCCTTCGGAAAGACCGTATTTTTCTTGAATTCCGGCTTCGCGGATGGCGTCTTCGATGGCGATTTTACCGCGGATGGCCTGGGTGTAAATGACGACTTTGCGGCGCACGGTTTCGGTGTCTTCGGTGAGCATTTCTAGGCGGTAGTGGTTGACTCCGGCTGCGTTGAGTTTCGGCAAGAGCTTTAAGGCCGATTGAGGCTTGCCCACAAACAGAGTGTTGCGGCATTCCGCGTCGCTCTGCAAGAAGTGGCGTTCGCCCTTGTGGTCCAGAATTTCCACCTTGTGCTTGGTGCAAATCTTGCCGCATTCCGGGAAGCGACGGCCCGTGGTGAGGGCGCGGGCGAAGGCGCAGTATTCCGAATGGAAGGCGGGCATGTACTGGTGCAGCGTGAGTTCCAGGCGCGAACCGTCGATGTTTTGCAGTAGGTCGAAAAGCTGGGTGCTGTTCAAGTCCCAAGAGGGGTGGAGTGTCGAGAGGCCTTGCGAAAGGAGCCAGTCGTAACTTGCACTGTTGGCGGCATTTAGGCTGTAGTCGCCGGTGAGGGGGATTCCGCTTTCTTTGAGGATGGAGAGCGCCCCCAGATTGCGCACCAGGGCAAAGTCCGGGCAAAGCCGTAAAATGTTCTTGAGGTAATGGCTTTCGCCCGGCTTGTGGATGCGAAGCGTCGCCATGCCCGCCGCAAAGCCGAGGTCGCGAATCTGCTGCAGGGATTCGTCGTATTTGACGCCCCAGTCGAAATCCATGATGACTCGGTCGATATCAAGGCCCTTGAGGGCGGCAATCTGGTCGGGGTTACGCACGAGTACGCTGATCATCGGGCGTGTATTTTGCGGCTTTTCTGGCGAGGATTGCGCCGATTTAAATGTGGCACGAGTGCTTTCCAGGAACGCCTTGCCGGCCTCCGCCTTGGGTGAAAGATCTTTCCATTGGCAGCGAATTTCGTCCAGCTTTTCGGCGGCGTTCTGGCGGAGAGTCCTCAGGACTTTCCCCGGGATGAATGCCCCCCGTTCCACCTGGATGTCCAAATGCTTGAGCTGGTAGGCGGTGGCGCTCAGGCCCGAAAGTTCCTTCTGGGCCAAATCATGGAGAGCCTTGTCCGCTTCGTTTTTGCTGCGATTTTCGCTGTTTCGGGCGGCTTCGAGGGGCGTTTCGGCTTCGACTTCTGCGGAATGCCTCGGTCCGTCGCTCATCGTAAGCTTCAGGGGTTCGCCGATTTTTCCGGAAAGCTCCATGTTCACGGGAATGCGTTCTTCGAGATTGCGGTCCGTGAAAGTCTTGCGCAGTTCACGTTCAAGCGCAGGGGAGTCGTTGCGGTAAACTTGCATGCCAACGGCAATCTGGCGGGTATCGAAATCGCGCCCGAATTCCATACGCAAGTACTTGGGCTCGCCGCGCTTCGGGTGCGGCAAATGGGTGACTTGCGCGGCGTAGAGTCTGCTGCCGATGCTAACGCTGAGGGCTGCATTTTCGAAGAGGATGCCGTCGCCGGGTTGCGGGTAAGTGGAACCTACCGATTCATCGAGGGCGATGATAATCTGCCCGCGTTCGGTTTTCGCGACTTGCCCGAGAGCCATGCCGTGGTGGTTGCTGAAGGTACCGTTCACCAGTTCCTGATGGTTATCACCATCGAGCCAGCCAGTATTGAGCCCGCGACTAAAGAGCACTTCCAGGGGTTCCATGTCCTTGGAATCTAGCGGAATCTTGTTCAGGGCCTTGCGGTAGGCCCGGGACACGGCTGCCACGTATTCGGGGCTCTTGAGGCGGCCTTCGACTTTGAGCGAATTTACGTCGATTTCTTCCAATTCGGCCAGTTTCGGCAGGGCGCACAAGTCACGGGTGCTAAAAAGGTATTGGGCGTCGGTGTCCCGGAATTCCTTGCCGTCTACAAAAATGCGGTAGGGAAGTCGGCAACTTTGGGCGCATTGGCCACGGTTCGCGCTGCGACCGCCAAAGTTTTCGCTGGTGAGGCACTGGCCCGAGTAGCTAACGCAAAGGGCCCCGTGAATAAAAACTTCGAGTTCCAGGTCGGTTCCGCCCTTGATTGTCGCGATTTCTTTGGCCGAAAGTTCGCGAGCCAAGACGGCGCGGTTAAAACCGATGGATTTTACCAGATTGACGCCTTCGGCGCTGGCCAGGGTCATCTGAGTGCTGGCATGAATCTCTTGATTGGGGGCTATGGCGCGGATCAGGCGGGCAAGGCCGATGTCCTGAATAATGAAGGCGTCGGGCTCCAGGGAGATGATTTTCTCCAGAAATTCGGGCAATTCCCAAAGTTCCCGTTCGAAAACCAGCACGTTCATGGCCAAAAAAGTGCGTACTCCGCGAATGCGGGCGTAGCGGATCATGTCGCGGACATCGTCGAACGTAAAGTCTTCGGTGCGGCCTCGGGCATTCCAGTGGGGGACTCCAAAGTAAACCGCATCGGCCCCGTTTTTAACGGCGGCTTCGAGCATTTCGCGGGTTCCCACCGGCAAAAGCAGTTCCGGCGATGTCGTTGCATTAATCATATGGCCAAAGATAGAAAACTTGATATAAATCTTCGTTATTTTTCTATATTCTGTGTATGAAATCCAAAATTACTTTGTCTGCAACCATCCTTTCCGCTTTCGCCTTTTTTGCCTTTTTTTCGTTATCTGCATGCACAGACGAGGCGGCCGAGGCCGAAATGAATCGCTTGGCGGCCGAAAATGCCGTGCTCCAGGGGCAGGTGGATTCGTTGCAGAAAAACTTGGATTCACTGACCGCTTACGGCGATTCTGTCAAAAAATCGCTGGAAAAGCTCGATATGCATCCTTAAACCGCCACCGGTAGAGCGGTTTTAGGGATATTTCTTAACCATTAATCCCCAATCATTTAACAGTTTTGTTATATTTGCCGCCGTGGCTCACAATGGCCTCTTGCTACGGCAGAGGCACCTTAAATAGTTTCGCAGGCCCAATTTGCCCGAAACCTTATCGCCGTCAAGCCTCTCAGGAGGCGCTAGTAAGATGGCTTTAAGCACACAAAAACACGAACCAGCCACACCGCCTGCGGGTTTATTTCCAGCCTGCACCTGCGGTCAACCCTTACTTATGAGGTGCCCCGAATGGAATACATCGCACTCGCACTCTCACTCGTTGCAGTGATTCTGTGCATCGTTATCCTCACGAAGGTTAACAAGCTCCTTACCATGCTTCGTACCCCGATTTTCAAGAAGCTCACACCGGACATGAACTTGAAGCCGGCTTCCCGTCGCCCGATCAGCGCACAGGAAATGGCTCAGCGCGGTGAACGCAAGGAAAATCGCCAGAACAACAATGGCAAGGACCGTCCTGCTAAGGAAAATCGCGACAACCGCTCCGCTGACAAACAGCAGCAGCCGTCTCGCGAACGTAATGAACAACGTGACCGTGGCAACCGCCGCGATCGTCGCGACCGCCGCGAAGGCCGTCGTGAACAGAACGTTGAAGCTCAGAACGCCGCTGCCGAAGCCCAGGCTCCTGTTGCAGCAGCCCCCGCCGTCGAAGCCGCCCCGGCCGCAGCTCCTGAAGCTCGCCGCCCGCTGGCTCCGCGTATTCCGGTTGAAACTCCGGCCGCTCCTGCCGTTGAAGCTCCGGTCGCTGCCCCTGCAGCACCCGTCGCTGAAGCCGCTGTCGAAGCCGTCGAAACCACCTTCGATCCGTCCAAGGTCCGCTATGGCCGTCGCAACGTGATCAAGAAGGCTCCGGAACTCGCCGACGAAGCATAATTGAGCACGCGCTAGCGCGAAAAATTAAAAGCCTCCGGTCATTGACCGGAGGTTTTCTTTTTTCCAATGCGAACAATGATCTATGAGAACTCCAAAAGGATTAGTATGTCATTGTTCGCCCTTCGCTTCGACAACAGACTGGCTGTCTGTTGCCTCAGCTCGGCATAATAATTTATCTGAAATTAGAACTCTACCAGGCCCTTGTCGGCGTCAGCGAGAATCACCTTGGTGGCCATGCCAACGAACAGGCCGTGACCCACGATACCCACGATGTGTTCCAGGTCGCGGGCGAGCTTGTCGGCGTCTTCGATAATTCCGAACTTGGCGTCTGCAATCAGGTTGCCCGAGTCGCTAATCACCGGACCGTCCTTGCCCGGAGCGCCCATGCGCACCTTCAGGTCGCCGCCCAGCTTCTTCACGCGTTCGGTCACCACGGCGATAGCACCCGGGATGATTTCCAGAGGTACTGCGAACTTTTCGCCGAGCTTGTTCACCTTCTTGCCGGAATCGGCGATAATTACGTAGTTGTCGGTCATGGAGGCCACAATCTTTTCGAGCAGGTGAGCAGCTCCGCGGCCCTTGATCAAATTGCGCTGGTCGTCGATTTCGTCGGCACCGTCAATCACCATGTCCAGGTGGCTGACTTCGCCCATTTCCTTGAGCGGAATGCCCAGGCTGCGGCACTGCAGCGTGGTGCTCCAGCTGGTGCTCACGCCCACGACATGCAAACCTTCGGTCTTGATGCGTTCGGCCAGGCGGTTCACCATATGGGCAGCAGTGCTTCCCGTACCGAGACCCACGGTCATGCCGTCCTTGATCATGTCTGCAGCGCGTACGCCTGCAGCCTTCTTGAGTTCATCCATCGATGCCATCAGCGCCATCTCCTATTGAGGTTGTTGTCGTTAAAATCTTCATTTTCGCCGTCAAAATCGCCGAAATCGTCATATTCGTCGCGATCGGGGTAACCGCTTTCGAGCTCGCTAAAGCTCGGCTGGTCAATGCCCACCACGGTCACGTCGAAGGTCAGGTCTTTGCCGGCAAAGGGGTGGTTACCGTCCACGATCACCGTGTCCTTCTTGATTTCCTTGATGGTGTAAATCCCGTCGGATTCGTCATCGTCGTCCAGGTTCAGGCCGTCCACGAATTCGTCGGCAGTTTCGGGCAGCTGGAATTCGCGCACATCTTCGTCCATGTACATCTCGAGTTCCATGCCCAGCCAGATTTCGCCCACTTCGCGGAGTTCGTCCTTGGGAACTTCCATGACCAGGTCGGGGCGGTAGGGGCCGTAGCCCTTTTCAAAAGGAATATCGACTGAAAATGATTCGTTCAGGTGGCGACCTTCCAAGGCGTCTTCAAGTCCCGGAATAATGTTGTTGAACCCGTGGATATACACGAACGGGTAGCTCGCGGGCACTTCTTCGAGAATTTTTCCGGTGCGTTCTTTTAAAGAGTAGGCAATGCTGACCTTCAGCTTGTCTTGAATCGTTTCCATACGCGCCCAAATATAGCAAGTTTTGTTAAATTTGCTCTATGCTTTACGGAATTTGCTCTGACATCCATTCGAATGCGGTTGCCTTTGAAGCGGTTATTGCTTCTATGAAAGACAACAATGTCGATAGGAAAGTTTGCCTTGGTGATTTAGTGGGTTATGGTGCCGATCCGGACGAATGCGTTCGTCTTGCTCGCGAGAATATGGATATTTGCATTATCGGTAACCATGACAGTGTGGCTATTAAGCACGAATCCAGCGCGGGGTTCAACCCCTATGCCAAGCAGGCGATTGAATGGACTCAGAATCATTTGTCTGACGAATCCGTCTCGTACTTGAGGACGCTCCCGTACATTTGCGAAGAAAACGATATTTGCTTTGTGCACGCTTCGCCCCTTTCGCCTGCCGACTGGGTGTACGTGACCGAACTGGAAGACGCCCTCGACGCTTTTGACCACTTTAAGGGCCGCTATTGCTTTGTGGGCCACACCCACAGTCCGGTGATTGTCGCTAGCCGCCCCAATGCCATTCCGAAGATTCTGGACGAATACGAATACACCATCGAAGACACGGAACGCCTGTTGGTGAACGTGGGTAGCGTGGGCCAGCCCCGCGACCGCGATCCGCGCTCTTGCTGGTGCTTGCTGGATACCGAGACCAAGTGCGTGCGCCTGATTCGCGTGGACTACGATGTGTACCAGACCCAGGAACGCATGAAAAAGGCCGGCATGCCGAGTTTCTTGATTGACCGCCTGAGTGTAGGCCGCTAGTCCCATGAAATGGGTTCTTGCTGTATTTGGTAAGGCTGGCTCGCCGTTCATTGCCGACGAGGTGGACAAGTACGTCAAGCGCCTGCGTGGGGGAATGTTCCCGCTGGAAGTGGTGGAGCTCAAGGAATCTAAAATTGACGACCGCCTGCAGGCCCTTGCCCAAGAAGCGACACTTTTTGACAAGAAATTTCCGAAGTCGGAATACCGCCGTGTGATTTTGTCTGAAGAAGGCAAGCTCATGGATACGGTAAAGCTTTCGGATACCTTGCGCGACCGTTTTCCGGGCAACATCGTCTTTTTGATCGGGTCGGCTTACGGCATTGACGAGAACCTGAAAAAGACGGCGGACTTGCTCTTGTCGCTTTCTCCGCTGACCTTTACCCATGACCACGCCCGCGTACTTTTTGCAGAACAGCTTTACCGCGTGCAGATGGTGATGCAGAATCATCCGTATCATCACCGTTAATCGGTGGCCGTTTGCGCGTGGCGCTGAAATTCGGCAATTTTTTTGAAAAAATGCGTTTTCACCCCTTGACAGGGCTCCATTTTAATTCTATTATTGTGCGCGTCCTAAGCGACTATGGATGATTAGCTCAGTTGGTAGAGCAGCTGACTCTTAATCAGCGGGTCGCAGGTTCGACCCCT
>NZ_JBGUQY010000043.1:0-2109 GCF_045131395.1 Fibrobacter sp. | reverse complement strand
CCCAATCCCCAATCCCCAATCCCCAATCCCCAATCCCCAATCCCCAATCCCCATTATAAAAAATTATTTTTCCTACTTAATATTTGTAGTTAAAGCATTGAATTAAAAAAAATGATTTCAAAAAAATAAGGCATATATCTTATTTTTATGCTGTTATTTCTTTTTACTCTTCAAAAATTTTTATATATTTTGATTATAATAAATATTAAATATATATGAATGACAAAAAAGTTTGGATAAATTTTTGATTTTTTATCATGAATTTCATATATATGAGGATAAGTAAATGTTTTTCTCATTATTTTTTTTTCAATATTATATTGCCTAGTTAGAGGAATATGATTTCCTCCTGTATTTAAAACAAAAAGAGGTATATTCAATTTATGCTTTTTTATAGATTCTATTTGAATATATTTATAAGGGATAGAATGTACTTTTTTATTCTTAATATTTAATTGATATAAATTATAAGCGTGTTGTTGACTTAACCGTAAAATATATCTTTCTTTTGATTGTAATGTTTCATTTATATATTTATATTTTTTAACTAATTCAAAAAGTTCCTTTAGATCTTCTATATTTAGCGGAATTGCATTATGAGTATGCTCTGCTTTAATTAGGCTAATATTGAAATTTTCTATATAGAATTTTTCAGTGCATAAAATTGAAAGAGTAAATCCTTTACCTGAATGTGGATCAATAAAATCTTTATTTTTAAACATTAAATGATACTTCTCTAATACATAAGTCTTGTTTATTTCTTTAAATTTATTTGCTATAATATAAGGAGACAATTCTTTATTATCATAATAGAAAAAATCAGATTTTTTTAGAGATTTACCATAAAAATAATCATCGTCCATATAAATAAAATTTTTTGAAACTCCAAATTTTTCCATTTTATGTAAATTTAATGTAAAGGCAACATTATTTGCACTATTATATCCTAATAAATCTTTATCTTTTACATATATTATTTTATCTTTTATTTCTTCTTGTGATTTAAAAAATCTAACTTTTTCATTTGGCATTAAAATAAATATTTTTCTTATCCAAGGAACGTTTTCCAAAATACTTCTAACTGAATATTTTAATTCATCATTGTCTTTATCTTTATAAATATGCTTTATACCACTCCTATTTAAATTTTTATCCGTCACATCAATATATTTAATAACTATATCAATTGGATCATTATTAATTATCTCTAAAAATATTAATGGTTTTTAAATCAATATTTACTTTTACTTCTTCATATAATTTCAAAAATTCAAAATAAAAACTTTTATTATATATATTATTACTTAAAATTAGAAAAAAAAAATTAGATATTCCAATATATTTTTTATAATATTTATTTTGAATTAAAAACTGATTTTCTTCTATTTGAATTAAATTCCAAATCATAGCTTCTTGATGTTTTTGCAATTTTTTTATTATAATATTATTATTACTAACAAATAAATATTTTTTACTTTTTATAGGTTTTATATAATATGAATTTTCTCCAATTTTAATAATATTAAAAAATGAAGAAGTTTCATTAGATAAAGTTAATTATCATGTCTTACCTTATTATAAAATAATTTTGAAATATTTTTTGATAAAATAAAAATATAGCCTGAGTTAAGTAAATTGGAAGAAAAACATTTATTATATCATTGCAAATTAAAATGTTGTTACTATTTAATATAGATTTGATTTTATAAACTCCATTAAAATCACTCAAATTTATTACATCATAATTTGATATAAAAATAAAAAAAAAAAAAGTTAGCATTCACTATTTTAAAGATTAAAAGAAAATTAATAAATCATATATTCATTTATTCCAAACTCTATACTAATTAAGAAAATTTAAATGTTTAAAATTTTTTTTGAATTATTTAATATTTATTGGCTTAAATAAAGATAATAAAATAAATAATTGTTAAATATAATAAAGAAAAAAAAGACTAATTAGAATAATTGGTTCCCCATAAAGCTCCTTTCTATTATTAAGAATATTTGTAAAAAAGATGGCGGGCTTATTTTTTCATGGTTGTGCTTTAATATAATTATTTAATTAGGAAAATTTATTTATTTTTTTTGTTTTAATTGGGGATTGGG
>NZ_JBGUQY010000042.1:0-1977 GCF_045131395.1 Fibrobacter sp. | reverse complement strand
TCCGAGGAAAGGAAAAGCAGAGAAGGGCGGACGGTGGATACCTAGGCTCTCGGAGGCGAGGAAGGACGCGGCAAGCTGCGAAAAGCCGCGGGGAGGGGCAAGCGCCCTGTGATCCGCGGATGTCCGAATGGGGCAACCCGGCGGGCTGAAGGCCCGTCACCGGCACCAGGTGCCGGGGCGAACGCGGGGAACTGAAACATCTAAGTACCCGCAGGAGAAGAGAACAAACGTGATTCCCCCAGTAGCGGCGAGCGAACGGGGAGGAGCCCAAACCGGCGGCGTCGAGGCGTCGCCGGGGTAGTAGGGCCGCGACGTCGGACCGGAAAGCGGAGGGGAACGGCGTGGAAACGCCGGCCATAGCGGGTGACAGCCCCGTACCCGAACGCGGACCGGCCGTAGCGGCACCCTGAGTAGCGCGGGGCACGAGGAATCCTGCGTGAATCTGCCGGGACCATCCGGCAAGGCTAAATACTCCCGAGAGACCGATAGCGAACCAGTACCGTGAGGGAAAGGTGAAAAGCACCCCGAGCAGGGGAGTGAAACAGACCTTGAAACCGTCCGCCTACAAGCGGTCGGAGCCCCATTGGGGTGACGGCGTGCCTTTTGCATAATGATCCTACGAGTTGTCCTTTCCGGCGAGGTTAAGCCGCTGAGCGGCGGAGCCGGAGCGAAAGCGAGTCCGAACAGGGCGTTATAGTCGGGAGGGGCAGACGCGAAACCGAGTGATCTACCCTTGGCCAGGCTGAAGGTGGGGTAAAGCCCACTGGAGGGCCGTACAGGTAGGCGTTGAAAAGCCTTCTGATGAGCTGAGGGTAGGAGCGAAAGACCAATCAAACTCGGAGATAGCTCGTACTCCCCGAAATGCCTTTAGGGGCAGCGTCGGGACAGACCGCGCGAGGTAGAGCGACCGATTGGATGCGAGGGCTTCACCGCCTATCAAGTCCTGACGAACTCCGAATGCGCGCGGTTGGTTCCCGGCAGTGAGGGCGCGGGTGCTAAGGTCCGCGTCCTAAAGGAGAAGAATCCGGACCACCGGCTAAGGCCCCGAAGTGGCGCCTAAGTTGGACTAACGAAGTCCGGCCGCAGAGACAGCTGGGATGTTGGCTTGGAAGCAGCCATTCATCCAAGGAGTGCGTAACAGCTCACCAGTCGAGCGGCCGGGCGTGGATAATAATCGGGCATGAAGGCGCCCGCCGAAGCCGTGGACTGAGAAGTGGTAGGGGAGCATTCCATTCAGCAGTGAAGGGGGGCCGCGAGGCCCTTTGGAGCGGATGGAAAAGCAAATGTAGGAATGAGTAACGATAAGGGGTGTTGGATGCACCCCCGCCGAAAGACCAAGGGTTCCTGATCAACGCTAGACGGATCAGGGTAAGTCGGGACCTAATGATAAGCCGAAGGGCGAGGCAGATGGAGAGCCGGTGAAGATTCCGGCACTGCCTCGGCGGGCGAAGCGGGGACGCAGGAGTGAAACCGGTGCCGTCTGACGGAATAGACGGTTGAAGGGCGTAGGCGCCGATTCCCGTAGGCAAATCCGCGGGAAGAGCCGAAACCCGACAGTACGCGAGGCCTCCGGGCCGAGCGATATCCGGGTAACCAGGCTGCCGAGAAAATCCGCTAAGCATAACCGCCGTGGCACCCGTACCGGAAACCGACACAGGTGGTCGGGTATAGAGTACCGAGGCGCACGGGAGATTCGCGGTCAAGGAACTAGGCAAAATAGCCCCGTAACTTCGGGAGAAGGGGCGCTCCCCGCAAGGGGAGCCGCAGAGAAATGGCTCAGGCGACTGTTTAACAAAAACACAGGGCTATGCGAAACCGAAAGGTGAAGTATATGGCCTGACACCTGCCCGGTGCTGGAAGGTTAAGAGGAGGGGTCACGCAAGGAAGCCCTGAATTGAAGCCCCAGTAAACGGCGGCCGTAACTATAACGGTCCTAAGGTAGCGAAATTCCTTGTCGGGTAAGTTCCGACCTGCACG
>NZ_JBGUQY010000041.1:0-3536 GCF_045131395.1 Fibrobacter sp. | reverse complement strand
GCCGAAGGACTCCTGTCCTCGGTGATTCTGCTGATTGCCGAATATCTGCCCCCCACTGAGGTGGATGGGAAAAAGGTGGACTGCCGTCATATCATCAGTGTGTTCAAACTGGTACAGGATTTATTATCACCCAGCAAAGTAAAAGGAAAAAGCCAATTCCAGCTCCTGATGGATAAACTGCCATCCGACCACAAGGCCCGCTGGTTTGCGGGAGCTGCCCTCAATTCCGCAGAGCAGGCCATGGCATCGGTGCTCTCCACCGTACTATCCCGTTTAAATGCCTTCCTTGACTCCGAGATGGAACAGATACTCTGCTTTGAAACAGCTATTGATGCGGAAAAGTTCTGTAATGAAAAATCCGCACTGTTCATTGTGCTTCCCGAAGAAGATCTAACTAAGTATTTTATGGTATCCCTTATGATCCAGCAGCTTTACCGTGAAATCCTTGCGGTGGCCGATGAAAACGGCGGCAAGCTAAAAAACCGTGTGATGTTTTACTGCGATGAGCTGGGAACGCTTCCGGCTATTGAATCGCTTGAATTAATTTTCAGTGCATCACGTTCACGCCGGCTTTCCATGGTGCCCATCATACAGTCCTTCGGTCAGCTCGAAAAAAACTATGGTAAAGAGGGTTCAGAGATCATCGTAGACAACTGCCAGGACACCATCTTCGGCGGCTTCGCTCCAAACAGTCAGACCGCAGAGGTGCTGAGTAAGGCGCTGGGTAGCCGCACCGTCATGAGCGGCAGCGTAAGCCGGGGGAAAAACGATCCCAGCCAATCCCTGCAGATGATGGAGCGCACCCTCATGACGCCGGATGAATTGAAGTCTATTCCCAAAGGCAGCTTTGTCGTTATGAAAACTGGCACCCATCCTATGAGGACAAAGCTGAGGCTGTTCCTTGATTGGGGCATTCGTTTTGGAGAGCCTTATACAGTGGAGGAAAAAGCACACCGGAAAGTGGTCTATGCCGATAAGAACACACTGGAAGAAAACATCGTCCGCAAGCACATGGCATGCATCATGGTGGATGAAGATACCGGAGAGATTTTAGAGTCGACAGCCGGGACAGGAACCCTTCATACCCCGGTAGCAGAATCCACTGAAAATGCTGTGCGCCGACGCACTGTACTCAAAACCTAAAGGGAGGGATATCCATGAGTTACTTCAACCATATCTACACTGCCTCGCCCGATGAGCTTCCCCACCGGGCGAGGACTGTTTATATATATCTGTGTGACCGTGCCGGAAAAAGTGCGGACTGCTGGCCTGCTGTAAAAACCATAGCCGCTGATTTGCAGCTCTCACGCAGCACTGTCAAGCGTGCACTGCATGATCTGGTCAAGGTGGGGCTTATTGAAAAAGAACCTCGCTATCGGGAGAATGGGAGTAATACCAGCAACAGGCTTATTTTAAGAAAATAACAGGCTGCAGCAAAGGGAAAAGTCGGATTTTCCGCCAAGGGGAAGAATTGTCTTTTTGCTGAACCCAGGTGCGGTTCACTGTGGACCCACCAGAACTTCCCACTCTAAGAAAGGCTTATTACAGAAAAAGAATACAGTATATTTTTTTATGTTTTAACGGTCAGTCAACTACGAAAGAACAATGACTTAACCTCTGGGCGATTATTCGAACTATTTGGAGTAAAAGCAAGTGCATATCCGCAAGATTAAAAGTGGAGACAGCCTTACCCTATTTTCTCTGTTTCTGAAGATATGCAATGTGCTTGAAACTCAAACAGATATGTGCAGGAAGATTTAGTGGATCAGAATTCGTTAATCACATATATAACTGCGAAGAGCGATGATAGTTGCAGACTTGTAGACAAAAAATTAGGTTTGCAACTTCATAAGGTTTAACTTGGGATAGGCAATAAAAAATCTTGACCGATTCGGTTTATTGTGTTATTATGGTATAAACCGAATTGGTTTATATAGTTTTGATGAGGAGGCAATGATATGGAAAAATTTTTAAATTTACCTGTAGAAAAACAAAATATAATTATTGATGCCGCATTAAAAAACTTTGCAGTGCATGGATATAAGAAAACATCTATTAGTGATATAGCCAGTAGTGCAGGTATTTCCAAAGCAATGGTATTTCATTATTTTGGCACAAAGAAAGAGCTATACGTATACTTGGTTAATATGTGTGTGGGCAGTATTAGTACCGAGGTTGTAGAGAAATTTGATGAGAGTATTACAGACTTATTTGATCGGATTGCATATACATCTAAGCTTAAAATGAATTTGATGAAAAAACATCCTTATGTCTCTTCGTTTATTCAGAGTGCCTATTTTGAAAATGATGATGAAGTTAAGGAAGAACTAAAAACTATTTTTAGCAAAGGTGACGGCAGAACCATCGGAAAGAAAATGGCTTTTGATGGTGCAGATTTTTCAAAATTCAAAGATGATGTTGATCCAAACCTTGTTATGAACATGATTGACTGGATTTCCGAGGGATATATGAGCAAAATGGCAGGTGTGGGAGAAAGTGATCTTGATGAATTATATAAGGTGTTTGAAGAATGCCTGAAACTTTTTAGAAGAAACTTTTATAAGTGATCATTAAAAATGAAGGAGGGAAAGTTTTATGAATTCATATGTGCTTAGTTTTCAGGAGATCGATAGACATAAGCTCATGGCAGTTGGGGGTAAAGGCGCCAACCTTGGAGAATTATCCAGAATTGAGGGAATACGAGTACCGGAGGGCTTTTGCATTACGACCGAAGCATACAAAAAAATAATCAACGAAACACCGGAATTAGACTCATTGTTGGAGCAATTGTCCCTGCTAAAGGCAGAAGACAGACAGAAAATCAGTGAAATCAGCGGAATGATTCGCAGGGTTATTGAAGGAATCATTATTTCAAAGGACATTGAGGAAGAAGTCCTTCATTATCTCGCAAGGTATGGTGAGAACAATGCTTATGCCGTGCGTTCCAGTGCCACAGCGGAGGATCTTCCTACGGCCTCCTTTGCAGGGCAGCAGGATACTTATTTGAATATCAAAGGAAAAGATTCGATTCTTAAGCATATCAGTATGTGCTGGGCATCACTGTTTACCGATCGTGCAGTTACCTATCGCATCCGCAATAACTTCGGTCACAGTAAGGTCTATTTATCTGTCATTGTTCAGCGGATGGTATTCCCCCAGGCATCAGGGATTATGTTCACAGCAGATCCCGTCACCTCCAACCGGAGGGTGTCATCAATAGATGCCAGTTTAGGGCTTGGTGAGGCGCTGGTCTCCGGCTTGGTCAATGCAGATATCTATAAAGTAAGAGAAGGCAGAATCGTCGATAAAAAGGTTTCTACCAAGAAACTTGCTATCTACGCCATAGAAGAGGGCGGTACGGAAGAAAGAGAGATTGAGACTGAACACCAGAATATGCAGACCCTGACAGACGAACAGATTTTACAGCTGGAGCGCATGGGAAGAACCATTGAGTCCTATTTCGGGAATCCACAGGATATCGAATGGTGCCTTTACGAAAATAAGTTTTATATTGTTCAAAGCCGTCCCATCACCAC
>NZ_JBGUQY010000040.1:0-89749 GCF_045131395.1 Fibrobacter sp. | reverse complement strand
AACCACAACGCCGACGCCGCCAAGGGCCAGTTGAACTGGAAGCCGGGTCAGGAAGTGAAGTCTGACAACGAACTTGACCGCTGGATGCTTGCAACGTTGCAGGATTTGGCCGCCAAGGTCGAAGTGGAAATGAAGGCTTACCGCTTGTACAATGTGGTGCCCGCTGTGATTGCCGCAGTCGATGACCTCACGAACTGGTACGTGCGCCGCAGCCGTCGCCGTTTCTGGAAGAGCGAAAACGATGGCGACAAGAACGCCGCCTACGCTACCATGTACAAGGTTCTCGTAGACTTCTCCAAGATTCTCGCTCCGTTCCTCCCGCTCCTCGCCGAAGAAATCTACCAGATTCTCGTGCGCGAAGTGGATGCCAATGCTCCGGTGAGCGTGCACCTCTGCGAGTTCCCGAGCGCCGACAAGTCCCTGATGGACGAAAAGCTCGTGGAACGCATCGCCATGGTGCGTGGCATGGTCGAAATGGGCCGCGTGATTCGCGCTACAAACAACGTAAAGAACCGTATGCCGATTGCCAGCATGACAGTCGTTGCTCACGGTAACGAAGAAAAGAACGTCGCCGAGACCATGAAGGACTTGATTCTCGAAGAACTCAACGTTCGCGAAATGAAGTTCCTCGAAGATGAGACGAAGCTCGTGCAGCTCTCCGCCAAGCCGAACTTCCTCGCCATCAAGGCGAAGGGTCCGGATTACGCAAAGAACATGAAGGTAATTTCCGCTAAGCTCAACAGCCTTACGGTTGATGAAATCAAGGCTCTCCAGGCTGGCGAAACGATTAAGTTCGAATTTGGTGAAGTTGGTGCTGACTGCTTGATGCTCAACCGCATCGTGGCCGACGGCATGGCCGTGGAAGCCAACCAGCACTTCACCGTGGCTCTGGACCTCAAGATCACGGACGAACTCCGCCGCGCCTGCGTGGCCCGCGAACTCGTGAACCGCATCCAGAACCGCCGTAAGGACCAGGACTACGCCATCACCGACAAGATCGAAGTGACCTTGTTCTCTGCAAGCGACGTGTTCAAGCAGGCTGTGGCCGAAAACGAAGCCTACATCGCTGGCGAGACGCAGGCAGTCGCTATCAAGTGGGCTGCCGCTGCCGATGGCCTCGAAGCCAACGACGCCGACGGGGAGGCCTTCGCCTTCACGACGGTTAAGGCTTAATCGTAGAATGACATTCCGGATCAGTCCCGGAATCCTCTAAAATTTGTCCCGCCCCTGTAAAAGGGCGGGACTTTTCATTCCAATTTGGACTATTGTGGCGAAAATCACAAATTTGATGCAGAAATTTACAAAAAAAGTGCGAATTTTGCATTATTTCGCCACTTTTGCATTTTTTTTGAGCGTTTTGTAAAAAAATAAGTTATTTTAGAAATGGTCTATCGGAAACGTTCTTGTTTGGACGTGGCCAAAGCTTTGTTCTATTTTTGTTTTGAAGTTGAGTGAGGTTTTTTATGGTATTTGCAAAGCTCCTTAGTCGCGGTGCAAAGTCCGGTTACACCTTGGTCGAGGTCCTGGTGGTGGTTATCATCATGGGTGTTCTTTCGACGGTGGGTGTTGCGGGCCTGCAGCGAGCTGTCGCTAACGCCCGCATAAAGGATGCTGCTATAAATACCGCTGCGTTCATTGAACGAGTTGCGAATGAGTCCAGCAGGCTTTCTGCCGTTTTATGTTTAAAAATCGATCCTGGCAACCCTCAGACCATTATTGTTGTCAAGGATGTAACTACAAAAAATTGTGCGGCTCCCAATGGGGGCGTTATCGATGAGTTTTCAATAGAAGCGCCCGCGAAATATGTATCGAAGACAACCCAAGGCTGCCCGACGAGTATGGTTGATTGGTTTGGTGGAAATAACCATGTCTTTAAACCGCGTATAGGCTTGTCTGCCGCGCCGCCCGAAGGTGGAGTCTGCATTCAATATGGTAGTCAAGATATTTATGGTGCTGTTCGAAAGGACAAAAAGGTAAATCGCGTTATTCCTATGTGGAAGGTTGGAAGCGACTTTACCCAAAATGGTAATTGGAGTAATTGGACGGAGTTGTAGAGAGTAGGTGGCGTTATGGTGAAGGTGTGTGAACATTTGCAGGGCAAATCTATTCCTCGTCACAAGCGGGGGTTTGGCATTGTCGAAGTGCTGGTCGCTGCGGCTGTACTTGGCTTTCTGTACATGGCGGTTCTCAATTTACAGGGTAGCAATCGTGATGCGTTACTTCGTATTCGCGGTCGAGATGGTGCGACGGAAGTTGCTCAAAATATCATTGACTCTTTGGGAGCCCTTGGCGTAGCCCGCTTGTCGGATGCATCTGTTGGTGCCACTGGCAAAATTTCGATTCCGAATATTGAACGTGTTTGGAAGGGCCAGCCTGGTGCCATTGATCATGATATGAAGGTTGTTTATGATGCCGAAGTTACCGTATCTCATGATGCTGACTACATGTCGCATAATACTACCATGCTGCAGAGTGTTCAGCATGTTTATGCGAAACGGCTTGATGTCAAGGTGAGTTGGCAATTTAAAAATTCCAGGCAATCTATTACGGTTTCGGGGGTGGTGCGATGAAGAACGCCAAGTCCGGTTTTACCCTTATGGAACTTATTGTCTACATGGGCATTGTAGGCATTGTTGTCGTGATTGCTGGTCAGGCGTTTAGTAACTCGACCAAGTTCCGTATTCGTACTGACAACATGATTAAAGCTACGCAGGAAGCCGAAAACGTGGCTATGCTTTTTAAAAATGACGTGGAACAGATGGGGGCTAAAATTTCGAAAGAAATAAGTGGTGCCGCAGGTTCTAACGATGTGTTTTCTGCCACCACTGATGCCCAGGATGTGTATATAAATTATGGGACAGATCAATCTTCGTATACCCTTACTGCCGGTACCGATTATGACGAATTGTCTTTCAGACGGTTCCGTTTCAATGAAAATGGACAGTATATTGCGGTTGAAGAAGTTGGTTGGTTTGTAAAAGGCGATACTCTAAAACGCTATTGCCGTACGATCTCTGGAATAGGAGATGATGATGTTTGCCCGAAGGTGGCTTCAGTCGCTGCGGCTAAACAAGACGCGATTGCCATGGCGAATGGGGTAAAGAAGTTCTTGGTTACTCCGGCAATGCCGGGGGTACATCATGATAATATTGCTCAAATTTTCCCGTCGTGCACTGCTGAGCCTTGTTCACAGGAATTTCGTTTGATTTCTCGTACGGGGAGCGTTGCGGGTGGTGGTGATTATATGACTCTTTCTATAGCTTCGGATGAATCGAATTATAGGAACGTGACGTTGACTGGCTTTGTTTCGAATTACGATAACAGCAATAATGCTCTTGCCGGAATGGCAGAAGCTGCTCCAAAGGTAAACCAGGTGTTTGCGATTGAAAATTCAGATGGGCTCGGTTCTTGGAGTGCTCGTTGTAGCGAGACGGGAAATCATTTCACATTGGAACCGAACATTGAATATGAGATTTCCTTTAGTCTGTTGAACAACGCCCATTATGAAAGAACTTTTGTTTCGGGCAAGGATCATATGGCTGTTGGTTTCCGTACTAGAGAAGGGGTAAAACCTGCGGGTGTAGATGATTTTATGTTCTTTCCGCCGATATCGGATCCGTCGTCTGGCACACGAAAAATGCGCTTTAGTGTGCCTAATAAAATTGAAAATGTGTGCCTAGTCTTTACCTTTGCTTGTTACTCGCCGCTTGTTGCGAGTGGCCGGATAACCATATCGGATTTGTCTTTGAAAAAAGTGGAAACGTCTAACTATTTCTTTGACTATTCTGAATCCAAGGAATTTTCTGTAAAAGATAAGGCTAAAGTAAAGGCGTTTAGGCTGCAATTGCAAGTGAGTAGAGGCGCTAAAAATGGTAAAAGTGGTGAAACCGGAGAAGTAGACTTGATTGTTCCCACACCTAGTAATGGCGTTAGTGATTAGCAAGGAGTTTCCTATGCAGATGAAATCCAAATTGAATAAATCCGGCGTATCTTTGATAGCCGTACTTTTGTTTATGCTGGTAGCGACCATTGCTGCTACTGCGACATGGAAGTGGATTACGAGCGAGGGTAAGTCTAGTGCTAGCCGCATGCTTAAACGCGAAGCTTACCAGAGTGCAGTTGCGGGTATCGAAAACGCTCGTGCATGGATGACATACCATGGCAATGAGCTGGGTGCTTTGATAAAGCAGTATTTTGATAATGGAAACAGACCTATCAAGTTGAATGACCAGTTGACTCCGTGGGTTCAAGGCAAGCAAAATTATGATGTGTGGCTTACAGGTGTCAATACGGGTTCTGCTCACAATTTTAAGCTGAAAATTCTTTCTAGAGGAACGTCTCGGAATAATTCAGAACATACGGAAGTTGCCGTATTCAATGTGGACGGCTTGTATCAAATGACGGTCCCGTCTATGGCTGTGGTCATGGATTATGATAAGGCGTTTTCTGGTTCAGTAGATGGTGATGCAACGAACTCCCCGACTTTAGAATCTGCTCTTATCAATGGCGATTTTTCTGGAAACCAACCTTCGGTGACAAGAGATCTTGTTGTTACTGGAAATGTCGTTCTGCAGGGAACGACTACTGCAGTCGGAGGAGATTTGTATGTAAAGGGGAATGCTTCTTTTAACTCCAATACGCAACTTGGAGGCGAAAATAGAGTAGCGTACATTGGGGGGTCGATAACGAGTTGTGAAGGTGGGTATTTGTCGTCGAGAGGTGATTTACTTGTTGAAGGCGATTATCCAGCTAATTGCGCTGTAGATGCAGACGGAAATTTGACTATCGGTGGAACCTTGTATAGGGGTTCTGCCACCTATAATTTTTATGTAGCACAGAATTTGGTGTTTAAGGAAACTGGTAAATTTGACTGGTCTGCTACAAATTCGCTGATTGCGGATGTACAAAGAAATGGTGTTAGGGGATCGACATATTTGGCTAATATTAGCGGCCAAAATAGTAATCGCCAAAGAGAGGTGACGTTAGGTAATCCGGTGTATCTTTATGAAAGTTTCCCGTCTGATATTCACTACTGCCAGAATGGTTGCGAAAAGAATGGGGTGCTGACCAAGGCGGATGCAGATTGTTCGAATAGGTGTGGCACTTGGAGTAAATTCTGCGAAGGATTCTTTACATCGTGCGGAACCGCTGGTACTGGTGCGGCGCAAGCTAATGTGGGTCTTGAAGACAATCGTTATTTTTCGTTCAGGTCTAATGAAAATCAGGGCCGAATTAGTGACGATCGAGTACATTCATGGAGTAGCAGTGACCCTGTCTTAAAAAATATTGGTGGAAACTATTGGGCAAATATTGAAAAGATGAATGCCTATGGCAATTTGATTAAGGAAGACAATAAAATTCCTCAGCCGGTTCTTCTGAAAGATACGAGTGTCTGGTTGCATAAAATTGCCAATGCCCATTGTAAAACGTTGGGCTACGAATGGGCTGATAAACATGATGCGGGTAAAATTTCTAGTGGAGACATGATGAATGAAAATACCCAAAAAGTTCTTAAGGCGCTGAATGATTGTTGGCAGAGAATGACAAATGATGGTGACAATACCCTCTATAATGGCTTTATGATAGTGAAGTTTGATGGTAGTGCTGCTAGCAATATGACTCAAACTGTTGTAGAAACGATGAACGGAAAGTTCGTGTTCTATTTTGAATCGCAAATGACGGGGGCGTTCTATCTTCCGCCCACGACTGAATCGTCTGCGATCATGCTCTATGCGAAAAACGGTGGTGGAACTCTCATGTCTGCTAGAACAGATGATACCCATCCGGGGCCCTATGTTTATAATTATTTCATTTTCTCGGATGGAACGAGCGATTCCCGAATGAATTTCTCTAATATAAAGATCAATGGTTCTGTAGTGATGGCGAATGATAGTAAGGCAAAGATTGCTGATGGCGGTGTAAATCTGCTGTATAACGGAGAAGTTCTTTCCAAATTGGCAGAAGCGGGCCTTATTGAACAGAACCCTGAATTTGGTAGTGATGAGGGCGCTGCTGGTGCCGCGATTGGTGTTGCGGGACAGAAGGACGGTTACTATATTGCCACAGCTCCGCAAATTCATGTGTCGCTAGTTAGTCGAAGTGAAAGCCATGAGTCTGTTCCAGCGGCTAATGCTGCTGATGCTGTTCAAGGGTCTTTCGTTATTCTTCCCCGTGTTATTTTCTTGCCTAGGAATCCTTATGGTAAATTGGGCGATTACATCAACGTGGTCAATTTGAATGGAGCAAATGAGCAAAAGAACATGTCCAATGTGGAATGTGGTGCGGGAATTCCGGTAGATCCAGATCTTTTGTATAATCGTGCTGCTGCGGCACCCTCGTTCTTGGTCCCTAATCTGTACGAGTGTACGTATGCGTCAAATGGTAAGTCGGTTCCGTTCTATATCAGGGTCCAAAATGCTGCCATTGGAAGCCAGCCTCCAGTTCACTTTGAAACAGATTATGAAGATATGAGTGGAACGGATACCAAGTACTTAAAGCTTGTTTATGAATCCACCGCAACGGCTGAAGCCTTTGAGGTTACCGTACAGAAACCGACTGGTGCGATTGCAAACTGGACTTTGACACCGAATAATGCAAAACTTAAGGATGGGACAACTTGTACAGATGCCGATGCTCAATGTACATTTACGTTGCATTTTGACAATAATTCGCCCATGACGTTGTTTACTGTTGCTACAAATGGGGCTACCGAGGGGACAGCTTTCTTCCAGATTACGGATTGTTCTGGATGTCAGCCTGTTGTTCCTAGCACAGAATCGTTCCAAATATCTAGTTCTGTAATTGTTAATCGCCACAGCATTTCGGAATACTGTAGAGTAGGTGGTCCTGGTGCGACTACGGATGATTGTAAGCCGGATGGCGCCTACTATGAAATGTCCCAGCTTGATTGGCCGGAATGTTCTGCTACAGGAACATGGGTTAGGGCTGCTGGTACAGGAGATGTTACGAATAATTGCCTTGCTAAATCGACTCAGCCAAATGATTCCTGGACGTGCGAATCGTCAGGCAATATTAGTTTGGTTGTTGATGAAAGCGAAGTCCCCGAGGGGTGTACGGCGGTTGTTCCTTCGTATTCTTTAGGGAGTCCTCTGACTCCGAATATGGCCTATAGCTTGTTTGGATCGCTAAAACGCAACAAGGTGAATTTCCATGTAGGTTTCAAGGGAGATTATCCCGGCAAGAGTATTACGGTAACATCATCTCGACTTGGAGGCTCGCAAATCTGTTCGGCTTCTACCGATGGATGTGATTATGCCCTTTTTGCAGGGGATAAAATTACGCTTAAGGCCGATGATGCCGATTTCTCCTATTGGGATTGCGATACGGAAAATAGTACGAACTGCACATCGGAAGAAATGTTGAGTGGCGAGACCCTGGAATTTGAAGCCGTTAGCGGAAACAATTCTGTAGATGCTTTGTTCTACCAAAAGGATAAACATTGTTTCTTTGATGAATTCAAAACGTCCAGAGAATGTGTTGGCGGTGATAACGACAATGAATGGAAATATTGCTTTGACTATTGCAACAGTTCCGAAAATTGCGGCATAGGCAATGGAGCTTTTAATGGATTTGCCAAATGGATTGTCATTGGAAATAGTGAATTACGGAATAAGATTCAGTATCAGGGTGGAAGAATTTGGCTTGAGGATTATTCCTATATACGGGGTAAAAAACAAGCGGACAGAGGCGTTTTAAAGATTCTCAGTTCTGTAAATGCAGGTCTGTATGGTTCTATGCGTGCGCAGTTCCAGGCTCCTAGACTTGTTGGTAGCGATGCCAAGTCTGTCGATGAATCTGGGTTCATGCTCCGTTCAGACAATCAGGCTTCTGCCTACATTCGGTTAAACGTTTTTGTGAATGCGGATGGGCACCTCACTGCGAAAGTCTGCATTGGTGATAATTGCCAAACTAATGTGTTGGCTGGTAATGGACGAGTCGGCAGTACTGAAGTTGTTACGATGACCGCGACCATTCGAAGTGCTGAAGGTGCCGATTTCTTGGATGTAGAAACAATTACTGGACACTATGGAAGCTTTAGAACTGGAGAAACAACCTTTGAACTGTCGCAGTTGAATGGATTTAGCGGGTTTACGACAAACGCGAATGAATATGTCGGTTTCATTCTTTCTGATCCTGATTTTAAGCTTTATGATATCGGCTGGAAGAGTGATACCTATAATAAAGAATGCTGGGATGCGTATCCGACTGTGAAATGCTCTTTTAAAGATGCCTACTTGGGTGGAATTGTTCCTAAGGATACTGCGACGCAGCCTTGGGTTGGCCTTTCGAGCTGGTTCAATAAAATGTCTTGTTCGATACAGTATTGGTACAATGGTAGTGATGCATGCTATCATCAGAATGATGGCGAGTATTATGAGTGTTCTCCTAATTACTATGTCTTTGGAAATGACGGTTCTCATGGTGTAGAAAGTACGGTGAATGGCGAAACTGTTGAAACCAATATGGCCATGGCTATGGTGCAGAATTGCGATGCATTGCTTTCTGACGAGAATATGGCTTTGCTATATGCAGAAAAGGCCAAATGTGGTGCTTTCTGGGTGGGTGAAGTTCAAAAGTGCTCTGAAAAGTTGACCGTATTTGATGAAACAACCCCAAGACAGGTGACTGCACATGCGAGTAATTTTAATGTTGGAACGTACGCTAATGCTGAAATATTTACGGCTGGTGGCAATAACGGTGCTAACATGCGTTCCGCTAAATTGCTGATACAAATTACGAATGAAAGCGGAAATGAGGTTGAAATTTATTTGCGTAGTGGAATTGGTGACGATGCTCTTTATAGCAAGTCTGCATATACCTCAAGTAATGGATTGGTAGCGATCAATGTAGACGACCTTTCGAAGGCAGAAGGCTTTAATCCGGAACATGTAACTGGCGTTATTGTAAGAAATCTTGGAACGGATGCGATTGATGTCGTGAAAATAGAAACGAACTGCGACAACATTCCGAAATTGACTTGTAAGGATGTTGTGTATGATGCGGGGCAATTCAAGGTAACTGTTGAAGCTAAGAATACGAAAAAAGTTTCTTCTTATTCAATGACGGCAACGGAGAATGAACAGTCTAACAGTTCTTTGAGTGTAAGTTATAATTGCGATGAAGGTAATTGTCCGCAACCGGATGTGCACAACTATATTGTGTTCAGTACGCCCGATTATAACCCATATTCTTCGGACGGTAATAAGAATTATGTATTCACAGTGAATATGATGGTTAAGAAAAATGGCGTAGAAGAACATGCTGAAGGATCTCCTTGTACGGTGTCCCGCTCTGTTACGGATGTCTCGGCAATGTGTCAATGGAGAGCGTATGCAGAAACGGCTCCCTATTCACTTGTGACCGGTTCTGGTTTCCCGCCGTTCCAGTATCGCCTTGTCTGTCCCGAAGGGAAAACGTGTCCGTATGAAATTTTCTATGACAATACGAAAATTCACGAGGGCTCGGGAAGTGTAAATAATTTTACAGAAGTTCCCAAAGACAAAACAAAGGATATTAATTCTCATAGAAGGCCTCTGATTGTTGATGGTGAGCATACGGTAACGTTCCGTAGTGCTAACAATGATGTAGTATTTGATTGCACGAAACGCTTTGTTGTGGTTGCAAAGCCGAATGATCCAGTTACCTGCAGCGTTTCTCATCAAACTACGCCTGTTGAGATTGATGCGTCCGGTCTGGGTGGTTCTGTGGCAATACCCAAAAATATGGTTACAGTCAAGAATTGTGGTGAAAGTAATTGTAAGTACACGATTAGGAAGGGCCCGGCTGATGCAGGTTCTACAAATACTTATTCCAAAGATTTTGACTTGTATTTTACGGGCCCGAACGAAGCCGGTGTTCATGATTACGAAGTGTTGATTCAGCGAGGCACCGAACCGGAGGCAAGATGTGGAAACTATAAGGTGAAGTTACCGCTGAATTTGGAGTGCGGCTCGTTTACGGATCCGGGAGCAACGGATCCTGTCGATGCGGGAACGTCGATTGACCCGCCTTCGCCATCGTTAAAAGTGTCGGGCGTTGTTTCTGGCTGTAATGGAAAATGCAAATATACCGTGAGCGGAGTTACGGGTGTGACTGGTAATAACTACGATGGAACATCTTCTATCAGTTCGTTTACTGATGCTACGGCTTCTGGTGAAAAGACCTATACTCTTACCGTTTCTCATGGAGATGGCCCGCAAAAGCAATCTATAGCGTGTCCCTTTACTGTGACTTATGCATCGTCAAACCCCGGTGGCGGAGGTGGAAACTTTGTAGAGATAAATGATTATCAGTCGTATAATGTGGAATGCGGGAAAACGATAAAGGTTACCATAGGTCAGGCCCAATGGAATAATACGGTGTTGGTATGTTCTGGTAACCCTGCAGGAACTGTTGGCGGTTTCACTAAAGCTGAAAATAATCCCGTAGATGTTACTGTATGTGGGACATATGGAAATGATGGAACTCCTATTACATGTACAGGAGAATATGCAACAGAATGCTCCGGGACATTGTCTTGCGTGCTGTCATTGCGTTAAAACTTTTTGGTGCGTTATAATAAGTTGCGTTTTTATGCAAAAAACACCGGTCCTTTCTAGGACCGGTGTTTTGTTTTATAAAGATGTTTGCCGTGATTTGAGTTCTGTGAAGTTTTCCAGGCGGTTAAAATTACATGAACCAGTAAATTCCGCTGACTTGGATCTGCATGTTCCTGAATGCCTGGTCGTCGTCTTCAAACTTTTTGCCGTCGACGATAGAGGTCAGGCCCACTCCGTAGCGAATGCTGAGGTCTAAATTGGGGGTGACCGGGCAGCCGATGCCGACATCGATGCCGATTTCGAAGACTTTGAGAGCGTCTTTCTTGCCGAGATCGGTTGTTTCAACATAGTTGTCGAAGTCTTGTTCAATTTTGGAACTCAGGAGAAATGCAAACTGTGGGCCAGCTTCGAAGTACATTTGAGGCAATGCGTTGAAGCGGGCGAGAACCGGTAATTCGATAGCCCAGGTGTTCCATTTGATTTCGTCGTTCGTTTGACGACGCCAGTCAACGTTGAGCTCGGGAACAACGGAGATCTTTTCGTTTACGGTAACCTTTGCGGCGGCGCCCACGGCAGCGCCAAGGCTCCAAGGAATTTCGAAGTCCTTGGCTCCGTCGCCCCAGAGGGTGCTGAAGTTTACTGCTGCATGTCCACCCATTTGGACTTGCGCAAATGAGATGCCGGTGGCGAGCAGGGAACCTGCAATAATGCGGGAGATCTTTTTCATTTTGTTTCCTCCGTAAAAATTGTTATCTGAGCGGATTCTTGTCGCTCTTGTACCACTTCATGAATTCGCCGATGCCATCGTGCAGGCTCCAGTGGGGCTTGTAGCCACACTCGGTTTCAAGTTTGGTGGTATCGGCGTTAGTCTGGTAAACGTCACCGGGCTGCATGGGCAAGAAGTTCTTCTTGGCAGGCTCGCCGTAAGCGTTTTCGATTTCGGCAATGAAATCCATGAGCTTTACGGGGTGGCTGCAGCCGATGTTGTAAATCTTGTAGGGCACGTTGTTGGGGCACTTGGCGGCATCGGGCACATGGTCCAGCGTATGGATGGTGCCTTCGGCGATATCATCGATATAAGTAAAGTCGCGGATCATGTCGCCGTTGTTGAATACCTTGATGGGCTCGCCCTTGGAGATGGCTCGGGCGAAGAGCATGGGCGACATGTCGGGACGTCCCCACGGACCGTATACGGTGAAGAACCGTAGACCCGCGACGGGCAGATTGTAAAGCTTGCTGTAGCTGTGGGCCATGAGTTCGTTACTCTTCTTGGTGGCAGCGTACAGGCTCACAGGATTGTCCACCTGGTCGTCTTCGTTGTAGGGCACTTTGCTGTTGAGGCCGTACACGGAGCTGGACGATGCGAACACTAGGTACTTGATTTCATTATGGCGGCAGGCTTCCAGAATGTTCAGGAATCCGACCAGGTTGCTTTGCAGGTAGGCGTAGGGGTTCGTGATAGAATAGCGCACGCCTGCTTGGGCGGCGAGGTTCACGACCTTGTCGAACTTTTCTTCGGCAAAGAGCTTGTCCAAGGGTTCCTTGTCGTCGATGCTCATCTTGACAAAGCGGCAGTTCTTGTACTTGGTGCTCTGCACCAGGGCGCCGTAGGTGAAGTTGTCGCCGGGCTGTTCGATTCCGCCTTCGCGGAGTCGCCCGTACTTGAGGCGTACATCATAATAGTCGTTGATGTTGTCTAGGCCCACCACTTCATCGCCGCGTTCTGCGAGCATGAACATGAGCTTGGAGCCAATAAAACCTGCTGCACCTGTAACAAGAATTTTCATACGAGATAATATAGTAAAGTGTCACAATTTAAGATTCAAATGGGCTTGTTGATTTCGTCATTGCGAGCGTAGCGATATACAACTGTTTATATGGATTGCTTTGTCGCTTTGACTCCTCGCAATGACGTTGGATTTCTACCTTTCTCGTTGATGTCTACAGTGATCTTGTTCAACAAGCCTTTTGGCGTTTTAAGCCAGTTTACGCCGGAGTCGGGGCACCCGGCGCTCGATACCTTCGGGTTCCCGCCGGGAGTGTATGCGGCGGGGCGCCTCGATCATGACAGCGAGGGGGCACTCTTGTTGACGGATAATGGCAAACTCATCAAGAAGCTTTTGGACCCCAAATTTGAACATCCGCGTACATACCTGGCGCAAGTCGATGGACAAATTACCGAAGAGGCTGTCCGCAAGCTCGCCAAGGGTGTGGATATCAAGGGTTATCATACCAAACCCTGTAAGGCCGAGATTGCTGAAGAACCGGACTGGCTTTGGCCTCGCAATCCGCCTGTGCGATTCCGTGCGAACATTCCTACCAGTTGGGTGCGCCTCACCCTCATTGAAGGCAAGAACCGCCAGGTGCGTCACATGACGGCGGCGGTGGGGTTCCCGACCCTGCGCTTGATTCGTGTGCAAATCGGCAACATTCCGCTGGGTGACTTAAAGCCGGGCGAGTGGCGCATTGTTACCGATAAAGTAATTTGACTTGTGGATTGCTTCGTCCCTTGACAGGGGCCTCGCAATGACGTTTCTAGGTCATCAAAGCAGGTGCTTGCGCATGCTTTGCAGGACCGGCGCAGTCATGCACTTTGTGCAATGACGTTTCTTGGGCATTTTATATATTTGAGAAGTAATTGAATAATCCGCGAGATTGAAAATGAAGAATAAACAATTGAAGTTTTACGGTGCAGCGCTTGTGTCTGCTGCCCTGATGGCTTTTTCTCTTACCGCTTGCAATGAGTCTGGCGCCTCTAAGAGCGCAGGCTCTAAAAGTGCAGACTTGAACTGTCCGGAACTGCCGCAGGATCCTGAAGCCACGGGCGAATTCGACCCGATTGCCTCCAAGGATGCCCGCCCCTGCGGAACCATTACTTTGTGGGGCTCTGCCATGCCCAAGTCATTCAACATGTGGGAAGATTACAATAGCTTCTCGGCCGAACTCATGGGCATGATGTTCGAACCTCTAGTGAGTCTGCATTCTACCGAAGACCGCGAAGTGGGTATCCTCGCAGACAGTTGGAGTGTGAGCGAAGACGGCAAGACGTTTACCTTCCATGTGGACCCCCGCGCCAAGTGGAGCGACGGCAAACAAGTTACAGCTGAAGACGTGCAGTTCTACTACGACGTCATCATGGACGAGAAAAACCTCACGCCGATTTTCAAGGTCGGGCTTAGCCGCTTTGACCGCCCCGAGGTGGTGGATAGCCTGACCGTCAAGATGACCGCGAAGGAATCCCACTGGGGTAACTTCTGGGAAGCCGCGGGCATGCTCGCCTTCCCGAAGCATGTATGGGCAGGCAAGGATTTCAATCAGATCCGCTACGAATTTCCGGTGGTCTCTGGCCCGTACAAAATCAAGACCTTCCGTGAAGACCGCTATGTGGAACTGGCCCGCCGTGCTGACTGGTGGGGCTTCAAGAAGAACTGGAACCGCGGTAAGTACAACTTCGAAAAGATCCGCTATCGATTCATGAACGACCAGACGAAGGCGCTCGAAGCTTTCAAGAAGCAGGACTTCAACGCCTACGCCATCTACACCAGCAGCATCTGGATGAAGCAAACCGACTTCGATGCTGTAAAGAAGGGTTGGGCAGTAAAGCAGCGCATCTTCAACAAGGAACCCATCGGTTTCCAGGGCATGGCCATCAACTTGCGTAAGCCCCAGTTCCAGGATGTTCGCGTCCGCCGCGCTCTCAGCATGCTTTTGAACCGCGAAGCCATGAACGAAAAGTACATGTTCGGCCAGTACTTCTTGCTGAACAGCTACTACCCGGATTTGTGGGAAGGCAACCAGAACCCGACCGCTCCGCTTTATACCTTTAACCCCGACAGCGCCCGTGCCCTCTTTGCAGAAGCTGGCTACAAGGTGAACGCTCAGGGTGTCCTCGAAAAAGACGGCAAGCCCTTCGCCATCAACTTCATCACGAGCCAAGAAGACCTGCGCCACCTCACGCTGTTCCAGGAAGATTTGAAGAAGGTGGGCGTGGTGGCAACCATCGAACAGATGAGCCAGAGCACGCTTCGCAAGCGTTTGGACGATGCAGACTTTGACCTTTACTGGGTGAACTGGGGCGCAGGCCGCCTCCGCGATCCGGAAGCAAGCTGGTCTTCGGCAACCGCACTGCAGAAGGGAACGAACAATCTCGCCGGCGTGCAGGATAAGGTGGTGGATAGCCTCATCAACTTGCAGAAGACGGAATTCGACTTGGCGAAGCGCAACGAAATCTTGAAGGCGCTGGATAACCGCCTCTCTGAAATCGTGCCCTACGTGCTGATGTGGCAATGCGACCATCACCGCGTTCTTTACTGGAACCGCTACGGAATGCCTGAAAAGGTGCTGGACCGTTTCAATCGTGAAGACGCTATCCCCGTTTACTGGTGGCTGGATCCGGCAAAGTCCGCCGCACTCGACAAGGCCATGAAGGCCGGAGAATCCCTCCCGATTCCCGAATACGACGTGAAGTAACACGAAACGTCCCTCGCCTATGCGAGGATCCATACAGAAATGTATGGTCCCCGGAGCCGTTAGCTCCAGGGTGACCGCAAATAAAAAGAAGCCGCGCTAACTGCGCGGCTCAATTTTTGTGGATTGCTTCGCCCCCTTTTAGAGGCTCGCAGTGACGTTCTCTTTAGAAGAAGAATTCTGCACCGACGTTGAGGCCGGTAGCGTCGCCACCGATCTTGCCGCTGCGAACAATCAACTTGGCCCACACATCAAGCTGGTTCGGAATCACGAAGTAATCTGCGCCGAGCCAGAGATTGACTTGCTTGTTGCCGTCGTCGTTTTGACCGTATTTGTTGCCGTCGCCACCTTCGGCTTCGCTTTCGGTAAGACGGTACTTGAGTTGGAGACCGAAGAACGGGGTGACACCGACGTTAGGAATGGTGTATGCGATTTCGCCACCAAGGATAATATCCAAGCCGCGTTCCCAGTTGTCGTGTTCAAAGCCCCAGTCGATGCCTGCTTCGGTACCGAACTTGAGGCCCGGGGCATCCTTCACCTGCATACTGAACTGGCCGCCTAAATAGAGGGCAATTTCGTCAGTTGAAGGATAGGTGGTTCCCGGGCCGTCATAATCGTCGTTTCCGACGGGCAGATGGAAATCCAGGAACATGTTGAACATGGGGTCAAACTGGTAGCGGGCGCCAATGGTCAAGTCGCGAAGGCCGTCACCGCCGTTTGCGCATCCGCTGCAGTCTGTTTCGCCCCAGAACTGGTAACCCCAATCCTGCAGGGCGACTTCGAGACCTGGGATAATGCTGTAGCGAACACCGATGCCGAGGCCCGCCTGAGACCAGTCGTGGTCCCAGTCATAGTAGAGATTGCCTTTGACAGAACCCTTGCCTGCATCGAGAACGGGGTAGTAGTCCCAGGTTGCGAAAGCGGCGCTAGAAACAAGGGCCGCTGCGAGAGCGATTTTTTTAAACATTCCAGACTCCTTGAGTAAGTTTTGGCTTTAAATCTAGTAAAAGTCGTTGGGCTAGGGATGTAAAAAAAAGATACCCCAGGAATCTGGGGTATCCGTTTGCAAAAGTTTGCAATTTCGATTAGAAATTGATGAAAAGGGTGGCGCCGAGAGCGGTGACCATTTCATCACTCTGGGTCGTAGCCTTCAGGTAGTCCTTACCGAGGATGAACTGAGCGCAGAGGTCAAGAGTAATCATCGGGTTGAAAGCGATGCCGAGGCCGAGGTACGGTCCAATTCCGAGGTCGCCAGTGTGGCTGTCGCCCATATTTTCGCCATCGACGGTGTACTTACCGAGGAGCATAGCGAGGTCGAGACCAACGTACGGGGTGAGCATCGGATTGATGGCGAAGTCGCCTTCAACGCCCAGGTTCAATTCCCAAGGCGGAGTGGTCTTGTCGTCGCCCTTGGTTTCGATAGCGAGACCGAGTTCAGAACCGAAGTTCACCATGCCGAAGTTCTGAGAATACTGAGCACCGAAGTGGAAACCGACCGGGCCGTCTTCGCCGCAGAGGTCTTCGTTACAAGTGGGCAAAGAAATGTCCAAGAAAGCGCTCACGTTCGGCATGAACTGGTAGCGAACCATGAGGGGAATGTCTGCAAGACCATTGGCATCTTCAACGTCTTCTCCATCCCAGTGAGTGAAGATGACGAAAGGAATTTCCAAACCGAGTTCCAAGTTCGGGGCAACAGTGTAACGAGCCTTAGCGCCGAGGCTGAGCTGGTTCATCTTGTCCTGCATGATGTCACTGATGCCGACTGCGGCCTGGCCCTTGTGGTTTTCGAGAACCGGGAACTTGTCCCAGGTTGCAAAAGAAGCTGTAGCTGCGAGAGCTGCTACGAGTGCGATTTTCTTAAACATTGGAGGTCTCCTTATAAAATAATTGTAACCTAAATATAACATAGTTTTAGAGTCCGTCAAGGGGTTAAACCAGAAAAAGTGAAATAATTTACACGAAATGCGTTTTCTTAACTCGTTGATGGTTAATGAATTACGTGTTTTTCCGAAAAGGCGCCGTAGTGTGCCTGGCGTGGGCGATTTGTTCCAGGTCACAGTGGCGAGGTTTTTGAAGGGCACCCCCTATCTTTTTCGTGAATTTTAAGGTATTTTTACACATAGAAGATAGTAAGAGGGTTATATGAAAGCAAAAATCGGTTTATTTTTGTTTACCATGCTGGCGTATGGCGGCATGGGTTTTGCCTTACCCGGGGACGAGACTCCGGCCTCCTATTATAACTTGTTTACCTTTGTCCAAGCTCAGCCTCAAATCTTCGGTAGCACGACTACGACTACCGTGGTGCTTAGCCAGGGGCCCAAGCCATGCACCAGTACGGACTGGACTTTGGAATACAATGGGCAGGAATACACTGCGGATGCTTCTCACAATATCGGCTATTATATTACCACCTACAATATGGGAATGGGGTTCATGGGCTCGCAGCCCGTGAAGTCGTTTAAGGCGGTGGGCGAATGTTTGGCGTCTGTAGAAGATACCCCTGCGAACTTGGCCTCGATGCTCGATGAATTCTGGGTTTCCGCTGAGGGTAAGAAAGGTGTCCCTCTGGAATTGTGGTCCAATATCGACTTGAAGGAATTTGCCGCAGATACGAAAGTCGGAGAATGTAAGGTCAACCATGTGCCGCTCCCCATGATGGATAGCACCTCGTTTAATGGCAATGGCTTTACGATCAAGCACCTTTGCTATGCTGCTACGGTTTCGGATAAATCTCCTATGCAGTCTCCGGTGGGCTTCTTCAAAAAAGCCGAGAATGTGTCCTTGACGAATGTGAATATCAATGGCGTGCGTATCTACATTGATGGCGAAAGTACCGATGGTGCCGACTATTACCCCGTGGGTGCCTTTGTGGGGGCCGTCAATATGGTGACTATCGATGGCGTAACCCTTGCAAATGATTCGATCCAGGCTCCTTTTGCCGGTGGCTTGGTGGGGCTTGTTCGTAATTCTACGCTCAAGCGCATTTCGGGCGATGACGACATCTATATAACGAATAAGACCTCTATTGCCAGCGGGTATGCCGGTTCAAAGGAAATGTCCCAGGTGCCTGAACATAAGGTGTTCCTGGGTGGTATTGCCGGTGTGGCTATCCGTACCGAGCATGAAGAAGATCCAATCTTTATTGATGACTCCGTAAAGGTGGAGGTTCATGATTATGCAACGGGCCATAGGTCTGCCCTGGGTGGCATTGCCGGCTTTTACCAGACCATTGGCGGTACAGACGAGAACCTGAAGGTCTTTACAAAGTACAAAGATGGCGGCGAAGTTGTTGCCACCAAGATTTCGGGCGGATCATCCATGGGCGGCCTTTTTGGCGCCCTGTATGTGCCTCGGGACTATAATAGCGCCTCGGCCGGAAATTTTGTGACGACGAATAGCAGCTTTGACGGAAAAATCTATGATGCCGCGTCTACCGGTGTGATTGCCGTGGGCGGTATCGTCGGTTATGATTCTATTGGCCCTGGAACTTCAGTTCGCATTACGAATAGCGTGTCCAATATCGATGTCGCGGATTCCTTGAAGGTGGCCGGAAAATACCAGTATTATGCCGGCGGTATTGTGGGCTATGGAAGCTCTTGCGTGCAGGGTAGCAATAATGGCAAGGACCTGTTGAGCGTGACTGGCGTAAGAACGACGGGTTCCATTGCCCTTTCTGCATCGGGTACCGAAGTGCCTGGGCTTCACAGCGACGCCTATTTAGGTGGTGTGGTCGGTTCTGCATGCCTTGCCCAGGCCAAGGATTTCGGCCTTGCAAACGATACGTCTTCGGTCAAGATTACATCGAAGGTCAAGACGGCGCTGGATGCCGGAAAAACTTCCAACAACGCGCCTTCCCGCGATACGGTGTACGTAGGCGGTGTAATCGGTTTTGCAAGCATTGCCGTGGCGAGCAAGTCGGCGACTTTGTCTAACCTGTACTACAATGGTTCGATTGTGGTAGAAGACAGCCTTAACAATGTGTTTATAGGTGGTATCCTTGGTGGCTTTACCAAGGCCGAAGGGGGCAAGTCCCTGGTTTTCGAAGAAGTCTATGCCAGCAATTCCAAACTGATTTCCTATAGGGCCATGGAAGCGGGTGCGGTGAGCACTACGAACCCGCAGGTCGCCAATATCGGAGGCGTGTGTGGCGTCTGTAACGAAATTAGCCTGATGAATCGTGTTGCCGTACTGGGAGAAATCAGTGTCATCGGAAACCATGCCGGCAATTCCCTGTTCGTGGGCGGCTTGGTGGGCTTGTCCAATGCAAACGAAGTCAAGATGAACCTGCGCAATATCTATAGCATTGGCGATATCTTGGCGACAGCCAACAATGCCTACGAGAAAAATGTGGGTTACCTGGTCGGCAAGGCTCAATTGAACAAGAACTATCGCATCAAGTCCATTTACCACTATGGCGAAGGCGATGCTATGTATGCATCGAAGCCCTTCGGGTATTTGAACACGGATGTTATTACAAATGGCTGGCTTAACGATGACAGCATATCCTATGTCATAAGAAGTGGCGACAAGTCTAGTTATTCGGAAAACCAGAAGAACGGTACCGAATTGACATTGACCATGAAATCTTCCAAGTTCGCAGGAATCTTGAATGCCGCCTATAGCGATGCTGAAGATTACGCCTGGAACTTTGCGAAGGGAACCAACAATGACCTTCCGTTCTTTGTCGCTGATGGTGACGACCCTGTAGATCCGGTTGTTCCTGGGGTGACCAAGTACATCGTTACCTTTGTTGACATGAATGGCGAAAGGATTAAACAGGAATCTGTGGTGGAACATGGCAGTGCCACTGCTCCGTTGGCATCCGAAATGCCTAAAATCGAAGGCTATACTTTCTCTGGAAAATGGGAAAAGCAGTTTGATGATATTGTAGACGATATTACGGTGCCTGCAATCTACGACATTAATTCTTATACGGTCAAGTTCTTTGATTATGACGATAGGCCTCTCAAAGACGTGCAGACGGTGAAGTACTTGGAATCGGCTGTGGCTCCGGATGATCCGGAACGTACGGGCTATACCTTTGCCGGCTGGGATGATTCGACTTATGTCAAGGTTACCAAGAATCTGACTGTCCATGCAAAGTATTCGCCCAACAAGTACTGGATTGAATTCAAGGATTATGATGGTCATCGTATCTGGGCCGATTCCGTCTTTTATGATTCCCCGGTATCGAAACCGGTTGACATCAAGCGTGCGCCGACTCCTGAGTACCGCTATGAATTCAAGGGTTGGACTCCTGAAGTGACCAAGGTGAAGGGTGATGCCATCTATACGGCTGTTTACGACTCGGTCAAGGTCAAGTACGAAGTGGTGTTTGTTGACGAAGACGGTACCCAGATTGGAGAAATCCAGTTGGTGGAATATGGTGCTGCTGCCGTAGCCCCCGAGGCTCCGGTGCATAAAGGTTATACCTTTGTACGCTGGGTTCCTGCCAAGTTCGATAACATTACGAGTAATACGGTGGTTAACGCGCTTTATGAAAAGATTCCTGAATCCTCCAGTTCTGAGGTTTCTTCGAGCTCTGTCGAAATTTCTAGCTCCAGCGAGCCCGAAAGCTCCAGCAGCGCTCGTGGCACTATCAAGATCGTGAAGCCGACGATTGAACAGTCCGGCAACGCAGTATTGCTGACCTTCGATACCGAAAATGCGGATACGACTATGACCGCTCGCGTGGTGGTAACTGGTGAAAATGGCATTATAGTGGATACGGTCATCTCCAAGTCCGTGGTGAAGGGCGGCGTATGGGAAATGACTCCGGCTCCCATTGGCGAGTTCGTGGTGACTTTGACGGTGGGTGACAAGGTGCAGAACGACAAATACGTAGGTTCCTTCGAAGTGGCATCTGAAATTACGACTGCTCCGGGTAGCTGGCAAATGGTTTCGCTGTCCGCCTTCGACAAGCATAGCTATAAGACGGACGATGCCACCTTGTATTGGTGGGATGAACAGAACCCGGTGGGCGACTACTGGCAATACCGCGCCTTTACGGGCGAAAAGACTGTAGCCACTCGTGGATTCTGGTATGGAACTGCCGATGGCAAGCCCCTGGTGATTCGCGAATCTACTGGTTCTAAGGATAGCGAAATCGAGTGGGAACTGGATAGTCTGTACAGTGGCTGGAATCTGGTGGCAAACCCCTACGGTTGGTATGTGGACCTGAACAAGGGTAAAGCCAGCAATAGTGCCAAGGTCTCGTTCTGGCGCTGGAACCCGACTACCGCAGAATACGAAAAGCCTAAGGTGATTGGCCCTTACGAAGCCGTGTGGGCAAAGGTCTCCAAGAAGACAACCTGGAAAATGCCTGCGGCACCGGTGTTCAATATTCAGGAAAAGGTTGTCGCCGAATCCGACAAGAAGGCTTTGCATAAGGATGCCGCCGGTGTTGCTGGTGCATGGAGCATGAAGGTGTCCCTCACTGACGAATTTGGCAAGAAGGATTCCTGGAACGTACTTGGCGCCGGTTCTGAAGAATCGCTGGAAGAACCGCCTGCAGGTATGGGCAACCATGTGTCGCTGGCCATTCGCGAGGTACTTGCCGATGGCAAGAAGGGCTCTAAGCTTGCCAAGAGCATCAAGGCTGTTGCCGATGAATACCGCTGGACTTTGGATATGAGCGCAAGCTCGGTTCGCGACGGTAAGCTGACTTTTGAAGGCATCGCCGAACTGAACAGGTTGGGACTCAAGCTGTTCGTGGAATCTGACGGCGAATCCAAGGAACTGCGTGATGGCCAGTCACTGAACGTGGCCTTGATGAAGTCTTCTACGCAGGTGGAAGTCCGCGTGGCCGCAGGCAATGCGGTGGTGGCTTCTTCCAAGATCAGCGGTTTCGGTTCGACCCTTGCGGGCGGCACGCTACAGCTTGGCTTTACGGCTCCCGATGCCTTGGCTGGCGCAAATGCAAGCTATGCCGTGGTCGGTGTCGATGGCAAGAAGGTGGCGTCGGGTAGCTTCAAGGCAACGGCCGGTACGAACCAGTTCAGCCTGAATGCTCCGAAGTCTGGCGTGTACTTTGTGAAGATCAAGGTCGGTAGCCAGCAGCTCTCGGGTAAGGTTCTTGTGAGATAACTCACGAAATTTTAAACAAAGGTGTGACTCTTGTCAAAAGGCGGGACTCGTTCCCGCCTTTTTTCGCATGTAAATGAATCATTTACAACATAATATGTTATTATTTGCTTATAAAGTGTAAGGTGTATATGAAGAGAACAACAAAAATTGTTTATGCTTGTATCCTGCTGTTGTCGGGATTTACTTTCGCTGCTGTGATGCCGATAGGCTATTCGTGTCAGATTCTTCCCGGTGATGTCGATGAGGTGCTTTGTACGGTAGCCCAAGAAACTTCCGATACTAAATTGAATACGAGCACCTATAATGTTTATGATTCGTGGAATTCCTTTAAAAATGGCTTTGTGTCGGCGGTTGAGTCTAACGCTCAATTGGCTATGATGGGCGATGTTTATATCGAATTCGAAACAGATATTGACTTGGGGGGCTATTCTGAAGCGGGAAAAAAGTGCGCTAATGAAGATTTCTCTCCATTGGATTTGAGTTCAATATTGATTAATGGACAACTTCATATCAATGGAAACGGCAATACGATTAAGGGCTTCTGCTATATTGCCGAAGATAAGAACACTTCGTTCTTTGGAACATTGAAGAATGCTTACGTAGAGAGTTTTACTTTTGATAGCGCTTACGTAATGGCAAAATTCAAAACAAGCTCAGCTCCGGGAGCTGCAGTTGTAGCCGATCGTGTTGAAGAAAACACGGTGATTTCAAATGTGAAGGTCCTCAATTCCAAAGTGTATGGTTGGGGCGCGGCGGCTATAGCGACTATGATAGAAGACGGAAAGCTTTCTGATATTCAAGTAGATAACGTGCTTGTTTCTTTAAGCGAAGAAGTTATAAAAGATTTTTCGAGTAAGACACTGTCTAGCCCTTCCTCTTATGCTGCAGGTGTGGCTATACAGCTGAATAACCGTGTAGAATTGTCAAATATTACAGTGTCGAACCTGGTGATTCCTGATTCTGTTTCGGAAATTATGGGAAACGGGGGTGAGATATATACGGGCTGTTTTTATGCCGGCGGTATCGCAGCACTTGCGAATTTGACGGGGGAAATACCCTTGGATGGAATATCGATTTCTGCTAAATTGAGCGGTTCGACGGTTGGTGGGCTGATTGCAAGCGTGTCTGCTAATAATGACGGAACTACAAAGAATTTGAATGTGACTGGCGCAAAGGTGTCTCTTAAATCGGGTGATTATAACGGAACAAATCAAAACCGTTACCTGGGTGGATTTTTTGGAGTCGTGTCATGGAAACATGGTGATGTCGTCTTTTCGGCAAATGAAGTTGAATTTGCCCTAACGAATAAGAAGACTGGAGCTGGAGCCAATGGTTCGGATATAGGGGGGCTTGTCGGTTACTTTGGTGGATTGAATGAAAGTGATATTCCGGTTAATCTCTACATAGAAGAAAACCAAGTCAAGGCCGAGATCAATGCTGTAGAAAAACAACTTTATGTCGGTGGATTTTTGGGTAGTGTGTCGCTTGCTGGTGTTCCCAATAGTACCCTTTCTATAAAAAAATCGACAATCAAGCCGATTGATCCGAAGACTAATCCTAATGTGATTTCGGCGCCTAATGCGAATCTTGGAATGATTAATGCGGCCTATGGTGTAGGCGGTATTTCAAATGGAGCGGGAATTGTAGAAATTTTAGGAAACCATGCCGAAGGTGACATCAATATCGCTGCAACTTCGGTGGCTACGTCAAGCAATGTGGGCGGAATGATTGGTCTTGCAAATGTCAAAACGCTGGAAATGTATAATAATACATCTGTTGGAAATTTGCTTACTTCCATGACGAATGGCATAGAGGCTAAAACGAGTGGTCATTTTTATATTGGATATGAAATAGGATGCGTTACTGAAACTTATCCTTCTGCGGCAAAGATTAAAGTTAATGGCAACTACCATTATGGTTCGAAAGACGTAAACGCCAGGTTGGCTTTTGGTTGGCTTGGTGAAAGTGGCAATGGGGCTGTCTCGCCAGAATTATGGAAAACACAACAGGTTGAATTTTACCAAGTTTATCACAATTACCGTAACGCGGTTTTGAATGGTTCTGTAAGCCTAGATGCCGAAGGTGTACTTGATATAGGCGGATATGGTGCCATTTATGTGAAAAATGAAGAAAAATGGTTGTATGACGGCGTGATTGATAGCGATGCCATGAAATCGCGTTTGTTTACCTATATACTGAATGTTGTGTCGGCGGGGGCAAAGGACTGTAGCGATCCCGATGCGGTCTGTTGGGAAAATGAAGTGGATGCGCTACCTAAAATTTCGACATATAGAACGGCATACCAGATTAAAGTTGATCTTGATGAAATATGGGATGAATTGTCTGATGCGGACAAAAGTTCTTTGAAAGGGAATCTGGAAGAAACAAAAAGTGGATCGCATAGCCTTACTTTCTATACAGAAGATAACGGTGCACCGAATTATGATTTTATAAGGCGGATAAATAAATTGAGTGTTATTTATGGGGTGTTTAAAGAAAATGCCTCCAATTATACAGAAGTGGACTTGTATAACCTATATAGCACAAGCAATTCTTCCCTGAAGGCAAAATTGGTCCCGTATGAAAAGCTCTATCTTGATGTGAATACTGCAAACAAGGAATTGTTCTATGGCGTGGGTTCCGACATCTCGGATAGCCTTGTCGTGCCGAATAGCTTGAGAGATGTTGAATTGCCTTCTGTAATCTATACGGCCGATGCCTGTGTTGCTGGGTGGTCTTTTGATAAAGATGCCCCTGATTATGATTACCATATGGTTCATCCTGGTGAAACGATTTATAAAGACGTTAATGCAGAAAAGACCTTGTATGCGGTATGGTGGGGTGCGGATGAGTGTGCTAACGGACATTATGCTAAAGTCGCTTTGAATTCAAAGAACGGTACAATTGCGGTGGACGAATATCGTGGTGATGTTAAAGCTTATTCCCACCATTTTGCTAAAGATTCGACGATGCTCTTGCCGGTGGGGATACATGCTGGTGATGTAGCGATGCTTGTACATGCCGAACCCGATTTGGGCTACGCGCTAGATTCGCTGGTTGTCGTGACTCGCGATCCATACCAAACTCCTGTTTTTGAAGAACGTTTTCGTTTATTTGATGGTGATTCGTTGTTTGAATATCATTTGAGATACGCAACGATGACGGCTTATTTCTCTGAAACAAAGGAAAATAATGGGGAAAAGGGTGGAGACCTGGCCCTGGTGCGGCATGAATTTGCTCAATCGGGAAATGCCGTTCAAATGACTATTGAAACTAATAATTTTGATGTGCGCCGCTCTGCAACATTGCAAGTTGACTTGACAGATACCCAGGGGGTTGCCTTGGAAGATCCCTGGATTGTAAAATCGATTACGAAAACCCCTTATAATGATGTGTGGACAAGGTATCCGCTTAAACCGGGACGCTATATAGTAAAGGTGATGCTGTATGATGGCCAGAACACGGTTTCCTTTGATACCTTGTTTACGGTGAATGCTGAAATTGCCGCTGAACCGGATGAGTGGAAGATGCTTTCGCTTTCGGATGTGGACCTTGAAACGATTGTGTGGGACGATGATCCACTGTTCTACAGGTGGGATGAAGGTTCGTCTTATGGTGAATATTGGAAATACCAGAAGTATAGAGATGGCGAATTTACCCCGCAGCAGGGATATTGGTACAGTTCTATGGAAGGCCGTTCGCTGATGTTACATGGGGAATCGCCAAAATCGGGGAAAGAGGTTGTCTGGGAACTGGATAGTGGCTGGAACATGATGGCTAACCCCTATGGATGGGCAATCAGTTTAGACGAGTTGAGCGAAGAGTCGCTTGATATGTGGAAATGGAATGAAAAGGCTGGCTATGGGGATGCGACCGCCATTGGTCCTTACGAGGGTATCTGGGTGCTTTCGGATCGTAAAAAAGAAGTGCGCTTTAATGCGTCTCCAGAATTTGATAGTCAAAAGTGGGCACTCCTTAAACAGCGCGCCTTGGGAAAAGTCCTGTCTCGCAAAAATTGGAACTTGCAGCTGACGCTTTCGGATATGAAGGGCCACTGGGATTCCTGGAATGTACTTGGCGTAGGGAAGGCCGAAGAACGGCTTGAACCGCCGGAGGGTATGGGCGACCATGTGAATCTGTCGGTGGTGTCTGGTGAAAAGGCGCTGGCGAAGTCGGTGGTGGCTCCGAAATCGGAAACCGACGGTTACAGCTGGCAGGTCGCCCTGTCCGCAAGTTCCGACCGCGTGGGTTACCTTAAGTTCGAGGGACTTGCGGACCTCGCGGGTCTCGGCTACCGCGTCTACGTGACTTATGAGGGCGAAACCCGCGAAGTACCCGCCGGCGATAGTCTGAAGGTGATGCTCAAGGCCAAGGGGGCCACGGCGACGGTCCAGGTGACCACTTCTGAAGTGAGGACCCTTGCCTCCAAGCTGGAAAATCTGCGATTTAACCGCGTATCGGGCGCCCTCCAGGTCGGATTCGACGTGTCTAGCGACCTGGCCGGCTCCCTGTACAAGGTGCAGCTGGTGGGCCTTAATGGCCAGGTTGCCGCCACCTACAGTGCAAAATCGACGGCAGGCCGCAACACGCTCGCACTTACAGCCCCGAAACTGGGCCTGTACCTGCTCCGCGTGACCGTAGGCGGTCACCACGCCGTCCGTAAAGTGGCAATTTCCCGCTAAAACGGGGCGTTGCGGGGTGCCCCCGCAGAGGGGGGAACGAAAGACCCGGCTCTCGCAGGGGCTGAAGTTAGGGGGATTCGTCCCCCTTTGTAATAATGCCGTAATCTTGCCATAAGGGCTGCTTTTTTCTAAATTTGGCCGCACTATGACAAAGGCTAAATTCATCAAGTTCATCATTGCGTCGGTGCTCGCCATCGTCGCCCTCTTCTTGCCCTACGAATCCCTCGGATTCGATGCCGCAAGCCCCATGGGAATCCTCAACCCCCTCGAAATCCGCGTGATTGGCGTTTTCGTGATGGCGGCCCTCTTCTGGATTCTCCAACCGTTCCCGATCTGGTCGACCTCGATGCTCGTCATCGTGCTCATGATTATCACCATGTCGGACTCTGCCCTCGCCCCGTTCCGCGTGGACGGCGTTACGATGATTAGCCACAAGTCCATCATGGCCACCTTCGCCAACCCGATCATCATGCTCTTCTTGGGCGGCTTCTTCCTCGCTGCCGCAGCTACCAAGTACAAGATGGACTTGAACCTTGCCCGCGTGCTCCTGAAGCCCTTCGGCAAGAACCCGAAGTTCGTGCTCCTCGGCCTCATGCTCATTACTGCCGTGTTCTCCATGTTCATGAGCAACACTGCTACCGCCGCCATGATGCTCGCCATCCTCGCCCCGGTGCTCAAGCTCTTCGACGAAGATGACCGCGGTAAAGCCGCCTTTGCCCTCGCTATTCCGCTGGGCGCCAACATCGGTGGTATGGGTACCCCGATCGGTACGCCTCCTAACGCTATCGCCCTTGGTGCCCTGAACGACGCTATTGCCCGTGGCGACCTCGTTGCCAACCAGGTGAGCTTCGGCCAGTGGATGGCTTTCGGTATCCCGTACGTGATTATTTTGATGGTGGTTGCCTGGGTCTTGCTCCTCAAGATCTACCCGATCAAGATGAAGGAAATGGTCCTGAACATCGAAGGTGCCGGCAAGTTCGATACCAGCCCCAAGGCCATTATCGTCTATATTACCTTCGTGGTGTGCGTGCTTTTGTGGGTGACCGGTAAGGGTGTCCACGGCATTAACGATAACGCAATTGCCATGATCCCGATGGCCGTGTTTGCCTTGACTGGCGTGATTACCAAGAAAGACCTGAACGCAATGAGCTGGGACGTGCTCTGGCTCGTGGCTGGTGGTTTTGCTCTGGGCGTGGGCCTCAACGCTACGGGCCTTGCCGCTCACTTGATCAAGACGATTCCGTTTGCAAGCTGGTCTCCGGTTGCCCTCATGGTGGGTTGCGGCGTGATCTGCCTCTTTATGGCAAACTTCATGAGCCACACTTCTACCGCTACCTTGCTCGTGCCGATTCTTTGCGCCGTGGGTATCGCTTGCCAGGGTAACCTGACTGGCCTCGGTGGCGTGACGGCCCTGCTCGTGTCTGTCGCCTTTGCTAGCTCCCTCGGTATGAGCCTCCCGATCTCTACGCCGCCTAACGCTCTTGCCCACGCTACGGGTTACACCGATACGCGCGGCATGGCCATTACCGGTGTCGTGATGGGTCTCGTTGGCCTCGTGCTCTCTTGGGTGATGATGATTGTCCTTGCGAAGGTTCACTTCTTCGGATAATCAAGGAAATTGCTCCTTATGATAACGAAAGCCGCTCCTTCGGGGGCGGCTTTTGTTTTATAGGTCTCCGCTTGCGAGGATGATGACGTGTTGCTCCGGATACGAAAAAAGCCCCGCTTTTGCGGAGCTTTTTCGAGTGGTCGATACAGAACTCGAATCTGTGACCTCTACCATGTCAAGGTAGCGCTCTAACCAACTGAGCTAATCGACCGAAGTGAGACCAATTATAGAAAAGATTTTCTGCTTTGTCAAGGTGTTTTCCGCATTATCTTTCGTCGGCGGGGACCCAATAGCGCAGTCGGCCGGTCAAATGGAGCGGAGGGAGGCTGTCGATGCATTTTCCGGCGCGGCAATCCTTAAAGTAAAGGTCCAGGTCGGCCGTCCAGAGCGAATCGTTGATGATTTCGTCGAATTTGATGGTGCTGCTGTCCGAAATCAGGGGGGATTCCATGGTGGATTTGACCCGAAGCCAGGTGACGTACTGCAAACGGCCGTTTAAGCTTGCCCGGGCCACGGGGGTGAGTGCGGTGCCGGTTTTCGGGGTGTTGACCATCAGGGATATCTGGTCGCCCCGTTCGCTTTCTGCGGTCCGCGTGCAGAAATAAAAGTAGCGGTGGCTGTTGTTGACATAGAACGGGGGTTCTACGTCGTCCTTGTCGAGTTCTATGGTGTAGGGGCCGTCGTCGTTGATTTCGTACTTGATATAGCCGCCACCTTTGGCTTCCCAGCTGTTGTTGATGTCGCCGCAGGCGCCGAGCATCAGGGCGACCGTGCCAAGGGCGATTTTTTTGCAGAAAGTCAAATTCATGCCCCCAAACTAGAAATTATCTTTGTGTCGAACAATCCATGAACGAAAATACTGCCATAGACAGCGCCCGCGAAATCCGCAGGCTCGATGTGGAAACTCCTTTGGGAGTGGTCCACTTGGCAGCCTTTGCACAAAAACCTGACCATCGCTCGGTCATTTTCGGCATTCTCTCGGAATATTGCGGATTCCCCGTAACGGCTGCCGACTTGGAGGAATCCAAGGAAGATACCCGTCCGCGATTCCCGAAGCTGGATTTTGACGTGAACTGGACCCATTCCGACGGTTACTGCGTATGCGCATTTGGCGAGCGGGGTTCTTTGAGTCGGCTCCGCATCGGGGTGGATTTGGAGAAGTATTCGCCTAAACGCCTGCACCTGGCAGAACGGTTCTTCAGCAAGGAGGAATCGGCGCGGTTGGCGGCCCTCGAGGTGGAACGGGCCCAAGAAGAATTCTTTAGGCTGTGGTGCCGCAAAGAGGCTTTTTACAAGTGCGTAGGCGGGGAATTCTTTGAAGGGACCCTTCGTCGGGATATGCAAAAAAATCCGGTGCTCGTTGAAGCATCGGATTCAAAACCTCTTATGGTTCACTTTGTGGACTTGGATGCGGCTGCTGTCGGTTGCCCGATGCGAGCCGCACTCTGTGTAGCCGTATCTTCTAGGTATTAGTTAGGCAAGTCCTGTTCGCCCTGGGCAATGGGGGCGTCCGGAGCCTGTCCGCCCTGTTGGGGGGCTTCCAGAGCGTACAGCGGCAAGCTGGCCAGTTCTTCGCCGTCTACCAGAAGGCGGATAATGTACTTGTCGGGGCGCTTGATCTGGAAACGTTGCAGGTTAAGGACCATGTTCACTGCCGCAGTGTCAAAGCCCTGTGCCACCGGTTCCAGAGGAATCTTGGACTGCATGGGCGGCACAATGGGCTTGCCGCACACATCTTCGAATACGAGAGACAGGTCGTGCAGCCCGGCTTCGCTGCGGGCGTAACGAATACGGAACGCCGTAGAACACTGCGGTATCACCAGCGGAAAGTTTGCAAAAATACGGTCAAATGCACCGAGAATGTTTAAGCGTCCGCCGGCACCGTTTGCGGTGGCGGCATCACAGATAGTAGCAATTTCAATATTCATTCTTAATCCTTGTTGTCGTGAATTTTCCAGTTGTCGGCCACGTACTTCATGACCAGCGGGCCGTTGTTGCGCTTGGGACCTCCGTTGCTTTCCTGTGCCAGCATGGACACGTACAGCACGCCTTCCTTGTCAAAGACCAGGGTGGGGGCAATGCCGCGCAGATAATAACCGCGGAGGCTGTAGAATACCGTGTTGAAGTAGGGCAGCAGGTTTTCGCCATACAGGTGCCATTCGCCATCTTCGTAGCGGTAAACATCGACCTGAGAAATCTGGGCGCGGTTGTCGAATGCCGCGTAGACGACACCATTGTAGGCGGCGAGGCTGATGTTGTTGGTGAAAATACCTTCGCGAATAATTGCACCGGTCTGGTTCCAGCCGATACTGTTGCTGTTGATGGTACCGGTTGCGATTCGGGGGCCATAGGTTTCTACGCCGCGACTGAAGTACACCATGTAGATTTTCTTGCCGCTGGAGGTAATCTTGGCACGACCGATATCGGAGACGTTGAACTGCTTCTTTTCGATAGAGCTGTAGTCGTTCTTGGAGAAGTAGCCGATGTTCACCCTGTAGGAGCTGGTCACGCCGGCTACGATCAGGTATCCGTCGTCGGTGTAGATGGCGTCAACTTCCGTAAAGTCGCCGTCAATGGAACTGAACTTGGTGTTCTTGGTCCAGCTGGATTCGCTGTTGTCGTACATGTAGATCTTGTTCTCGGAACCGATAGCGACTGCGTGGGGTGCCGATTCGGATTCCTTGCTCACCAGCTTGAAGTCCTTGATGCCTGCGATGGCGGGCGTGCTGACCCTGGCAGGGGCAGAGGTTCCGCTGGCGGACTTGTAGATGGAAAGGCTGTCGGCGAGGATGCCCACGTAGAAGTTGCTGCCATGGGCGACGGCGTCAATCTTCTTGATGCTTCCTGTGACATTGATGGAGCCGAGGCTTGTCCAGCTATTGCCGCTCAATTTGGCTACGGTTACCATGGAATTGCCTGTTGCGTAGGCGATAACGGGCACCTGGTTCACGATTGCAAAGGAAGGAGCGATGGTAGAGGACGTGTTTTCGATAACGGTGTCCTTACCCTGGTTCTTCCAGGCCTTGCTGAAGTAAACCTTGTGGCTGTATTCAGGGGCGCGGTGGCGGCTGTAGAAGGCGCTGCTGGGCGTTGCGCTCGTACTGTCGCGGTAGTCCAGAGTGATGGTGACAGAGCCTTCGCGAGTCCTGCGGATAAATGCCGTGTTGAATTCGGCAATGTTTGTATCCAGGGTACCGTCGGATTCGCCCTGATAGAAGTTTCCGTCGACATTGCTGAACTTCCACCAGTAATCCTGTTTGTTGGGGTCACCAAGTTCGCCCCGTTCGGAATGGAATCCGCCCCATTCGGGGGTGTAGTAGTAAATGGCCTTGTCATCGACAGATTCGTCGCCACTCCACAGGTATACGGTATCGGGGGCGGTGATGACACCCTTCGGGTGCTGCTTCAGGATCTTTACCTTGGTGGTGTCCTTCAGAATGTCCTTGCCGCTTGTTTCGCGAGCCGAAATAATGCAGAGCATGTTCTTGCCCTGTTCGGAATAGGTGGAATCCTTTCCGATGGCGAAGGACTTGCCGTTGGCTTCGTAGTCGTATTGAGTGACCTTCTTTTCCATGGTCTTGCCCGTTGCGGCGTCAATACATTCCCAAGAGAACCAGTCGATGCCCTGCCATGCGTCGTTAACGGATGCATTCAGGGTGAAGGGATCGCCCGGATTCACGTAAATGGAATCCGCGTCAGCCCAAAGCATGGGAATTTCGGTCGTGTACTTGATGGTGATGGTGTCTCTGGCGATGTTGCCGTCATTGTCGGTCACCTGGGCAATACAGATGAGCTGCTGGACTGCCGGAGCCTTCCATACGGTGTCGAGAGAGCTGACCTTTTTCCAGTTGTTTTCGACTTGGCTGTTGGATCCGCAACTCCATTCACGCTTCACGATTTCACCCGGGTCAGAGGGCAGCTTGTTGTCGTCGCTGGCGGTTGCCTTCAGTGCAATGTTGAAGTTTGCGCGGACCGTCAGTTCCTTGTTGGCGACCTTTACCGTAGGCGGCGCCTGGATAATGTCGATGGAGACCGTATCCCTGGCGGTGTTGCCGTCATCGTCGGTGACGCGGACAATGCACTTGTAGCCGTTTTGAGCAACCGACGGCATTTTCATGATCTTGCGGGGTGTAGACGTAGAAGAATAAGTGAATCCGATGTTGTCGGCCGAGGCGGAACCGCAGCCCCATTCATACTTCACGAGCTGTCCCAGGGAATCCTGGGCGTGGGCGTTCAGTTCGACTTCGTCATTGATGGTTACCCTGTTGTAGTTCACGTAGGCGGTTACAGTGGGGAGACCCAGGAGAATGGTGTACTGGGCCGTATCCCTGGCAGTATTGCCGTCGTCGTCGGTGACCTGAACCACGCAGTAGTAAGCCTTGGTTGCCGAAGAAGGCATGCGCACCTTGGTTTCGGATCCGTTCATGAGGCTCCAGCTGGGGCTCTTGAGGTCGGACATGCTTTCGCTACAGGCGTAGGCGTATTCGGCAATGTAACCCAGTTTGTCGGTTGCAATGGCCTTAATCGTCTGTTCGCTATTGATCTTTACGGTGTCTTTCTTGGTTGCGAGACGGACGGTGGGCGGGTCTCTCAACAGGATGAACGAAATCGTATCGGAGGCTTCTTCGTTATCATCGTCAACAGCCTTGAAGATACAGGTGTGTTCAGTTCTGTCCTTGACATCGAGGCCACCGGGGAACTCAACCTTGATCGAACCCGAAACGCTGGCGGCGGGGGAATCGAAGGTCTTGTTGTGGTCGAATATTACATTGCCGTTGTTGCAACCCCACTTGATCTGGTTAATGGTGCCGAACTTGTCCTTGGCGTTGTAATCGACATCTACGGAAGATCCGATCTTGTATTCGTTGTTCTTGTTCTTTGTCGAGACATTAATGCTGGGCGGGTCGGCGACCACGTTGACCACGACGGTGTCAGAACCGATATTTCCGAGGTTATCGGTTACCTTGGCTGCAACCTTGTAGGTGCCGACCTTGCTGAAGGCCAGGTCAGTTTCTTCTGCCGTTGTGGGGCATGTGTAACCGGCAGAAAGGTTGCTGCCGCAGTTCCATGCCAGGGTGAGGGTTTCACTCTTGTTTCCCTTGTACGTCTGGACCTTGAAATGCAACGGGTCGTTGATACTTACGGTGTTTTCAAAACTCGGTTCGGTAAACACGACGGCGGGGTTGTCGCCTAAGGTACCGAACTTGACTTGTGCGCTAACGTCGGCACCGTTTTCCGAATACTTGACCTTCATGAAGAAGTCCTTGTCGGGACCGGCCGAAGCAATTTCATCGTAGGTGAGCGAAATTGTTGCCGAACCATCTTCGCCGACGGCAGTCTTCTTTGTCTTCTCGCCATTGCCGATATTCCAGCTCCAGGTAACGTTCTCGGCGGCCGGGTAGGCTCCGATGACCTTTACGACGAAGTCAAGTTTTCCGTCGGTGCCGATACGGGCGTTCTGGGCTCCGTTGACAGTCAGGTTCAACTGCGTGGCCATGACGACAATCGTCTGCTTGAGGGTGGATTTGTTACCCACCTTGTCCTTGGCAGAATACTCGAATGTGTGCTTGCCGTCGGTAAGGTTGTTCATGGCCAGGGGGCAATTGAATATGGCGTCGTTGTCGCTCTTGGTGCAGGTGAGCTTTTGAGACTTGCCGTCAATTGCCGCCGTGACTGAATCCAGGCGCGAACCCAGGTCTCGGGCGTAAATGGTCTGGCTCAGTTCACGATTTGTAAGGGTGTCGATGTTCTTTACAATCAGGTAAGGCTTCGCCGTATCCTTCAATACGATTTCGTCCATGCGAATCACGCTTCCCGATTCGGCGAACAAGTTCTTGATGGTGGAGTCGGCGTATTCCTTGAGGGAATCAGAAATGGCAGTGGCGGTGTAGATGCCGGCATCCACCTTGACTGTGTAGTTACCCTTTTCGTCGGTGGTCACGTCGAAGGTCTTGTTGCCGTTGTTGAATTCCATGCGGATGCCGGAATGGCTGTCGCGGCCCTGGTACTTGGCGGTACCGGTGAACGTACCCTGGGTCGAGCTCAGATCGCCGATATAGAAGTTCCACGGGCGGCTGGAGTTGTCTCCTGTAGAAATTCGGGTAAGCCTTACAATGTCGTAGCCGTCAGTTGCGTACATATCCCAGTAGATGCGGCCGGTCAACTGCTTGCTCGGGTCGCTAACCAGGGTGATGACGTTCTTGCCCTTCTTGTCGATGGGTTCGAAAATGTTGGAGGTGAATGCCTTGGCGATAAGGTCTTCTTCGGTAAAGGCCTTCTGCGGGGGCTGTCCATTCTTTGAAACCTGGGCGTAAATGAAGTACTGGAGGTTCTGCGGGTTGTCGTCGTCTTCACCTTCGTAGTAGAAATAGAAACGGTCGTTGATGTTGTGACGTGCGCCGTCTTGGGGGTAAATGACTTTGAGCCTCGGAATACGGTTGAAGTGCAGGTTCACGCTGTCCTTGGTTTCGTTGCCGTCGTCGTCGGTGACGATCACGTAAATTTTCTGGTTACCAAGGGAGTCAATCTTTGCCTCTTTGTTCTTGATGGTCAAGTAGAGGGAGTCGTTGTCGTCAAATTTCTCGTACTTCCAGGTCTTGGCGGATTCTTTCTTGCCGCTGGCGTCCAGGTCGACCATGATGCTTGTAATGGTTCCGAAGGAATCGCTTGCAAGAATGGGGAAGGTGATGTCTCCGTCATGCTTGGTCCAAAGGGTATCCTTGGGGACAATCAGTGTGGGCTTCGTGTCGATGACCTTGACCCAGGCCTTGCGGGTAGCTGTTCCGGCGGTGTCGGTTGCATTGTTTCCGTCGAAGGCCACGAATTTGGGTTCGTAGAGGCCGGGCTTTGCGTATGCCCAGGCCTGGGGCTTGGCGTTACCACCGATGATGGTTGTGTCCTTGCCGTCCTTTTTGGTCAGTGTCCACTGGAAACGGTAAATCTTGTCCACGTTGTAGGGCAAGAGGCCGATCATGTACACGGTGTCGTTAACGGTAACGGTTAGGGTGTCCGGGATGGTATCCGCTTCGGCAACGGCGACGTTGGCCATGGAATCGGCGAAGGCGGTCGGGTCCGCGATGGGGCTGTCGAAGACAAAAACCCGGGAGTGGTTGTTCTTCAGGTTGACGTTTTCCTTGACGGAAGATTCCCTGGAACATCCGAAAAGGGCTAGCGAAGCGCTAAGGCCGAGGGTGAACAATAAAAAATGGGGTACACGCATAGCACATCCTCAATTAAATACTAAACAAAATTTACACTTTAAATCTATCTTTTTTATTCGAAAAGCGTGTGTGATAATTTGCACCGATGGAGCTAGTTTTATGGAAGAAATCCCTCTTTGGTACAGTCTGGCCGTATTTTTCGTGCTGGGAGCCTGTGTAGGCAGTTTTTACAACGTGATTGTATACCGTATGCCTCGCGGAATTTCGCTGGTGAACCCGCCTTCGCACTGTCCTCTTTGCAAGAAGCATATTCCGCTATATTACAATCTACCTATTATAGGTTGGATTATTCTAAGAGGGAAAAGCGCTTGCTGCAAGCAGCCCATCAGCATCATTTACCCCATCGGGGAATCCCTTTGCGGCCTTCTGGGGGCTCTTGCCCTGTATGCGGCTACCGGCTTCACCACGAATTTTACTGCCCCGGTACAGAGCCTTGAAGTCTGGGCCGACGCCTTGGCTCTTTTCTGGTTGCTGTTGGGCATTTATCCGGTAAGTGCGGTTGACTTTAAGTACAAATTAATTCCTGATTCCATTTCGGTGGGCGGCATTGTGGCTGGTCTCATTATCTCCTTTATTCCGGGGGGAATGACCCCGGTAGAGAGCATTGTGGGTGCCGTTGCTGCCGGTGGTGGCCTCTACCTGCTGGGCTGGGTTGCTACGAAAGTCTTGAACAAGGCCGCCATGGGCTTTGGCGATGTAAAGTTGCTGGCCGGTTTCGGCGCGCTCATGGGCGTTTCCCGTGCGGTCGAAGTCTTGGTGGTGGCCTCCATTCTTGGCATCTTGATTATGGTACCGTATGCAAAGATTGCTGAAAAACGTGCCGCTAAAAAGGCGGCTCAAAATAAGGCTTCGCAAAACAAGGATACCCCCGAAGAAGACGAGGGCGCCGGCCAGATTCCTTTTGGCCCCTTCCTTGCAGTGGCCGCCCCCATTATGTACCTGTGGGGCGATGCGCTGAAGGAGCTTTATTTAAAGTTCGTCGTGGGCGAGTAAAAGTTAACGCTGGTTTAATTGAAAAATGCTCGCGGATTCGCGAGCATTTCGTTTAAATCTATTTCTGCATTTCGTAGAAGGCGTAGAGCCAGGCCTTTAGGCGGGTCCAGTTCTTTTCGCCGTTTTGCTTGATGTAATCTCCGAAGGAATAGAGCATTACGTCTTCTACTGGGGCGCTACCGGTGTAAATTTCCTCGAGATCGAAGAATTCTGTCGAAAGCTTGATGTCGGTGTCGCGGATGGTTTCTCCGTCGATGGCGATTGTCAGGTGCTTGTTGTGGATGACGAATGAATAGTGGTGGAGCTTGCCGTCAATGACGTTTGCCTTGCCGTATTCTATGGAGTCGGTCGAAATGGAGTCGATTCCGTTATAAATCTTGGCGCATAGTGCGGTAGAATCCTTTTCGCAGCGGCGGATTTCAAAGCCCAAACTGTCGGTGCCCGAATAGAACAGACGACCGTCTTTTTCGAGGCTATCCAGTTCAAACCAGAACGAAAGCGCAAAGCTGTTGTTGTCCGTAAATACTTTGCGGGTCGTAAGGAGAGAATCGGTTACGGGTTCAGAAATGAACTCGCGAATGCGTTCGTACGAACTAGGAACGTTGCCCCAGTTGATATCCCCGTCAAATGCGGTCAAAGTGGTTGTGGAATCCATCTTGGGAATCACATACCAGGCGTAAAAGGAGTCTTCTGCGAACACTCTGCTGTATCTTGGTCCAAGAAGAATGTTTTTCTGAGCGTCAATAAATTTATCTGTGTAGTAACTGGCGCTTCTTATGTAAGATTTGCTGTTGTACCAGAAATGGATCGGCACTATAAGCGAATCTAGCGAGTATTCACCCAGGGAATCGAACAGGTCTGACTTCGGCAAGGTAAGCTCGATGTCGTAGAGATGTTTGATGCTCAAGACGTTGTCAACGAACAGAGTGTCGCCGGCGTTCAGGTTCAGCGTGACTCCGACAGCGCGGAAATCTTCGCCGTTAGAAATCTCAATTTGCTTTGCAACATCGCCATTGTTGAAAAGCGGAATGTTTTCGAGGGTGATATAGCCTTGTTTAATGTCTTCTTTGGTGACTTGCTTGCAAGCGAGTGTGCCTGTAATGCAGAGCGTGTCGCCTTTGGCAAATACACTGACAGAATCGGAATTTTCCCAAATCTTGTAATCGCTCGAAATCTGTAATGTAGCGGGCTTTTGAACTCCGATCACGACGGTATCGACATCGTTCCATTTTAGAACATCTACGCCGTAAAGCGTGTCTTTCTCGCCGTTTAGCCCTATTGCCGTGGCGACGACGCTGTAGGCCCCGTGTACATCATCGAATACGGCAAAATCGCCGTATTTAACGGTGGCGGAATCGAACAGTTCTGTCTTGCCGTCTACAATTTTAGTGAGGGCGAATTGGACGGTGCCCGATTTCTTGGCAGACGGGGTGACGCTAAAGGTGTCGTCCCATTTTTCGGCTGCGAATGCGACCGTGTGGCCCGATTCGGTCTCGGTGAGCACGCCCGCGTGATCCGATTCGTTGGCGTCGCTGGGCGGGCTACACGATGTCAGCAAAAACAGCGATGCAATAAGCGAAAGAATCGCCGCTACGCCAAGGGACAAATTCGTTTTAATTTGTTCTTTATTCATTTGACATCCCTATCGTTAGTGGCTAGTCCAAATTTGAGAACAGGTGGATGTTCATTTGGTACACGCCGTCGGCTTTTTCCTTGTCTTCGCCGATAATGCGCCTTGCCTTGGCCTTGAATTCCTGCAGCTCCGCTTCCAGTTTCTTGTAGGCATCGCTGGAAATGCTGAAAGTGAGGGTGCTCATGACGGTCGGTTTCTTGGGGGGCGTCATGAGGGCCTGTTTCGAAAGTTCAAAGCACTGTAACTGATACTGTTTGACAAGTTCCGCGTTGTTGTAAGGGCCGCTGCTGATGCTTTCCTTAGTGGGCTTCCAGAATCCGTCCTCGTTTTTACGGGCCAGTCCCAGCCTTTCGAGGAGGGCGAGGGAATCTTTCAGCTTGCCAAGCGGAACCTTGGGGAAGATGCGCTTTTGCACCGGTGTCATGTCGTCGTCCACGTCCATGGCGTCCAATATGGCAAAAAGGGCGCTGTTGTACCAGTGGCTGTAATATTCGTAGGCGTCTTCGTTTAAAATGTGTTGCGGGTTGGGGTGCTGTTTCAGGACTTCTTGCATGGCGGCGTTGCGTGCGGCGTCGCTTTTGGCCTGGTCCAGTTCCACCAGGGTTTCGAAGTATTTGGCTTCTTTCTTGTCGAGTTCCAGGATTTCGATAAACTTGGCCACCATGCGGGGGCTGACCTTTTTCCCTCTGAGAACGTCGGCGAAATAGCTGCGGCTTTTTTCGAGGCCCAGCAGGTTGCAAATTTCGGTGCGCGTAAAATGGGGTTCCGCCTTGGCGCGGACTACCTGGTATTCTTCCAGAAATTTACGGAAGTGCGTAAATTGGTAGATGTCTAGAAAACGGTTCACAATTTAAATATATATAATTTTTGAGAACAATGTCAATAAAAATTTAACTTAGGGAAAACCTGCCGAAAAACCTGCAAAATGGCCAAAAATGAGAAAAAACGGGACTTTTTGAATCGGATTCATGAAAAATGGCATTGAAGAGACCTTTTTGCACAATGCTAACACGATTTTTCCTGCCGAGAACATGCTTTTTATATGAAAAAGGATTATTTTTAGAGAAAAGGATTTTGGGTCATGAACAAGGTTGTATCGATTTATTTGGTTGCGGCGGTTGGTGCCCTGGTAACTCAGGCTTTTGCTCGTCCGGCTGCGCCAAGTTTTCAGACTGTTTCGAACAAGGACGGCAGTTCCGTCTCGATTCGCTATTTTGGCGATGAACATTACCATTATGCGGAAACCTCTGATGGATACCTTGTCATGTTGGATTCCGCAGGCAACTGCGTGTATGTCGGTGAAGATGGCAAGTCTTCCGGCATAGTTGCCAAGAATGTAGAAGACCGTACCGACAAGGAAAAGGCCTTTTTGAACGGGTTGAACCAGGAGGCGGCCCACCAGAAACACGAAGAATTGCGTGGAGGTCGATTTCCCGAGGACAGTTCGTTAACGCAGAAATCTTCTGTGGCGCAAACCGCCGTAATGGCGTACAACCAGGATGGTGTTCCTGTGGCGCTGAATCGACCGACCCCTTCAAAGTGGACCAAGGGAGAACGAAGTTTCCCGGTGCTGTTGATCGGCACGACCGACAAGGCCCATGGGGATTCCGCAAAATTTGCCGACTTCTTGAATAAGCCTGGCTATAGCGAAAACCGCAATATCGGAAGCCTTCGCGATTATTTCTTGTTCGTATCTGACAGCCTGTTCGACCCGCATTTCGACGTGTATCCGATTGATATCAATGCGGCCCTTACGGATTTTGGTTACGACTCCAGTTTCCAGGAAGGCAAGTTTATTGCCATGGGGATAGATGAACTGGCAAAGCGTGCAGACTTTTTAGCTAACGCCAAAAAGTATTGCTCCAGCGGTTCCAACATTGATGGATTCTTTTTCTTGTTTCCCGGCATGGAAGAAGACGCCCTTAAGCAAAGCGATCTTTTCTGGGGACACCAGTTCTGGATGCAAAGCAACGGGTCTTCTAAAAATAGGTGGTTCCCGTCTGCTTACAAGGCTGGCGGCTACACTTTCGATGCTTACGTTTTTATAGCCCAGTATGCCGATAGATCCCGGAATTCGAAAATCAATAAGATGGGAATTTTTGCCCATGAATTTAGCCATGTGATGGGACTGGGCGACCATTATGGTAGAGATCAGAACAATCAACAGATTGACGGCCCCAGTATCTACGATATCATGTCGGTAGGAATGTACAATGGGAGTTCTATCGACGAGGGTAATGCTCCTATGGGGTATTCCGCCTTTGAAAAGGAATCCATGGGCTGGTTGACTCTTGAAGAGCTGCAGGCGGACTCCGTTTATTCTTTGAGAAAATTGAGCCAAATGCAGGCCTATTCGGTCACGAATCCGATGCAGGCCGATGAATACTACATTGTAGAATACCGCCCCGCCGAAAGCTATGATGCCTATGTGCCGCTGATTAGGGGTGGCGGTCGCCAGAATGGTGTCTATGTGTGGTACATTGACTACGACAAGACGATTTTTGTGAACCAGAATAATGCCAATGGCGATGTGAATCACCAACGCGTGGCTATTAAAGGGGTCCTTGCGGCAAGTGGTTACTATGCGGACTTCTCTTATGTGAATAGGAACGGAAAAGCTTCGGTCCCGGGCATTTATAACATTGTGCTCGACGGAACCGATAGGGTCTGCTTTACGACGGCAAAAGACAAGTCCCTTTCGGAATGCCCGGAGGAGGTGTCCAGTTCTTCTGTCGAAAGTTCCAGCAGCGTGCAGAGCTCTAGTAGCGAGGTTGTATTGGAATCTTCATCCAGTGAACAGGTGCCGCCGGAGTCCAGTTCTTCTGAATCTGTTAGCGCCGTTATTGCGGGTGTCGTTGCGCCGCAGGTGCAGTACACGTTTGAAGGTCGCTTGCTCCATGTGCAGGCCGATGTGCCGGGCGTTAAGGATGTGCGTCTGTTCGATATGCAGGGTCACTTGCTCTATTCGGAAAAGTTCTCCGGCAGTGCCGTGACGCTTGATCTCGGTGGCATGAGCCGCGGCGCATTCGTGATGCGTCTGACTGCCGGCAATAAGACTCTTGCCGTAAAGCGTCTGCAGTAAATGTTGTAAATAACGTCGCGATGCAAGTGCCCAGAGAGGCATAACACGTGTCGCAAAAAAATAAGCCCGTCCGGATAAATCCGAATGGGCTTAGGTTTTATTTGAATAAGATTTTATTTCGCGATTTTGAGCCGCAAGGTTTTTCCGGCGGTTGTTTTTGCGATGAACATGCCGCCGTGTTTTACGAGGGCTTTAGCGTTAGAGCGGAGCTCTTGCAGTCCTGTTGCTTGGACTATGCCCAAGTAGCCGCCGTTCATGTCGAAGATGCGGTAGTTTTCTGCTTTGGTCGCAAGCGATGCCGCGGGCTTGACGAATTCTGTACAGTTGACGAAGCAATCAATATCGTCTTCCCGTAAGACAAAATTAAAGAAGTCTACGTCCATCCAGGAGCCGGTCACCGTGAATCGCAAGATGTGCTCACCTGTAGGGAGTTCCACTGTTGCTATCACGTTACTGTAATCATTGTAGTTGTCTTCACCTTCGTTCTTGGGTACAGAAATCACTTCGGTGATGTTCTTGCCGTCTAAAGACATCTGGAAACTAGAAGTCTCGTTTGCAGAAGCGACTGACGCATATAAATGGTATTCGCCCGCTTCCTTCACATTCACACTATATTCGAGCCATTCGCCTTCTTGGTTGTAGCCCACAACATAGCCGGTTGCTTTCTCGTAGATGTCGACGCCCGTGCCTTCGCGGTAGTTGGATTTGCCGTGGTCTTCGGAATCGTTTTCTTTGTAGGAGTCATTGCCGGAACCCACGCCTGGAATGTCGAAATCTTCGGCCTCGATTTTGCCGGGGATTTCAAATGCTGTTCCCTTGAAGGGCTGTTGCGGTACCGGTTCTACGGGGGCGCGGTTCACGGCTTTGAGCATCTGTTCGGCATAGCGCTTGCCGAAGGTCACGTAGGCATCGTGATTAAAGTGGTACCGGTCCACGCCGTTGCCGCCGAGGCCTTCGGAGGAAGCGTAGTAGGTGTTGTCCATGGTGTTTGGGAGCTTTGAAACGCGGTCTGAATAGCAGCAGCCTTCGCGCAGGAGTTCGCCTGCCACGAAGGGTACCGTGTCGGAACTCATGTTGAGTGCGGTGAGAATATCGTCGCGGGTCTTCTTCACGATTTTCGGCCAGTCGGAATATCCGCCGTCGGTTTCACCCTGGTGGAAAATGAACCCCTTGATGACGCCCACTTCTTGGGCCTTCTTGGCGATGTCTACGATAGTCTTGTAGACGTTGCCGTCGCTTGCGTATTCCTTGGCGTAATTTTGCAGCCAGGATTCTGCCGAGGCGAGGTAGCTTGCGTATTGATCTTTGTCGAATGCCTTGATGCTTGCGCCGCCAATAGCAACCGGAATAATGCCAATGGTGACATCGGGCATGCTGTCTGCCATGGTGCGGCCGAACCAGTCTGCAATAGAAATGGTATTGCCGCAGTTAAAGAGCGAGGGCACGGCGGGGTAGACTTCGCCTAGGGTGTTGCGCCCCTTGCCGCTACACTTTTGCGTGGCAAAAATTTTGAAGCGCGGGTGCTCAGCCTTGTCGGCGCTTTGTGCGTCGGCGGTGCCGCCCATATTGGACTGCCCGTAGGCGATGTAAATGTGAAAATTCGGGTCCGGAGCCGCGTGGAGTTGCCCGAACGTGGAAAAGCCGAGGGCAAATGCTGCCCCGGCAATAACTTTAGGAAACTTGCCAAACATACCAATCCTTTGTTGTTCACAACCCTATATGAATTTATACTCGGGATTGGGTCAAAAATCGGCTGTTTAGGCGATGATTATGGATTTTTTGTCAAAATTGATGCCTTTGTTGCGGGCCGAGGGCCGAACTTTTTGAATTATATTTAGGGCAAGGTTGTTTAAATAAGTGCCTCTGAGGTTAGAGGCGCTAAAGGGTTGTTATGAAAAGACGCATCCTGTGGACTGCGGCAATGGTCGCTTCCGTGTCTTTGGTTTCGCCGTCGTGGGCTAAAACGCTTCCGACTGCTACCGAAATGTTCAATCAAATGGGCTTTGGCATCAACATCGGTAACACGATGGAGGTTCCGGGCAATCCGACCGGTTGGGGCAACAAGTTCCCGACGGAGGCTTACATCGATTCGGTGAAGGCGGCCGGGTTCAGCACCATTCGCATTCCCTGCGCTTGGGATAGCCACGCAAAAGACGGCGCCATAAACCAGAGTTGGATGGACTCGGTGCAGACGGTGGTGGATATGTGCATGCGCGCGGGGCTGGTCACGATTCTCAATATCCACTGGGATGGCGGTTGGCTCGAAGGGAACCTCAGTGACGACAAAAAAGACGAGGTGAATGCCAAGCAGAAATCGTACTGGACGCAGATTGCGACGCACTTCAAGAATTACAATGAGAACTTACTTTTTGCGAGTGCGAATGAACCCGCTACTACTGACGAAAATTACAAGCACGAAACTGAAATCCTGATGACGTACCACCAGACTTTTGTGGATGCGGTGCGTGCCACGGGCGGCAATAACGAAAGCCGTACGCTGATTATTCAAGGGCCTTCAACCAGCGTGGACCGCAGCTGCGAAGTCATGCCGGTGGATAAGCTTCCGAAAGATAAGATTGAAAACCGCTTGATGGTGGAGGTGCATTACTACGATCCCTACACTTACACGCTTATGAACGAGCCTGCCGATTGGGGCGCCATTGTGCAACCGCAGTATTACTGGGGCACGGGCGACAATCTCGCGACTGGTGACGATGTGGTGTACAACTGCGGATACAACGCTTGGGCGAATGCCATGGGTGACCCCTGCACCGGCGACCGTATGGATGACCAGTTTGGCAAAATGAAGACGACTTTTGTGGACAAGGGCGTGCCGGTGATTATCGGTGAATTCGGTGCCAACGACCGCGTAGGCGTCTTGACGGGTGACAAGTATACAAAACACCGCAAGGGACGTCTTGAGTATTATGACTACCTGATGAATTCCGCAAAGAAGAATAAGGTGGTGCCCATTGCTTGGGATACGGGTCACGAAGGCGAAAACAACATGACCATTATCCGCAGGCAATCAGAACCCGATGGCTCCATTTTCGATATGGAAGTGCTGAACATTATGCGCAAAGCCTACGGGTTGGGCGACTACGTGAATACGGGAATTACCCATATCGAAAATTTTGTAGATGGTGGAACCGAAGTGATAGCCGTGCGAAACGGTGGCGCTACAAGTTCCTTTGGCAGCGTCAATCTCCGCCGCGAAGGAACTATGCTTTACGCAACCGGAAACATCAAGTTGTTCGATACAAACGGCAACATGCTCCGTAGCGGTTCGACCGAACTTTCGCTGCAAGGTTTGCACCAGGGCGTTTACATTGCTAAAAGCGGCAGCAAACTGCTGAAAGTGAATATGCGCTAAGGCGGTTTGCTGCTTTGCTATTCCGATTCTATTTCTAGAGTCCGGTGTAGCTGAACGATTTGTGACTGAGCTTTTGCCCGCAACTGCTGACAAATACCGCGGTCAATTTGCCGGCGCGGATACCCGCAAGATTTCCGCCTCTTTCGCCAAATTCACGGACGAGGTTGCCTTGCAGGTCGAATAAGCGAACCTTCGTACCCTCGGGAGCACCTTGTACATACAAGAAACCATTTGATACAAACATGTTCATCGATGGGGCGAGACGATCCATCTTCAAGGCGATTGTTGAGGAATCTCCCTTGGAAGAGTCTGGCTTTATGGAATCCGGCTTGGTTTCTTCATACGGGAGCGTGGGAGTTTCCCAATTGATCCAGTCGCCATAGTTGTCAATCTTGAATCCCTTGCCGTTCGAGGGCTTTACGTGGATGTCCGTATTGGCATCCTTGTTGCGCAGGAACTTGTCGACAAATGCCGTGACCGACTGATTCTGGCTGCTGGCTGCCTGGCAGTGCTCGTGGTTGCCGGTAAAGTCGAAACCGATGCGGTCCTCGATGCCCATGGCCTTCCACACTTCGGTAGCGGCCATGAGGGACTTGTAGCCCGATTCATCGCCAAGCCATTCGTAGCCGGGGTTGCCGAGCGCGATTACTGCGCGCGGGGCAATCATTGCGATGAGTTCGTGGTGGTCGTGGGGGAGCTTGTACGGATCCTGACGCTGCAGACTCTGCATGAACCAGCTGTAGTTCGTGTTGTCAATCTTTTCGATGTTCGTGCCGCGGCTTGCGAAGTCCGCGGAAGTGCGCCAAGAGTTGATGCCACCGCCACCCGATTCCTGGGCGATGGTAAGCGTCACGCGTTCGTCGAAGGCCCCCGCAAACAGGGCCATCTTGCCCGCGTAGGAGCAACCCGTGACCGCAATCTTGCTCATGTCCAGGTGGTATTCGTCGGCAATCTGGGCAAGACCGTCAATAAGGCGGCTAACGCCCCATGACCATGCGGAATAGTCGCCGTTTTGGTTCTTGTCGCCGTAGAACTTGTAGAAACCCACGTTCGTGTCCTTCTGACCGTTCATGGAGTATTTGGCTACTTGGTCATGGCTGAAAGGAACCTGCACGAAGCCGCTGAACAGGCTCGAAGAGAGCGAACCCGTGCCACTGTTCATGCCGATGATAATGGGGTGCGGGCCGTTACCCGAAGGAATGCTGAACTTGGACGTAATCGTTGCAGTCTTTCCGTTTTCTTTGACGGTGACAGTAAGAGTTCCTCCGCTATACGTTGCGCTCACATCCGCGGGAATCGGTTTTTCGCCGATTTCATATTTTTCGATATCCGCCTTGATTTCGTTACGACGCTTGCTCCAGTCGCCATACTTGGTGACTTTCGAACCATCGTGAAATTCAAACGGATTCGGAAGTTTTTGGTTTGTCTTGAGTTCGCCTGCGGTGGCACCTAAGTCCTTGCCGCGGTTCTCGGTGTCAAAGTTGAGCGGTACCTCTGCAGCTACCGCAGAACATAAGCCAAAAAGAAGCACCGAATAGAGGCTCTTTTTCATCTTTTCACTCCTTTCACCAAACACACACCAATCCCACTGTGTTAAGTAACACCATTTATATGTGATGATTTAAATATACGTTTGTACAATATGAGTTGAATTGTATAAATTCTTTTACTGTGGACAAATGTGTCTACACCCCGCATAAAATACGGGATTTTCGTCAAATTTTTGAGGATTTTTTTATTGAATTTTGTCCACACCTTCAAATACGATGTCGTCGATTTGAAGGAATGTGCCGCTCTTGATGTATAGGGAGAAGATTCCTATTTCGGTCGCGATATCGCTGAAATGGACCTGGTAACTGTCATCTCGTAAGGTTTCTTCGCCAGGACGGAATACGATTTCGTGCCAGTTCTCGTCAGCAAACCCTTTCCATAGAGCCCTGCTATGCACATTGTTTTCTACTTCCTTGTAATGTTCTAGCGTCACATAGAAATTGCAGTCGCTGCGAACCTTCATGCGGATTGCTGTAAGGCGGGACATGTCGTAGTAACCTGTGTCGAGCCCAAGGTGAGTGCTGATCATTACGAAGCCGGTGTCGGATATATCGAATTTGAGGGAAAGGAATTTTCCGCCAAAGCGATTGTCTTTTTCAAGCGCGCCGGTAAAGCCGGTGGTGGAATCCGGGACGATGAACTTTGCGTTGCCTACGGGGGTGTAGTTCCATCCGGAATTCGGATAGATTTTTGCAAGGTTGTTCAGGCTGTCGCCGTCGTTGAAGTCTTCGAATACGAATTCGCGTGTGACATCGGGGATGTGGATCAATGTGTCTGCGGTGGCGCCTGTATTGAGCGTGACCGTCGCAAACAGGGAATCACCTGCGACAATGTTGAACATGCCTGCCGGTACATGGGCGAATGTGTATTCGCCCCCGCTGCGTGAGGCGGTGTAGGGGGTGGAATCGAGTGCGAGCGAGTCAAATAGAGCGGCGTAGTCAGCCTCCGCAGCACCCGTGCGCACAGTAAGGCTCGCCGAAGCGTAGAGCGGAATTTCGCTCTGGGCCGTGTCAAACGATGTCCATGCCATTAGCGAGGAGTCTTCGCCTGCGATGGCTTCGACAAACGCATCGTTTGCGAGGGTGTCAGCGTGCAATTCGAACTGGGCGATGCCTGCTGTATCCGCTTCAGCGCTCCCCAACACGGCAAGCGTTCCCTTGGCGTAAAGCGTGACGCGCGCACGGGGTACCGGCATGCGGTCAGCGTCCACCACGGTAATAGCAATCCCGTTCGTGGTTTCGCTCGTAGCCCCGGCGCTGTCCGGATGCGATTCGGAACATGCCCAGAAAAAGGCGGCGAAAATCATCAATGCAAAAAAACGAACCATCGTCAATCTCTTTTCTTCATCATCGGGAACAACTGGAAATTTAGTTGATAAACGCTGTCGCAAATCTGGGAGGGCATCGAGTTTGCCACGTTTACGATAGATTTTCGCGCTTCGGCGATAATATCGCGAATTTTTTGAATTTGCGAGGAATCTAGGGCCATGGTGAGGGTGCTGATGTCACGGTTTTCCTTCGGGGTTTCGGCAATCGAACGGTGTGCCAGCTCGGCGATGCTCCTCTGGTATTCGCTAATGGAGGCGCTCAGCCAATGTTCCTGTGTTTTTAGATGTGCATCCGTCGGGACAATACGCCCGTCCTTTCTCTGGTGGGCGAGCCCGAGTTGTAATAGGGATTCTACGGCGTTTTCAACTTGGCTTGCGGTAAGTTTCGGAATGCAACATTCCCCGAGTGCTGCGGCATGCTCTGGACTGCGGTAGTCAAACACATCCAGCGCAGAACGAATCATCGGGTAATACCATTGCTGAAAATAGCGATAGCGGGCCTCGTCCAGTTCGCGGCAATTTGACGGGCGCATTCTTTGCAGCGATTCAAAATGCATGCGGACTTCTGCGTTGTTTTTCGCCTTTGCGTAGGCGATCATCTCGCGGAAGTATTCAGACTTTCCCTCTTTAAACCGAAAGAATTGAATAAAGGGCTCTATTCCCTTTGAAGAGATGTGCCGCTTGCCTTGCAAGATTTTGAGGAGAAGACTTGCATCCATGTTAATCGCAGCGGCGAACACGCGATAACTGAAAGTCGGGTCTAGCGACTTCTCCAATTCGTAAAAATCCGACAGGAACTTGCGATAGTCGGAATAGTCGTAGATGTTTATCTTGTTCCTTGCAAACATGGGCAAACCTGCATTCAAAAATACATTTCTTCTTTATAAATAAATATCGGTTTGACCTGTTGAAAGCTCAATTTTTACGAATCTGTTGACATTTTTGTCCACACCTGGGTGAAAATGGGCGGATTTTACCGTTTTTTAGCAAAAAAGAGCGTTTCCAATATCTGTGTAATTATATTTGTACGTGTATTGACTTTTATGCTAAATATTGTATATTTACGGGTATGAGTGGTGTTTCCAAAAAGTCTGTAAAAATAGAATTAAGCGTTTTTATGTATTTCGATTATCGGGAATACATCAAGGACGTTTTGGAAATGCTGCAGAAAAAGGGTCTTTCGATACGCTCTGTGCAAGAGGCTGCAGGCGTGTCGGGCTCGGCGTTCTTTAGTAGAATTCTGGATAGAAGTCGCCCCTTGTCGCTTGCCAATGCCAAGCTCATTGCAAATGCCTGGTCCATGAATGACGAAGAATCCCAATATTTTGTGGATTTGGTGAATTTTGGCAATGAACGGGATATTGACCACCGCGAAGTTCTCCTGAAAAAATTGCTCTCGGCTAGAAGCCGCAACAAGGAATTGGCCTTGCAAGATGGTGCCCTCAAGTTTTTCTCCAAATGGTACTATCCTGTGCTGCGTGACTTGCTGCCGTTGCTCCCTGCGGGTGTCTCGGCCGAGAAAATTGGCCGCATGTTTACGCCTGTTTTGCGTGCGCCGCAGGTCCAGAGCGGTATTGATTACCTGACCGAAGCTGGTTTTGTGGTAATCCAGAAAGACGGAACTTATTGCGTTGCAGACCCTATTGTGGCAACCCCTCCCCGAGTGCGGTCGACTATTCTTCGCAAGTATCATTTGAAAAATCTGGAAATCAATGCCCAGGTCTATGACGACTTTACCAGCGATGACCGGAGCATTACCAGCGTTACGTGCAGTCTTTCTAAAGAGGGCTTTGAAAAGGTTCGTGCAGAAATCGCTTCTTTTCGCGAAAAGATTCTCGCGATTGCTCGTGAAGATCGTGAGCCCGACCGTGTGTGTCATGTGGGCTTCCAGTTGGTTCCTCGCACCAAGGGGGCCAAGTAATGAATTGCATCAGAAAATTTCTCCCCATTTTTGCAGCCGCATTTGCTGCTCTTGCAGGCTGTTCCGATAATGCGGAAGTCGCTAATGGAACAGGGAGCGAAGCGGGCGAAACAGAAGTTGTGGCAATCACCTTCACAAAGCCCAATGGCGAACCTTTGTCGCGTGGCATCGCTCGATTCTGGACAATGCATGATGACGGAATGACTATTGTGGATGCCGACACCTTGAACGAAGATGGCGTAATCGGGGTCGAAAAAATCGACGAGCGCGTCTTCCTTGTAGAGGCTAGTCTCGGTGATTCTCTGTCGGCCATGCGCTGGATTCCGGCGAAAAACATCAAGACCCAAGTGGTAAAAACGGGGATGACGGCAACCCTTAAGGGGTCCATCGCAAGCCGCGGCAGGTTTGTCCAGGGCGCTTCGGTTCGCGTTTTGGATAAGTTGACCCATACCGACGAAAATGGCGTTTTTGTCATCGAGAATGTGCCTGAAGGCGTGCATTATGCTTTTGTAGATGGTGACTTTGGCAAATTTGCCTACCAGCTGCAAACGGGTTCCGAAGAAACACCTGCCACGAATAACATCGATATTGGCGATAGCGTGTTTACCGTCATTGAAGACTTTGAAAACTGGGAGAGCCGCCGGACCCTTATCGGGAAAAGCTTTGGTCAAGGCTGGTGGTTTATATGCACCGATTCCTTGCAAGGGGGCGGAAGCCGCGTCAGCGGAGGCCTTGACGACGACCGAATTCTTGTTGTCGGCGATAGCGCCAAGGATGGCCACAGTTTGCATTTGATTTTTGACATTGACGAAGAAACAGAAGGCCACTATGGCGTGGCAGGCTTTGCCATCGGTGACGATTTTGACGAAAAGGATATGCCCTCGTTCTACGATCTTCGTGCGACTAAGGCGATTTCTTTTGATGCCAAGGGCAGTGGTAGAATTTACTTGCAAATTACCAAGCGCAGCCCCGAAGGCGAGCGTGAATATCACGAAACGGCTTCGCTCGAACTGTCCGAGGATTGGCAACACTTTACCATTACCGCCGATGACTTTGGAACGGAACTCGTTGCTGTAAACACCTTGAACTTTATGGTCAATACAGACTGTGAACTTTTCCTTGACAATATCAGACTAGACGGGATATCCCCAAGTACCTGGCCTAGCCTTGGCATGGAATTTTAACCAACAAATAAAAGGGATGTTTAATGAATATTTTAAAAGTTACAATGGCGACTGCTTTGTGTGCAGTGACTTTTGCCGCCAATGCCTTTGCGACCATTCAGCCGAAGCGCGTGGGCCCGGTAAGCCAATACGGTGCTTTGCAGGCTGGTAAAAATGCCGCAGGCGAAGGCCGCATTTACGGTAGTGTGGATGGCGTGACCGACGGCAAAGAAGTTCAAGTGCGCGGTATGAGCCTCACTTGGAGCCAGTATTGGCCCTATGGCAGCAGCTTTTACGGCAGCACCTTTATCGATACGCTGGTAGGTTCCTGGAATGTTGAGCTCGTCCGTTCTGCAATGGGCGTTGTCCCGCCTTGGGGACATGGTGGTTATATGACTCGCCCCGAATATTTTGAGTCGCAGATGGATTCCGTGGTGCAGTCCGCAATCGAAAACGACGTCTATGTGCTCATTGACTGGCACAGTGAAGGTGGCTACTACAATTGTATTCATAAGGGTGTCAAGCCCGCCTATGAATTTAACGACAACAAGACTTGCTTTACTGCAAAAGACGCCGCCGATTTCTTTGGCCGCATGGCAGAACGTTACGGCAAGTATCCTCATGTGATTTTTGAAATCTACAATGAACCTGTCAGCGAATCTTGGAATGACCTGAAGTCCTATGCCGATACGGTGATTGCCGCAATCCGCCCGCATTCCAAAAACTTGGTGGTGGTCGGTACTCCCATGTGGTCTTCTATGGCGGGGGATGCAGTAAAGGCCCCGCTTGCAGACGAGAACGTGGCCTACACGTACCATTTCTATGCCAACCTTCATAAGACAGAAAGTCACCTGAAGAGTTCCAACGATGCAATGGCCGCAGGCCTCAGCGTGTTTGTGACTGAATGGGGTGGCATCGACGAAATCTTCACCAAGGAAAGCTACAAGGCGGAACTTGAAAAGTTCCTCGCTTGGACCGCCGAAAAGAAAATTTCTTGCGCCAAGTGGGATGTAGAAAAGCCCTTCCTCGAAGACAACGACGTTGACAATTACATCAAGGCAAACATTCTGCCTGCAAAGACAACTTACGAAAAGAAACTGAACTGGGAAACCGAAATTACGGACAAACTTCCTAACTTGGTGACTTACGGCAAGTCCAGTGAAATCTCTGGCAAGTGGAGCTCCACAAGCGATATTGACGACTATGGTGACGAACAGGGCGATAAGGGCAATTCCACCTTTACCGACAATTCTACCGAAACTACCGTCAAGATGGATAACATGAAGCTCGATACCGTGGGAACGGGCTTTGATTATGCCCCCTACATCCGCGCTGAATACACCTTCGATGCAAGCGTTGATCTGACCAAGTGCAAGATGGTGAGCTACAAGTACAAGGGCGCTAACCACCAGTTTACCCTTTACTACGACTGGAACGCAAGCGTAGACTATTTCGGTGAAGGCGTTTGGGATTATCCCTTCGTAGAAATGCCGTATGCTCCGGAATGGGAAACCGTGAATATTGACTTGGGCTGGATGGTGAGCAACTCGTGGCAAGCGGGAATCCCCACGACGCCGGTGTTTGACGCTGCAACGGCATTCCGTTTCGTAGTGACGAACGACATGTTCGATACCTCCCTCTGGATCGAAGATTTGAAGTGCGTCGAAGAAGTTAGCGGTTACACTCCGGTCGTGATTCCTGGTCCCCAGTCCATTACGCCTGTGGTTGCAAAGTCTAGCTACGGCGTCCTGGTGCGGGGTAAGAACATCTCTGTAACGGGAATTTCCAAGAACACTCGTTATGCTCTGGGCAACATGCTTGGCCAAATTATCGCAAGCGGAACTGCTAACGGTCAGCTGAACATGGTCGCTCCGAGAGCCGGCCGCTACGTGCTGCGCATTGGTAACATGAACCGCGTGATTAACGTCAAGTAATCTTTTACAGAATTGAAAAAGCCCCGGCCATAAGAATTATGGCCGGGGTGTTTTTTGGATGGGATTAGGAGGTCCTTGTTTATTTCTCGTAGTAAGTCATGCCGTTGGGGAGCGTAATTTCGGTCATGTCGCTCACGTCAACCTGAGCAACAGAGCCGACATCTCCGCCGTAGACAATCATGCTGCCGCTTGTGCTGGGCTTGAATGCTGCATTGCTTGTGCCGTAGGCGGTGCCTGCCGTGTAGCTTGTGGCGCTGCACTTGGGGTATTCTTCGGTGCGGCTGCCGAATCCGAGCAGTACGCCGCCGGTAATGCTGAATCCGCTATCGGTGTCGATGAGCCCGCCAGCCATGTTGGTGGAGCAAGATCCCGAGCTGTTGCCGCCCTGGCTGCTCTGATTGCCGCCTTGGCCCGGTGCAAACATCATTCCGCCGCCGTTGCTAGTGCCAATTTCCAGGAGCAATACGCCACCGCTCATGGTCGCTGTACCGTTTGCGTCAAGTACATCGATATCATTGCCTGCTGCGTAAAGGTAGTGGTAACCACCGCTGATGATAATGTAGCCCTTGGAGCTGCTAGCCATGCCGCCGGGGCCGCCTCTGCCGCCCCACTGGGAACCGCTTTGAGAGTTTGCGTCTGCGGAGCCTCCGGCCGCATTCCATGCGTCATCGCTTGCGACCGTTGCGGTCATGCCGCCTTCGGCCCGAATGTAGAATGCTTCGATGCCTTCGACTGCCTTGGTAATGTTCACGGAACCATCAGCAATGCGTAAGGTGGAATCGGCGTGAATGCCGTCGTCGCCAGCAGAAATCGTGGTGAGGCCGCCGTTAATGTAGATGTTCAAGTTGGAATGTAAGCCGTCGTCAGCCGAGGTGATGTTGGTAATGCCGCCGTTGATGTAAATGCGGTTATCGGTGACGATGCCTTTGCCCTTGCTGGTAACGTTGATGAGCGGAATCGATGTCGAGTCGGCGATAAAGATATAGTTGAAAGCCTGGATGCCGTCGTCGCCGGCGTTAATTTCGAATTCGCCACCCGTAATGACAACGATTCCCTTGTTTTCGGTGATGGTGTTTTCGTCTTCGCCTTCGTCGCTCTTGATGCCGTCGCCGTTTGTGGCGGTGAGGGTGAAGTAGCCGCCTTTGATGGTGACGGAGCCCTTGCCCTTGATGGCGTGGTTCTTTGCTGTGACGGTGATTCCCGGCAGGTCGCGGATGCGCAAGTCATTGCTGCACTGGATTCCGTTGTTGTAGTTTCCGATGACGGTCAAGTCGCCGCTGCCTTTGATGGTGAGGTCGTCTTTGGCGTATACGGTTGCGTTGGTGGTATCGTTTGTGCCGTTTGCCTTGGCGTAAGACTGTGTGCGGGTTGCGGCGTCTTCAAGGGAATTCTTGGTGCCGTCAACAAGCATCAAGAAAACCTTTTCGGCGTTTTGCACGTAAAGGGGAGCGTCCGTTGCGCTGGCGAGTTGCAACTCGTTCAAGTACAGGTAGACTTTGTCTGTACTGCCTGCGTTTACGATTACCTGGTTGTCGCTTGATTTGCCGGTAAGCTGGTAGTTGCCCGCGCAATAAATGGTCACCACTTTTTCTTTTTCGGAAACGCAGCCGTTGTCGTTTTCGATGGTGGTCGTGCTATTGTCAAAAGTGATGACCGGGTCGCCAGAAATTTCGGAAACGTCAACAGGTTCCGAAACTTCGGGCTCAGAATCTTCTTGGGGAATTGTCGGGGTGCTCGGAGTGGATGGAGTCGAAACAGGCGTAGATTCGCTGCCTTCAGTAGTAGAGTCAGTTACCACGGTGCTTTCAGCTTCGGTTGCCGTAGTTGCGTTGCTGCTGGAATCGCCACAGGCGCAAAGTGCAAGCGCGGTGCCGCAAACGAATAATGTCGATTTCAGTAATTTCATAAAACACCCCTTTGTTTTTCATAAAATTACCTCTGTCAACAACAAGAAAAAAGTGACAAAAAGTTGTCACTGCATTTTGATGAACTTTAATTTGGAACGAAAATTCCCGTATGGGGCGAATTGTTCCATTAGTGGACTTTTCTTGAAATTAGTCCAATTTGGAATACTGAAGCTGTTGTTACTTAGACTGAACCTTCACGATCTTCGGCGAGAGTCCCTTTGCTTCGGCACGAATGATATAGGCTCCTTTGGGGAATCTTTCGGGGACTGCGAATCCGTTCACAGAACCGAGGTTGTTGCCGTTCATGTCGAATAGCGTGAACTTCGTATAATCGCGATTGATTTGCGAGGTTGCTCGAATTGCGATGGGATTGTCTTCGCCGTCCTTGGGCTTGCGCACGGTGAGGACCTTTGCCATAAATTCGATGATGTAGGTGCCGTCGCTTTCAGGCTTTAGGATTTTGCCGTCCTGCTCGACGATCGCTTTTTCGTCCACGGACTTGGTGTCGATTTTGACGCGGAGCGGAACGCTTTCGGGCATGTGTTCGTTGGGAACATCCCACTTGACCGTGTAGCCGTTTTCAGTTGCTGTTTTCTCGGCCTTGTCCACAATGAAGTGTGCGCGGTGGTAAGCGCCAATGGTGCCGAAGGGGGCTGTCCACAAGTCGTTTTCAAGGGCGTGCTGGAAAAGCTTCTTGATGTCCGCTGGGTTGATGGAGTAGTCGTCGCCGGTATCGTCGGTTACGCCGTGGTTCAATACCACCAGCCAAGAACCGCCTTTTACCGAGACGTCCCAAGGGTTGGCGTTGCCGAAGTCGCCGATGAATGCAGCCGTGTCCAGCGACGAGAGCATTTCGGTTACGGTTGCGCCGGAGCGAGTCCAAACCTTGGCCTGAATGCTCATCCATTTCGCTTCTACATCCCACTCGTTTCGCCCGTGCCAGCCGCAGTCGCGGTTAATAAAGTGGCGCGTGTCAATGACGGCGCTGACCTGGTCGTTGTTTTCGCAGAAAGGCGTGGCAAGCGATGTAACGCGGACCGTTGCGCCGTTCTCGGCCATGACACTTTCGATTTTGTCGGCGAAGGTGACGATTTCTTTTTCCAGTTCGCTATTGCTGCTGATGCCGCTCAAGTGGGCGTGTGTATCGGTGTGGTTCCCGATCTCGTGCCCCGCCTTTGCAAGTGCCGCAAAACCAGCCGCATTTTTCTGGAGCCCGTTCCCCATGTTCGTGAGGAAAAACGTGACATGGACGTCAGGCATTTCGTCAAGAATGGGCTTCAGGTTCTGTACCTGATTTTCAAGCGCATCGTCAAAAGTGAAACTCACGGCCCCGACGTGACCGTTCCAGGGAACCGTTTCGATAGGTGTTTCTGCTGCGACAAATCCGGTGAGGCTCATTGCTAAACTCCATGCGGTAACAGCCGCCTTTGCAGAAAATAAAGACTTTCTGTTTTTCATACTCAATACCCTAAACAACTATGTGGAAAGATAGTCAAATTTGGGGGGATGTCAATGTGTACGGCTATTTTCCAAACAGATCGGAATGGGTTCCTGTATCCACAAGGGTGAGTGTCAGGATTCCTTGGTTCTTTCTGTAGCACAAGAGCCAGTTGGGACGGATGTGAAGTTCTCTTGTTCCTGCGAAAACGCCAGAGAGTTCGTGGTCGTGATATTTCTCGTCAAGAATTTGATCTGTTCTGAGTATCTCGACAATGGATTTGAGTTCTTCTAACGGGAGTCCGCGCTTTTTGCAAAGCTTGTAGCTCTTTTTAAAACGATTGGTCCAGATAACTTCGTAAATCATTTGTCAAGATCCGCCCACATTTCGTTCATATCCTTATAGCGTTTTGCCTTCGGGTCGGCTTCAAGCTTTTTCGCTTCTTCAATAGCTTCGAGAAGTTCGCTAGAGTGCTTTGGATACTTCACTTCAAAGGGGAGGCCTTGTTGAAGCACCACTTGTCGTAAGAACATAGAAAATGCCTGAGACATGGAAAGCCCCAAACCCTCAAGGAGTTTGGTTGCCTTGTTGTTCAGTTCGGCGTCTATGCGAAAGTTTTTGGCAATGGTGCTCATGCCCCTAAATATATATTTTGTTGATGGTATGTGCAAGTGTTTGATTGCGATTTCTTGCGATTGCTTTACAAATTGTGCTCTTGATAGCATATTTTTCCTCATTTTTTACTCCTAGAAAACAAAAAAGCCGACCTTTGCTATATAAAAACGCCCAATTTACTGGGGATATAACAAAAAGTCGGCTTTTTAAGTCGTTGATGGCTTGTAGTCGGATTTCCGCTACCGTTGCCTGTTGGTGGTAATATACAAAAATTATGACTGTCAAATTTTCCTTGACGACCGCTTTTTCGTGTGAAGGGGGAATGCTCTTAAGATCCCCATTTACCCCGCCTGCCCATCCCAGTTGTCGCAAAATATACGACAACTGGAAGGTCCCCGTAATCATATGTGCAAAAGTTGCATGTGTGAGCAAGTCACAATTTGTGACCGGTTCCCGATTTTACAAGATTTTTGTGTCCAAAGTCGCATTTTGCGACTTTGGAGATATCGGTAATTCAGCTGTACTCCTAAATTTGTAAGGAATCCTTTCAAGTTGATTTTTCTTCATTTTTGTCATTTTTTGCCATTTTCAATTGCTATTTTGTGGTGTGAACAAAAGCGCCATGTTGACAATTGAGCTTTCAAAACTTATTTTTAAGAAGAGGACTAAAATTATGGCAGTGGCAATAAGATCCATACCTACACTTCAGGGGGAAGACGCAGAGCGTTTTCTCAAGGAAGCCGATTATGCCGAAAAGAACGAGCGTAAACAGGATTTTGGCGATAAAATCCTGCTCGTTAGGAATTTCCTCCGCGAACAGGGTTTCTAGACATGACTCTTGTCGAATTCTTGAACCGATGCTCTTTTGCTCGGCTTTCTCCGGAATTGTTGCAAAATTGCAAACCCTTTAGATGCGGGAATGAAGACCTTGACGAATTTTTCAGAGAAGATTTCCGTTTATATGGCGAAAAACTTCTAGGCAAAACTTATGTCTTTCGGCTAAGGGATAATCCTGAAATTATTGTTGCTGCATTTACGATATCGAATGATTCGATTCGTATTAAACAACTTGCTCCCGAAGACAAGGTGAAGATAGAGTATGTTACCGAAAATGGCGAGAAAAACCTTCGTCGTTATCCCGGTGTTTTGGTTGGTCGCTTGGGGACGAATATTGAATTTGCAAAACAGGGTTTTGGCTCCGCAGTAATGGACTTTATTAAAGCTTGGTTCCGTAGCGATGAGAACAAGACCGGCTGCCGGTTTATTATTGTTGATGCGGTCAACAAACCAGATGTCGTTCGTTATTATCAGAAGAATTACTTCAAATTTCTGTATAGTTCCGAAAATAACGAAGCCCGGGCACTTGGAGTCAATATAAAACTGCTTGGCGAAAAACCATTACACACTCGGCTGATGTATTTTGATCTGATTGATATTAAATAAAATAAAATAAAATGTCATATAATGACATTTGAAATATCTATTTTTATATCATGAAATCTCTTGCAAATAATATCTATTCTTGTTTCAAAAGGAAAGGCGAATTCTCGCTTAAGGATGCTTATTCAGAATATTTTGATAAACCAAAAGAAACTGTTCGTGCGAGAATATATGACAATCTTGGAATAAAGTTTGAACGTGTTGGGAAAGGTCTATACAAAACCATTGATGGGGATGAAAGCTGTGTTTTGATAGAAGGTGATGGTCGTGATTTGTCAATGCTAGAGGATTCATCAATAGACTGTATTTTGACGGATCATCCTTGGTTAGACAAAAAATCAAACCGTGGTGGCGATAGAAATTTTGCAACCTATGATTGTTTTAAATATACGTTAGATGATTTTAAGGAAAAAACTCGTGTTTTAAAAGACGGTTGTTTCCTTGTTGAAATACTTCCTGCAGAGAATGAAAATAACTTTGATTATCTTTATCAAATAAAAAAATATGCCGAAGAGTGCGGATTGCTTTATTATTCAAAGGTCACCTGGAAAAAAGGTGGTTTCGTTAGCAATACTGGGCGTAAATCAAAAAATAGTCAAGACGTCATGATTTTTTCAAAAGGGAAGGCTAGACCCTTAAGATTTGATGTGAAAAAGACTAGAGAAACAGGTGTTGAGCAATTTATGAGCGGAACCACGAGAATGTTGCCGACAATGTTTGACGTACCTCCTGTTTCTTCAAAAGACAAAATTCACCAAAGTGAACTTCCCCTATCTTTATGCGAACAAATCCTGAAATTTGTAACATTGCAGGGGGAAATTGTTTTGGACTCTTTTGCTGGAAGTGGTGTCGTTGGTGAAGCTGCCTTAAATTTGAAGCGAAATTGTATTTTGATAGAACTTGATCATAAAAATGTTATTAAAATTAGAGACAGATTTGCTAATAATCTGTATTTTAAAGAGGTTTATTGGAATGAAGCAATATGAAGCGGTGGAGCAGACGCTGGAAAGTCTTGGTGGCGTTGCGACCCTTGGACAGTTGAATCAAGAAGTTCTAAAAATAAAGGACTGTGAGTGGAAAACTAAAACGCCATTTGCTTCTATTCGCCGAATTGTTCAAACAGATGATAGAATATACCGAGTCAAACCTGGTTTGTGGGCTTTAAAAGCTTTTAAAAAGGAACTAGAAGAAAAAGGAATTCTTGTAGAAACAGAAAAGAACAAAAACTCACAGGAAATCAAAGAATTTAACCATTCTTATTATCAAGGTCTTTTACTAACTATTGGCAATCTAAAGGATTTTAAAACATTTGCTCCAAACCAAGATAAGAATAAGCTGTTTGTAAATGAAAAACTAGGCGATTTACGAACGTTAAGTCGTTTGCCTGAATATTCCTACAAACATTTTGTTGCGAGAAGTTCCACCATAGATGTGATATGGTTTAATGAACGTGAAATGCCGGACTCGTTTTTTGAGATAGAACATTCTACAGATATTCAAAACTCTTTGGAAAAATTCAATGACTTGCGAGATTTTTATGCAAAGATGTATATCGTTGCAGATGAAAATCGCTTTGCCGAGTACGAGAAAAAGATGGAATACACTTCTTTTTCGGTGCTGAAAAAAGAGAAAAGGGTGTCATTCCTAAATTATCGTGATTTGGAAAGACAATATAATCAGGTGATAGAATGGCAATCGATGCAAACTATTATTTTGTAAAATTGATTTGGTTGTGTAGACGTTTCATAAGCATTTGAGGAATGGATAATATAATGGCTAAAAGTCGCCGTGCAAATTCCGTCTTATTTGGCTTTGATTTCCAGGTCAATGCTGCTATTGTTTTAATGCTTGAAAATATGAAAGAGATGAATTCCTTGCGGTTGGAAAGCGACTTGGAGGACGTAGAAATCTTTTTGTCAAATGGTAAAAGTATTTTGGCTCAAGCAAAAGCAGTAGAAAAAAGTAGCTCTGATTTTACAAATGTTCGAGCAAATTTGAAAAAAGCATTGGAATCTTTGTCAGAAGGTGCCCATAAGGGAAATGTTGAAAAACTTATTTTGATAACAAATTCTCCGAATCCTTTAAATGATGAGGATTCTAGAAGTGTATTTTATGGCGAGGCTCATCGTTCGTACTCATCCTTGCCGGATTCTGCAAAGAAAATAATTGATGATTATCTTTCCAAAATAACAAATCCACTCAATAAAGATGATTTCCTTATACAAGTTTTACCTTTTGAGACAGATGATGAGAATGAACGATATAAAGTTGTTTATCAAAAAGTAAATGAATTTGTAAATCCAATTTTAAATGGGCAAGGAAAAGAACTTTTAAACATATGGTTTGAAAGTATTTTTGACAATGGAAGTAAAAAGGATTCCTCTATAGTTTTGTCGAAAAAAGCAATCGTGTGGCCTTTAATAGTTTTGGCTACAGATGTTCAAAAATCAATAAGTAAAATTATTGAGGTGTTTGAATTAGATGACGGTCAAGTAAATGATGTTATTCGTAAATATAAAGATTTAATAGATTATTCTTGTGAAAAATATGAGTTCACAACAAAGGTTTTATCTGATTTTATAGATTTTAAAAAAAATAATCATGAAACCACGGTGTGTAGAGATTTTGCCAATAACTATTGTTCACAATATCGCTGCGTCTTAAGCCTTGAAGACAATGAAGAAAATAATACTGTAACGAAAATCATTTTGTATTTGATTGTGGTTAATCGATATGATGTTGACCGTATAAAGGAGGTGGCAAACTTATGATTTTTCTAAAACTTGCCATACAAGAAGGTCTTTTTTCTCGGACAATTGATTTTTCTACACAAGAAAATTTAATATATAGTCAAAAAAATACTAAAGGTAAAACAACCTTGATGAGATGGTTGTTGTTTGCGTTGGGATTTAATATTCCGAATACAAAGGGAATAAATTTTTCGAAAAATGAGTCCTTGTTGACTATCAAGAAAGATGATGGAGAAGAAATAACTCTGTCAAGACATTCTCAACAATCAATTCAAGTTGTTAAGCCAAATGAAGAGATAACTTTTGTTTTGCCGGAACAGCAAGCAGAACTTCACCAGATTATATTTGGAATTCAAAATGCTGAAGTCCTTGAAAATTTGTTGGGAACATTTTATGTAGACCAAGAAAAAGGTTGGACCTTGTTAAATCGTGGCGTTGTTGTTGGAAATGTCAGGTTCAATATAGAGAGTTTTATTCGTGGAATATCAGGTGTTGATTGCTCTTCGCTGCTTAGTAAAGCGAAAATCCTTTCTGGGCAGTTAAGTAAATATAGACAGATGTATAATGTCGCTGATTATAAAGAAAAAATACAAAAAGATAGTGGAAGCGTAGTTCCCGATAACTATGATGAATCTGTTGATAGCTCACTTAATATTCTTCTGGCTCAATTAGAACAAAAAAAGAGGGAACTTCAACAAGTTGATAAGGTCTTAGGTGAAAATAAAAGATTTAAGAAGTTTATTTCAAATATTAGGCTAAGAGTTTTAGTTGGCAAAGAAGAAATAGAGGTGACTGAGGACAAAATTGTTGGCTTAAATGATTCCGTAGATTATCTTGTTGCCAAAAGAAAGATTATTTCAACCGAGTTTAAAAAAATATCAAAAAAAATAGAGGAATATAGGAAACAGAAGTTTGGAAAAGAAGGAAATACTTTTTTTGATGACACTAGCATATTAAGGGAATTTGATAATAGAATTTCAAAATTACCTCTGAACCCAGTTGTTATAAAAAATAAAATTGATCAACTTCATAAAGAATTGACAGATGTTAGGAAATCTATTTCCGAAAGGACGAAAAATAGCAATCGTGTTCCGCTTGAAATTTCCGCAGAGATGATTAAATATGCAACAGAATTAAATTTGGGTGGCGATAAGAAAATTTCAAGTTCTTATATATTTACTTCAAATTTAAAAGAACTCTCTGGAGCTGTGTTGCATAAAACTGTTTTTGCATTTAAATTGGCGTATATAGCTGCTGTGAAAAAATACCTAAATATAAAATTGCCAATAATGTTAGATTCGCCGAGTGGAAAAGAAGTCGATAGAGACAATATTCAATTGATGATAAATGTTTTAAAACGAGATTTTTCGGATCATCAAATAATTGTCGCGTCGATTTATAACTATAGCGGTTTTGACAACGCTAATGTTATTGAAATAAGAAATAGACTTATCGAATAATTATTTTGCGTTAGGGATAGTGACCCCTTGGGGACGAGACTAGCGTAGCGAGGCTCGGTTTTAACAGAAATGCGGTCGGTTTGGTTAAATCGGCCGCATTTCGTTAAAATATAGCCCGACCCGGCGCATTTTGTGCCGGGGAACGCTCTATGTTCTAGAACAATTGCCCAGGCAGCTTGAGTTTTTCTTTAGGCGGGAATTCCGCGTCGAATTGCTCGAATGCTTCGGGGTTCTGGTCTGCGACAAAGTAGCCTTCTGGGTCGTGGTACGAACCGGTGATTCCGTCCAAGAAATCGATGTCCAGTTCCTTGCACAAGAAGTAGGTGGCTTCCGGGTCGTCGGCGTAGCGGATTCCCTTGGTGAGGGCGGGCACAAAACCGCTCTTGCCGTAGAAATCGATGTTGCCCACGATGAGCAGGCAGCCGGCTCCCATCTTTTTCGCGAGTTCCATGGAATGGTCCAGGAGGATTTTCCCGTAGCCTTTCCGCTTGAAGTCGGGGCGAATGCTGATGGGCCCGAAGGTCATCATCTTGATTTTGCGACCGTCATCGGCGTCGATGTGCGACCATGCGTACATCACGTGCCCGACGATTTCTCCGTCGACTTCCAGGATGAGCGAAAGTTCCGGGATGAAATCGGGATTGTTCCTGTAGCAGTGAAGCACATAATGCTCAGTGCAGCCGGGACGGTAGACGTTCCAGAATGCTTCGCGGGTGAGGTTTTCGATTGCTTTAAAATCGCACGGCTGTTCCGTGCGGATGGTGTAATTTTTCATTGTTTATCTCCAGTTTAATTTTTACGGTTTGGCAAAAATTACCTTGGAAGACAGCCTAGGAAAAGTCTCCCAAGGCCTTAAACAATGAACCAAGATTTACTAGATAACATCCAGTCTCCGTTAAAAGTACAATCCAAATATACAATGTTTTGGCCGAAATGGAAAGGCGTTTTGTTGAACCGGGTGCAACGTTTTTGCGCTTTGGGCGAGAAAATTAGGGCGCGCGATTTGTTCGGAATATATTTTTAAAGCGTTGTTTGAAAATTGGAGTGTATATGGGATGTTTCACTTTTAAGAATGTTGGTGCTGCCGCTGTGGTTTGTGGAGCGGTGGCGCTTGCCGGGACTTCGGCTTTTGCGATTACCCCGAACAAGTTGGTTTCGGGTGGACTCCCTGCGTATACGGGGGCTACCACGACGGATTACCTGACGGATGGTTACTTGACCAACTGGAAAAGTAGCAACGCCAAGGAGATCGCCTTGAATGTGGGCGAGGGCCCGAAAAAGCTCTTGATCAACTGGGAATCTTTTGGCGATTGTGCCTGGGCGACCGATTTTACGAGCGGTTGCGGGCATACCGGTGTGGCACTTTCGAATTTCAAGATTTTGACTTCGGCGAATTCGACGGATGGCTCTGACGGCGACTGGATCGAGGCGGCGAGCATCGTGAATAACCCCGTGATGGCCCGCGGCGTAGAAATTGACTTTGCCGGAAAATCCTGGTTCAAGTTCGTGAGCGAGGGCGAGGTCGGGCAGATTCTCGAAATCGAGGCCTTCGACATGAGCGCGGGCGGAACCGACACTTGGTTCTTTATGGGCACAAGCATTAGCCAGATGGGTATCAAGCAGCAAGATACGGACTCGACGACGGCGCAGCTGATTCATGCCCGATTCCCGGCGTATACGCCGGCCATGCTCCGCGGCGGTATCGGGTGCATTAACAGCACCGAGGTTGTGGAGCATTTGAGCGAATATCTGGAATACGCGGGCAACGTGAAATTCTGGGCCATCGAAATGGGCACGAACGATGCCTGGGGCGGTGGCGATTGGAATCTGCAAACCTACGTAGACAACTTGCAGACGATTATCGATTCTGCTAAAGCCCACGGGATTACTCCGGTGATTGCCCGCATTATCGCGACGGATTCTTCGAAGGCGGGCTGGCAAATTAACCCGGCGTTCTTGGAGGCGGTAGACAAGCTCGTCGCCGATAACGGATTGCCGCAGGGCCCGGATTTTTACGGATACTTCAAGGAACATCCGGAATTGCTCGGCAGCGATGGCGTGCACCCGAATGCAGATGGCGGCGGCCAGGCAATGCATCACTTGTGGGCCGAGGCGCTTTCACCCCTTTACGCAGTGGGCGATACTGCGGAACCTGTTTTGCCTGGGGATAGTACTGCGACGGATTCGAGCTCGGTGCGCCTTGTTCGCATTGATGCCCCGCGCGGAGAATCAGTCACCGTGGGCGTGTTTGATTTGAACGGTCATTATCTGGGCATTTCTTGGCAAAATCTCCCGCAGGGTCGCTACATCGTGCGCCAAAAGGTGCAAGGCCGGATTGTGAACAAAGTTCTTTTGAAAAAATAACCTGTGGACATGGTTGTCCACAGCAAAAGAAAATATACGGTCAGCCTCAAAGCGTTAGAACATATATTTAGAACGGGTTATGGTTTTGCTTGACGGAGGTGCCTATGTATAAGCATTTCCCGGGTGTTATAGCGGTTACTTTTATCGCCGGGATGTTTGGAGGTTGCTCGGAATCGCCCGAAAGTGGGTTAACTCCCCCCACCGAGGGTGATTCCTCAGCAACGAATTTTCCGGATTCGTCAAACGCTGATTCTCTTCAAGAAATCAGTTCCGAAACCGCTTTCAGCGCAGGCGACACCCATTCTTCGAGCGGACACACTGCAACAAGTTCATCGGACGTCTTTTTCGTTAGCTCCTCCTCGTCTGGTGAACTTGCAGTCCCCCCAGTTTCATCAAGTGGAACCGGATTTTCATATATTGCACCTGCAAATTTTTCCGACACTGTAAACGGCGTCTTATTCGACATGATTCATGTTCCGGGAGGCACGTACACGCGCGGCTGTGATGACTGTGCCGAACAGGACAAGATTTACGAGACTCCTTCGCACAAGGTGACTGTTGATGCGTACCATATTGCATCCACCGAGGTTACTGTCGGGCAGTGGAACGCTGTGATGAACGGCAAGAAAAATGCATGGGAATCGGACAAGGCTCCGAAAATCGGTGTCAGTTGGTTCGATGCGAACGGATTTGCCTGCAAACTCGGGCAATTGACCGGACATCAGTACCGCCTGCTCACCGATGCCGAATGGGAATTCGCTGCGCGGGGCGGTAAAGATGGTGTTGCCGACAAATTTAAGTTCTCGGGCGGCAATACGGTCGATGAAGTGGCTTGGTATTCCGAGAATAGCGGTGGCAAGGCGCACGATGTGGCGACCAAGAAGCCGAACAAGCTCGGACTTTACGACATGAGCGGCAACTCGTGGGAATGGGTGTATGACTGGCTTGTGGGTTATACTTCGGGTGACAAGGTGAATCCGGTGCAGCTTACTGGTTCGGGCAATAAAACCAGGCGCGGTGGCAGTTATGGCGAGCCCGCAGAATTCGCGCGCGTCAGCCGCAGGGCTATTCGCAGTCGTGACGGTGCTGCCGACATGGGATTCCGTATCGGGATGTCAACCGAACTCCCGCCGGGAATGGTAAGTCCCTGTGAAGCGGCGAATCCTTCTGCTGCTGCATGCCAAGGCGATAAAAACCGTGATTGCCGCCTGATTACTGCGGCCGACGAGGCTTGGATAAGCGATGACTATACGGTTGTTATTGGTGAAGACGGTGTCGCTGCAGTTTCGGGATTCCCGAATGTTTCGGGACAGTGGTACACCCTCAATAACCGCAGTTTCAATGTGGTCACCAAGAGCGGTACCAAGACGTATGCCTACTACGTTTTCAGTCAGGATGAACTCACCATGATAAGCGATGACGGAATTCCGTACCGCCTATACCGTCGCGCCGCAAGCGAGGCGAAGAACAAGGTGACACTCTCTTCGGTAACGAACCCGAAAACGCTGGAGCAACTGATTGCCGCGGTGGAGCCGGAGCGGCTCGTGACCGACGAACAACTGGCCCATCCCGATACGAGCGTGCGTGACCCGCGCATTGCGGCGGCTAGCGGATACACCTGGTTCTTTGACGGGCGCTGCTGTGGCGGCAACCACAAGTACCGTTTCCATCTGGACAAGAGCGGCGATGCTGAATTCGTTGTGATGGACTACGACGATACGCATCACGAAAACATTCTCGCGAAAGGGCGTTGGTTTACTGTCGGCAACATCGGGCTTCACATCGTTCTGAACGGCAAGTACTTCAACTACCTCTACACTGCAGGCGAACGCACCATGAGCTACAGCGAGTATATGCCTGCGGGGCCAATTTTCTGTCATATCTCGTTCCAAAGTTACGAACGCGGGGACTTCCGCATATTCAACAAGACTCTTTTTGACGATAATATCAAGCGTCCGCGCGGATTCAACGGCGAAAATCCGGTGTACGAGGCTGGCGAATACCAGTGGGGGTCGTAATGCGCATGCGGTTTACATCCTTTTCTGTAGTGTGCATTGCGATGTCCGCTGTGTTAATCGCGTGTGACGATTCTGATTCTGTATCGGGCGCGCAATCCTCTAATATTGAATCGAGCTCGTCGGCCCTTCCGGTTTCTTCAAGTGTGCGTCAGTCGCCCGGGCTATCGTCCGCCGCGCCAGAGTCAAGTTCTTCGCTCTCGGCGCATGACCTGCCGGAATCTTCTGCGATGGAGTCGTCCTCTTCGGTAGAACTGTCCTCTTCGTCGGTGAACGTGCAAAGCGTTGCTCTTGACAAGGACGGTTTCGCGACAGTCTCTGACGTGTACAATAGCTTGCTGCCCGAAGAAAAGGCGGTATTCATCATACGCCATTCCGAGCGCGAAGATGCCGTGACGATGGAAACGGAGCTTACCTCGAACGGAGTCAAGATGGCGCAGGATCTTGGCAAGACCCTGAAAAGCGACGAGGAGTTCTCTTACATTACTTCGGGATTTGTGCGCACGAACGAGACCGCAAACAATATTTCAAAAGGCCGTGGAGAGTCAACTCTTCCCAAACTCATTACGAATTACGACATCACGGGGAACTGGTTCCTGAAAATTTCTGCAGATTCCCTTGCAAGGCATGCGGATGCGCTCGGCCTAAAAGGAAGTTCTGTTGAACTTATGGCACGCTGGGCATACGAAGGCGGTTATCCCGAAGTTTTCTATGGACTGGAATCCCGCGCAGAAGAATTCATTCAGACCGTTGTCCTGAAGAATCTGCCGAAGTGGAAACGCGTGAGCATTATGGTTTCTCACGACATTTTCGTGATGCCCTTGGCTGTTTTTGGTTCGCAACAGAAGGTTGCGCTCAAGTATCACGAAGACTATCACTGGATCAATTACATCGCGGGCCTAGCCGTCATTGTCGGCACGGACAACAGCATGCGTTACATTCCCGTAAAGGGTACTGATTCCGGTATTATTGATTACCTGGCAATCTACATGAAGCGTAGTCCATAGACAACGTTTAATTCCGTTGCCTATGGACTTTTTGCTTTTTCGGATATATTTTTATGAAAAAGGGATGGCTAATTCGTCATTCCGGCCTTTGGGCTGGAATCTAATAAGGGATGTCTTATGGGATTTGGTTTAAGTAAGAAGGGGACGGTATCGGCACTTTGCCTAACAGTGTTTGGAGTAATTGGGGCGGGTGCCGAACCGTTAGCCTTTCCTGAGGCGCTGGGCTTCGGGGCTAACGTGACTGGTGGCCGTGGCGGCAGTGTTTACCATGTGACGAACCTGAACGATGAAGGAACGGGCTCCTTCCGCGATGCGGTGAGCCAAGGCAACCGCATTGTTGTTTTTGATGTGGGTGGCATTATCAACATCAAGACGGCGGTTTCTATCAAGAGTAATATCACGATTGCGGGGCGGACGGCGCCGGGCGAGGGTATCGCTATTCATGGCGGCAAACTCAGTACCGGCAAGCAAAGCAACATCATCATTCGCTATTTGCGCATTCGACCGGGTGAAAATACTGCCTCTGAAAAAGATGACGGTCTGAACCTTTACGATTCCAAGAATGTCATTGTGGACCACTGCTCGGTGGAACTTGCCCCGTGGAACAACTTTGGCGGAAGTTCCGACAACAAAGATTATCGCGTGACGGGTATTACCGTGCAGAATTCGCTGATTGCAAATCCCATTGGCCAGCAGTTCGGTGCGCATATTGAATCGGTGGATGGCACTTGGGCATGGTATTACAATGCTTTTGTCAACACCCACAATCGCAATCCGCTGGACAAGATTAATGACGTCTTTATAAACAATATCCTCTACAATTTCGAGGCGGGCTACACGACCCATACAAGCACGCATTTTAATCACGATATCGTAAATAACTATTTCGTTTATGGGCCGGCGGGCAAAAATGAATGGTTCCAGGTGGACAAAAACCAGAGCATTTATGCCAGCGGCAACATGATTGACAAGAATCGCGATGGCGTTTTGAATGGCGAACCGTCTAGCATTTACTACTACCAGGGTGCAGGCGAGGAACTTTCGAAACCTTGGAACGAACTGACGACGACGGGACCTGTGATGAGCGCGGCTTCGGCTTGGCGTTACGTGACGTCGCAGAGCGGTGTGTTGCCTTACGACGATATTGATTCGTTGGTTTGGTCTCAGGTGAATACGCTTGGAAAGGCGGGTGCGCTGGTAAAGAGCGTGGGCGCAATGGGGATTAAGACCAATAACGGTTGGGGCGAAGTGATTGCAGGAACTGCCGCGAAGGACTCCGATAAAGACGGCATGCCGGATTACTTTGAAGAGGCCATGGGCTACGATGTCAATAAAGATGACGCGATGACCAAGGAAAGCGATGGTTATGTGCGCATTGAAAAGTACATCAACTGGCTCGGCGCTTCGCATATGCATATTTCGGACGAGGCCTCCCGCGATTTTGACTTGCGCGCTATTACGCAAGGCTTCCAAACGGTAAAGCCGACTTATAGCGTGACTGCTGCGGAGAATGGGACTGTCGATTTGCAGAATGATGGCTACACGGCCCGCTTCACGCCGAAGGCTGATTTCAAGGGACTCGCCTCGTTCAAGTACACTGTCAAGGGCAATGACAATACGGAATATACGGGCCGCGTCGAAGTGCTTGTAGAGAAGGCTGTTGTTGCAGATTCTGCAAAGCAGGATTCTTCGGGTACAACGCGATTGGTTGAAAAGCCTCGCCTTCGCGCAGGGACGAAAACGATTGGAATTTTCGACTTGAATGGTCGCCACGTTGTCCGCGGACAACGCAAAACTATCGTGAGGCTCCCCTATTTGAAATAGCGTGTATAGATTTATAATCGCGGATTCTGGTGGTTCGGAACCGCAAAGGATTGGATGATGTTTAGGAATAAAAAACTGCTTATTGCAGCTGGTTTTGTGGCGTTGCTTGGCGTAGATAGCCTTGCAGCAAACGGGGATGCCTACACGTGGCCTGGTTACAGGTCTGATTTGGATTACGACACCAAATCGAATTTAGGTGAAATCAAGCCCCCTACAAAGTTCAACAATGATTGCCCCGGTGTGGCCGGCAAAAAGGCCGGTAAGTGGTGGGCGTTCTACTGGGGGGGCGATCGTGACAGCCGCATTACCGATGTCACCATCGATTCTATCCTTAAAAAGTACGACACAGATTTCAGCTACCTTTACGATTCCTTGGGCTGGGCTCCTGATGCTCAGGCTCAGGAGGGGCAGTACAGCGCCATTTACTATTACGGCTCGGGTACCTGCGCAGGAGGCGATAAAACCGATACCACGGGCGGTTGGCAAACGTGGGTCGCGGGCTATACGGCGGTTGCGGCGTCGTTCTATCCGCTCTACAGTTTCAATACGAGTTGCCCTTATCGCGATCGCGTGGCGCAAATGGACGCGATGATTCATGAGGGTATCCATTCCATGACGAACGGGTACCCTGGCGCAAAGGATGCTCACTGGTTTCAGGAGGCGGGCAATACTTGGATTCAGCAGGATATGTTCAGCCATAGGGATGGCGTTTACAGTGGTATGGGATTCCTGAATGCGGCAACGCTCATCGCACCCTTCATGCCGATTGAAACTTATTCGGGATGGCTGATTGACGGCACGTTCGGTGGTCCGGGCGGCGGCGCGGACAATGGAGGTGTTACAGGCAAGAACCAGCGCTCGCTTCTGGGCGGTGCGCAGTACAGCAACATTTTCCCCACATTCCTGGGAACATGGCTCGGTACGGGCTCTGTGCGCTGGATTTACGGGAATGCGTATGGCAAGACAAAGTACCTGCTTGAAACCTATGCTCTCGACAAGGGCCTTGGCGTAGCGGGCGTGCGTCGCCTGATTACGGAATTCCGCGCAAGGCTTGCCCTGCTCGATATGAAAAAGTGGTCGAACGAAATCAAGAGCCTGCTGAACCAGAATTTTGGGAGCAATACCTACTGGGAACAGGATTACTGGGATAACGGCAAGTACAGCTATACCTGGAAAATGACGCCTTACCAGACCGTGACGGCGAGCGGCGAATACCTTGTGCCGAACCAGGATATTACTCCGGGGTGGTCGGGCGCGAACTACATCCCGCTCAAGGTGCAGAGCGGTGCCAAGCAGGTAACAGTCAGTTTCTACCCGAACGGCAGCAATTCGAACAACACCAACATGAATTTCTTGATTTGCTACCGCGCGACAGACGGTACGCCGGTGTACAGCGAACCCATTACCGGCGAGGGTTCGGTGACGCTCCGCCTCGACAAGGCGCCGTCTTCGACAGGCGGGACGCAGATGGTTTTTGCGGTTGTCGTGAATACTGACTATCAATATACAGGCAACACGGATATTCGAAAGAAACATTTCGACTACAAGCTGAAACTTGAAGAAGGAATCAGCGGTGCTGGCGACGCGTACACCAAGTACTATAACGACTTCAAGCTGGATTATGCCTGGCCCGAAATTGGTGCCTCGGAGCCTGAATCTTCTAGCTCCCAGATTCCGACAAGCTCTAGCAGCGAGAATATTACGGGAATGATTGTTCTTAGAGATGGACTCAAGGGCCCTGCTACGCATATGAATCTTGTGTACGGGAATGGTTTTGTGGATGTCCAGTACATGCTCCCGCAAAACGATAAGGTGAAAGTCAGCCTGTTTACCGGATTCGGGGCGCTTGTCGGTCAGAAGATCGTGGGCGAGCAGGGGATGGGTGCTCACTCGTTTGCGTTTGATATGCACGGGATGCCTCGGGGGACCTACATTGTCAAGGTGTCGACCGGTAGCTATCGCGAGGCAAAGGCAATTTCGATTCTAAAGTAACAGGCTTGACCAAACACAAACCAAACAGGTGCTCCGGCGAATGTCGGGGCGCCTTTTTGTATGAAATTTTGGGGAAGTTATTTTCCGCCGACAGGGAACAGTGCGAACTGTAGCTGGAAAACCTTGTCGCTTTCTTTGTCTTCTTCGGCAATGAGCGCAATTTCTTTGCGGAATGCGTTAATGCGTTCTACGATGCGCTCATAGCCTTCTTGGCTGATTCCGAGCGTGAGGCCCGAAATATGGCGGCTGCCGGGCGGGTCGCGGTCGATAGAATCGGCGGCAAGCTTTAGGCAATGCTGGTGGAACCCGCGCAGAGCAAGCTTCGATGTGCGATCACCCGTGGTAATCGCACTTTCGGTCAGCACATATTTGCCTTTTTCGTCTTTTTTGATAAGCTTGCATTCTTCAAGCAGCTGAACCGATTTCTTTGCTTCGTCGGCGGTGATTTTGGGGTGCACCTGTTTGGCGAGTGCTTCGTAGTCGCCGTCAAAGCCGAACATGCCGATTAAACTGCGGATTGTCAGGTGACGCCAATGCGAATACACCATGTACTGCGCGTGACCTAAAATATGCTGTTTTTCGGCGAAACGGGCCACTTTGAGGGCTGCCTGCATTTCTTCGAAAGCGGAATTGCGTTCGTCGGTGGTTGCGGCCTGGTTGAATTTGACGAGCTCGATGAAAAATTCGGTTTCGTGCTTGCCGAGCCGCAGTCCAGATGCTACCTTGGGAATGCTTTGGTTCGAAAGGTTCTTTTCGCCGTTCATGACGCGGCTAATGAAATCTTTTGCCTTGAAACCGATTCTGTCAGAAAATACGCGGAGCGAAAAGGCGGGGTTAGCCTCTTTTTTCTGATTGTAATAGTCTTTCAAAAATTCCCGGTAATCCAGGTATTCGAAGACTTTTTTTGTCGGTTTCTTTTCGCTCATACCCTAAATCTAAGAAAAAAGATTAAAAAAAGGTATACAAACGTTGTGTTTTCGTTGTCTTGGAACAACGCTAAATTGGGTGCTGTGTAAAAATTGCTTTGAATTTGGGGGCGCGAAATTTAGATTATAGATAGGGGAAGAACAGTAATGGATATATAGAATAGAGGATAATATGGGTGTAAAAGTGTTTGGTAAACTAACGTTGGCGAGCGTTGTCTCGCTTTTGGGAATTTCTGCAGTGCAGGCTGCTGTCCCTGCGACAGAAGTGGTGACTCTCCCTTCTGATGCCGCTTATGGTGGTGGCGATAAAATTGGCTCACAGCTGATTGCTGCGACATATAACGCAGGCGAAGGTCCGGGTATTTGGATTGTGGCCGACGGTGGTTACAGACTTTACCACAATGGAGCCTTGCTCGCCGAAGATAATCAGGCGGGCCGCGTGCGCTTTGTGCCGATGACATTCCTCCCGGGCGAAAATGCTATTTCGGTAGTGGGCGTGAACGGCAAGGGTGCCCCCGGCGTTATGGTGCAAATTGACGATCTCGATAAATCTTACTATTCCGGCAGTGGCTGGAAATCAAAGCCCAGCGTAGGCAACGCCTCTTGGAAAAACAAGGGTCGTGACCTTAGCCAGTGGGGTGGCGCTACGGCTCTCAGCTATTCTAGCGACAAGCTCCCGAGCGGTGGCGAGTTGAAGGGCTTTGCCGCGAATACGCAGGCTAAGTGGATTTGGACTTCTGCAGAGACGGATCCGACGGCAGTGCTGCTTTATACCTTCTACGTGAAGGCCGAAGGTTTCGGCGCTTCGACAACGGGTGGCGATGCCGGCCAGATTGTAATCGCGAGTGATTCCGCCAGCATCCGCAAGCATTTGCAGAGTGGCGATGCGGTGACGATTCTAGTTCCTGAAGGAACTTACGACTTCAGGCGTTTCAGAAACGCCGTGACTGAAGCCAAGAGCAAGAGCCGCACTTGGTGTAAAAAGACTTGCGACGAAAAGAATGCGGTTACGGGCAAGACCAATACGTTCTACCGCATTACCTTTAAGGCAAATAGTTGCGCCGACTTGAACGAAAGCGGTGTGCAGATTGTGCAAGAAAGCGAAAACTTGCAGCAGTGGGAAAACTGGATCACGACTAAGCCGAACAAGAGTCTTGTCGGTATGGGCCGTGGCGCCAATTTGCGCGGAGCTTCAATCGCAATTCGCAGCAATGAAGGCTCCTACAACCATGTTTACCGCAACCTCGCTATTTACGACGTGAACCCGCATTTGATCGAAGGTGGCGATGGCCTTGAAACCGTCGGTACGGCATCAAAGCATGTCAATAAGTTCTGGGCTGACCATATCAGCTACAAGTGGATTAGCGATGGCATGGACATGGAATTCCTGGACAATGCTACCATTAGCTATCTGGATTTTGACGGTGCCAACGAATACAACTGCTGGGGTACGGACCCCTACATGGCTCTTGTGGAAGATGCCCACTTGACTTATGCCAACAACTACTGGCATAATACTTATGGCCGTGTGCCCAAGGTAACGGGTGAAAACAACGGCTCGCAGGTGCATTTGTATAACCAGTATGTGGATTACAACCGATTCTTTGTGGCGGGCGCAAATGGCCATAGTGCAAATGCCAAGGCTTATGTGCGCTACGAAAACAGCTACATCGATAACGGCAACGGTTACCTCGCCGAATGGGGCGACTATGGCTATGTGTACTTTAGCGGAGTAACGCTGGGCGGCAAGACCAAGCAACAGCACCGCTACAATGGTACCGTTACCAGTGGCATTCCGCAGGCAGAAACTTTCACGCCGAGTTACAGCTTTGAAAAGCGCACGGTGGCAAACCTCCCGAAAGAAATTCCGACCCTCTCGGGTGTGGGTGGCCGCTACGGCAAAATGCCTGAATACAACCAGGGCTTTGGCCAGAGCAATAAGGCTGCAAGTGTGTCGCTCTCCGCGCCGACCGCTGGTGCAAAATTTGACGCAGGCAAATCGGTCACTTTGAAGGCTGACGCCAAGGATAACGACGGTACCGTGAAGAGTGTGGCATTCTATGTGGGCAATACGCTGGTCGGAACCGCTACCTCCTCGCCGTATCAGGTAGAAGTTAAGGATCTTGAAGGCGGTACGCATTCCGCAGTCGCCGTCGTGACAGATAATTCTGGACTCACTTGGATGTCTCCCTTCGTGACGTTTACGGTGGAAGGCACGCTGAGTTCAAGCTCTGTAAGCGAATCCTCGTCGAGCGAGGTTGCGGAATCCAGTTCCAGCGCCGAAGCAATCTCTAGCAGCGGCACCACCGCAATTGCCTCTCGAGCAAGCCTCGCGACGGAAGCTGAAACCGGATTCTACCGCATTTTTGACTTGCAAGGGCGCCCGCTGTTCGCAGGCTTCCAAAAGCCTGCGAAGATGCCCGCTACGCGGGTCATGGTGGTGGAATACACCACCGCGGGCAAGGTTAAACGTCGTTACTTGGAATAAGACTACCTTTTTTAGAAAAACTTGATTATATTGGTAATGATGAAGTTCTGCAAAAACATATTGCCTGCTATAGTCGCCCTCTCGGCGACCTTTTGGGGGTGTTCCTCCAATAGCAGCACTGCAGGCAACAGTGCCGAAACAGGTTCTCCGGAACTCGCTGGCATTTTGTTTTTGGATGGCGGTAAGCCTGCCGCTCTTGCTCGCGTGCAATGCGTGCCGCAGGACTTCGATGCGACTTCGGAAACGCTTCCTGCGAAGTATATGACCGAAACGAATGCTAATGGACAATTCAGCTTAGATTCTATCCCGACAGGAACCTATTCGCTTGAAGCATACCACGAAGAATCTGGCGAGCGTCTCTTGGTGCAGAATGTCAAGGTGACAGAAGATGATTCTGTTGCCGTGAATGATACTTTGGCGGTACCTGGAGCGCTCCAATTCTATCTATTCAATTCTTTAAAAGAGGGTTCTGTTGGTGTAGCGACGGTTCTCGGAACGACTGTCCTTAGGGAAGTGGTTGTGCACGATGGAAAAGTGCTTGTAGATAGCCTTCCGGCAGAAACGCTTTCTGTGCATCTCTATTTTGAAAATGATAGTTTGGAATATGGCGGGGTTGTTGTTGTGTCGGGTGATACCATGGCTGTCGCAAAAATAATAGAACCGGATCCTTCCATCGTAAAAACCTTTGTCGCACCACTTGCACTCCCCAAAGGAACGGACACTTTGTCTTCTTTCGTCAGTGATATCCCGCTTGCGCTTCGCCTTACGCCTGACAACAGCGACTTTGATTCCCTTGCAAAATTAATGTCAAGGGCAGATGGTCGTTGGGAAGTTGTGCGCATTTCTCCAGATGGTGGCCGCAGCAAAAAACTCCCGATTGCAAAACCGTCTTTGAATGAAAATGAAGCCGTGTTTTGGGTGAATGTTGATTCGCTGAATGTGGCGGACTCCTTGGAGCTTTCCTATAACAGTGCGGTTGAGTCTGCGTATGCAAATGACGTGTTCCCGACAAACCGTAGCTATTCGCTGGTATGGCATTTTGATAGTGGACTTTCTTCTGTCGAAGATGCTGCTGAAAAAGGATATTTCGCCGGGAATGTCGATTCTGCAGCTGGTGCGGAACTTTCTGCTAGCGTGGTCGGCAATGGAGTGTCGCTTGGGGCGAAAGACTTTATTGTCGCTAAAAATTCAAGTGATCTTGATTCAGCCCGAAAAGTGAACTTGACGCTAGCCTCTAGTGGATATTTCTGCTTTTCTGTGTGGGTACAGCTGGAGTCGCTCGACAAGGAACAGACTATTTTTGAAAAGTCAGAAGAGTATGCTTTGCGTTATGTTCCAGAAAAGGGCTTTGTCGTAGAACTTTACTATATGTCCAATGATATAGAAAATACAGCTGATTCGGCAACTCGCATCAATTTCTGGAATTCGGGAACGAATGACATTGTTGCGGGCGAATGGATTTTTGTCGCGTTTAACCGCCATCAAAACGAGCGTGTAACATTCTTTGTCAATGACGTTAAGGTCGATCCCGAAGTTGAATATGCTGGCTGGGACGGCATTCGCGAAAATTTGCATGACTTTAAAGTTGGTGGCTTTACCGGCAAGATAGATGAACTGAACCTCGGTGGTTGCTACCGCGATGATTCCTGGACGCGCCTGACATACTTGAACCAGAAACCGACTGGTTCCTGGCCCATGTTTATCAAGTAAATTTCGTCAAGCAGTTTTTATGAATTCGCTTTCTTCTGGGAATCCAGAATTCTCTGCGCTTGCTTGGCCAGGATGTCCGTACCGTTCATCTCGATAACCTTCTGCAAGCGCTTGATTCCGTCTTCTTGCTCAATCTTGTTGGTGACGCAGGTTTCACCTAAAATGTAAAGGGCGCGTCTAGCGAAGTTCCTGTCTTTCTCTAGCATAAGGCCCTTCTTCAGGAACATGATTGCTGCTTCGGGGGCGTTTTTCGCCTTGGCAATTTCGCCCCATTCAAGCCACTGGTTGCTGGAAATTTCGATGTACAGCTTGTTCATGCTGTCGGCCAGTGAACGCACCGCAGCCTTGTCGATGGGATGTTCCTGCAAGAGCTGTATCATGGCTTGAGAGAGCAGGCGCAGAGCCTGGTCAGAACGGCCTCCCTTGGCGTTTTCTATTCCCGATTCGATCATGGCGCGGGTCTTTGTCTTCATTTCGGCCATGGGGTTTCGGTGGGCTACGCGCTGGGCTCTTTCTAGCAAGGCTTCCTGCTTCAGTTCGTAACGGGTCTTGCGGCGGGTTTCAATCTTCAATCCGGCAAAGGCTCCCACGCCAAAGGCGACGGGCGAAAGCACCGTAACCGCTCCGAAAATGTTGGGATTCACGAACCAGTTTACGGCCATGTCGAGCAGAAGACCCGTAAAGCATAGTGCAGAAACCGGTTGCGAAACCATGTCCTTGCGGGGGGCAAATGCGGTCGCGCCCAGCAAGAATGCGAGGGTGAGGCTCATGCCCATGTAGCGTTCGCCACTGTAGTGGTCAAAGAAGCTGGTGCTTGTAAGGAGGCTGACCAGAATGCCTCCGGCAAGGGTCCAGCCCACAATGCATCCCCACAGGATAAACCATTGCCAACGGCGTTCCAACTTTATGACGGTAAAGACGAAGAGAACTGCAAAAAGAATGTAGTTCCACACGCTGGGGAATAACAGCCAGCTGGTAAGGAGCCTGTCGTATTGTTCCTTTTTCGGGGTAAAGGCCATATTGTAGCGCACGAATTTGTCGGTATAGTTGTCTATCCATTCGGCCAATTCATGCTGGAAATCCGCTTCGCCCGGGTAGCGGTTGTTCTTTTCGATAAAGGCTTCCTTGCCGCCATTGATTTCCCACCATTCGCGGAAATCCTTTTTCATGATTTCGATGCGGTCTTCGACAATGTACGAAGGCTTCAGGGCAAAGGCCCTGCTGCGGAATTGTTCGAATTCTTCTTGCCTGATTTGTTCATTGGGTTCAAGGCCGACTCTTCTGAAATTATTGGCACCTTCTTCTTCCCACCATTTGTCGAAGGACTTGACGATTCCTTTTTCGTAACGGCTTTGCTTGACTTGCGGCATGATTCCGGTGACGCCGTTAAAAATGCCGATACCTATAATCGCCAAAACCACCAAATAATGGATTGGCTTAATTTTCTTCAAAAGGGCAGTAATATTCGAGATAGAGGACTTGTTCATATCCTGAATATATACTCGCGAATGTTAAAGTGAAAATTTTATTTTTCTTAAAAACGGTTGTATTCGCGCAATTGGTTCCACAAGAAATCCGTATTCACGTCGCGGTACCCTTGGGCGTTCACCCGTTCACGCAATTTGTGAGCTATATCAAACAGGTTCGGGCAGTTTTGCATGCGCTCGAAACTGTCGAAAATCGTAAGATTGTCAATCCATTGCGTCAGTTCGGGGAATCGCGGGTCGCTAAAGCGGTTTTCTCGACCGGTCTTCAAGTATTCCAGGTAACGGTCGGTTATGCGGTAACCGTCTTCGATAAAAATATCCATGGCATGGGGGAACAACTTCTCGCCGGTCAGGTATTCGTGCACGATAATGCCGAAGCTGAAGTAGTCTACCGATGCAGAAAGGTTTTCGCCCATAATCGCCTGTTCGGGGGCGCTGTAGCAGGGCGTCATCTGTCCACCGTATTCGGTGATGGTTTCACGGAGTTTTGCCTGGGCGTAGCCGAAGTCGCAGATCAGAATCTTGTGGTTGTTCTTGTGCTGCGGGTTTTGGCACAGCAGAAGGTTCTTGGGCTTAAGATCCTTGTGAACCACCTGGTAGTAGTGCAACTGGCTAATGGTGTTTGCAAGGTAGGCGAGCTGGGCCACGCGATGCATCACCTCGTCGTCGGTCAGGTCTTTCTTGAAAAGCCTGTCCAGGGAACATCCCTTGATAAATTCCATTTTCAGGTAGGGGTGCCTGCCGGCAATACCGCCACCCATGCTCTGTACCACGCCCTCGATATTGGTGGCGTGAATCAAGTTGTTGATGCGGATTTCATCTTGGAAGGCGCTCAACAGCATGTTCAGACGGTGCAGCCTGTTCTTGCCGGGGGATGCCCAGAACTTGCAAATCTTGACGACGATTTCGGTTTCCGTGTAGCGGCTTGGATCCGTCGGGTGTTCTAGCCAAAACTGGGCACGATACAGGTTGTTCGTGCCTTCGAGAGTCAAAGGCTCCACTAACTGAATGCGTTGAACGGCTCCGTTGTGCAGGTATTCCGGATTCTGGTCAAACCACCTCTGGTATTCTTCCATGGTGTAGTTCGGTCGCAGGGCCATGTTCCTGGACACGCGGTCAAGAGTCTCTGCCAAGATGTTTCTGAGCATGACCCAAATTTAGCTAATCCCCAAAACAAAACAAGGTGCCGCCGAGCGACACCTTGCTTATAAATTGTGAGTTTATTTATTCCATTGTTTTTTCCAATGCCGTTGTAATGACATTGTAAGCATCATCTACGGTATCGCAGAAATGGAACAACTTGAGGTCGTCCTTGTCGATCATTCCCGTATCGGCCAGGTGCTTCCAGTTGATGACCTTGTTCCAGTACTTGGATCCGTAGACGACTACGGGCATACGGTCTCCGTATTTCTTGGTCTGGATCAACGTCAAGAGTTCGAACATTTCGTCGAGGGTGCCGAAACCGCCCGGGAATACCACGAGGGCTCTCGCCATCTTCATGAACCAGTACTTACGGATAAAGAAGTAGCGGAACTGCAGGTTCAGTTCGTCGTCGATGTAGGGGTTCGGGTGCTGTTCGAAGGGCAACTTGATGTTGAGACCGATCGAAGAAGTTCCTACGTCGTTGGCACCACGGTTGCCCGCTTCCATAATGCCCGGACCGCCACCGGTCATGATGGCGAAACCCTTGTGCTGCTTGTTGGCCCAACGGCCAAGCTTTGCACCGAGCTGGTGTGCGGCGTCGTAGTATTCTGCGACGGATTCGAGCCTTTTCAGTCTTTCCAGTTCCTTGGCGCTTTTGCACTTTTTACGGCGCTTCACGATTTCGCTCATGGGGAGCGTACGGGCAGAACCGAAGAACACGATGGTGTTCTTGACGCCTTCCTGGGCGAAAATCTGGGAAGGGCCCATGAATTCGGCAATGATTCTGATCGGGCGACCGACATCGCTGTCGATAAATTCCAAATTGTGGTAAATCATCTTACCGGGGGTCGCTTTAATAACTTTTTTCGAGGCCATGATAAGCTCCTTTTTTTCACCAAAATACCTTCAGAATTTGAAAAAAGCAACAAAAAAACGCTTTTTTTCTGCTTGCAAACAAAAAAATCTTTATATTTAGGGTATGCTAGTAAAGATTTGGACAGACAGCTTTATCATCACCGGCGAAATCGACACGCTCCGCGACGAGCGTCTCACCGATTATATCCGTGAAAACAAGGATTTCATTGCCGTTACGCAGGTGCGTGTAAGCGACAAGAGCGAAAAGGACTTGTTCCGTACGCACTTCCTCAATGTGAGCACTCGCCACATCGAGATTATTCTGCCGGCTGAATAAAGTTACCATTCCATTGCGATTTTCTTGATCAGATAGCGGCGAGAACTTTCGTCGAGTTTTTTCGGGTCAAATTCTACACCCATCAAGGCTGCGTAAATATTGAACGGGCTCACGGTCGTGCCCATGTTGTTGCATTTTACCTTGGTGATGATGGCGTCGCCAGCGATCTGGATTCCGAGCAGGTGTTCGTTCAGGTTGATTTCCTGGCCGCGGTGGTTTAATACCACGGGGAGCGTCTTGTTCTCGAACTTTTCCATGATGCCTTCGGGGATAGCCTCGGGCGTGAAGGAATAGATCATTGCTGTCGGCATGTGCTTGCTGAGCTTTTCCTTCAGCGGTTCGATGTTCACGATTTCCATGCCGCGGGGGAACGGTCTCGAAAGTTCCGCCATGAGTTTCGGCAAGTTCTCTTTAGAAATATCAAGGGGCTGCAACAAGTCCACACTGATGACTTCGCAGTAGGTTTCAAGACCCAGGGGCAGTGCGCCCATGTTCGAAATACGGGGCTTCGGACTGAAGCCTTCGCTGAACTTGATGGGGATGCCTGCGCAAAGGAAGGTGCGTTCGAAGAAGCTGAGCATGTTCTGGTGCGGCAAGAATCGACTGAGACCAGTCTTTTTGAAAGTAATCTTGTAGCTGTGGCAGCTCTTTTGCGTGGGGCGGCGTTCCGCCACAAGCTTCTTGATTTCTTCGGGCGTGCGGCTCGGGGCCTTGTGGCGCACCGGGTCGTTGGCGAGTTTGATTTCTGCACCAAAGCCCGGGATGCCGCACTTCTGGCAGTCGCCCCATTTGCAGTTGGGCACGGGGGCGGAGTCTTCCTTGAAGGCTTTTTCCCATTCGCCGCGAAGGTACTGCTTGCTCGTGCCTGCGTGAATAAAGTCCCAGGGGAACACTTCGTCTTTTTCGCGGGTGCGGTACACCCAGCTGGTGTCGTAGCCGCATTCGTCCCAGACCTGTAACCACTTGTCGAAATCGAAACGGTAGGAATCGCTTTCGAAGGTGATGCCCTTCTTGTAGGCGGCGTAAATCACGGGACCCAGCCTGCGGTCGCCGCGACTATAGACGGCTTCCAAGAAGCTTGTTTCCCAAGCGGCCCAGTTCACCTTCACGTTCGGATGCCTAAAGAATCTTTCGCGCACGTAGCGGATATGCTTGAGGGCGGTTTCTTTGTCCATGAAGGGGGCCCACTGCAGGCCCGTGAAGGACTTCGGAATCAGGATGCCCATGCTCACGGCAATCTGGCAGCTGCGCAGGTACTTGCGACCAATCTTCACCAGGTTCTCGATCAGGTTGCAGAACGCTTCCATGTCCTGCTCATTTTCAGTCGGGAAACCAATCATTGTGTACAACTTAATCTTGTTGAATCCGCTAGAGAAGGCGTGTTCGGCGGCGTTGTACATGTCCTGGTCGCTGATGGTCTTGTTGATCATCTTGCGAATGCGTTCGGAGCCCGTTTCGGGGGCGAAGGTGGCGCTGCGGCCGCCCTTCAGGGCTGAAATCTTCTGGGCCAGGGTTTCACCGAAGGCGTTTACGCGGATACTCGGGAGGCTCACGTCCACGGTATCGAAGAACGGGTCGTCGATAATGGAATCGGTGAGACCTTCCACCGGCTTGTAGTCGGCGGTAGAAAGGGATAGTAGGCCCAGTTCGCGTTCACCGGTAGCTTGGATGCCGGCCTTGGCAATGTCCAACACGTCATCCGGGTCCAGCTCGCGGCAAGGTCTGTACCAAATGCCTGCCTGACAGAAACGGCAGCCCTGGGCGCAACCGCGCATGACTTCCACGCTGAATCGGTTATGCACCAGCTGCATGTTGGCAATCAGGTTCTTGATGGGGTAGTTCTTCGGGTCCATGACCGGAATGAACTGGCGGCGTACACCGTTTGTATTCTGGTAGCTGCCCTTGGCGGGTTCCGCGGGAACGATGTCGCCGAATTCGTTGGTGACAGTGGGGCGCAGAGTCGGAACGTACACGCCGTCGATTTTAGACAAATTCTCTAGAATCTGGGCGCGGGGGAGCTTGGCCTTTCTTCCTTCGCCTACGCATCGCAGGAACTTGGTAATCATATCTTCGCCGTCACCGATCATGAAGGCGTCAAAGAAGTCTACGACCGGCTCGGGGTTTGCCATGGCGGGGCCGCCGGCTACAAGAATCGGGTCTTCTTCACGGCGGTCTTTCTGCCACACGGGAATGCGGGCGATGTCAAGTACGTAGGGCACGTTAGTAAAGTTCAGCTCCGTCTGGAGCGTCATGCCCACCACCTCGAAATCGCGTACCGGCGTGTAGCTGGCGTAGCTGTACAGCGGAATGTCGTACTTTTCCATTTCCTTGGCCATGTCTTCCCACGGTGCAAAGGATACTTCGCACAGCAAGTCCGGTTCGCGGTTAATCACATGGTACAGAATACGGATTCCGTTATTGCTCATGCCGATTTCGTACTTGTCGGGAAACACGAACGCCATGCGGCAAAGCATCTGGCTGTGGTCCTTTACGACACTGTTGGCTTCGCCACCCATGTAACGGGCGGGCGATTCGACGGCAGGGAGAGCTAACGCAATTTTATCGAGAATGGTCATAATGTGAAATTTAGCTAAATAAAGCCCGCCCGTTACCGCTGTGAGCAACAAAGCCCTCGGGAGTTAACCGAGGGCGGTTGCGAGAGCGCAGTTTATAAGTTGAAATTAATAGTAGAAGGAAAAAACTGCGCGGTCATGTGAGCGGGCGGGGGATTCGACGGCAGGGAGGGCAAGGGCAATCTTTTCGAGGATGGTCATAGTTAAAAATGTAGAAAATAGAGCCCTAAATAGGTTGATTTTCCGGTATTGAGCCTTCAGTTACTAGAAAAGATGAAATAAAAAGCTTCTTGTAGTAAAAAATACTGGTAACTATTAAGTAATAATTGCGCCAAAGGCGACCTTTTAACTACATTTAATTGTATGAGCATGTTTACTTATTTCGTTTGGCTGATAGCGTTTGTCGCAGGAGTAGTCATTTCGTACTTTGTGCCCGAAACGACGGTTCCTATTGGCGGAAAGTTCATCTTTGTAGGGGCGTGGGGTGCAGTCCTTGGCCTGGTCCTCTACAATGTTTGCAAGCGAAAGCTTGATATTGCCGAAGAAGACTTTAACGAGGCTCTTTATTCAATCAAGGATTCGAAGCTGTCTATGACTTCGGGTCTTACCTTGACGGAACCGGATCCCCTTGCCGCTCCGCCTGAACCCGAAGACATGGCTCTTCCGACCGGTGCCATTTCTTCAAAAGATGCTCTTGCCAAAAAAGTCGACGAAATCTGTGTCAAGTTCCCGCTGGATGCCTGGAAAAAGTATGCTCGCTGTCTTTTAAAAGATCGCCCCGTTCCCGAGGTGATCAAGGCCTTGGAACAATTGCTCCCGCAGCTTTTCCCCAATGCCTCTGGAATCTTGTATATGTATGCAGGTACTCAAACGGACCTGCGCAAGGTGCTTGGCTTTGGCGAAACGGTCTTTAGCGACGATGTGATTCGCCCTGTGGAATGTGCCAGCTTCGATGCCGGTGACATCGTTATTACGGACTATTCGAACCCGAGCGTCAATGCTGGTTGTACCCATTTGCATCACCATCCGCATGGTATTTCGTTCTGCGCCCCTATTGAAGGTATCGAAGAACATTTCGGTATTTTCTCGTTGCAGACCGATGTCTTGCCTGACAATGAATCCATGGATGACTGGCATGCCAAGGTGAGCGCTGTTGCGACGACCTTTGGCCTCTATATTGCAAACCAGAACCTGGGTGCCCGTTATAGGCAGCATAGCATCCGTGATAGCCTCACGGGTCTCTTCAATCGCCGCTATATGGAAGAATCCCTGGTTCGCGAGGTCTCTGCTGCAACCCGTCACCGCTCGCCGATCGGCCTGATCATGATTTATCCGGACGCGGTAGCCCAGATCCAGGAACAGCGCGGTCGCCATGCGGTGGAACAGCTGTTGTGGGAACTTGGCCAGCGTTTGCCGGGCTACGTTCGTAACGAAGACATTCCGTGCCGTTACGAAGGCGAGGTCTTCTGCGTGATTTTGCCGGGGGCTGACCTTAAGATTACCCGTGACCGTGCCGAACGCATTCGCCACGAAATCTCCCAGCTCAAGATTGCTTATGGCGAAACCGTGCTTGAAACGACCCTCAGTATGGGCGTTGCAGTGATGCCCGCCCATGCAGGCGATGCCCGTGGACTTCTGCAGGCTGCCGGCGAATCCATGCAGATGGCTATCCAGTCCGGAGCTAACCGCGTGATTCTTGCCGAGGCACTTGGGAAAAAGCGCTAAAGCCCAACTGTTTAATCAAATTTTATTAATTTGTCTGCAAGGTTCTTTGGGCCTTGCAGATTTTTTATGGAAGAAAAAAACTCAGCTAACTTGCGTTAGCTGAGCTTTTTGGGGGTTAGGAGGAGAACAAAGAGTTCTTGAGTTCAAAGATAGAAAAAGAGTGCGTGAAAAAGGGTCTGTCTGCCAATCTTTCTTGAAAAGCGTTGAGAAATTTTCAACATTCTCAACGAGTCATATTGGGCGCATTTTCATTTTTTTACTATTTTTAGGCTATGAAAAAATTTTTAGCTCCCATTGTGTTGCTCGTCCTGGCTTCCGCTTTGGCTGTTTATTTATTGATGGATTTCTCCGGTTCCCGGGGATCCTTTAATGCAGAAGCTTACCTGACGGCTCGCTCTAAAATTGATTCTCTGGAACATGCGCTTTGGAATGCAAAGGCGAACCCTGACCTTCAGGTGAGTATTCGTCTGCAGCTGGATTCTGCTTGGGAAGAATTGTCTTCGATGCGTGCAGCTCCTGCGGTGGAACCTTCGGAAGGGGCCCCCGTTGATTCCGGTTCACACTCCGCAGACATCGTCAAGTGGATTGTGGGCGGCGTGTTGGCCGTAGGCGTCTGTGTTGTTATTCTGATTCTGGTTCTCAGGAAGCGTCAGGAAATTATTACCCGCCGTATGGAAGCCATCAAGGCCGAACGTTTCAAGGAACCGAAGGCCGTTCTGGACGATGCGACGATTCCGCCGCGTCCCCGCCGCGAAAAGCGTTCCATTATTGCTGACGCCGAAGAATATGCGGCGCAAAAGCGTGAAACCATGGCTCAAGAAGCGGCTGCAAGGGAATCAAAGCCCGAAGAAGCCCCGAAGGTGGAATTCGAAGATGAAAATGGAATTCCCGAAAACAAGATCTTGACCAGCGCTTCCGACAGCAAGCCTACCCTCAGGCCCACGGCCAAGGAACGTATTACTTCTGCCATGCAGAATCTTTCTGATGTGTTGCGTGCTCCCCGCGGTCTTTCCCGTGAACGCACCATGAAGCTGCGTGCCCAGAGCCGTAACCTTACAGGTGATCCTAGCCTCAAGCAGAGCCCTCTTGAAGTTACTCGATTCGATCGCGAGTCCAACGAAAAGATGAAGATCCTCCAGATGTCCCGTCGCGGCTTCCCGGCCTCGGCTATCGCCTCTAGCCTGAAGATTTCCCAGGAAAAGGTGGAAGCGGTCATCAAGGAAGCCATGGGCTAATGCGTTATCGATTCCGCTGCGAATACCTGGGGTCGGCTTTTTACGGCTGGCAGGCCCAGAACGAGGGCGGAAAGACCAAGTTCGTCACAGTCCAGTCCGCTCTTGAAGATGCTTTTGCGATAGCACTGCGTGTGCCGGTGCGTATTACCGGTTCCGGTCGTACCGATACGGGTGTACATGCCCGCGGACAGTGCGTGCATTTTGATTATGATGGTGAAATTGATTGCGGAAAGCTGGTCCGTTCTATCAATGGCCTAACCCAAAGGCTTATCCGCATTCGCGACTTGGAACCCTGTGCCGCCGATTTCCATTCCCGCTACGACGCCCTGTGCAGGTATTACCAGTATACCATTTATACGCGTCCGGTAGCCTTGCTGCGGGACTTCGGCTGGGAATGCGGTTCCTTGAATCTTGATTTGGACGCTATGGCAAAGGAGGCGCAGTCCTTCTTGGGTCATCACGATTTTATCGATTTCTGCATTCCCCGTAATGACGGCAAGCCGACGGATTGCATTCTGACGGAATTCCGTCTGGAACGGCTAAACGACTGGAGCTGCATGTTCCATATCAAGGGAAACCGCTTCTTGCACCGCCAGGTGCGGGCCATGGTCGGAACCTTGTTCGACGTGGGCCGTGGCAAGCTTCCTCTTGGAACCGTACAAACTATTTTCGACAAAAAATTTAAGGGCGAACGCACATGGGCGCCGCCCCAGGGATTAGTCCTAGAAAACGTGGAATATAAGGATTATTAACCCTTAATCGTATCGATCATGTCGCGTACGGCACGGTCGATACCGATCATTACGGCCTTGCTTACAATGCTGTGGCCGACGATGATTTCGTCAATGCCTTCGATGGCGGCGATGGCTGCTACGTTGCGGTAGTTCAGTCCGCGTCCGGCCTTCACCTTGAGTCCATACTTTCTTGCAAGAACGGTCATGTCTTCGAGGGCGGAAATTTCGCGTTCCACTTCTTCGGCGCTGCCAAGGGTGCAGCTGGTGGCGTACTTGCCCGTGTTGAATTCCACGAAGTCTGCGCCAATCTTTTTGGCGGCCTTGACCTGTTCGGTTTCGGCGTCAATGAAAACGCCTACCGAAATATCGTTGTTCTTGAGGGTCATCACCGGCTTGATGAGGTCGTTGGCCTTGGCGGCTACGTTCAGGCCGTCTTCGGTAGAAAGTTCCGTATGGGTTTCGGGAACAAGAGTCACGGTGTCGGGCTGGTTGTTGATGGCAACTTGCACCATTTCCTGGGAGGGGCTGATTTCCAAGTTCATCTTGGTGGTAACAGTCCTACGCAAAAGCTGTACGTCGCGGTCTTGGATATGTTGCTTGTCTTCGCGCAAGTGCATGGTAATGCCTGCGGCGCCTGCAAGTTCTGCAATTACTGCAGCTGCAATGGGATCCGGTTCGCAAATTTTGCGGGCTTCACGGATGGTGGCGATATGATCAACGTTAAATCCAAGTTTTACGGTCATACGGGACTCCTTATCATTTCTTCATAAAGGTAGATAAATTTATAAGCGTGGTACCTTGGCTCTTGACTTTTGTTGGTAGATCGCTCAATTTTTCGACTGTACTTACTGTCAAGGGGAGAATCATGACGGCAAGCCCGTTGCGTTTTGCTTCCCTGATTTTGGCTTTGGTATAGTCGTCGAGGGAGCTGTTTTCCGGGTTGTAGGCGACAGCCTCTTTGCAGGTCATGCTCAGTTCTTTACAGATTTGAGGTACAATGGAACGCTTGTTGGCGGAAATATCCATAAACCAAAGGGCTCGGTCTTTGGCGGGCTTTAAAATGGCTTGTAAAAGCTGGCGGTGTTCCACGGCCTGTTCGCCATAGCGCGATACGATACCCCGGGCTTCGGGGAACTTGGAGCTGGCATCACCAATGACGGCCTCGATTTGCTCTTCGGTATGGTGAATGCGCAGGGGCCTCAATTTGTTGTGGGCCTTGTTCAGTTTAGTGGATTCAAGGGTTAGCCAAAGGGTGATGTTCCTGTTGTATATTTTATCCAAATTGCGGTATTCTTCGTCGCTTAAGCCGAAGGGCGGAATCAATAAATCGTAGGCGTATTCCAGTTTCTTGAGAGCGGCCACCAATTCGGGGGTCAATTGGGTAACCTGGAAGGCGACTGCCAGTAACGAGGCTCCCAGTTTGAATTCGTTGCGGGAAACCTGTATTTCAATGTTTAATGAATCGCCGTTGTCTTTGAGGAGGTCCACTCTGGCGGCTTGGAAAACCTCGTTGTTGTTGTAGAGTTCTTCCATATAGAGGATTTTACCGCCGGCCTTTTTTACAAATCGCTGCATCTGCAGGAGATAGGTGATGACGGTCTCTCCTCCGCCCATTGTCCATATGTGGCGTTTTTTGCGCTTGGAGTAGCTGACTTCCAGTGGGTCCAGGGCCCGTTGCATTCTTTCTTCGAAGGTCAACGTGTCTTGTGTCGAGGCGTCGATGGCAGTCGTGTCTGCTGCCGTTTGTTTGAAGCCTTTGATGCCGTTGAGTAACTGCAGTTCGGAAAGCTTGGGTAGCAGATAGACGAAGCCTCCGATTAAGACTGCCAGAACGATTATTATGGCGACAACGTGTTTCATTTTTCCCATGGTAGGTGCTAATATAACTAAATTGGCGCTATGCCTATCTTATTTGCCTTGGTCGGTGCGACGGGAATCGGTAAATCGAACTTGTCGCTTGCGCTTGCGGAACATTACGATGCCGAAATTATCGGTGTTGATTCTCGTCAGGTATACCGGGGCTTTTGTATCGGTACGGCACAGCCAGACTCGGCTAGCCTTGCAAGGGTCAAGCATCACCTAGTTGATTTTCTGGATCCGATGCAGTCCTATTCGGCCGGAGCCTTTTGCTCGGCGGTTAAAGGATTGTTGGAATTGAATCCGCAGAAGAACTACATTCTGGTCGGTGGTACGGGGCTTTATTTGCAAAGCCTGATGCTTGGACTCCCTAAGATTCCCGCAGTGCCCGAAGCAGTTCGTCGCGAACTGGAAGAATTCGCGGTATCTCAAGGTGCAGATAGTTTGTACAAAATAGCGCTGGAGATAGATCCTGAACTTGTACAGAATGTTGAGCCGAATAATGTACAGCGCTTGATTCGTGTGGTAGAAGTCTTCAAGGCGACGGGCCGCAAGCTTTCGGAATACCAGAAAGAACGTGAAGGCGGGATGGGCGAGTTGCCCGTATTCTGGCTACAGCGTGATCGCGATACTTTGTACAAAAGAATCAATGAGCGCGTCGACCAGATGATGAAAGACGGCTGGCTTGAAGAAGCCCGGGAACTTTCTAAGACGGTTCCGCTCTCGGCTCCGGCTTGGCAGAGTTTGGGCTATCGGGAGCTTTTGCTGGCGCAAAATGCCTCTGAAATGGCAAAAGTAGTCGAGGAAGTCAAGAAAAAGACTCGTAACTATGCTAAAAGGCAGCTAACATGGTTCCGTGGCCAGATGAATTGCACTTCTATCGACATGGAAAATGCCCCTTTGAAGGCGATTTTGGGCTTTTTTGAGAAAAATTAATCGGGCTGCTTCAAAAAAGTTGTGAATAGTTTGTGAATTCTCGGGTAACTCCCTGCGAAAGAGCCGTGGCATTCCCGTTTTTTGCGAAAATAAGAAAAAAATGCGAATTTTTCTGCGAAATTACCCTTGCAAATGTTCCTGAAAATTCTATAATTGGCGTCGTTCCTGAGAGGGACGGCCGAAAACGAAACGCTGAAAGCGAAGAACCAAGTAAGCCGCGATCAAGGGACAGCAACCCGAGAGGTTGTTGAGTAGATTGAAGGAATCGGAGATGTGCTTAGTGACGGGTCCAAGAGATTTCTTGGAAAGTCAATTATACGAACGTGATTAA
>NZ_JBGUQY010000039.1:0-175202 GCF_045131395.1 Fibrobacter sp. | reverse complement strand
CAACTGGAGGTCTTCTGTGAAGATTTTTAAAAGCGTTCTTGTCTTGTCCGTTCTCCTGACAATGCTTGTTGCATGCGGAGACGATTCATCCTCTTCTGTTTCCCCAGAACCGGCCGGTGATTCTTCGTCTTCTGTCAACCAATCCTCGAGTTCCGTTACGGACAAAGGAACGTCTTCCGGTGGGAGTTCGAAGTCTTCTAGCTCTGTGAAGCCTGATTCGAATGGCTCGCAGAAGAGTTCTTCTAGTGGTAAGAAAAATAATTCTAGTAGTTCGGAAGCTGGAGATTATTCCTCGTCTGGTACAAACGATAATTGTTCGAGTTCCAGTGGCTATGTATTGCGAGATTCACTTTGCTCGAGTGATTATGAGGGCTGGACTCAGTATATCCCTCAGTTGCAACAAGAGTTTATCTGTGAAAATGGCCGCTGGATTCCGATGTCCTCTAGTTCTGTAACGCCTTCTTCTAGTAGCAAGTATTACGACATGAGCCGTCTTTTTGTTAACGAGAAAGGCTACAGCTATGGGAAATTTACTGATCCTCGAGATGGACAAGTATATAAAACACTTCGCTTTGAATTTGGCTTTGGGGATGTTGACTCCATCACAATCTTTGCTCAAAATTTGAACTACGGCAAAATGATACCGGGTGGGACCCAGATGACGGATTCTACCAAGTTTTGCTACGATGATGACCCGTGGTATTGCGATAATGGTTTTGGTGGGCTTTATACCTGGGCTACGGTGATGAATTTTCCTGCGGCCTGCGACAGCTTTGCCATGGGTTCTGTTGAATGTCCAGATACGATTGATTTGACAAGAAATCAAATTCCTTTGTTAAGTAATAGCTTAAGCTATGTTTTGCATCAGGGCATTTGCCCTGATGGTTGGCATGTTATGAGCCAAGGTGAATGGGCTGTTGCTATGAGGTATAGTGGTTCAAGAGACGGTGCAAGTTATTTGGGGGCTGTTTTGTGGGGATCCAATCAGCGTGGATTCTCCCTTTTGCCGGCTGGAAAACTGCATTCAGATGGTCCTCATTCATATTATATAAATATGGATAAATCTGCTTATCATTGGTTGCCTGGTGAATATAAGAATGAAGAAAATGGTTATGTCGGGGGCTTGGTAGCTTATGTTACATACGATCATCTGACTCGCGGTGCAGGAGAAGAAAAGTTTTATGGCCTCTCTATCCGTTGCACAAAGGATTATTAATCCCTAATTAATCATTCAAAAAAGTTTAACAAAAAAACAGGGCTTTGGGGAAAAGCCCATTGGGAGTTATTATGTCAAAGAAGAACAACAAGAAGAATTCTACCCGTAAAAACTACAAGATCGAGTCGCTAGAGCCGCGCTTGATGATGGATGCGGATGCTAATGATTGGATTGTTGAAGCTGGTTTAACAACGACAACGATGAATAGTTTCGTCGATTCTACAATCGCTGATTTTAGTGCAAATGTAGATGGATTATCTCGACAACCGAGTAAGTCGAACGATTATGAAAGGAATCCGGTAACGTTTGATGAAGCTTTTGGCTTTGTTAATTCTCTCAAGGCTTCTAGCGAATACAAAAATATTGAGTCGTTTATAGAGAAATGCGTTAATGCTTGCCGTGATGATGTTAGCGCCCCCAAAAAAGCGGCTCTTGAATTGGCAAAACAGGATTTGAAAGTTGTCATGAGTACTACAAATTCCCTTTTAAGGTCGAATGAGGATATTAACCCTGATATTGGCGAACAGACCCGTCTTGGTGTAGAATGGTGCAACTACGACTCGCAGATCGGCCAAAAAGAGCCTGTTAGGGCTCGCAATGACGTTTTTTTAACGGATTTTGCTCAAATTTAACCCTGTTTTGCCCTAAAATGGCCCGGATTCCCTTTACAATCCCCCAAATTTTGCTACATTTGGGGTCCCAATAGCAACCAAAAAAGGATTACAAAAATGTATTCTATTGTTGAAACAGGTGGTTTCCAGTATAAAGTTGAGCTGGGCAAGGCTTACAAGGTCCCCACGCTCGATGCCGCTGTTGGTTCCGAACTGGAGCTCAAGTCCGTTCTTCTTTTCGCAGGAAAAGAAGTGCAAATCGGCACCCCTGTCCTGAACGACGCCTCCGTGAAGGTTGAAGTGCTTGCCCACGGCAAGTATGACACCGTCATCGTTTACAAGAAGAAGCGCCGTACCCGTTACGAACGTCGTAACGGTCATCGTCAGGGCTATACCGAGGTGCTGGTTACGGAACTTCGCTCCGGCGCAGAATCCGCAAAGGTCGACTCCAAGGTTATCGATCGCAACCGCGCTCGCGTGGCTGCCCTCGCCAAGCAGAAGGTGCAGAATGTGCCTCTGACTCGCAAGGAAAAGATTGCCCAGGGTCTCCCGAAGCCCGCCAAGGTTAAGAAGAACTCTCTGCGTAAGGCTAAGGAGGTATAATCCATGGCTCATAAGAAAGGTCAAGGTTCAGTACGTAACGGCCGCGACAGTAACGCCAAGTACCTTGGTGTTAAGAAGTATGCGGGCGAAGTCGTCAAGGCTGGCAACATCATCGTTCGTCAGCGCGGTTCTCACTTCCACAAGGGCACCAACGTGGGTATGGGCAGAGACTTCACTCTGTTCTCTCTCGTCGATGGCAAGGTGAAGTTCGAACGCCTCGATGCAAAGCGTCAGAAAGTTTCTGTCTATCCGGAAGAAAACTAATCGGTTTTGAATCGTTTAGAGCCGACGGTATCACAAGTACCGTCGGTTTTTTTTATGGTATTTTGCTATTTTATGGCCGATGTCTAGACTTTATACATTGCGTGCAACGCTCTTGGCGTTGGTTGTTGCGTTATTTGCTTCTCTTGTGGCTTGTTCCGACGACGGCAGTTCCGAGGAGTTCTTGTTCGATCGTGAAATCTCGGATTTGTCGGTGCTTCGCGAATGCGCCTCTGATGCCGATAGCGGTCTGTATTGCTATTTACTCCGTTATCGTTATCCTATCGATACGAACAACCTGAGACGCATTTACCTGTGGGTCACTTCGGATGTGGTGGACACTGTGTCAAAGACGGTCGATGATGACCAGATTGATAAGGCAACGGACAGCTTCGAATTTCCTTCCGGTACGGCGGCCATTTTTGATACCATCAACCTGACTCCTTATGTTCAGCAATATGCGAAGGACAGCGATAGCGTGATGGTGGCAATTTATTGCGACTATTCCAGTGGCCGTCCGGGTACGCTGCAGCGTGCCTATGTGCATTTTGGCGATGATATTCCCCCCTCGCTGTTGGGCATGCTTCACGATTCTTCGTGGACGACGGGAGCCCGGTTCAAGTGGTCTCGCCCTACCGACCAGACGGAATACTACAAGCCTAACGAACTTTCTGGCCCCATTATGGGCTATAACATCGTAATTCGTTCCGATAACAAGAACGAGGACCTGCGCAAGCTGAAGGTTAGGCTGGAATCGCCGGATGGAGTCGATTCCATAGGAGGAACCTTGTTTAAACGCCATGCACGAATTATGTCTAATCACGATTCGGTGTGGATCGATTCGGCAGTCAAACACGGTGACAATACCAAGAACCGCCTGGCGATTTTGGTGGAAGACGGTCGGGGTTACAACAATGATTATCCCGATTCCAATGCGTACCGCTTGGTGATTGAAGGGCTCAAGGCCGAAAGTGAATATTCCGTAGGCTATTCTTCGTGGGATACGACCGGCAATTTCTCTGGAACGGAAAACCTGGATTATAATGCCTGGGAAATCTTCTATACCACGGATTCCGTGGCGCCCCTGATGCCTACGAAACTCTATACCATAAAGGATTCCCTGTTCCCCGAAATGGCGAGGCTCGACAGCAATAACCGTTTGCTGATCTTTTGGAGCAAGAGCGTTGACCCTTACAAGAAGTATCATGGCATCAAGGTCGATTCTGTCTTGACCATTCCGGATACTTGTCTTTTCCCCGTGTGTTACGATACGGTCCAAAGCTACAAGGTGGAACGTCTTAACCCCATTACGGGTGAATGGGATTCATGTGCCTATGCCGGCGGTTCGGATCGTTATGGCAAGCTGTACAAGGTTTCGGGCGATACCATGAGGGTTTCTTCTACGGGTACATTTGTGGTGGATACCATTCGTTGGGTTGCTCCTGGCGATACCTTGATTTTGCGCGTGCGTTCTATCGACAAGTCCGGCTATTACTCGGTGGCGTTGGTAGATACGATTGCTGTGTCTCCGGGGCCGTTAGCGAAAGAGGTGGAATGCCCCAGCGGTTTTGTGGCGGTGAAGTCTTCTGACACCAGCTTCTTCTGCATGGAACGCATGGAACACCAGGATGACTCGGGCGCCTTCGTAACCAACATCCTGCATTCCGAGGCCTTGGCGGCCTGCGAGGCGATTTCGGCAGACGGCTTTAAGGTGAGCCTTTGCAACGAACGCGACTGGGAGCTGGTGTGCCTTTACGACGGAACGCTTTCTTATGGCGTGATACAGGAAATGTCGGAAGTGTCGACTTATCTGTTCAGGGATTGTAACGTGGCGACCAACAATGCAGATTTGGCAGCCGATGTTACCAAGCGTAATCCGACTTGCATGAACCCCATGGGCGTGCGGGATATGCCGGGCCAGTACCAGGAATGGGTGATGGGTCGCTCCGAAGATACGGTCGCCGTTCTTAAGGGCGGGTCTTACAAGTCCATGAGCGGTATCGATATTGAATCCCAGGCGCTTTGCACGAACCGCGGTTTCCCTGTCTTTACGCGTCTGGCCTACACGACCGATACGGTTTACTTGTACCGCGAAGGAACCAAGGTGGATACGTTATTCCAGGCCGATACGTCACGTACCCCTTATGAGAAAAAGCCTTATTTGACTAAAAAGGATTTCAAGGATACTTTGCAGTTCTTTGATGTGCAGGATTCCAGCGGCACTTCTGTGGGGGTGGACTATGCACCCTATGCCGAATACAAGAAGGGTGGCGACAAGTGGCTTGAACAGGTTAGTAACGGCATGGTCTACGTGCCTGACCATAAAGAGGTGGTGTTCCTTACGGGAGAACGTGTTTCTTATCGTGGGGTAGCGAACTTCTACAAGTCTCCGTCTATTGGTTTCCGCTGTTGCGCGTACAAGGAGTAATGTGTAATGTGAAATATATAATGTGTAATGGGTAATGATTAATTCCACATTTCAAATCTCACACTCCACATTTTATTTATGTCTACTACTGAAGATTATTTAAAAGTTGCTGAGGCTCTTGCTAAAGAAGCGGGAGCTCTTTGTCTTGAAATACAACAGGACTTGGGCGATGTCAAGTACAAGTCCAAGAAAGATGTGGTGACCCGTGCCGACATCGCCAGCGAAAAGCTGATTGTGGAAGGTCTCCGCAAGGCGTTCCCCGAACATTCCATCCGCACCGAAGAGGCGGGAATCATCGAAGGGACGGATCCGCGTTACCGCTGGATTATCGATCCGGTAGACGGGACGGTGAACTTTAGTCGCGGCATTCCGCTTTGGGGAATTTCCATCGCGCTGCACTTTGAGGGCAAGCCGCTGGTGGCGGTGGTGAACCTGCCTAAGCTGGGCGAACTCTTTACGGCGGTAAAGGGCGAGGGGGCCTTTATGAACGGCAAGCCCATTCACGTAAGCGAAGAATCGGACCCGGTGCATGCCATCGTGAGCAACGGTGATTTTAACGTAGGCGATGTGCCCAAGATCAATGCGCAGAATTCCAAGAATTTTGCCGCCGAGGCAGAAACCTTCGAACGGGTCAAGTGCCTGGGTTCGGCGGTTATCGAAGGCTGCTTTACGGCTTGTGGCCGTATCGACTGTTTCGTGATGACCATGAGTTACCCGTGGGATATCGCGGCCATTGCCCTCTTGGTGGAAGAAGCGGGGGGTAAATCGACCCGTATTGACGGTTCTACGATGCAATTCGTTGATGGAGAACAAGTTGCCTTCTCCAATGGCATTTTGCACGAAACTTTGCTGGGTTGCCTTAAATAGGCGGCTTAATTGTAAAAAGAATTTTACTATTGTTAAGAAAAATCAAAAATCTACAAAAATGTAGGTTTTTCTTTTTGATACCCCTTAAATTTTACGAAAAAACGCATTTGAACAAACTTCTAAAAAAGTAACTTACAAAAATGTAAGAAATTGAAGATTTTTGAGAGTTTTTCACTTTTTTTCTAACCCCTTTGCTATCTTTACACCCGTTGAAAAACATTAACAATCAAACTCTCAACGGAGATATATAAAAATGGCAATCAAGAATGCTTACCTTCAGAAGGTTTATGAAAAGGTCGTCGCCCGTGATCCGGACCAGGCCCTCTTCCACCAGGCTGTCCGCGAATTCCTCGAATCCCTCGACCCCGTCCTCGAACAGGACAAGTCTTGGGAAACCAACGGCGTGATCGACCGCCTCGTCGAACCGGAACGCGTTGTTACTTTCCGCGTACCTTGGCTCGATGACAAGGGTAACGTTCAGGTGAACCGTGGCTACCGCGTGCAGTTCAACTCCGCTATCGGTCCTTACAAGGGCGGTATCCGTCTCCGTAACGAAGTGACTCTTTCCATGCTGAAGTTCCTCGGCTTCGAACAGATCTTCAAGAACAGCTTGACCACGCTCCCCATGGGCGGCGGCAAGGGTGGTTCCGACTTCGATCCTAAGGGCAAGAGCGACAACGAAGTGATGCGTTTCTGCCAGTCCTTCATGACTGAACTCTGCAAGCACATCGGTGCTGACACGGACGTGCCGGCTGGTGACCAGGGTACTGGCGCTCGCGAAATCGGTTACATGTTCGGCCAGTACAAGCGCATTCGCAACGAATGGGTTGGCGTTCTCACCGGTAAGGGCCTCTCCTACGGTGGTTCTCTCGCTCGTACCGAAGCTACCGGTTACGGCCTCTGCTACTTCACTCGCGAAATGCTCGCTGACCTCGCCAACGACTCCTTCAAGGGCAAGACTGTCGTGATTTCCGGTTCCGGTAACGTTGCTCAGTTCGCCTGCCAGAAGGCTACTCAGCTCGGCGCTAAGGTTGTGACCGTTTCTGACTCTAACGGCTACATCTACGACCCGAACGGCATCAACCTCGACATCGTTCTCGACCTCAAGAACAACAAGCGCGCTCGTATCAGCGAATACGCTAAGCTCGTTCCGGGTTCTGAATACCACGAAGGTTCTAAGGGCGTTTGGACTGTCAAGTGCGACATTGCTCTCCCGTGCGCAACTCAGAACGAACTCGACCTCGAAGGTGCTAAGGCCCTTATCGCTAACGGCGTGAAGGCCGTTGCCGAAGGTGCAAACATGCCGTCTACTCCGGAAGCTATCGAAGCCTTCCAGAAGGCTGGCGTTCTCTTTGGACCTGCCAAGGCTGCTAACGCTGGTGGCGTGGCTACCTCTGGTCTCGAAATGTCTCAGAACTCCGAACGTCTCTCCTGGACCTTCGAAGAAGTTGACGCTAAGCTCGAAGGCATCATGAAGAGCATCTATAAGGCTGCTTCTGGCGCTGCAGCAAAGTATGGCGACAAGAAGAACCTCGTCATGGGTGCAAACATCGCTGGCTTCCTCAAGGTTGCCGACGCCATGAAGTGGCAGGGCGCTGTGTAATTGACGCGAAGCGTCATCCTGAGCGACCGCAGGTCGCGAAGGATCCAGACCTGCAAAAAAGTCCTCCGGTCAAAAGCCGGGGGCTTTTTTTGTTTGGAATAAAAAAGTTTACGTTAGTTTGTCTTTTGCGCGTTTTTGAGTATATATTGCTTGGTAAGAGGGCGAAAATGAAGATACAGGCGTTTTTATTGGTGATGTTGTTTAGTTTGGCGGGGCTTGCGAGTGCGCATGTCCTTAAAATGCCTGATTTCAAGGATAAACGCGATGGCCGCGTGTACAAGACGGTGCAGATCGGTAACCAGCGCTGGTTTGCCGAGAATTTGCGTTTTAACGTGAAGGGCAGCTGGTGCTACGACAATCGCGACTACAACTGTGAAACCTACGGCAGGCTTTATGACTGGTCCATGGCGATGCGCCTTGTGGATTATTACAACAACCACTCCATTGTAGATGTTGATTTTACCAAAAAGGAATGGAAAACATACCATGATGCTTGCCCGGCGGGGTGGCGCCTGCCTGCCAACAAGGACTGGGTGACTCTTAAGCGTTATGTGGGGCGAATCGGCAAGAGCGATGGTGTCGGTTTGAGTCTTAAGTCCCCGGAATTGTGGGAAAAGGAACTGCGTTTGCCGGCGGGTTCCGACGAGTTTGGCTTTAATGCATTGCCTGCTGGATTGCGCAATGAATACACCGGGTTTATGGATTTACGGTCTTCGGCACAGTTCTGGTCTTCGTCTGAAATAGACAACGTGGGGGCTTATTATTGGAGCGTCATGTACGATTCCAGGTCGTTTGACAAGGTATATGCGTCAAAATACGACGGCGCCTCTATTCGCTGTATCGAAAACAAGGTGTATCCCTTTAGGGAGCCGCCTCCGCCACCTCGTCCGAAAGTGGTTCCGCAGGTGGTTAATGTGCAAAACAAGGTTGTGCTGACGATTCATATTGGCGATCAGGTGTGGATGGTCAATAACCTGAACGTGAAGGTGCCGGGTAGCTATTGCTACGACAACATGGAAGAAAATTGCGAAAAATTCGGGCGCCTTTACACTTGGGAAGCTGCTACAAACATTTCGGGAAATTCAAAGACGAAGGATGTTTGCCCCAATGGCTGGCATGTTCCGACATCCCTGGACTTTTACAGGCTTAATATTTACCTGAAGGATATTGACGATGCGGTGGGCGTGGGTACGAACCTGCGTGCCCGTGAAAGCTGGATGGAGAGCGATCAGGCGCTTTTGGGTGAAAACGGCTTCGGCTTTACGGCGTTGGCCTCCGGTGTGCGCGATTCCGTTGATTCGGTTTCTGCTTATTCTGGAATCGGAACCTTTACGGGGTTCTGGTCGGTGAACGAGCTTGATTCGTCGCGGGCTATTGCCTGGATTCTGCCTTACGACAATGACGATTTCGTGATGGATTCCACCCTGAAGAGCAAGGCCTTCCCGGTGCGATGCCTGATGAACCCGCCGGATATCGATGAAATTTACGACAGCACCTCGATTTATGACCGCCGTGACGATAACCGATACAAGACGGTGGCCGTGGGCGAGGATGTCTGGATGGCGGAAAATTTGCGCTTTGCGGCTCCGGGCAGTTACTGCTACGAGGACAAGGATATCCGTTGCCGCAATTACGGCAGGCTTTACCCGTGGCATGTGGCCATGAGACTGCCCGAAGACTATATCGAAAATTCCCTGGACAGCGTTTCGAAGGGGGCCGTTGTTACTGAACATCAGGGAATTTGCCCCGAAGGCTGGCATATCCCGCGGCAAGAAGAATGGATGCGGTTAGGGCAATTTGCGATTAACAAACGCAAGGGCTTGGCTGCAGCCCTCAAGAGCCGTGAAGGCTGGGCTCAGGGCGACATGACCAAGAACAACAATGCCAGCGGCTTCAATGCGTTGCCTGCTGGGAGCCGCTACCAGAGCGATGGGGAATTTGCGGAACTGGGTTCCAGCGCCTACTTCTGGGCTGCCGAGGGCGGTGGCGGAATGGGGGCCGTTTATTGGTACGTTGTCAGCAATAAGGATGAATTCAAGAGCGAAGAGGATTTCGACGGGAATGCGTTCTCGCTTAGGTGCGTGAAGAATAAGGTCCCACCGAAGGTGGCTTCTGAAGTGCCCTCGCAACCTGCAACAGAGTCTAAATAAAGAAAATGTCCGGCGTAAACCGGACATTTTTAATTGTTTTTGTTGTTGCGCCTTAGACGTCGCCGACTTCACCGGTGGCTACGAAATTCCTAACAGCACGCGTGATGCGCATACTGCAGAAGTTCGGACCGCACATGCTGCAGAAGTGGCTTGCCTTCGCCTGGCTGCCGGGGAGCGTCTTGTCGTGGAATTCCATGGCCTTTTCGGGGTCCAAAGAAAGCGCGAACTGGTCGTTCCAGCGGAAGTCAAAGCGGGCGCGCGAAAGGGCGTCGTCGCGGAACTGTGCTGCGAAATGGCCCTTTGCAAGGTCGGCCGCATGGGCGGCGAGCTTGTAGGTGACCACACCCGCGCGCACGTCGTCGCGGTCGGGGAGCCCGAGGTGTTCCTTGGGGGTCACGTAGCACAACATGGCGGTGCCGTACCAGCCGATTTGAGCGGCGCCGATTGCAGACGTAATGTGGTCGTAACCGGGGGCGATATCGGTGGTGAGGGGGCCAAGCGTATAGAACGGAGCGCCGTGGCACTTTTCAAGCTGGCGGGCCATGTTGTCCTGGATCTTGTGCATGGGCACGTGACCCGGGCCTTCGATAATCACCTGTACGCCGTATTCCCAAGCAATCTTCGTGAGTTCGCCGAGGGTGTCCAGTTCGCCGAATTGGGCTTCGTCGTTTGCATCGGCCAAGGAACCCGGGCGGAGCCCGTCGCCGAGAGAAACGGCCACGTCGTAGGCGGCGAGAATCTCGCAGATTTCACGGAAGTGGGTGTACAGGAAGTTCTGCTGGTGATGGCGCATCTGCCACAAAGCCAGAATCGAACCGCCGCGGCTCACGATACCCGTGGTGCGCTTCGCGGTGAGCGGAATGTGTTCCAGCAAAAGGCCTGCGTGAATGGTGAAGTAGTCCACGCCCTGTTCCGCTTGCTCAATGAGCGTGTCGCGGTACAGTTCCCACGTGAGTTCTTCTGCCTTGCCGTTCACCTTTTCGAGCGCCTGGTAGATAGGCACCGTTCCGATAGGTACGGGGCTGTTGCGGATGATCCATTCGCGGGTTTCATGAATGTGCTTTCCAGTGGAAAGGTCCATGACCGTGTCTGCGCCCCATCGTACAGACCAAGCCATTTTTTCGACTTCTTCTTCGATAGAAGAAGTGATGGCAGAGTTACCGATGTTGCTGTTGATCTTGGTCAAGAAATTCGTACCGATGATCATCGGTTCGCATTCAGGGTGATTGATGTTCCCCGGCAGAATCGCACGGCCAGCGGCGATTTCGTCGCGCACGAACTCGGCGGTAATGGGGGAGCCAGGAATGCTGATTTTACCCTGGGCCTGCAATTCATCAAGGCGCTGGTTTTCACGTATTGCTACGTATTCCATTTCCTTGGTGATGATTCCCTTGCGGGCGTAGTCCAGCTGCGTCAGGTGATGGCCTGCCTTGGCGCGGAGCGGGTGGTGCTCGGCGTTAAAGCGCAGGTGGTCCAGCTCGTGGTTTTCACGGCGGGCGCGGCCGTAAGCAGATGTCATGTCGTCCAGCTGTTCGGCGTCACCGCGTTCCATAATCCACGATTCGCGGAAACGCTCGATTCCCTTCGTCACGTCCAGCTTGGCATCTACATCGCTGTAGGGGCCACTGGTGTCGTACACGGGAACCACCGGCGTTTCGGGGTCTTCGGTCAAAATTTCACGCATACCCACGCGGATGTCCGGGAAAATCTTCCCCGGAACATACACCTTGCGGGAATTCATAAAAGGCTTGAGAAGTGAATCCATTCTTTTCTCAGTCATTCAGGCTTCGTTTAATTGTCATCCTGGCCGCGATGCGGCCGGGATCCATACAGTTCTTACTTGACTCCGATGAGGCTCAGGTCGCGCACAGCACCCTTGTCAGCAGACGAAGCCATGGCGGCGTAAGCCTGCAGAGCCTTGGACACCACGCGGTCGCGGTTTTCCGGCTGCCATGCCTTGGCGCCGCGGGCTTCCATTTCCTTGCGGCGTTCGGCGAGTTCGTCGTCGGTGAGCTGCACGTTGATGGAGCGGTTCGGGATGTCGATTTCAATCACGTCGCCCGTGTGCACGAGGCCGATGTTACCCTTGTTGGCGGCTTCCGGAGAAGCGTGGCCAATGGAGAGGCCGCTGGTACCGCCGGAGAAACGGCCGTCGGTGAGGAGGGCGCAGGACTTGCCCAGGTGACGGCTCTTGAGGTAAGAGGTCGGGTAGAGCATTTCCTGCATGCCGGGGCCACCCTTCGGACCTTCGTAGCGGATGACGACCACGTCGCCAGCCTTCACCACGTTCGGGTCGAGAATGCCCTTCACGGCATCTTCCTGGCTTTCGAACACCACGGCGGGGCCGGTGAACTTGAAGATGGATTCATCGACGCCGGCGGTCTTCACGATGCAACCGTCTACAGCGAGGTTACCGTACAGAACAGCGAGGCCGCCGTCCTTGGTGTAAGCGTGTTCGCCGTCGCGGATAGCACCGTTGGCACGGTCGAGGTCGTGATCCGGGTACATGAAATTCTGGGAGAAAGCGATCAGGTTGTACTTGCGGCCCGGACCAGCGAGGTAGCGCTGCTTGGCTTCGTCTGTCGGGTTGCGCTTGAGGTCGTTGAGTTCCAGGGCTTCGCCAATGGTCTTGGCGTGAACGGTCTTGGCGTCCTTGTGGAGCAGGCCCATGCGGTCTAGTTCACCGAGGATGCCCATGATGCCACCGGCGCGGTTTACGTTTTCAATGTGGATGTTGTGAACGGTGGGGGCAACCTTACAGATGCAAGGCGTGTTGCGGGAGAGGCGGTCGATGTCCTTCATGGTGAAGTCCACGCCGGCTTCCTGAGCCACGGCGAGCAAGTGGAGCACGGTGTTAGAGGAACCGCCCATGGCGATATCGAGGCGCATGGCGTTTTCGAAGGCGTCCTTCGTGGCGATGCTGCGCGGGAGGATGCTTTCGTCGTTCAAATCGTAATACTGGTGGCAGAGTTCCACGATGCGCTTACCGGCGGCTTCGAAGAGCTTCTTGCGTTCGGCGTGGGTGGCGACGATGGTGCCGTTACCCGGGAGGCTGAGGCCGAGAGCTTCGGTAAGGGAGTTCATGGAGTTTGCGGTGAACATGCCGGAGCAGGAACCGCAAGTCGGGCAGGAGTTGGCTTCGATGGCGGCCACGTCTTCGTCGCTCACGGAACTGTCGGCGGAATCGATCATGGCGTCAATCAGGTCGAGAGCGCGGTCCTTGCCGTCCTTCGTGGTCACGTGGCCTGCTTCCATCGGGCCGCCGCTCACGAAGATGGCGGGGATGTTGAGGCGCATGGCGGCCATGAGCATACCCGGAGTCACCTTGTCGCAGTTAGAAATGCAAACGAGGGCGTCGGCGCGGTGGGCGTTAGCCATGTATTCGGTAGAGTCTGCAATCAGGTCGCGGGAGGGCAAGCTGTAGAGCATGCCATCGTGTCCCATGGCGATACCGTCGTCCACGGCGATGGTGTTCATTTCTTTAGCGACACCACCGGCGGCTTCGATAGCGCGTGCGACAACCTGGCCCAAGTCCTTAAGGTGTACGTGGCCCGGAACAAACTGGGTATAGCTGTTCACCACGCAAATCACCGGCTTACCAAAGTCTTCCACCTTGGTTCCAGTTGCGAGCCAAAGGGCGCGTGCACCGGCCATTTCACGGCCTTCCATAGTCTTGAGCGAACGAAGTTTCGGCATAATTATTCCTCTTTAATAGGGCAGCATATTCACTGCCAAAAATAAACTCGCTGAAAATTTAGAAAAAATGCTATCATTGGGTTTGTGAAATATCACCCGATAAAACATTTCTTGACGATAACCAAGCACCGTAACGAGGTGGTCCGCTTGTGCTTTAAGGCGGGAATCGGCTTTCAGGGCCTGTTCCACGATTTGTCCAAGTATAGCCCGACGGAATTTATTCCCGGGGCCAAGTATTACATGGGCGATCAGTCGCCAAATAACGGTGAACGCAACGATAAGGGCTACAGCCTGGCGTGGATGCATCATAAGGGCCGAAACAAACACCATTTTGAATTCTGGTACGACTACGAAATGGCGACCAAGAAACTGGTGCCTATCGATATGCCTGACAGATTCATCAAGGAAATGTTCTGCGACCGTGTGGCAGCTTCCAAAACTTACAACAAATTAAAATATACCCAGGAATCTCCGCTGCTGTACCTTACCAAAAGTACGGCCCGCGAAAAGATGACCGAAAAGACTTACAAGAAGTTGCTTTACTTGCTGAAAATGCTTGCCGACAAGGGCGAAAAAGAAACTCTTGCCTTTATGCGCCGCACCAAAGTGCTACCCGAAGCGGAATAAGATCTATTTTTAAAGGCTTTTTCTATCTTTAAAATTATGGGATTTGTTCAGCAAAAGACCGATTTGCATCTCTGCCGCTATAAGGTGGCTGGGCATGTAATCGAAGTGTCTCAAAAAATCGGTGAAAACTTTTTCGCCGAATGTATGGACAATTATATCCCTTTTGTTGAAGATGGTAGTGAAACGGGTGAATGCCTGTTCTCCCTTGCGGTGGAATACAGCGAGTCCTTCCCGGAATATACGGAAGAATTGAGGCAGGACGAAGAAGGCCAACAGATTATTTGTGGATCATTGCAGGAAAAGCCTGTATTCGATTTTCGCTTGCAGAACAAAGAGACCGGAATGTTGGTTTGTTCCAAGGACTACAAAGTGGCTACCTTGCTTGTCCCGGTCGGATGTTCGCCCTCTCTGACTAAATTTGCGGTGAATAATGCCGTCATGGTGCTGTACGCCATTGCGTCGGCTCCATACAATACGGCCTTGTTCCATGCGGCGGTGGTGACCTATAAAGGCAAGGGTTACGTATTCTTGGGCAAGAGCGGTACGGGCAAGAGTACCCATGCTAGGCTCTGGCTCAAGTATAACGAGGGCTCAGAATTGCTGAACGACGACAACCCCGTGGTACGTATAGAAAATGACAAAAACGGGGAAAGCCTTGTTCGTGTTTATGGTTCGCCTTGGAGCGGTAAAACGCCTTGCTACAAGAATGAGGTTTGCTACCTGGGTGCATTTGTTCTTTTGTCGCAGGCTCCGCACAATAAAATTGAACGTCTGCGTGGCGTGAGTGCCTATGCGGCTTTGGTTCCGAGTATTTCGGGTAAACGCTGGGAAAGCGCAGTTGCCGATGGACTCCATAAAACCGAAAACGCCCTTGCCATGAATGCTCCCGTATGGCATTTGGAATGCTTGCCTGACCAGGAGGCGGCGCAACTCTGCAAAGCGAGTGTGGTGCTATGAGTGTTGCCGCCAACAAAGACGATGGGGTGGTTCTTGCCGAAGCCATTCGTTTGGTAAACGAAGGTGTGGAGGTGATTTTCCCGGTGAACGGGAGAAGCATGCGTCCCTTTATCGAGGGTGGCCGAGACAGCGTGCTTCTGGTTAAGCCCCAAGATGTAAAGCCTTTGGATGTGGTGCTTGCCTGTGTCGGCGAGAACCATTACGTTGTCCACAGGATTATTTCGGTAGATGGCGAAAGGGTAACGCTCATGGGTGACGGAAATTTGCAGGGCCGCGAATTCTGCGAATGTAAAGAAATTTATGCCAAAGTAACCCATGTGGTGAGCCCCAATGGCAAAAGGCATGCGCTTAACACGCCTTTTATACATTTTGTCCAAAAAATGTGGGTGAAAGTTTTGCCTTTGCGAAAGTATTTGCTTAAATTATATAGAGTCTATATGCGGCTTCGGAATTTCAAGAAGGAGGTTCACGATGCACATTAAGAAAGGATTTGTTCTTCGCGAGGTCTGTGGCGAGCAGGTCATTATGGGCGAAGGCATAGGGGCTCTCGATTTTGGCAAACTCCTTTGCTTGAACGGAACGGCTACTTGGCTGTGGCAACGTGCAAGCGAGTTAGGCGAATTTACGATAGTAGCTTTGGCCGAAGCTTTGTGCGATGAATATGATGTTGCTCTGGATGATGCTCTGACCGATGTGATGAGCATTGTTGAGCAATGGAAAAATGTGAACGTGGTCGAATGAAATACTTTTCGTGGCTATGGAAAAATACTGACGGGTTCCGCTTAAATATGGCGGTCCGTATCGTGTTTGGCGTGGGCCGCATTACGCTTGGGCTATTGATGGTGTGGCTCAGCAAGCGTTTTATTGACGAAACCATTCTTACTGGAACAGATTCTGATGTCGCTCGGATGGTGGGCTTGCTCGTGGCTACCGTTGTGGGCGCTATCGTTCTCAGGATTTTATTTTACTACATGACCAACGTGGCCAAGGTTCGCCAGTCGAACCGGTTGCGTTTACAGGTTTTTGAAGGGCTGTTCTTGCGCAAGCTTTATGCGGGGGCGGAACTCCATTCGGGCGATGTGGCGTCGAGACTTTCGAAGGATATCGAGAATGTTTCTACCACGACCATGGAAACGCTGCCGCAAATGCTGGTGACCACTTTACAGCTGGTTGGCGCTTTCCTTTTGATGCGCTGGTTTGATCCGCGGCTAGCCTGGGCCCTGTTGTTGCTTACTCCTGTGACCATCGCATTAGGAAAGCTGGTTTCTCGCAAGCTTCGGAACATGACGCTTGCCATTCGTGACCGGGAATCTAAAATCCAGATGCAGGTGCAGGAAGGCGTTGAATTTAATGCGGTGCTACGTTCGCTGGAAAGCGAAGAGTGGGCGACGGATCGCCTTTATAGCACACAGCAGCGTTTGGAGCGGGATGTGGTTCGCCGTACCCGCTTTACGACGATTTCAAGATTTGCGTTGGGGTCTGCCTTTGGTCTGGGATACCTATTTGCCTTTGTGTGGGGCGGCCTTGGCCTTCGCGACGGTGCCATCACTTTCGGTATGATGACGTCCTTCTTGCAGCTGGTAGGGCAGATCCAGAACCCAATTCTTTCGATTTTGAACATGGTGCCGCAGGTGGTGCATACCACGGCCAGCATCGACCGTTTGGAAGATCTGGAAAAATCCAAGGAACCCGAAAGCGACTATGATTCGGTGGCTTTGGAAGGTTCCTTGGGCGTACGCCTGGAGAATTTGCATTTTGGTTATGCGACAGACCGCCACGAAATTCTGGAAGGTTTTAACCACAATTTTGAACCGGGTTCCAAGACAGCCATTATGGGCACGACGGGTATCGGAAAAACGACTCTGTTCAGGCTGATGCTGGGCTTTGTAAGGCCCGATAGCGGTCGCATGTTGCTTTATTCGAATTCCGAAGTTTGCGCTATTTCGAAGGATACCCGCACGAACTTTGTGTATGTGCCGCAGGGCAATACTTTGCTCAGCGGAAGTATCCGGCTGAATTTGCTGATTGCAAAGCCCGATGCAAACGATGAAGAATTGAAACGTGCCCTGCATGCCGCCTGTGCTGATTTCGTCATGGATTTGCCGGATGGCCTGGATTCTGAAATAGGGGAGCGGGGCCGCGGCTTAAGTGAAGGCCAGGCTCAGCGTATTGCCATTGCTCGCGGGCTTTTGCGGCCGGGAAACATTTGGCTGTTTGACGAAGTAAGCTCGTCTTTAGACGAAACTACGGAACGGGAGCTTTTTGAAAGGCTTTTCGCCACCTACCCGGACAAAACCATGATCTTCGTGACTCACCGTTCGGCCATGACAGAAATCTGCGACGAAATCGTTAGACTATAAGAAATCCATTCGAATTTCCCGTTGTTGATTGCATGCAGAAAAATGGCCTGGTGGTCGTTTTCTGGGAAATTTCGTGGGTGTTGAAAACTTCAAAACAGTTATTTGACGCATAGAGTGCTTTTTTAGCGTTTTTCGCCTCTGAAATATATTTTTGAATAGGATGCAAGGGCGTGTTGCCCATTGTAGTTTAGGGATGAATTTATGAAAAAAGGATTGTTTGGTGTTTTTGGACTTTGCCTGTGTGCCGTGATGGGGACGCCGGTGACGTCCGCTTATGCTGCCGAAAAGGCGGCAGATTTCAGTTGGAGCAACGTGAGCATGGGCGGGGGCGGATTCGTCTCCGCCGTGATCGCTTCTCCGGTCGACAAGGGACTGTTCTATGCCCGTACCGACGTGGGCGGCGCTTACCGCTGGAACGAATCGACGGCCCGCTGGGAATCGATGATGGACTGGGTCGATGTTTCCGAGCGAGGCCTTTTGGGAATCGAGGCCATTGCCGTTGATCCGCAGGAATCGGACGTTGTGTATATGGTGGCGGGGACCAGTTACTGGAACAACGGCCGTACGGCGTTCCTCCGCAGTAGTGACAAGGGTGAATCTTGGGAAGTAATTTACACTTGGGACGAAGACGGAACCAAGGGCAGCAAGGTGGCACGCTTCGGTGCACACGGTAACGGCATGGGTCGCGGTAATGGCGAGGCCTTGGCGGTCGACCCGAACGATTCGAAGATTATGTTCTATGGCTCCAAGAATAAGGGCCTCTGGAAATCGACGGATAACGGTTCGAGCTGGAGCCATGTGGATGCATGGACAAAGGCTGCCGGGAGCGATACGACGTGGAATGGTTCGGGATTCAGCTTTGTGCAGTATGCTCCGGGCAGCTCCAAGGTGCTGTACGCCGGATTCTTGCGCGAAGGAACGACGGCCAAGGGCTCGTTCGAAAACGTGTTCACCTCGACCGACGGCGGTGCAAGCTGGAAGGCGCTTCCGATTCCTGACAAATTGCGCAGCACGGCCGGCGGAAGCATTGTGCGACTGATGCCGCAGCGTGCGGTGGTTTCGGGCGACGGTAAAACGATGACGGTGACTTTTGCCGACGGCGCTGGGCCGCATTCCATGATGTGGGACGAAGGCTGGGGCATGATTTACGATGGTTTTGGTCGTGGTGCGGTGCTGCAGCTTGATGTGGCGTCGGCGACTTGGTCCGACGTTTCTCCGGAAAACTTCCTGGACGAAGGCGGTGACGCCAAGTACGACAAGGTGGACGTGAAAGGCATGGTCGACTGCGAAGCCGCAGGCGGCACCGGCAAGACTTGCGAAGAATATTACCCTTACATAGCTCCTTATGGTGGCATTGCCATTAATCCGAAAAATGCCAACGAAATGGTCGTGACGACCGAAGGCTATCGCGGTCCGCAGTTCTGGTACACGGCTACAAGCGACACCAGCGGCAAGTGGAGCGACCAGTGGGGTACTAACATTTACCACACGACCGATGGCGGCAAAACTTGGATTGCAAGCTTCAAGTATTACTGGATGGAAGGCGGTGTGTATCCGACGACCAAGCAGATGGATGCCAATGGAATTGGCTGGATGCATAACGGTTCTATCCACTGGTCCGGTAGCGTTGCCATGGATCCGTTCGACAACAACCGCGTCTTTGTGACTTCGGGTAACGGTATTTTCCGCTGCGACAACTTGAGCGATTACGTTTATAAGGAAGCTGAAAATTCTTGGGAAGAACCGCAGCTCACCATGAACCAGGTGTGGCATTTCTCGGCGCATGGTGTCGAAGAAACTGTGCCTTTCGAAGTGGTGAGTATTCCGGGTGGCCCGATGATTTCGATTATCGGTGACTATGACGGATTCCGTCACGATGACATCGCAAAATATCCGGCATTCAGGCACAAGACGAATGTTGGCGGCGATTATGTATCGTTGGGTACGACGCAGGGCCTTGCTTATGCTCCCAAGAGCGGTAAATTGGCCAAGGTGGCTGACAAGCGAGCCTACGAGGGCCTGTACAATGACATTCCCATTGCTCCGGTGCAGTATTCCCTTGACTCGGGCAAGACTTGGACGGTGGAAACTTATACAGGACCTGACGAAAAAGCGGCTAAGGGCACGGTGGCTCTTTCGGCAAAAGGTACTTACACCATCTGGGTTCCGATGGAAGGAACGACCGATGTCTACCGCAATTACAACGGCACGACTTGGGAAAAGGTTTCGGGAATCGATAACACCGCGTATGTGGTGGGCGACCCTGAAAACGACGACGTGTTCTACGCCTACACCAAGGCGAACGGCAAGTTCTACAAGAGTTCCGATGCGGGCGCAAGCTTCAAGGCTGTCAGTACGCCGGGCGAAAGCGCGTTCAAAAAGTTCCGTGCCATTCCGGGCTACGAGGGCGACTTGTGGCTGCCTGTCGCTATTCAGGATCCGTCGAATGGTACGCCCGCTAGTGGAAAGCTGTTGCATTCAACCGATGGCGGTGCCACTTGGGCTGCGGTTGAAGGTGTCGGTTACTGCGAAGCGGTGGGCTTTGGCGCTCCCAAGGAAAAGGGCGGCTATCCGGCGATTTATTTGTTTGCAACTGTCGGTAAAGTGACGGGTGTGTTCGGCTCTGACGATAAGGGTAAAACCTGGACTCGCGTGAACGATGACGGTCACGAATACGGCGGCCTTGCCAACGGCGAATTCGTGATGGGCGACATGAACACTTATGGCGTTGTGTACATGAGTACGGCTGGCCGCGGCATTGCTGCTCGCGTGCCGAGCGACTGGAACATGGGTTCCTCGAGTTCCGAAGGAAATACGAAGATTGCTCCGTCTGCTAAGGTGATTGCTTCGGCCTCGGTAACTTATGCGAACGGTAACCTGGAACTGCACTTGAATTCAACCGTTGCTCGCGTGAGCGTGTTCGACATGCGTGGCAAGAAGATTTCTAGCCGCTATTACAGCAGCTCTGCCACGGTGCCGCTCAAGGAACTCGTGAAGGCGAAAGGAAGTTACTTTGTCCGCGTCGACAACGGCAAGAAGGTTCTGTTTGCGAATCGTGTAATCGTGACACGATAATTGAAATAAAATAACGATTTTCTTGATAAATGAAAAGTCCCGCCGGGTTTAACCTAGCGGGATTCTTTATTGCAAATTAGAGATCCTTCGACGGAGTTTACCCTGAGCTTGTCGCACGGGTGTCACTTCTTTTTCTTCTTGGTTTCCAGCCATTCGTCGAAGGTGATGCTGCGGTCGATGACACCGTTCGGAGTCAGTTCGAGCACGCGGTTAGCAATCGTCTGCACGAATTCGTGGTCCTGAGAGCAGAAGATAATCGGGCCCTGGAAAGCGGTAAGACCGTTGTTCAAGGCGGTAATAGCTTCAAGGTCCAAGTGAGCGGTGGGTTCGTCCAGGAGCAAGCAGTTGGCGTTGCTGAGCATCATCTTGGAAAGCATGCAGCGCACCTTTTCACCACCGGAAAGAACGTTTGCGCTCTTGAGGGCTTCTTCGCCGGTAAAGAGCATACGGCCGAGGAATCCGCGGATGAAGGTTTCGTCCTGTTCCTTGCTGTACTGGCGCAGCCAATCCACCAGGGAGAGGTCACAGCCGAAGTAAGCGTCGTTGTTCTTGGGGAAGTAGCTGTAGCTAATGGTGTTGCCCCACTTGAGCACGCCTTCGTCGGCCTTGGTTTCTTCGGCGATGAGCTGGAAGAAGGCCGTTTTGAGGGTGTCGTATTCGCCAACGAGAGCGACCTTGTCGCCGCTGTTCAGGCTGAAGTTCAGACCCTTGCAGATAATGCCGTCGCCGCCATCGATGGTGGCGTTCTTGACTTCCAGCACAATCTTACCCGGTTCGCGGTCCATCTTGAAGTTGACCCAGGGGAACTTACGGCTGGAGGCCGGCATTTCTTCCACGGTCATCTTGTCGAGGAGTTTCTTACGGCTGGTGGCCTGCTTGGCCTTGGCGGCGTTAGAAGCGAAGCGGCGGATAAAGGCCTTGAGTTCTTCAATCTTTTCTTCGGCGCGGCGGTTCTGATCCTTACGCTGTTTCTGGGCGAGCTGGCTAGCTGCATACCAGAATTCGTAGTTACCACCGTAGATGTTGATTTTGCCGTAGTCGATATCGCAAGTGTGGGTGCAGACCGCGTTGAGGAAGTGACGGTCGTGGCTCACCACGATCACGATGTTTTCGAAGCGTTCCAGGTAGTCTTCGAGCCAGCCGACGGTTTCGAGATCCAAGTGGTTCGTCGGTTCGTCAAGCAGAAGAATGTCGGGGTTGCCAAAGAGGGCCTGTGCAAGGAGCACGCGGATTTTCTGGCCACCATCCAAGTCTGCCATGAGGCTGTAGTGGAATTCTTCAGGAATGCCGAGACCCTTCAAAAGTACGGCCGCGTTGGAGTCGGCTTCGTAACCGCCGATTTCACCGAAACGAGTTTCGATTTCCATGGCCTGCATGCCCTGTTCTTCGGTCATTTCGGGGAGGGCGTAGAGTTCGTCGCGCTTCTTGCCCAACTCATAGAGTTCGGGATAGCCCATCATCACGGTTTCGAGAACCGTATTCTGTTCGTAGGCGAAGTGGTCCTGTTTAAGGACGGCGATACGTTCGCCCGGGTCCTTGCTGACTTCACCGGTGTTGGGTTCGAGTTCGCCCGAAAGGATTTTCAGGAACGTAGATTTTCCGGCACCGTTGGCACCGATGACTCCGTAGCAGTTGCCGCGCTTGAAGGAAAGGTTCACTTCCTTGAAGAGGACGCGGCTACCGTATTGAAGACTGACATTAGAGACGTTGAGCATGTTTTATATATGAGGGGTTATGCTTGATTTGCTTTTTCTAGTTCACGTGCGTTAATGATGAGCATCTGCAGACGGTTTTCGATGTTCGCGAAGCTCGTATCCGGATCGTAGTCAAGGCTCAGAACCTGGATATGCGGGCAACGTTCCTTCACAGCCTTGGTAAGGCCACGGCCAGAGATGTGGTTGGCAAGGCAAGCGAAGGGCTGCAGAATGATATAGCTGTTAATTCCATGCTGGGAGTTGTACAGGATTTCGCCCGGAATCATCCAGCCTTCACCCGTGTTGTAGGTGGGGTCGATAATGTCGGAAACGTAGTCCTTCAGTTCCACGCAGTCGGCATGGTGTTCGTAAAGCTTGAACTTGTGCATGGACTTGCGGGCGGTTTCCACGGCGTGCGTGTAAACCTTGGAGGTTACGCCGCCTTCCAAGCGGTCCATCACCGGGTTTGCCGAGAATCCGCGCTTGATCTTTTCTTCGCGCACCACTTCGTCGACGCGGAAGAAGTCCGTCATGCCCGGCAGGTAGACTTCCATGCCGTTCTTCATCAGGTAATCTTCCACGAAGCCGTTGGCGCTCGGGTGGTAGTTCATCAAGATTTCGCCAAGCACGGCAACGCGCGGCTTGCGGATGCCTCTCTTGCGTTCTTCGGTAATTTCGATACCGTTGAAGGCTTCGATGCACTGTTCAAAGACTTCGATAAGCTTGGAGGGGCGTACCAGCTGCATGGTGGAGAGGTGGCCGGCAACGCCAATCACCTTCGGCATCCATTCGTCGTAGACCTTCTGGGTGTCGCCTTCGTGTACTTCGTAGGGGCGAACCGCACGGTACATGATTTCGATGGCGTCCATGGTCACAAGGCCCCACAGCATGTGGAGACGGAAGTCGAGACCCAGCTGGAAGCCGGGGTGCATGCCCTTGTAGTCCACGCCGGTGGTAATGATGGTCACGTCCTTGAAGCCTGCTTCGTCGAGGGCCTTACGGGCAAGCACGGCGTACTGCACGGCGCGGCAGTTTTCGCAGTTCTTGGCAAGGCACATGGAAACCTGGTTCTGCGGGACTTCGGGGTGTTCCACCAGCCAGCGGAGGGCTTCGCCGATGTTCACCTGGCAGGGGAAGCAGATGTCGTTGTGCACGTACTTCTTACCCAGTTCAACAGCCTTCTTGTCGGCCACCGGCAAGTATTCGGCGGTGAACCCTTCGCGCTTCATGTATTCGCTGGCGAGCACGGCGAATGCGGGGGAGAGGTTCGGCGTCAGAATGCGGCGGCGCTGTTTGTCTTCGGGCAGGAACGGCGTGTGGAACAGCGGTTCGTTGCTTTCCGGCTTGTCAGGCAGGTTAGCTGCGCGACGAGCCTTCACCGTTTCGATAAAGCTCTTGATGCGGATGCCAACCGGGCCGCGGGCGTCGCCTTCGTCCAGCTTGAGCATGAGCATTTCCTTGTTGGAATCAAGGTGCAGCATGCGCATCATTTCGTCGGTCAAAATCGAGTCGTGTCCGCAACCGAAGCTTACGATCTGAGCAAGTTCGATGTTCGGGTCCTTCGCGGCAATCATGGTGGCACCAATCATGCGCAAGTGGAAGGTGTTCTTGATTTCGATACGGGTGTGGCTCGGCACATCCTGGTCGTACACGCCGGGGAGCGATTCGGTGGTCAGCACCGGAATGCCCATGGCGGTAAAGTGGCTTGCGATGTTGTGGTTGATGAGGGTATCCGCATGGTAGGGGCGGCCCGCAATCACTACGGCAAAGGTGTTCTTTGCGCGTACATCGTCGAGGATCTTCTGGCCTTCTTCCAAAAGCGTGGTGCGGTAGTTGTTGAGCGCCTTTTCGCCTTCGGTAACGGCCTTGTCCAAAAGTTTCTTGTCCAGCTTCCAGTGTTCGTGGAACCAGTCAATGGTCTGGCTGCGACGGAGCTTGGCGTTGAACCAGTGGAAAATCGGCTGGTCCATCGGGACGCCGTAATTCTTTTCGGGCTCGTCGGTGTTCTTACAAACGTTGGGGTAGGCCTGCACCACGGGGCAAACAGACGTTGCCGTGAACTTGGTGTGGTCGCTGGGCACTGCAACCATCATGGGGAAGAAGATGCGGTCCACCTTCTTTTCGATGAGGCTAAGCACGTGGCCGTGTACCAGCTTTGCCGGGAAGCAAACGGTGTCAGAGGGCACGCTGTGGAGGCCGGCTTCGAACATCTTGTAGTCACTCTGGCGGCTAATCACTACGGTGTAGCCGAGGCTTGTAAAGAAGGCCTTCCAGAAGGGAAGAGATGCCCAGAATTCCAGGGCGCGAGGAATACCGATGGTCTTGCCGTTGTTTTCAACGAGCTTGGCCGGAGCGTAGTCCTTCACCAAGAGCTGGTTCGTGCGCTTGATCATGTCGGGCACGGACTGCATCTTCTTGTTGATTTCGGCAATGAGAGCCTTGGTCTTCGGATCGTTCGGGTCGGCGGTCACTTCGCCGCGTTCGCAGCGGTTGCCGGTCACGAAGCTCTGGCCATCGCTAAAGGTCACGATGGTACGGGAGCAATGGTTGGTGCAGTACTGGCAGAGCTGACCCGGCTGGTTGTGCCAGCTGAAGGTCTTCATGGCTTCGAGGCCAATGAACTTGGTCTTGAGTTCCGGTTCGGTCTTGCGCTTTTCTTCCATGAACTTCTTGGTCAGGAGAGCGATACCGATAGCGCCCATTTCGCCCGGACGTTCCGGACGGATCGGCTTGAGGCCGGTGTACTGTTCGAAGGCGCGGAGCACTGCGTTGTTCTTGAACGTACCGCCCTGCACCACCACCTTCTTACCGAGGGTATTCAGGTTACGGATACGAATCACCTTCGTAAACACGTTGTTGATGATAGAGCGGCAGATACCTGCGATAATGTCTTCAGGCTGCTTGCCGTCGCGTTGTTCCGTGATGATGGAGCTGTTCATGAACACCGTGCAACGCGACCCCAGCTGAGAGGGGCTCTTGGCGTTGAAGGCGAGTTCTGCAATCTTTTCCATCGGGATGCCCAGGCTGCGGGCATAGGTTTCGATAAAGGATCCGCAACCCGAGGAGCAGGCTTCGTTCAGAATGATACCCGTGACCACGCCGTCTTGCACGGAGATGGCCTTCATGTCCTGGCCACCAATGTCCAAGATGAAGCTTACGTCGGGGCAAATCTTCTGGGCGGCGTTGGCGTGAGCCACCGTTTCCACGGTGTGGAAGTCGGCATGCACAGCCTTCGCAAAGAGCTGTTCACCGTAACCGGTAGTACCGACGCCCAAGATGTTGAGCTTGCAGCCGTATTCTTCGTAGCGGTCGGAAAGTTCGTTGAGGGCGTTCTTGAGCACCTGCAGCGGTTCGCCGTTATTGCTGGCGTAGAAACCGTCCACGATGTTTTCCTGTTCGTCCATGAGCACGAACTTCGTGGTGGTAGAACCGGCGTCGATACCCAGGTACACGTTGAGGGTAGAACCGGAGACCGGCTGCGGGTAGTGGTTTCCGGCCATCTTGTGTTCTTCCAGGAACATCTGGTATTCAGCGTCGTTCTTGAAGAACAGGTCGGCAGCGGCCTTGGCCTTGTTTTCGGCCTGGCGGGTTTCGTTAAAGTGGATCAGGGCGTCCAGGGAACCTTCCTTGCGGTAGAAGCATTCCTGGTCGGCAAACATGGAGCCCAAAGAAAGGGCGGCACCCATGGCCACGAGCACTTCGGAGTGTTCCGGCACAATCGCCTGTTCGTCAGAAATTCCAAGGCGTTCCTTGAAGGCGCGAACGAGGGTCGGGTTAAAGGTCAGCGGGCCACCTTCGAAAATCACGGGCGGCTTTATTTCCATACCCTGGGCAAGGCCACCGATGGTCTGCTTGGCAATGGCATGGAAGCTGGAAAGGGCGATGTCTTCCTTGGCGATGCCGTTGTTCAGCATCGGCTGGATGTCGGTCTTGGCGAACACGCCGCAACGGCCCGAAATTTCGTAGACCTTCTGGCCACGCTTGGCAAAGCCTTCGAAGGCTTCGGTCTTGATGCGCAGAAGTTCGGCCACCTGGTCGATGAATGCACCGGTACCGCCGGCGCAGACGCCGTTCATACGCATGTCAGAGGCGATCAGCTTGCCGGTGGTCTTGTCTTTTTCGAAGAAGACGACCTTTGCGTCCTGGCCGCCGAGTTCAATGGCGACTCGGGATTCGGGGTAGGTGGCGCGAACGGCAAGTGCGTTTGCGACCACTTCTTGTACAAAGAAGGCGTGAGTGGCTTCGGCGAAGGGCTGACCGCCACTGCCGCAGAAGGCTACTCTGAAATTCTTATCGGGGAAAAGTCCATGGGCCTCACGCAGCACCTCGAAAACTTTCTGTGCCTGCATGGCGTTGTGGCGCTGGTAAGTATAATGCAAAAGCTTGTTGGTCTCTGGATCGACGACCGCAATCTTAACGGTGGTGGAACCTACGTCCACGCCGACCCATAAATCGTTCTTCATATTGCTCATAGTGGGCGTAAATTTAGAAATTTGGGTTGTTTTTGTAAGTAAAATTTAGGGAGTTATCGACGAAAACTGTAAAAAAGAGGATAAATGTTTTTACTCGTCCAAAAAAGGCGCGAAATGTTATATTTCGGTCATGCGACTTTGGCTTACCACATCTCCTGACGATTTTGCTTCTGAATTTGACGATATAGAACAGATGTTTTCCCGCGGGCTTTCGAGGTTAATTCTCTCGAAGCGGGGGAGGGGCGGTTCGCCATATGCAACGGAAAACGATTATGAACGCTGGCTGATGGCATTACCTATGGAATGCCGCGACCGAATCTGGGTGCGGGGCACTCCTGATTTGGCGGAACGCCTGGATGTTCGCGGCTGCGTGACCGAGGCGTCTTCGCTGATGGGAGATGTTCCCGAAAGCTGGAAACGGGTGAACTGCGTTGCCTTTTGCCGCAGCCTAGATCAGCTGGAATCTCTCCCTGAATGGGTGGCGGGAGCCTTGATTGGTCCCGTGTTCCAGCCCCAATCCGTTTTTGAACCCGTGAAGTTCCACGGAATCGAAGTTGTTTCAAATAAATTAAACGAACTGTCCGGGGCGGATGCTTCCAGGATTCCCCAGGTAATTGCCTTTGGTGGCATTGACCATGAAAACCTGGATGAAATCAAAAAACTCCCCATCCAGGGAGTTTCCATCTTGGGTGGCATCTGGAATTATGCCGACCCGGTGAATGCGTTTATCAAGCTCAGTCGCGCGTTAGGGTAATTACCTTTCTACGTACATGGCGTTTCTCGGTTTGCTTTTGAGCCTATTTCCGAGCAAGTCGAAATATACGGGATTGCGCTTTAAACGCACAGCTCTATTGTAATCGCGGTTGTTCCTGACCAGGGTGGTGGTCGTATCGATAAAAGGCTTTTCCGGGTCGTTTACCACAATCTTGATTCTAGCGGTGCTCTTGCAGCCCGTTTCGTTGGTGTAGGTTACGGTGTAGTAGCCGCTATAGTCTCCGTCCATATTCTTGAGGGTGTTTTCGCGGTCGGTAGACTTGAAGCCATTGGGACCTTCCCAGCTCCAAATTTTGCCGTCCCACGGGTGCGGGCCAAATGTCACGCTGGCGCCCTTCTCGACCTTCAGGTCGGTAGTTTCGTTCCAGCTTCCGTCGCCCACTTTCACATAGGGGATAATCTTGGTGCCGCTGCAGGGGGCCACCACCTTCTTGCCGTCGCACACGCCGATGGAATCCGGAATGTTGATGACTCTGGGTTCAAAATCGCTGGTGGGGAAGGCCTTCATGAGGGCGGCCGTTTCTTGGGCGGTAATGGGGAGAATCGTGCCGTGGCGGGGCGTGAAGGCTCCGCTTGTCTTGGTGTCTTGCACGAATTTGAAATTCTCGAGGTCAGAACTGCTGGTGAATTGATAATGCCCGTTCATGTAGCAGTCGTACATGAGCACCCAGCTGTTCTGGTTAATCAGCTTGAATACGCCGGCACCTTCCACGGCTTCGGTGGTCTGCTGCAAGGCGTTTTTACATTGGCCGAACCAGGAGGGGGCCTTGGTTCCCTTCGCCGAGGTGAGCGATTGTGCCTTTACCTTGCAAATTCCGCCATCACCCTCGTTCTTGTAGAAGGCGTGGTACAATTTATCTACCGGATTGTAGACGATATCCATATCGATGGTGGACTTGCCGCGGTCAAAGAAGTGAATCGGGTCGCCTTCCAGGTCGGTGAAGTCCTTGTTCGCATAGTTGAAGAACACCTGGTCGTATTCAATGGTCCCGTCGTTGGTCAAGAGCGAGTAGTAAACCAGCGGGCGGCCCTTGGTTCCGTCCCCGTTGTCGTAGGTATCGTCCCAGAAGGTTTCGGGGGCCCAAACGCGGGTCACGTTGGCAAAATTCTTGCCCTTGTAGCGGTCCGGGAAATGCACGGTGCTGTGTTTCCAGTTAATCAGGTCCTTCGACTTCATGAGCACCATGCCGCGGTTGCTCGACCAGCCTTCGGAACTCTTCATGTCGGTATTTACCATGTAGAACCAGCCATCGGGGGCGCGTAGCACATGCGGGTCGCGCAGGCCTTTTTTAAGGCTTACCGTGTCGGCGGCCACGACGCGCTTGCCGCCATTCATTGCGGTAAAATTGTAACCATCGTTACTGAGGGCGTAGTAGATGTTTTCGTTGTCATTGGCCGGGAAATACACGAAAAGATAGTTGGAATAGGGCTCGTAGCCGTGGATAGATACAATATATTGCTTTTTTACGACTGGATTGTCGCCGGCTTCGAGGTTGACCATGTTCGCAGTCAAGGTAACTTCCTTGTTTTCGCCGACAAGGCGACCACGGATTTTTCCGTCATGCCCAAGGAACAAGGTGTCGCTACTTTCCCAAGTAACGGGAACTTTGGTGTACATCCTAATGGTGTCGGGAAGGTTCATGTCCGTATAGAGGTCATTTGCGCTGGAATCGACTACATATTTAGAGGCGGTCTCCCAGAAAGCGGAAGGGACGGGGTCTTGGGCAAATGCCGCTCCGGCCAAAATGATTGCTACCGGTAAAACCTTTTTCATGTTAATCTCTCCTAATCTCTTGTAGTCAAATTCTTGCTTTTTATAAATATAAATCATATTTTTAGGGAAATTTTTATAAAAAATTGAAGATTATTGATATTTTTTCCATAATTATGATATAGTTTATATCACATGTTGATAAGGAAAAAACATATAATAAAGTTGCAAAAGGGCTTTTTCAATAAAAATAAGGCATATTATTCCAAGTTGGAATAAGACAAGTTGTTCTATTCCAGCTTGGAAACATTAGATTAAGGGCATATGGATCGGAAACGCGCAAAAATTTTAGTGATTGATGACACCAAGACGAATATCGAAGTGCTTGAAGGTATTTTGTCCAATGAATACGATGTCTTTGTAGCTTTGGATGGCAAAAAGGGGTTGACCTTGACTGAAAAGGTGAAGCCGGACCTTATTTTGCTCGATGTAATGATGCCTGAAATGGATGGTTATGAAACTCTTCGCCAAATGAACGAAAAGAAACTGGTGGAGAATACACCGGTACTGTTCCTGACGGCAAAAGCGGATTCCAAAAGCGAACAGATGGGTCTTGACCTTGGGGCAGTCGATTACATTACCAAGCCGTTCCACCCGAATTTGGTGCAGTTGCGTATTAAAAATCAGCTGGAATTCAAGCACCAGCGCGACCATTTGCAGGAACTGGTAGAAGAAAAGACCCTGGATTTGCGCAAAACCTTGAAGGTCATGCTTACCAGCCTCGGCGCCCTTGCCGAATACCGCGACCCTGAAACAGGTGCCCATATCAAGCGTACTCAGGTGCTGGTGCAGATGCTTGCCGAAACCCTGCGCGAACACCCCCGATTCAAGGCTGCTATACCCAATAACGAATATATTGATTATTATGCGACTGCCGCCCCCTTGCACGATATCGGCAAAGTAGGCATTCCCGATGAAATTTTGCGTAAACCGGCCCGTTTGAACGAAGAAGAATGGGCGGTGATGAGTACCCACGCACAAAAGGGGTACGACGTGCTGGTGAATGCCACCCATGAACTGAAGGACCATCCGCTGGTACGAATTTCTGCAGACATCATTTTGAATCACCATGAACGCTTTGATGGTGACGGCTACCCGAATGGCCTCAAGGGTGACGATATCCCCGTGGGAGCACGTCTGATGTCGGTGGCCGATGTGTACGATGCACTGGTTTCAAAGCGCCCCTATAAAGAGGCTTTCCCCCACGAAGTGGCTGTCCAGGAAATTCTGAATGGTAAAGGGACCCAGTTTGACCCCGACGTGGTGGATGCCTTTATGTCCTTTGAATCCAAGTTGCCCGAAATATACGAGCACTATAAGGAAAGTACGTAAGGAGCAGCTTTGACCCATAACCCGCTGAACGCACAACGTCGTCGTTTAAGAAACCGCATCTCGATGGTGTATGTGTTGCCGACTTTTGTGGCAGCGGTGGCTTTGGTCTTTATTTTTTCTTCGGCGGTGCGGTCCATGTTGGTGGATTCCGCTGTCGCCAATACCGAAACTGCCCTGCGCGAACGGGTGCAGACCGAAATTGAAGCCTTCCTGAAAGTGCGTGAAGAAAGTTTCCTGGGTGTTGCCAAACGTGTGCAGCAGGTGACCAAGGACAATGCCATTAGGCCGTTGCTTTACAAGCAGACTCAATCTGCCGAAGGTATTGTGGACGTTTACTATGGAGCTACCGATGGGGATTACGTTTCGGGTAGGGGCTTGAAGCTGGAAAGCGGAAAGACGGAATTCCGCACCACGGGTTGGTACCTGGAAGCATCCCGCAAGAGGGGCCTTGCCTATACGGGGCCTACGATTCGCAAGAGTATTAACCGTCAGGTTATTTCCCTTTCGTACCCGATTTGGGATAAAAATCACAAGTTCAAGGGGGCCTTGGGTGAAGATATCAATCTTCACAAGGTTAGGCTTACCATGGGTGCCCTCGCCAAGGAAGAGGGTGGCATTACCATGCTGGTGGCAAGCGAAAGCGATAACTTGCTGACCTATTTCCCCTATGAAACCAACCGCGGTAAGGTCTTGCAGGACAGCGTTGAAAATCTGTTGTTGCTGATTTCCGACAAGTTTAGCTCGGACACCTTGATGGACGGGCGCATTTTGCGTTTTGAAAAGACCAACGAGCATCACCAACAGCTGATTTTCATGGTGACGCCCCTGAAGCAGTTGCCCTTCTATATTGTCCACGTGAGTCAGCATAACAAGATTGCAGCCAGCATTGATAACCACACCAATACCATGTTGGGCGTGGTCGCCTTCTTCGTATTTGTGCTCATGGGGCTTGCGGCCCTGATTTCCCATATCCTTTTCCGTCGCTATATCCAGCGTGACTTGAACGATAGCGTGAATTCCAGTACGCTGTTTGATACGCTGTTGTGGAAGGGCGACAACTTTACGATTATCCTTACCAACGAAAACTTCGACATTTTGCATGCCAGCGCCTACGTGGTGGATTTCTTGAACGGTGGCGAAGACATGAAAGAAGAAAGCCTGTTCAAGTTCTTTACTTCGGATGGCTTCAAGAAGTTTGCCCACCGTGTAGCCATGGGCGGGCAGATGCTTGCCAGCGAGCGCAAGACGATTGTGCGGGTACAGAATGCCGATGGGGAAGTGGCATGGTGGGGCATGTCTTTCCAGGCCCTGGTCGAAGATAACGGCGCTACCCGATTCCTGATCATGATCAACGACGAAACCAGCGGAATCCAGAAAGATACGATCTTGGATACCATCATGCTTTCGGGTGATCATTCCATTCTCGTCATTTTTGACAAGAATCTCCATATTAAATACATGTCGCGCCAGCTTGCGGATTTCCTGGGTAAGGAATGGCGGTCTTTTGTGGGGCTTTCCATAAACGAACTGGTGGAAATGGGCCTCCCCGAATCCATGATCAAGTCGATGATCGACTCGTACAAGAAAGACGAAGTCTGGAAGGATTCCTTGATGTTGAAACCCGAAAACGGGGGCGTGGAAACCTGGTTCCGTGGCGAAGGCTGTACCTTGAAGGTGCAAGAGACTGTCGTTGGCTACATGCTTTCCATGATTGACATTTCTGAAGTGGTGGCAGCCCGTGAAATTGCGGAACAGGCGACCCAGGCGAAGAGTGAATTCCTGGCCAATATGAGTCATGAAATCCGTACGCCGATGAATGCCATTATCGGTATGGCCCACTTGATTTCGGAAACGAACCTGGATAACCACCAGCGCGGATTTGTAGACCGAATCAGCCATGCGGCAAAGTCTTTGCTCGGGATTATCAATAACATTCTGGACTTCTCGAAGATCGAGGCGAAAAAGCAGGATCTGGAAATAACCCAGCTCGTATTGCATGACGTGATTGGCGATGTGGCCGCGTTAGCCGAGGTGCGTATTGCCGGACGCCCCATAGAACTCATTGTGGATGTGGATCCGGAAATTCCTGAAGTCTTGATGGGTGACCCCCTCAGGCTTTCCCAGATTTTCACCAACTTGATCAATAATGCGACCAAGTTTACCGAAAAGGGCGACATTACTCTAAGCGTCAAGCTGTTGCAGCAGGCGAACAATATGGCCAAACTGTATTTCTGTGTCAAGGATACTGGTATTGGCATGACCCCGGAACAGCTTTCCCGCCTGTTTAACGCCTTTACGCAGGCCGACGGTTCGACAACCCGTAAGTACGGCGGTACGGGCCTTGGACTTGTGATTTCCAAGTCCCTTGTGGAACTCATGGGCGGCCAGTTGCAGGTTACCAGTGAATCGGGCGTGGGCTCGCAGTTCTTCTTTACCATTTCACTCCCGGTGGCAGCCCAGGTGGGCGAGCCCAAGTGGAAAAACGAAGATCGCTTTGTCAACAAGAATGTGCTCCTGGTGGATGACTGCGCCAACTTGCGGACTATTTTGAGGCATTACTTGAACAAGTTGCATTGCGTAGTCGAAGAAGCTTGCTCTGTAGACGAAGCCCTGGAATTGATTCAGGCTCACGAGGAGGCGGGGGAAGACCCGTATGACCTGTTCCTGGTGGATTACGGCATGCCCCTTTTGAATGGCTTTGACTTTGTACATGGCTTAAGTGAAAATATGCGGTCGATACCCAAGGTGCTGATGCATCCCATTCATTTCGATGAAAAAGAAACGAATATGGCTAAGACTTTGGGTTTCAACAGCGGTGTGTCGAAACCGCTTCAGATTAGCTCGCTATTGAGCGCCTTGCAAGAAGCCTTCGGCTACCCGCTGACCTACAAGAAGGTCGAAAAGAAGGAAAAGGGCAAGATTTACTTCAAGGAAGCCAAGATTCTGTTGGTTGAAGACAACCAGATGAACCAGGAGCTTGCTGTTTCTCTCTTGAACAGCGTGGGCCTTACGGCCATGATTGCAAATAACGGCAAAGAAGCCTTGGATATGCTTAAGAAGGACGCCTTTGACATGGTGCTCATGGATATCCAGATGCCCATTATGGACGGTCTTACCGCTACCAAGGAAATTCGTGCCCGCGAAGATGAATATTTCAAGAAGGTGCCTATTTTGGCCATGAGCGCCCGCGCCTTCCAGAAAGACACGGAAGAATGTCTTGAAGCGGGCATGAACGCCCATATCGTGAAGCCCATCGATCCCACGGTTCTGTACGAAGAAATGGCGAAGTTCTTGCCGGTGGCTGCAGAAACGCCCAATGTGGGGCAGTCCGATGCTCCGGACCTTTCACAGGACGACAAGGATTTCTTGGGCTACTTCCAGAAGGTCAAGGATTTCGATGCGGAATCGGGACTTTACCACGTGAACAACAACCGCAATATGTTCCTCAAGATATTGCAGGGTTTTGTTCGCGACTATGGTGGAAATTCCTTTAATCTGCGGTCCCTTATTGAACAGTTCCATTATGAAGAGGCCACCCGAATCGTGCATACGATTAAGGGCCTTTGCGGAACCATTGGCTCTAACAACGTGCAGAAGCTGGCTGCAAATCTTGAAGCGGAACTTGAACAGAAACAGTGCGATTTCTCTGTTTACAATCAATTCGAGGAATGTCTGCGGGCATTAATTGGCGATTTGCAGATCGTGCTTTCGGACATTGTTTCGGAGCAGAATACGCCTGTACAAAAGACTCAGGATCCTGAAGCGAACAAGAAATTGGCCGATGCGGTCAAGGAACTGAAAGAGGCGGTGGATACCTGTTCTTCGACCCGATGCAAGCGCATTCTGGATAGCATCGAGAATATCGCTTTCGAGACGAACCAGGAAGTCCTATTGCATAAGCTGAAGGAGCTTTTGGAAGACTACGACTTTAGCGAAGCTTCCGAAATTCTGGAATCGCTGGAAAAGACGCTTGCCTAGTGCAAGACCATCGCGGCAATGAACGCGAGGGCAACGATAACGGCGGCCGCTATAGCAAGCGGGTTCGCCTTTTTCTTTTTGTCGCCAAATTCATTCTCTACGATTTCGTCGTAATCCGGCGTTTCGAGGTCGGTAAATTCAGCGCCCTCGGACCAGCCGGTCTCTTTATCGCTCCCGCAATGGGGGCAGAACGTGGCGTTATCTTTAATTTCTGAATGGCAATGAGGGCAAAGCATGGTTATTTACTGAATTTGTAGCGGCCCAAGAGGTCAAAGTAGCGGGCCTTGGGGGAGATTTTAACAGGCTTGCGAGTTTTGCGGAGGGAGGTTTTTGCCTTGGAATCTATTACAAATGTTTCTGTATAGCGTTCCTCTTTGTCTACGGAAGATTCGTTTTTATAGTATTTTTTTATAGAGAATCCTTTTGCGTAAGGACGGTAAATATACGTCTCGTCTGCTTGATATTCGTAATGAATTGTATCTTTTCCAGACACAGAGTAAACTTCGACAATTCTATAGCATTTTAAGTCATCTGTCGGATCTGCAACATATTTTTTTGGAATGTTTGGTTGGACTGAATCTGCATTATAATAGGCTGTTTCTTGCTCGATGACGGTGTCCTTTTTTAAGAAATATTCTGTTAATGCTTTTGGATACTCGTTGTTGTCTGTAGATGAGTATGCGCAAATTTCTATGCCTGTGTAGTTATTTGATTCATTTATTTTTGTCTTTATTTCGCCGAGTTTTTTTCCTTTATGGTAAGCATTTTGGATATAGCATAAATTGTCGTTAGTCTTGCAATCAGAAATGATAAGTTCACGTTCTACATTTTTTAAAACAGTTTCATTGGTGTCGTGGTAAAAATACGTTGTGTTTTGATCTAGTCTTTCTTCTGACAAGTCTGGATTGTTTTGATTCACCGTTTTTGCTTTTTCCTCAATTGTTATTTGCTCGAGTTTTCCATCGTTGATTATATGATTCTGTATTGTCTCGCTCTTGTATTCTTCTTTGTTTGCAGATTCGTACCAATATTCATATGTATAGACAGAGTCAATTTGGAATTTACTTTCGGGATAGGCGTACGTTTTTTGGGCTACAAAAATCTTATACATGGCATCTGTACATGTGTTTGCCGAAGCAAAGGACACCGTGGTTAAAATAATCGATGAAATAAGTATAAAACTGTAATTGCGAATTAGAACCATGTTTCCTCCATTTTAATTTGCTGCAAATATAAAAAACACCTCGGAAAAATCCGAGGTGCCTTTAAGCGTTTCGCTTTGAAAACGATTACAGCTTGTCGTTGGAACCAAGAACGTCAACGATCTTGTGTTCGTACATCTTCTGCATGTTTTCGCGAGCCGGCTTGAGGTACTGGCGCGGGTCGAAGTGTTCCGGATGTTCGTCGAAATACTTACGGATAGCGGCAGTCATAGCGAGACGGCTGTCAGAGTCGATGTTGATCTTGCAAACAGCGGACTTGGAAGCTTCGCGGAGCTGTTCTTCCGGAATACCGACTGCATCCGGGAGCTTACCACCGTGGGCGTTGATGGTGTCAACTTCGTCCTGCGGGACAGAAGAAGAACCGTGGAGAACGATCGGGAAGCCCGGGAGCTTTTCTTCGATAGCGTGGAGCACGTCGAATGCCAGAGGAGGCGGAACGAGCTTGCCCTGAGCGTTACGAGTGCACTGTTCCGGCTTGAACTTGTAAGCACCGTGAGAAGTACCGATGGAGATAGCGAGGGAGTCGCAACCAGTACGGGTAGCGAAGTCGATCACTTCTTCCGGCTTGGTGTAGTGAGATTCTTCAGCCTGGACTTCGTCTTCCACACCGGCGAGCACGCCGAGTTCAGCTTCGACGGTCACGTCGTGAGCGTGGGCGTATTCAACAACCTTCTTGGTGAGGGCGATGTTGTCTTCGTACGGGAGAGAAGAACCGTCGATCATCACGGAAGAGAAACCGTTGTCAATGCAGTCCTTGCAAAGTTCGAAAGAGTCACCGTGGTCGAGGTGGAGCACGATCTGCGGATTGGCGCAGCCGAGTTCCTTGGCATATTCAACAGCACCCTGGGCCATGTAGCGGAGGATGGTGCCGTTAGCATAGTTACGAGCACCCTTAGAGACCTGCATGATCACCGGAGACTTCTGCTTCACAGCAGCCTGCACGATAGCCTGCATCTGTTCCATGGTGTTGAAGTTGAAAGCCGGGATAGCGTAGCCACCAGCAACAGCCTTCTTGAACATTTCCTTGGTGTTAACCAAGCCGAGTTCCTTGTAAGAAACTGCCATTTGTTTTACCTCTTGATTGATTGGCGACTTGCATCGCCGGTTAAAAGTTACGGGCGTAAAAGTAGTAATTTTACGCCCGCTTGTTAATGGTGATTTATGCCAAAATATGCGTTTTTAGGCTTATTTGGCTTCCTGCTGAAGAGCCTTGTCCTGGATCACCAGGTCCACGCGGCGGTTCTTCTGGCGTCCTTCCTTGGTGGAGTTGTCAGCGATCGGCATGCTCATGCCAAGACCCTTGGCGGTGAGGCGGTTGCCGTCGATGCCCTGTTCCACGAGGAATGCCTTCACGTTGTCGGCGCGCTGCTGGGAGAGCTTCATGTTGTGTTCTTCGGAACCGGTGTTGTCGGTGTTACCTTCGATGGACACGTTGAACTGCTGGTACACGGAGAGAATACCGGCCACCTTGGCAAGGCTGGTCTTCAGGTCGGCCTTCAACGTAGCCTTGTTCACGTCGAACAGGATGTCGGACATGGAAAGGATGATGCCGCGGGCGTCCTTGGACACCTGGATCAGCTTGGACTGGAGTTCGTTGAGCTTGCCGATAGCTTCCTGCTGGCGGGCTTCGGCCTTGGCGCGTTCTTCGGCCAGAGCCTTCTGTTCTTCGGCGAGCTTCTTCTGCAGGTCGGCTTCGCGTTCGCCGGCAGCCTTGAGGGCGGCTTCCTGGGCGGCGGCTTCAGCCTGGAATTTTTCCTGGTTCTGCTGCATTTCGGCCTGGAGGCGGGCTTCCTGGTCCTTCATCTTGGCCTTTTCGGCTTCCAGGTCGTTCACCTTACCGCTACGGGCCTGGTTGATCTGTTCTTGGATGGCTTCGATAGAACGGGCCGTGGCGGCGCGCTTTTCCCAGTTTTCGGCAGTGTGGTTGCGAAGCTTCTGGGTTTCGGCCTGGGCGGCGATGGTCTTTGCGTAGATGTCGCACTTGGTAGCAAGGGCCTTGGTCTCGTTGGATTCTGCGTCGTCGCTGTAGGCGGCATCGAGAGCGATAAGGTTGTTCTTTGCGGCGGCAAGAGTGTACTTGGCGGAGGTGGCGTTGGCCGGAATATCCTTGGCTGCGTTATCGATGGCTGTCTGGCAGGCTTCCACGGCGTTGGGGCCGGCAACTTCTTCTGCGGCGAAGCTGAGAGCGGCGGCCATGGCGCTAATCATCAACAAATTTCTCGTTTTCATTACTTGGCACCTCCGTTCTTGGTTTCCTGGTCAAGAATGTTCTGGTAAATGAGCTTGCGTTCAACGTCGCTTCTCAGTTCTTTTTCGACTTTTTCGTCTTCGCTCTTGGCGGCATCGCGTTCTGCGTTTGCAATGGCAAGCTTGTATTCAAGAACGCTTTCTTCGGCGAGTGCTGCTGCGGCTTCTTCTTCGCCGTCGGCCTGCAGGGCCTTGGCAGAATCGAGCTTGGCGTTTGCAGATTCAATCTGGGCGGCGTCAACCTTTGCTTCTTGGGCAATGGTCTTGTTGGAGTCGGCATAATCGATGGATCTTTGGGCGTTTACGCCGCCGGCACAACCGGAAAGGGAGGCGAGGGCCAGTGCGGCCATACCCGCAACGAGTACTCTGGATTTCATTAAAATCTCCTTATTAGGTTAAAAGTCGGAATGTAATATATAAAAATTGTAAGAAAGAGTTGTAATAACCCTTTCTCTATATATAATGAGTATGTATAAAGGGGTAATTTTTTGTTAATCGCCCTTTCTTGGTTAATTTTTATTAACGACTTTGGAACTTTTTAATGTTTCCAGTGTTTTAATTGCGAAAGATGAGAGTCGAAGAACTTACGCCTTTCCGCTTCGGGCGTGTTTTCTGGGTTCGGCATGTGCGAAAGAAGAAAATCCAGTAGCGAATCTTTGCTGGTGTATGCGAATTTGCCGTCGGCATAGCACCATTTGCAGTAATCTTCATTGAAATTGCCGTCAATTTCGCGGCTAATTATGGCGTCATCGCCGAGGGGCATGCCGCAGCACTGGCAAAATAGCTGGCGTGGGGCGCCGAGTAACGTGTTAATCGAGACGTTGAATTCGCGCGAGAGAACCTTGAGCATTTCGGTATTCGGTTGTGTTTCGCCGGTTTCCCAGCGGCTCACAGCCTGACGGGTCACGCCGACGCGTTCTGCCATTTGGTCTTGTGTGAGGTTATTTTTTTCGCGAATATTTTTGAGAATTACTGCAACAGACATATAGACTCCTTTTTGTTTGCAGGCAAAATATACTTCCCCCTTTAAACAAAATCAAGAAACAGGCTGTTGCTATTTGTAAAAAGATGAGTCTGAAGAGTCCTTACGGAATTGAATTGAAAAGACCCGGCTGGGGTGGGCTCAAAAGGTTCCCGATTAGGTCGAAAATGTAAAAGGGGAGGGCTGCAATCAGGGGGACAAATGAAAAAGGCGAGTATCGTAGTCATGCTTGCATGACTATGATCGAGCCGAACAGTTGGGGCTTGAACGAAGTGAAAGACCAATCTTCCCCCTTTTTTAACAATAAATTACTGTCATTTTCCTGCTCCAGACTTCCCACTTTCCTATATTTTCACTCGCAAAAAATTTTTCTCAAGGAAGTCTTATTATGGCTAAGATTGCAATTCTCGGTTATGGTAACCTGGGCCGCGGCGTGGAATGCGCCGTGAAGCAGGCTGCTGATATGGAACTGGTCGCCGTGTTTACCCGTCGCGACCCCTCTACGGTGAAGATCCAGACCGCTGGCGTTCCGGTGCTGAACGTCTCCGAAATGGAAGCCTGGAAGGACAAGGTGGACCTGCTCATCATTTGCGGCGGTTCTGCTACTGACCTGCCGGTGCTCACCCCGAAGTACGCATCCATGTTCAACGTGATCGACTCCTTCGATACCCACGCTAAGATTCCGCAGCACTTCGCTGCCGTGAACGAAGCTGCCAAGGCCGCTGGCAAGATCGCCATGATCTCTGTCGGTTGGGACCCGGGTATGTTCAGCCTGAACCGCGTGTACGCCCAGTCTATCCTTCCGGAAGGCAAGGACTACACGTTCTGGGGCAAGGGTGTTTCTCAGGGCCACAGCGACGCCGTTCGCCGCATCAAGGGCGTGAAGAACGCCAAGCAGTATACCTGCCCGGTGGAAGCCGCTCTCGAAGCCGTGCGTAGCGGTTCTATGCCGGAACTCACCACCCGCCAGAAGCACACCCGTCTCGTGTACGTGGTTGCCGAAGAAGGTGCTGACAAGGCCTACATCGAAAACGCCATCAAGACCATGCCGAACTACTTCGATGAATACGACACCACCGTCAACTTCATCAGCGAAGAAGAATTCAACAAGAACCACAGCGGTCTCGCTCACGGTGGTTTCGTGATTCGTACTGGCAAGACCGGCATGAACAACGAACACACTCACGTGATCGAATACAGCCTCAAGCTCGATTCCAACCCGGAATTCACGACCAGCGTTCTCGTGGCCTACGCCCGCGCAGCGCTGCGCATGAAGGCTAACGACGGCAAGACCGGTTGCTATACCGTACTCGATGTGCCGCCTGCTTACCTCAGCACCTTGAGCGACGACGATTTAAGAGCACACTGCTTGTAATCGTTGCTCACGGGAGACCGCTCGCGTTTTAAAAAAGCCCGCCGATCGGTGGGCTTTTTTGTTACTTGAAGAATTTCTGATTAATCTCGATTTCGATTCCCACGTACCGTGGGCCGAATTTTTTGCGGAGCGTGGTGGTGAGTCCGTCGGAACTGCCTTTGTACGGGTAGTTGAAACGGACCTTCATGGCGGGGTAGAGTCGCTTGATTTCATCCTTGATGACTTGTGCGTATGCCCGCTCTTGGGGGCGTGCGGGGTCGTAAAGGATTCCGATGTCGGTGTTGCGGACTTTACCGTTTAATACAGGCGTAAAGCTGTGGATGCCCAGGTGGACGATTTCTGCGTCCTTGCTTGCGGTGCTTTTGTTGCCCTTGCCGATGTTCTGCTGTACGAATTTTTCCACATTGTCGCGGTACTCTTTCCAGTAGGCGGTGGCTTGTGCTTTCGCCTTCTCGGCGACGGCCTTGTCGCGGGCGTCAGGCGCTTCGTAGTATTCGCTGAAGGCGCTCTTGTTGGTGATGGTGCGGTTCAAGTCCACAAACAGGCGTGAGAATTTTCCTTCGCAGCTGAATTCCGGCTTCGCGAAGCGTACGAGCTTGCGGAAAACCAGGAGGGCTCCGATATCGTAAGCGCGGTGGGTCTTTAATACTTCTGCCGGAACAGCCTTCTTGAAGGCGGCGGGCAATCGGTTGCTTGCGTGCTCGCAAGTAAGCATGAGCTTCATTATTTCAACCTGTCCTTCAATGCGGAAATTTCTTCTTGAGTCATTCCCAGTTTTTCCAGGTATTTTTCTGTGGCCGCGGCCCAGTCTGCATTACTGGTGTCGGGAACCTCGATTCCTGCGGCATGGTATACGGCCTTTAGATTCCTTAGAACAACGGCCTTGAAGAATCCCACTTGTTCTTCATTCAAGGCTATTTGCTTGCCTTCGCGAACGGTGTAGTAGTTGCTAAAGGTCTTCGCGTAGTCGGCTTGAATTTCTTCAGCGGTAGCGCCCATTAAGGTTTCTAGGACGGCGATTGTAAAACCGGTGCGGTCCATGCCATAAGTGCAGTGAACCAGATACGGGCCTTCGTGCTCAATCATGTAGCGGTATCCGATGACAAGCCCTTCCTGGAAAGACTTAGAATAGAAATTCACGTTCAACGCCAAAAAGGCAATGTTTTGTGTCGAATAGTAGGTGGTTTCGTATCCCTTGTAAGAGGTGCCGGAGTTTTCTGAATCGGCCAAGTTGATAAAGGTGGCGACTCCTGCTTCTTGTGCGAGGGAGTCGGCGTAGTAGTTTCGGCCGAGGCAAAGATCGATAGGGCTTGAGGAACGGTAGAGCTTGTTTTTCCCGATGCCGGTGGTACGGACTTCCCTAAAGTTTGCGTATTCTTCGATTGAAAGTTCCGGATAGCTTTCGGGGTAGGTGTCCATGTAATGGGCGTTGCGCATGATGTCAAGACCCAATAAGTGACCACCTTTTTCTTTCATGGAAACGATAACTTCTACGGGAGAGTTCTCAACACTTATTCCAAGGATTTCTGCCAGTTTCCCGTTGTGCACCGACATGTACATATAGTCGTTGCCATTTATTGCCGAAAGTACGAACTGTGCGATAGGAACATCACTGGTGGATGCTGCTACCGCCATTTCGAGGGTGTCGTAGCCGACGAATGCTACTGTTACCATATCGCCAATTTCAAACCGGGTCAAGAACGAATCGGCCGGATAGTTGAGATACAATTCGCTAGATGTAATCTCTTTGTCGCCGAGTATAAAATGAAGACCTAAGCTATCTTCGGTAACAGCGTAGTGTGGGGTAGTGTCAACTGTTGCTGTATCTTTAGGCGCAGTGGTATCGGGAACGACAATTTCGGGATCCTCGACGGCCGTAGTATCTGGCTTTGTAGTAGTATCAGAAACTACAGGTTCTTCGACTGCGGATGTGTCGGGAGCTTTGGACTCTTCAACCGCGGTTGTATCGGGTTTTGTAGGCCCGCCGTTTTCGATAACGGCAGACGATGTCGTATCGCCACAGGCAATAAAGACCTGAGCGCAGAAAAAGAGCCCTGCAAAAATTGACCAGATTTTATTCATTAGGAATAAATATATTCTTTTAAATTCCGTATAGTCTATTTTCGGCGAGGCATTTTGCCAATTTCCCGTATTCGTATACAAAATCGTCGCGGTCAGGGTCTGCGCCAACGGCTTTCACGAGGGCGCTTGCCAGCGTGCCGCGTTTGAATATTTCGGCAAGCAGGGCCTGCGAATGCGTGCTGATTTTGGCTTTTACGCGGTCTGTGATTTTCTGGATGATTTCGCCGGCGGTGATTTCGCTAGCATCAATCTTCCAGATTTTCAAGAAATTGCGGTCAGAAATGACGGCTTTCTCGGCAGATTTCGTTGAGGCAAGCAGAATCTTGGCCAAAGCATCCGTGTCAAGGGCGCGAATTTCGGCTTCGTTTGCGAAAACGCCTTCCACAAGGCTCTTGAGTACGGCGACTTCCCATTCGGCGATGGCAATGTCTGCGTCAGGGCATTCCTGAATGTCCACCAGGCGAATCTCGATGGCTCCGCGGTCAAAGCGGGCGATAGCGCCTCGGCTATTCAAGAAGAAATGATTCAGCAAGTGTTCCGGGTCGTAAGGCGCAATGTCGGCTTTTACGCGATTGAAAATCTGTTCTTCGTAATCCTTGTAGGTAAATACGGCTTCAGGAATCACCTTGCCCGTGATGCTCGGGATTTTCTCCTGATTATGGCGGTAAGTTTCAATGCGCCCGTCCAGGTAACCGCAGTATTTGCTGTCCAAGAAGGGGCTTGAAGCCGCAATGGCCGGAATCAGCGGCAGCAACGCACGAATGGCTCCGTGCAATTTGCCGAATTCTTCATCACCATGGAACGAAAGGTTGATATGGGTGGATTGCAGGTTCGCCCAACCGTGACCCTTGCAGTTGAAAATGCGGTCGTAAGTCTCGTAGATGTCCAAGCAATCGTAGGGCCAGAGTTTCATTTCGGCCGGATCCATAAAGGGATGGGCCGCTGTCGGCAAGAGCATGGCATTAATGCTCTTGAGGGATTCATTCGCCTTCAAGATTTCGTGATGGAATGTCTTTCCCAAGTGCTTGAGCGAATCGACTGGCTCGGCGCACTTGAATTCCAGCACATGGCTTACCAGCTCGTTGGAAAGCCCAATCGGTCCGTGTTCCACATCCGAAAGCTGTTCCCCATTCTTGTCTTTTCCGAGAGGAACGTCGGCGCGGGGGAGTACATTCAAGGAATCACGATCCACGATCATGTATTCCATCTCGATGCCGTAACGTTGCCAAAGTTTAAAGTTTGTCATAACATGTTCCTAAGATCGTCATTGCGAGCGTAGCGAAGCAATCTATTTCATGTTTTATGGATTGCTTTGTCGTTTCACTCCTCGCAATGACGTTAAAACCATTCTCTCTCGTGTTGTTGCAATTTGTGCTGGGCTGCATTCATGCGCTCTTCGATGCGGTGGCGTAGCGACCTCATAATAGCGAGGTACACTTTGCTCTTGCCTACGCCATCTTCAATGCCCGCGTCAATACTCGGGTTGTCGTTCACCTCAATTACAATTGGGTGTCCATGCCATTCCTTCAAATCCACACCGTAAAGCCCGTTGCCAATCAAGCTGCAAATGCGCAGTGCCGTTTTCACGATTCCGTGGGGCACCATTTCTATAGGCACGCTTTCGCACTTGCCCGAAAATTCTTCGCTCTGCTTGTCGTTGCTTTCCCAGTTGTAAATTTGCCAGTGGCCTTTTGCCATGTGGTATTTGCAGGCGTAAAGCGGTTTGCCGTCAAGCACGCCCACACGCCAGTCGAATTCGGTGGGCGTAAATTCCTGAGCAATCAGCAAGTCGCTGTGCTGGAACATTTCGTCGAGAATCTGTTCCAATTCTTCTTTGTTGGTGGCCTTTTTCACGCCCATGGAGAAACTGGAATCCGGTGATTTAATCACCATGGGGAATCCGATTTCCTTGGCAAGCGTGTGGCGATTTTCGGCGTGCGCGATGATTGTCTTCGGCGAATGAATCTTGGCGGCCTGCATCAATTCTTGCAGGTACACCTTGTTGGAACAGCGCAGAATGCTGTCCGGGTCGTCAATCACCGCAATGCCTTGCGACTGTGCGCGGCGGGCAAAGCTGTAAGTGTAGTGGTTTACGTTCGTTGTTTCGCGAATAAAAATGGCATCGAATTCACCTACGCGGGGGTAGTCCTTCTTGGTAATCATCTCCACGCGGAATCCCGTTTCTTCGGCGGCCTTAATGAAGTTCTGGATGGCCTGTGCATTGCTCGGCGGCTCCACTTCGTCGGGGTTCGTGAGAATGCCCAAGTCGTACAGGTAATCTTCTTCCTTGCTGGAGGCGTAGCGGGACTTTTCAAAATATTCCTGCGCAAATTTGTCCACAAATTCCATGTGGGATTCAGGAATTTCATCTACGCAAATCGGGCGAATGCTTTGAATGAACCATTTCTGCTTGAACACGAATTTGGCTCGCAGCAACGGTGCCTGGAACAGACGGTAAAGTTCCTGGGAAAGTTCCAAGTACTGCGGGCTCACGTTCTGCCCAAAGTAAATCGAAAGCACGAATTCTGTGCCCGTCAGTTTATGCAGACTCTTTTGAATCAGGTTGTCGATTTCGTCGGAAATATGCTTGATCACGGCCGGAGCCTTGAAGTCCCGCATGTTCTTCACGCCAGGAATCACCTTGTGCCCGCGGGCTTCTGCCAACAGCGACACGTAATAGCCCTTGCTTTGGTAGTTGTAATCGCGGCAGAGGTTGAATACGCGCAGGTTGCGCTCGTTGGTGTACTTGGTAGAAATCAAGTAGTCCTGTGCCGAAATGATATCGATGCCCGGAACGTGCAATTTCCAGTGCTTGGGATTGTTTACAACGATTAGTTTTTTCATTTTACTATGTCATGCCGGACCTGATCCGGCATCTCACTTCTTATTCTCGATAACGAGCACGTTGCCGTCGTAAGTCATGACGCCGAGCAAGATGCTGTGGATGAGTCTGAATTTATCGACCTTGTAGTAAGGGCCTTTATGCAGCGGGTTGGAACCATCGGGGTCTGCCACCATGAACTGCTTGTTTTCATCGATGCCATAAACCACCACGAAATGCCCCATGGGCTCGCCGTGAATATCGTCGAAGACGGAGTGGTCGTCTTTGTCGGTGAATTCGCGCATGCTGCGGTAAAGGTAGGTGGCCGAAAGTCCGCAAAGAACGGGCACGCCTTTCTTAAAGTACTTTTCGAACATGGCCGCGCGCAAATCGGCGAAGGCTATGGTGCCGCCCAAGTCAATAAAGCGGATGTAGGCCTCGATGGCCTTGCGGAGCTTGGGGGCGTGCTTTGCCTTGTGCAAAAGCTCGAGCTTTGCCTTCAGTTCGGGCATGCTGAGCTCGCTCCAGGTGGGGTCTAGAAGCGTCAGGTTGTACGAATGAATGGTCGCCTTGAATCCGCGCTTCAAAGCGTCGATTCCCAGGAATACGCCTAAGGTTCCACCTTCTTCAAGGAATTCAATTTCAGAAATAAGTTGCTTTAAGGAAATCTTGTAGCCCAAATGGTTATAGACCGCTTGCAGGCTTGTGGGTCCACAGGTCACGTCATCGGGCTGCTGCAATATCTTAATGTCCATCGTTGTGCCTTACGTTATTCGTCTGGCGGCTGTCGGAAGGTTTTTCCGGGTCGTCGATGGGGTACTGCAAAGATACCAAAAAATGTAAAAATGGGCAAGAGGAGGGCGCGGTGCTTAAATCATGCGCGAAATAGATGCATGTAAACTAAAATTACAAGACAAATTGCCTTTATATATATAGATTTGCCCCCAGTATGAAGAGTTCTTTTGTGAAATTTGCCTTCGCGGCACTGTTTCTGGTGTCCGTGTCTTTTGCCGATGATTTTGAAGATGCTCTTGCTGCGGTGGACTCTACCGAAGCGGCGAACATGCCTGGCATGTATGACATAAACCACTTCGAATACCTCGACTGCTGGGTTGAGTTGGCTGCAAATATTGTCCCGAGAGAACGAAATCGCATTAGTGCCATTCGCGACGAAGCCAAGGTGTGCGGTTGCTATACCGTTCGCGAAAAGGGTGGTTTCGGTTGGCGTGCCAATGACGAAGGCAAAAAGATCGTGAAGGTCTGGGATATTCCTAAGCCGCGTATCTTGACTTGTCCCAGGGGTATGACCTGCACGGATGAATTCTTTATCGAACAGTGCGTTGACCATATCAAGCAATCTGTTCCCATGCTTAGCGACTATGCAAAGGGTGCTCCCCTGGAAGGTGCAATTGCCCTTACCTTCGAAGATAGCGCAAATACAAAGACTCCTTTTGGCCAATACTTGGAAACCCACAAGGCTTCTGCCGATTCGATCAACTGCTTTATCAATGTGCACAACAGGCCTGATGCCTCCTTTGATACCGACAACCGTAACCCCTTCCTGTTCCATCTTTCCGGATTGCCCCGCAAGCTGATTCCTTCTGCCGCGGGTCGCTTTACCGACTACAGCGATGTCCGTTGCCTGGATAAGGGTGTTCTGACGGGCTTTGCAAATAACGGCTATGTGGAAAACGTTCGCCACGTGGATGCCAACGGCCTTTTGTATGGCGAAGAAATTGGCTACATGAATGACCCGACCTTCCCGAAACAGCAGGGTCCTGAATGGGGTGGAATCCTCTGGAAGTCCAACTACAAGATGGGTATGCGCGAAGGTATTTCGACTTTCTACCGTTCCAGCGTGCTGGATCAGAAGGTTCACGGCGCGGTGGATACTGCCTACTACTTCAAGTTCCTGGAAGTTCCCTACACCCAGGGCTACGTGAACGGTATGGCCCGCATGTACTCGGACAAGGGCTTCTTGATGGCCGATATTCCTTACAAGCGCAACGCGCTTCATGGCCGCATGACGGTGTATAATCCCTACAAGAAAAAGCCGGTGACCTTGACTTTCAATGCCAACAGCCTCGAAGGCTTCGTGGACTTCGGTGAATTCGGTGGCGTATTCCACAAGGGACTTCCGAATGGGGTGGTTACCTTCTGGACGGTGAAGGATACTTGCTACCAGTGGATGCCTGGTGAATCGGTTTGCTATTCGGAACGCGTGACCAAGAAGCAGTGGGGTACCTACAAGATGGGTATGTTCCAGGGACAAATGGAATGCGCCGACGGTACCAAGGGCAACAAGGATTTGATTTGCCCCGATCTGGATTCTGTGGCCGTGAAAAAGCTGGCCCTGAATGCCGATATTGCCGTCAAGGAAAAGGAACGCGCCAGGGCTGAAGAAGCCATGAAGGATGCCGAAGAGGATCTTGCAAAGACCCAGGCGGCAACTGATTCTACGGTGGCTAGCAAGACGGATTCTACTACGGCCCAGCCGCCCAAGAATGACGATGAAATTGCCAAGGCCGTTGAAAGGGGCAAGAAGGCTTTAGCTGCAAAGCTTGAAGCCCAGAAGGCCCTGCAAGAAGCGGAGAAGGCCCTCGCCGAAGCCAAGAAGGCTGAACAGGAGGCCTTGAAGGCTGAACGTGAAGCTCTGAAGGCCGAACGCGCTGCCAAGAGGGCAGAGAAGAGACGTCTCGCTCAAGAGAAAAAGGACGCCGCTAGAAGGGCAAAGAAAAAGAAGAAAAAGTAATGGATGGTGCCGGGCTACCCGGAATCATAGACCGTAAAAAATCGCCCGGCTCTTATGGAACCGGGTTTCTTTTTTGCCCGACAAAGTCGGGCTTCGATTGGTTGTCGTGAATGGTTAGTCGTGGATCGAGTTCTTCAGGCTTTCGATGAGTCGTGCAAAGCTCGGATCCGTTTCCATTTCTTTCTTGATGCTCTTGATGGCGTGAACCACGGTGGAGTGGTCCTTGCCGCCAAAGCGAGAACCGATGGACTGCAAGCTGATGGGCGAGCATTCGCGCATCAGGTACATGGCCACCTGGCGAGCCTTCGAAATTTCCTTGGTGCCACGGCCCGATTCGGTGAGCTTGGCTTCGGGGACTTCGTAGTGCTTTGAAACGGTGTGGAGCACGGCATCCAAGCTTACGCGGCGGCGAAGGGTCGGGGCGATTTCGGCCACCACCTTCTGGGCGATGCTCATGTCGATGTCGTGGTGCATCAGGCTGGACTGCAGGGTCAGCTTGATGATGGCGCTTTCGAGGCAACGCACGTTGCTTGCGATGTTTTCTGCAAGGTAGTGCAGAACGTCGTCGCTGATTTCCAGGTGACGTTCTTCGGCCTTCTTGTGCAAAATGGCTTCACGGGTTTCAACATCAGGAGGCTGGATGTCTACGGTCAAGCCCCAGGCAAAGCGGCTGACCAAGCGGTCAGACAGGTTCTTGACTTCGGCAGCCGGTGCGTCGGAGGTAAGCACGATCTGCTTGCCGGCCTGGTGCAGGGCATTAAAGATCAAGAAGAATTCGTTCTGGGTTTCGTACTTGCCTGTCCAGTTCTGGATGTCGTCAATCAGCAAGATATCGACTTCGTTGCGGTAGAAGTCGGACATTTCGGTGATGCGCTGTTCGCGCAGGCACTTCATGTACTGCTGTGAAAAGTCTTCGGAGGTCAAGTAGCACACGCGCTTGGTCGGATCTTCTTCCAAGATGTAGTTACCGATGGCCTGCAAAAGGTGAGTCTTGCCGAGGCCCGAAGAGCCGTAAATAAAGAGCGGGTTGTACTGCGTGCCGTCGGGGTTGCGGGCCACAGCCAGTGCTGCATTGAAGGCGAGCTGAGCCTTGTCGCCGGGCACAAAGTTTTCGAAGCGGAACGAGCCGGACAGAGGGATGCTGGGCTTCAAGAAATCCCTGAAGCTGTTGTTGCTGGAAGGTGCGGCCTGGGCCACGGCTTCTTGCTGTTGGAATTCAAATTCGATGGCCGATTCGTCGTGAGTGACTTCACGCCAGGCTAGGCGGATGAGTTCTTTGTAAGCGGAATAGACGGCGGTATCCAGTCCGGGCGGAACGGTGACGACGGCGTGACCAGTGGTAAGGCTCGTGAGCTTGGTCTGCGCAAAATATGTCTTATAAACCGTGTCCGAAAGCATCCCACGGAGGTAGTTCAAACATCTTTCCCATTCGGCTTGCATTTCTTCCTCTTCCACTAAGGGCGTACAAAATCTATCAACAGGTAGGCCATATAATTTAGAAAAAAGTGGGGGATTGTTGATAAGTTTCGGACCAGGAATGGGTAAAAAATGCTTTGCATGGTCCAACCGCCACCCTAAGTCATTGATTGATAACAAGATAGATTCGGAAAGCTTTTCGTTTTTTGTTGTGGCGGAATTTGCCAACAACCACTTGTTACATACAAATTAAGTGTGTTTTCTGGCCTTCTGCAAAAGAATCTTCTTTTTATCTTAAATAACTCGAAAGATTCGCTAATTTTCTACATTTGGGCCCGTATGCAGATGTTTGATAGCTTGGATTACTGGTTCTGGACCCCCATTTTGTTCTGGATCGGTCTCTACATGTGGTTTTACCGTGTTTCTTACCCTCGGTACCTTAGAAAATTGGTCAAAAAAGGCGTGAAATGGGCCTTTACGCCGAAGTCGCAAGGCTATTGGTTGCCACTTGATATCCTTTTTACGCTGATTATGGCGCTTTTTTCGGCCTTGCCTGCTATTTGGGCTATCCGAAAATGGCTAGATTTCCCTTGGTACTACGGTTTTGCCGTGTCGCCGTTGTTCTTGCTGATCGGTTTTGCATTTTGCCGTTCCGCCAAGAAAAAGGCTGCGCACCTTTACCAGACGGCGTACTTTGTGGAATATCGCAGGGTTCGTTACGAAAGTGAAGTCAAGGGCGTTTTCCGGAGCGAAGCCGATGTACAGAACCACACGATTTGGAGTTTTACCAAGAAACTCAAGAACGCCGAATCGCATGGTCGCTTGTGGAAGTACGTGAATGCCATGGCGAAAACGAAGAAGATTCCGCCTGATGTTCTCGCACAAACCATGTACTAGGATGAGGAACGAACAAGGATGGCTAATATTCTAGACTCAATCGGAGTAGGCGAAAACGTCTTGGACGGTCGTGCCGCATGGAAGTATGCAGAAGAAATTCTGTTGCAGGTTTCTAGAACATTTGCTCTCAACATCAACGTCCTTAAGGGCAGACTCCACAAGAGCATCTTGCTTGCCTACCTTTACCTGCGAATTGCGGATACGGTTGAAGACGACCCCGACATGAAGGCTTCTGAAAAAGAAGTAATCCTGGGCAAGTTCGCTGAAATTTTCAAGACGGCGGAATTGAGCGACGAATTGATTTCCGCTTTTGAACAGTCTCTTCCGGAAAGCTGGCGCAAGTCTGAACACCCTTACATGAATCTTTGTCTGCACACCCATGTGGTGGTGCCCCTGTTGCGTGAAATGCCTGAAACCTATGCGGCTCCGGTGCGTGCGGTGACTATTGAGATGTGTCATGGCATGGCCAAGTTTGCGCTCAGGCAAGAGGCAGCCCTTTCGTCGGGTTGGTTTACCCTCGAAAGTGTGGAAGACTTGGATGAATACTGCTACTATGTTGCAGGGATTGTCGGCAAGCTTTTGACGAATCTCTTTGCGGCAGATACCTGCCTGATAGGGGAGGCCCGCAAGGCCGAAATGCAGAAGTTGGACGTGAGTTTTGGACTTGCCTTGCAAGTGGCGAACATCGTAAAGGACTGCGTCGAAGATTCTGGCCGCAGGGTTTGTTTTGTTCCCGAAGAAATTTGCAGAAAACACGGATTCGCCCATTCCTACGAAATGTTTGAGGTGCCGGCAGATGCTGCTGCCCGTGCTGATTTTGACAAGCGTCGCGCTGCTGTCATGGGTGAACTTGTGAATAAGGCCTGGGGGCACTTGGATGATGCCATTGCCTATACTAAGCTGGTTCCCAATGTGAAAATGAGAACCAGGCTGTTCTGCCTGTGGCCTCTCTTTATGGCCGCCGAAAACATGAAATTGATTGGCGACGGTTCAAGCCTTTTTGCCTCCGATAAAAAGGTGAAGATTACCCGCGATACCGTTAAACAAATTATCAAGTCTACGACTCTGCATTTCTATTCGGACAAGTGGATTGAGAATTCTTATAATAAGTTGAAACAGGAAAGATAATGAAGTTTTATAATAAATGGCCGTTTCACCTGGGTCTCATTGTTTTTAGCATTGTGGCTGACCAGCTGACAAAGCTGTGGGCACTTGTTCGTTTTACCAACGAAACGGGAGCCCCGAACCACGACTATATCAATGTCATTGGTGATCTGGTCCGTTTTCAGCTGGTGTTCAATAAGGGCGCCGCTTTTAGCAGCCGTCCCCAAGACCTGATGCCCTTCTTGCCGCCTTGGGTATTCTTCCTGCTTATTTCGATTGTTGCGACTATTATTCTCTTGTGGTTCTACAAGTCCATCGACAAGCGTGATTGGATGAGCCGCCTGGGTGTGGTGATGATTCTCGGTGGTGCCGTGGGTAACTTTATTGACCGCATGCGCCTTTCCATGGTTGTGGATTTTATTGACTGTGATTTCCCTGACTTTGTCATGACACGTTTCCCCACCTTCAATGTGGCGGATTCCTTTGTGACTGTCGGCGTTGCCATTGTGATCCTTTCGCCTGTCATTTTGCGTGAATTGCACAGGCAGATGAAAGTAGAGAAAGAAAAGAAGAACGCCGTGAAAGAAACTCCGAAATCCGAAGGTGATAAAGGGGCGGAAGAATAATGAATTTTATCGTAGACGAAAAGCAGACTGGCGAACGCATCGACAAGTTCCTTGTGGGTGTCATGGATAACGTGTCCCGCACGGATGTGCAAAAGTTGATTGCCGCTGGCGAAGTCAAGGTTGGCGGTGTCGCTACCCCCAAGAATTTCCGTGTAGAAACGGGCATGGTGGTGGTGGTAGACAAGGTTCCCGAAAAAGAGGCTAGCACGCTGGAACCCGAAAATATTCCGCTGGACATCGTTTACGAAGATGACGATATTGTGGTCTTGAACAAGCCGCGCAACTTGGTGGTGCATCCGGGTAACGGCGTGCAGAACGGCACCCTTGCCGCAGGCTTGCTGTATCATTTCAAGGAAAATCTTTCTGCAGTGAACGGTCCGTTACGCCCGGGCATTGTCCATCGACTGGACAAGGATACACCAGGGCTTATGGTGGTGGCCAAGAACGATGCCGCCCATAGGCATTTGGCACACCAGCTGGAAACCCGCACGTTGCACCGTACCTATAATGCCCTGGTGTGGGGGCATCCCCGCGACTTGGAAGGTACGATCGATGCCCCCATCGGGCGTAACCCCAAGAATCGCCTGAAGATGGCTGTCGTGAGCGACGGCAAACCGAGCCGCACGCATTTTGTGGCAAAGAAGTTCTTTGCCTTCGCGACACTTCTGGAATTGCAGCTGGAATCGGGCCGTACCCACCAGATTCGCGTTCATAGCCGCTACATGGGCCACCCGGTCGTAGGCGACCCGCTGTACGATGGCCGCGACGGATGCTTGAACCGCGTTTCCCCCTTGATGAAGGATATCGCCGCGAAGGTTTTGGAAATTGCTCCGGCACAGCTCCTGCAGGCCGTTAAAATTGAACTGATTCACCCGACCACGGGTAAAAAGATGAAGTTCAAGGTGCCTCTCGAAAAGCCTTTCGAACAAGTTCTTAAACTCCTCAAGAAGGAATGTCCTGCAGACGCTCCCGTATACGACGAAGAAGATGAAGGCTTCCGCGATTTCGACCCCGAAATGCGCTATTTCGAAGAAGAGGAAGAATTTGTCGACGAAGAACCGCTGGCCCTCTTCCCCGAAGAGGTGGCACCTTACAAGGAACGTAAGACCCGTGCCCAGCGCTTTGCCGAACGTGCCGCCAATGCTGCAAACCGTAAGGCCAAGGCTGCAGAACGCAAGCGTATCAAGCAGGAAAAGGCTGCACGCAAGCGCGGCATTGCTCCCGAAGACTTCGTTCAGCCCGGTTACGAACCGACGATTGATCCAGATTTGTTATAACCGCCTTAACTTGGCAACATCGCTTTAATTGCAAAAAAGGCTCCCCAAAGGGAGCCTTTTTTAGTTTATATAGATTTTGACTATCGCAACGGGTATTCGTGGAATTCCTTGACTCCGAATTCCTGGCGCAGGTAGTCCCATCGAACCAGGCGGTTTTTCCAGTAATACTTGCGGTATAGACGGCGTGCCACGCGACTTGTTAATTCGTACGGAATCGTATGGTGATCGTCGGCTACGCTTTCCATTGAAATGCGGAAGTCCAGTTCGCCGTTAACGACATCTACGGTTTCTCCGACTTGCACGTCAGGAATGTGGCTGACATCGACCATGGTGGCGTCCATACAGACACGGCCCAGAATGGGACAGAGCTGTCCGCGAATGAACACGAAACCCTTGTTGTATTCGCCACGCAGGTAACCGTCGCCGTAACCGATGGCAATGGTTGCGATGCGGGTGGGCTGTTGGGCCATCCAGTAACCGCCGTAGCTCACGGTTTCGCCGGGCTTGACATCGTGGATGTGGCGGATGGTGGACTTGATTCTCATGACGGGCTTGATGGGCCAGGGGGAAGGTGCTGCGCCCATGCAGTTGTAACCGTAGAGGGCGAGGCCCGGGCGCACCATGTCAAAGTGACTTTCGGGGTGGGTGAGGGTGCCTGCCGAGCTGGAGCAGTGGCAAATCTCGGGGCGGAGTCCTTCGGCTTCCAACACGTCTACCAGGCGCGTAAAACGCTGAATCTGGATTTCGGTCTTCGGGTTCCCCGGCATGTCGGCGGTGGCCAAGTGGGTGAACATGCCTTCGAAACGAAGGCTCTTGAGGCTAAGGGCCGCACGGATGTTGTTGAAGTCTTCGGCATCGAAACCGTAGCGGTTCATGCCTGTATCAATGGCCAGGTGTGCCTTGCAGGTGGTTCCCGTATCGCGCAGGAACTGGTCGAAGGCCATGGCGGTGCGGATATCCGTAATGGCAGCCGTGAGCTGGAATTCCACGAAGTAGGCGAAATCTGCCGGAGTGCAGGGGCCAAGCACCAGAATGGGCAGGTCCATGCCGTACTGGCGAAGCAGCATGCCTTCGCTAATGTGGGCGACACCCAGGTAGTCGGCGCCGCCGAACTTGGCGGCAAAGGAGCAGGCGAGGCTTCCGTGGCCGTAAGAATCAGCCTTTACGGGCAAAAGAATCTTCGTATTGGCAGGAATCTGGCTGCGGATAAATTGAATATTGTTGCAGAGTGCGTCTAAGTTGATTTCAATCCAGTTCGGGCGCGCAATTTTATTTAAATCGGGAGGAGTCGCTAAAAGTTTCATGATGCAGGAAATATAGGTAACTCTATTTGATTTGGTTATATGTTTGTAAGAAAATTGTCTTTTTTCCGGCCGTTCTTATTCCAAGGTGGAATAAATCAAATTGAAATGTTTTTTGTAAATCCGCCGAAGGCGCGCAGAATCTGAAATTGCTTGCAATCCTAGCAATGGCGAGGGGTTTGTTATTTTGTATGAATTTACAATTCTGCGGATGAAAATTTGTTTACCGATTCCGGTGAAACCTTTTGTTTTTTTGTTTGTAGTTTTCTGATGAAGAAAAACCTTGTTCTAATTCCGAGTAAAGGAACGGATATAGAATGAATTGTAAATAAATTAATTCCTTTATTCTGTCGTTTTGATTCCTAGACATCTTTGACTCTGCGTAATGGGCTTGCTTTTAAAGTCCCGTTCCGGAGTCTATTTCAAGGCAAGAATAATGCCCCGTCAAAAGGGTAGTGTCCTTGCTTATCCCCTAAAACATCCATCTAAACCCTGTAAAGGGAGGATAAAATCATGACAACAGTAATCCAAACACCGGATTCGTTCATCACGTCCTTGTTGCCGGATTCCGATAAGAAAATGATGCGCATTGCAGGCGTATCATGCCTTGTCGCGATTCTTCTGTGCTTCTGGGCCGCGGCGTACGAGGTAATCATTAACGATACCATTTTTGTGGATACGCCAACCACCGAAATAACAGCTACCATGAACATCATCGACAAAAAGGAGGATAAAAAGCCCGACAAGCCGAAACAGACTAAACAAGAAAACATAAAGCGTAGAAAGACATGCGGTGGTGGGAAGCCCAAAGGGAATGGAAACCCTAGGGCCACGATTAAACGCAGTGTCATTCATCTCCTGGAATCTCAAACGGCCAATGCCTCTGCCGATGTCTACAAGTTGGTGAACCAGCAGTTTGCCAAGGACATAGACAAGGTCATCAAGAATTCTAACGGATTGCAGGTGACTGGCAAGACAAGGATCGGCGAGGTTCGCGGCAAGGTCAGCGATGGCTTTAACCAAGGAATGTTCGCTGGAGGTAGCGGCGGTATCGGTAACGATATCACGAACCTAATCAGTGGCCCTGCGGGAGCCATTTCAACCAAGGCGATGGGAAATATCAAGCCGCCCAAGGATACCGATATCGAGTGGGGCTCCGGCCCGTCATCCCGTTCCGCTGCAGATATCATGAAGGTGGTGCGTCAGCGTACTCCTGGGCTTCGGCATGTCTACAATAAACACCTCAAGAAGAAGCCGGGGTTCCAGGGAAAAGTCACGCTCAAGTTTACCATTGCGCCGGGTGGCGAAATCATCAGCATTTCGCTGGTGTCGTCCACGACGGATTACGGCGAATTCGACAACGAAATCAAGAATTCAGTCGGTCGCTGGACATTCAGCAAGGTGAAATCGGGCAATACTACGGTGACAATCCCCTTTACCTTTACGGAATAACCAAATAGAGTGGTTTTAAATCAAATAGATTTTTAAATTTAAGCCGGTGGATTTATCTGCCGGCTTTCTACATCTATAAGGTACTGAATATGACTGATCCTCGCATTACTAAATTGGCTGAAAACCTGATTAACAATGCCATTGCTCTTAAGAAGGGTGAAAACATCCTTATCGAAACCACTGATACTCCCGATGAAGTGACTACTGAACTTGTGAAGGCTGTCGCCAAGGCGGGCGGAAACGCTTTCGTGCACAATTACCGCGGCCGTGTGCGTCGCGAGATGATCAAGTCTGCAACCATTGAACAGATGAAGCTTCAAGCTGACCTCGCCATGGCCGAAATGCAGAAGATGCAGGCCTACATCGCCATTCGCGGTGCCGACAATGCCCTTGAAAATTGCGATATCGATGGCCGCCAGATGCTCAACTACCGCAAGATTACCGAAGACGTGCTCAACTATCGCGTCAATAAGACTCGTTGGTGCGTGCTCCGCTGGCCCAACCCCTCTATGGCCCAGGGCGCCAAGATGAGCTCCGAAGCTTTTGAAGACTTCTATTTCGAAGCCTGCCTTGCCGACTATCCGAAGATGGCCAAGGCTGCCCAGAATCTCGTGGACCTCATGAACCGTACCGACAAGGTTCGCCTTGTTTCTAAGGGTACCGATCTGACCTTCAGCATCAAGGACATTCCTGCTATTCCGTGCTGCGGCAACATGAATATTCCCGATGGCGAAGTCTATACCGCTCCGGTCAAGACAAGCGTGAACGGCGTGATTCAGTACAATACGCCCACCCTTTACGATGGCAAGTATTTCAGCAATATCCGCCTGGAATTCAAGGACGGCAAAATCGTGAACGCTACCTGCGAATCCGGCGATAATGTGGCTCTGAACGCCCTTTTCGATACCGACGAAGGTGGCCGTTACGTGGGCGAGTTCGCTATCGGCTTCAATCCCTTCGTGAACGCCCCCATGTGCGACATTCTCTTCGACGAAAAAATTGCTGGCTCCATCCACTTTACGCCGGGCCGCTGCTACGAAGAAGCTCCCAACGGCAACATGAGTGCCATCCACTGGGATCTGGTGCTCATCATGCGCCCGGAATACGGTGGCGGTGAAATCTGGTTCGACGACAAGCTCATCCGTAAAGACGGCATCTTCGTTGTGGATGAACTCAAGTGCCTGAACCCGGATCAATTGGGAAAATGACGCGTTGCGTCATCCTGAAAGACCGAAGGTCATGAAGGAACCATACATTTCAAGAAGCTCTTGATAAACAAAACAGCCGTCCTTTTCGGGACGGCTGTTTTGATGCAAGTTTTTTGATGTATGTAATAGCGGGGGGAACCCGCCATCACCGATCTTACATCTTCAAGAGAATTTCACCAATCTGCACGGCGTTGAGAGCTGCGCCCTTGCGGATCTGGTCACCGGTGAGCCACAGCGTGTTGCTGTTTTCATCGGCGAGGTCCTTACGGATACGGCCAACGAAGATGTTGTCCTTGCCGGCGCTTTCGAGCGGCATCGGGTACACATAGTTTTGCGGATCGTCCTTGAGGGTCACGCCCGGAGCGTTCTTGAGAGCGTTGCGGATTTCTTCGACAGAAACCGGACGTTCCGTTTCGAACCACACGGATTCGGAGTGAGAACGGAGAGAGCTCACGCGCACGCAGGTGGCGCTCGTACGAACGTCAGAGTGCATGATCTTGCGAGTTTCGTTGAACATCTTCATTTCTTCCTTCGTGTAGTCGTTTTCCGTCATCTTATCGATCTGCGGAATCACGTTGTAAGCGAGCTGGAAGGGGAACTTGTTGATGTGAGTGGTGGAACCCGTTTCGAGGATGTCCTTGTACTGCTGCTTGAGTTCTTCCATAGCGACGGCACCTGCACCGCTAGCGCTCTGGTAAGAAGAAATGTGAATCTTCTTGATGTGAGAAATCTTTTCGATCGGGTTGAGAACGACAACCATCATGATGGTCGTGCAGTTCGGGTTGGCAATGATACCCTTGTGGAGCTTGATGTCTTCCGGGTTCACTTCAGGAACGACCAGCGGAACGTTCGGGTCCATACGGAAGTAGCTAGTGTTGTCCACAACCACGGCACCGTTTTCCACGGCGATAGGAGCGAATTCCTGAGAAATGGCGGCACCAGCGGAGCTGAGCACCAGGTCGACGCCCTTGAAAGAATCCTTGTTCAGAACTTCGCACTTGAGGGTTTCGCCCTTGAACTTGAATTCCTTACCGGCGCTGCGTTCAGAAGCGAGGAGCTTCAGGCTCTGCATCGGGAAGTTGCGTTCTTCGAGGATGGAGAGGATTTCTTGGCCTACGGCGCCAGTTGCGCCCATAATGGCTACGTTGCGAATCATAATTAACCTTTATTGTTCGGTTTGTTGTTGATTGTTTGATTGTAAAGCTTCTGTGGCATTCCAGAATCTTCTCAGGTAGATTTTCATCTGACCGATCTGGTCTCTGGACTGCTTGTACTGGATCAGCTGCTGTTCCGGGTTTTCCTGGAGCGTGTAGCTGTAGAGCGCGTATGCTGCAAGACGCACACATTCGCTGGCTTGAATCAGTTCCTTATGCGCGTCGCTGGATTCGTGGGGGTGGAAAAGCCCAAGAACTTTCTTGTTCAGTGCGACTGCATTGTTGTTGATTGCCAGAGCCTGGCTGCTGCGGGTTTCGCGCTCCGATTCCGAAATGTTGGACGGCAATGTGCCGAAAGCTTCCATCGCGTTGGTGATATCGTGCATGCGCTTGATGACGGTTTCTGCATCGACCAGGTAGCTTTCGAGTCTGCTCAGATCCTTGTCATCGTTGCTGGACTTGCTTGCATGACCACCGTTGCGCACTCTGTAGTGGGCAACGGAATTGGGATTGGGCAGAATCTTTCCGCCCTCACCGTTTTGGAACGATGCAATGTAATCCTGGTACTTGGTGTTCATCGCGGCGATTTCGTCGGCGGAGTAGTCCGAGGTCGGAATGAAGGTCGGACGGTCCCAGTACGCAATGCCCATGAAGGCCGACAGCATAAAGAAGGCGAGGAAGATGTTCCCGGCCTTGGCTGCGCGGTCGTCAAAACGGACAAAGCATATGATGGCGTAGAAGAACAGGCTTGCGAAAGAAAGCAACAGGCCGCCATCGCAGTTGTAGGCGATGAATGAATTCTTCACGAAGAAGAAAATGCAGTCCATGGCTACAATCAGTAACGACAAAAATGCCCCCAACAGTTTCTGGGAGCGGGTGTCCGCAGATGCAGACATGAGAATTGCCGTAAAGGTGATGCCCAGCGGGAGCACCATCATCAATGCGATATCTGCGATTTGCTGATTCATTTTTTAGAAAGGCAGGTCGTCGTCGCCGCCTTCCGGTGCCGGAGCATCGTAAGCGGGAGCGCTCTGCTGGCTAAAATTGTTGGACTGGCTGTAGGAGTTGCCTCCCTGGAAGCTGCCGCCGTTCTGGCCGCGGGGAGTCAAAAGCTGGAAGGTGTCCAGGTTGACTTCGGTGCTGTAGCGCTTCTGGCCGGTGGTCTGGTCGGTCCAGCTGCGGTTGGTGAGGGAGCCTTCTACATAGAGGGTCATGCCCTTGTGGACGCCGAGGGTTTCCATTGTGTCGGCAATTTTGCCCCAACCCACGATATTGTGCCAGTCGGTCTGTTCCTTCTGTTCACCATTATTGTCACGATAACGACGGCTGGTGGCCAAGGAGAACGATACGCGCTTGCGACCTGCTGCGCTTGCGCTAATGACGGGGTCCTTGCCGATATTGCCGATAAGCATCACTTTATTCAAATATGCCATAATTCATCCTAGTTGTTTTTGTTTCTGGGCTAAAAATAAAAAATTCCGTCTGTCACTTTGTGCCATTTTAAGAAAAAACGTCCTTTTGAAAACATTCTTTGTCAATTTGGGGGCAAACTAATGCATTGGGGTGTTTTTATTTATATATTGACTTTAGTTAAAAATTCCTAACTCCTAACTTTGAATTAAAAACATGGTTTCTCTCGCCCTTTCACGTTTTGAAAAAGTTTTCCCCCAAGCTCTCAAAGGCAAGCGTCTTGGCGCTGTTTTACACCCGGCATCGGTTCTCCCGGACTTGCACTATACTCTCGACCTTCTCAAAGAATACGACGGTAAACTCTTTAAGCTTTCTGCCCTTTTTGGCCCCCAGCACGGCATCAAGGGCCATACCCAAGACAACATGATCGAATGGGAAGGTTATACCGACCCCGAACTGGGTATTCCCGTTTATAGCCTGTATGGCGAACACCGCGAACCCACTGCCGAAATGCTCAGCCACGTAGACGTAATGCTTGTGGATTTGCAGGATGTGGGCGCCCGTTACTATACCTTTATCTGGACGCTGTTCCTTTGTATGAAAGCCTGTGAAAAGGCCGGTATCCCGGTTGTTGTGGTGGATCGCCCGAACCCCATCAACTGTATCGACGAAGAAGGCCCGGTTCTGGACTTGAATTACACCAGTTTCGTGGGACTCCACAGCATCCGTACGCGTCATGCCAAGACCATTGGTGAACTGGCGGTACAGTTCAAGGAAGAACGTTTCCCCAAGTGCGAACTTTACGTGCTTGAAATGGAAGGCTACGATAAAAAAATGTGGTACGACCAGACTGGACTTCCGTGGATTTTGCCGAGCCCCAACATGCCGACTCTGGACACAGCGATTGTTTATCCGGGCATGTGCCTGTTCGAGGCGACCAACGTGAGCGAAGGCCGCGGCACCACGCGCCCCTTCGAAATTTTCGGTGCACCGTTTATCGATGCCGTAAAGCTTTGCAAGTACATGAACGGCCTTAAGCTTCCGGGCGTGTATTTCCGCGAAAACTATTTCCAGCCCACCTTCCACAAGGGCGCTGGCCAAATTTGCGGGGGAGCCCAGATTCATGTGCTGGACCGCGACAAGTTCCGCAGCTTCGAAATGGCCGTAAAGCTTTTGCAGTATATCTTTAACGAATATCCGAAGGATTTTGCCTGGAAACAGCCGCCTTATGAATATGAATTCGAAAAGCTCCCTATCGACATCTTGCTCGGTAACGGCACTTTCCGCAAAGAATTTATCGAAAGTAGCATTTAACAACCAAGAAGGAGACCTCTAATGATCCAACAAGCAAACGGAAAATTTGAAATGCCGGCCCTCCCGTACGCGGCAGGCGATTTGGCCCCGGTGCTCAGCCAGGAAACTATTGAATTCCATTATGGCAAGCATCTGCAGACTTATCTGAACAACTTGAACGCAGCCCTCCCGGGTAGCGCTTTCGAAGGCAAGTCCATTAGCGAAATCGTTACCAAGGCCGAAGGCGGCGTGTTCAATAATGCAGGCCAGTTCCTGAACCACTACATGTATTTCATGCAGTTCAAGGCGCCCGCTGCAGGTAACGTCCCGACAGGTAAAATTGCAGACGCCATTGCCCGCGATTTCGGTTCTTTCGAAAAGTTCCAGGAAGAATTCCAGGCGAAGGGCGCTGGCCTCTTCGGTTCCGGTTGGGTTTGGCTCTCTGCCGACGCTTCGGGCAAGCTGGTGATTACCCAAGAAGGCAACGCCCAGAACCCGCTCACCAAGGGCCTCAAGCCGCTCCTCACGTTTGACGTGTGGGAACATGCCTACTACATCGACTACCGCAACCGTCGCCCGGATTACCTGAAGGGACTGTGGCAGATTGTGGACTGGAACGTCATCAACAACCGTCTGGGATAATATTTGTTATCTCGTCTCGGCGATAGAATTAAATGAAAAAGACGCTCGGCAATGCCGGGCGTCTTAAATTTTGAAGCGGACTGGCTTACGGGTTGGCGGCGACGAAACCGTCTGCAGTAAGCATTTCCATTGCGCTTTGGCGAGCAGCAATCACTCCGGGGCCATTACCTATGGGCATGGGGTTGTTCCAGGAGATAGATCCCTTCCATACGGGCTTCTTTTCGGAGATGGAGAAAAGAATCAGTTCTTCTTCGAAGCTGGAAAGGGCTGCGTTGTAGATGTTCACCTTGGTGAAGTTCTGGATAAGGATGAATTCGGCGTGCTGTTCCTGTGCAAAATCGGCTACGGGGCTTTCGCTCAACGAAAGGGCGTTCTTTTCCTGGAGGTAGGGCTTTGCTATAACACCGTGGATGTTCAGGGTGTCTGCCATGGAAGATGTCACCGAGTTTGCGAAATCGGTAACTTCTTTGTGGGATTCAGAAACCACAACAATTGTTTTGCCTTTTAAAGGGTATGCCTTGTCAAAGTTGGACATTTTCTGAATTGCAGGTGCGCAGGAGCACAGCATCAGGGCTGCAATTGCAAGTAGGACTAGCTTTTTCATTATTTCTCCTCTTTTAAGATAGAATTCTCATGGAAATCGTTGAAAATGCCTTTCACGAGTTCGCTCTGGGCCCAAAGTTCGTGACCGGTTGTTTTCAAAATTGTTTTCCAAACGACTTTGCCGGTGTTGCAGTCGTACATGACAGATGTGTATTCGACTTCGCTGGAACTGCCCATAACCATGCCGGTAGAGGCGTCGTACTGTGTGGTTTGGGACTTGCCCGAGACTGCTGTCTGCAGTAGGTAAGAATCGCGGCATTCTTCCATGAGAGCCTTGGGGCTAACGGGTTCCAAAGCTAGGGCTTCGTTCTTGCGGTATTCGATTTCCAGTTTGTTCTTTTCGCCGTATGTTTTCCAGAGGGAATCGAGCTTGGTGGTATAGCCCGTGTAAGCCTTCTGGTCGTCGACAAGAACCCAAAGCTTCTTGCCGTTGATGTCTAGGCCGGGTACGGAATTACGCTCAATTTGCGTTCCTGCACAGGCGGCAAGAATCAGGCCGAGCGATATAGCCAAGAGAGAGAATGTTTTTTTACGCATAGTTTAAATGTAATATTAGTTGGTTAGTTTGTCAAAGATTTGTAATACAACCGATTATTCATCCGGGTTTTCTCGTTCGATAAGTCCGTTCTCGCCTCGGAACATTTCTTCCCATTCGTAGTTGTTGCCGTCTTTGCATTTGAAATAGAATCCTTCGGAGTAAGTTTCGCACAAACTCGAAGGAGTTGATTTCGCAATTTTGGTCTTGTACATTGTTTTGCAGTGGACGGTGGTATCGCTGGCGAGCATATACGGATAAGAGGTGCTTGCTTCAGCTTGTGCGCTGTCTTGCGCGATTTTTTTCTGGATGGGAATATACTTGTTGTCTATGGTAGAATATTCCTGCTGAAAGATCGTGTCGCCTTCCAGTTTGTTAAATGCTCCTGGTGAATACGTGCATCCGTTATCGCAAGTATACACGTTGACGGTTCTGTCGTAATCTTGGCAGACGGGCTGAACAATGCCGTATAAAGGCTCATATTCTCCCATTTCGGCAACGGTTTGTTTTAAAGAGGGCTTACTTGAAGGGCACGACGATTTGTGAAAGTAGCTTGAATCCTTGCAGTGAACATTCGGGAATGTGCTTAGCGTGTAGGGATATTCGCTATTCACGCTAGATGACGATTCCGCTTCGCTAGACGATTCGGGTGCGGCTTCGGAGCTGCTGGAAACTTCGTCAAAAGATTCGCTCGAGGGAATCGCTTCTTCTTCGGAAGAACTGGTGGGGGCGGTTGCTTCGGAATCGCTGGATTGTGGATCCGGAGTTTGCGTTTCTTCAGTTGCGTCGCTAGGAGTGATTTCGCCGGGATTGTTCGGAATGACGGGGGCGCTGCTGTTTGAATCGCTGTCGCAACCGGCCCAGAAGATAGCGGCAATGCATAAAGCGAGCTTGCGCTTGCACTTCCTGATAGACATATTGTTCTCCTTTTTAATGACTCAAAACAGTCGAAATAAACACTCAGTGGTAATATATATAAAGAAAAATACATTGTCCATCTGTTGTAATAGAAAGTTTGGATAAATTGTAAATAATTGCACGAAAACTTGTATATTTAAACCATGAAATCATTTGAAAATAAAGTGGTGGTTGTGACGGGTGGTGCCCATGGAATCGGGGTTACCATTGTGAATGAATTTGAAAAGGAAGGCGCACGGGTCGCCTTTATTGATATCCGCGAGAATCCCTGCTTTGTGGGGGACCTCTCGAAGAAAGACGTACTGGAAGAATTTGCGAAGTTCGTTATCGAGAAATATGGGCGCGTAGATGTGCTAGTGAACAACGCGCTCCCGCTGATGAAGGGCATCGACGAATGCAGTTACGAGGAATTCAGCTACGCGCTGGCCGTGGGCGTGACCGCACCCTTTTACCTCGCGAAACTCTTTGCACCGCACTTTGCTTCGGGTGCCAGCATCGTGAATATTTCATCTAGTCGCGACCGCATGAGCCAACCGCAAACCGAAAGCTATACGGCCGCAAAGGGCGGAATTGCTGCTTTAACGCATGCGCTGGCGGTGAGTTTTGCCGGGCGTGTGCGCGTCAATTCTATTTCGCCGGGCTGGATCGATACCGACTTCAAGACCTACGAAGGCCCTGACGCTTCGCAGCAGCCTGCTGGCCGCGTGGGGAACCCGTTCGACATCGCGAACATGGTGCTTTACTTGGCCAGCGAAAAAGCCGGCTTTATTACCGGCGAAAACATCTGCATCGATGGCGGCATGACCCGCCAAATGATCTACCACAACGACTGCGGCTGGAGTTACAAGGGGTAGGGGAGCGAGGCCTGCTTCGGTAGGCGTTGCGGAATTAGGCCGCCTTTTTTTCTTTCATTTTTTGCATCAGCGGGATAAGCCCACCGCCGATTGAGTTTCCGATGGAGACAACCACCAGCGACTGAAGCATGGCTGGTGAAAAGTCGCCTGCCAGCGAAAAGTAGAACATGTCGGCAATGCAGTGCTCGAAACCGCTCAGGATAAAGACCATGACCGGGAGGAATACGGTGATGATTTTGCCGAGCTGGTTTTCGATAGTCTTGAATCCGTCGGCTGCGATGAACATGAGCATGCCGCAAAAGATGCCTAGAACCAAAAGGCTTCCGATGCTGTCTCCGTCCTTAACGAGGCAGAGCGCGTTGGCTTTCGCTTGCAAGGCTGCGCCATAGCGGGTTGCCGACATCATCCTGGCGAAAAGGAATGTTCCTGCGAAATTGCCGAGCCAGACGATTCCGAGAAAGCCCCAGTAGCCGGGCTTGTTGTTCACGAAATAGCCGACCTTACCTGTAAAGAGGTTAAACCCGAAATTGAGAATGGTGAATAGTCCGAGTCCGAAAAGGAATGCTCCTAGAATCTTGTTGTCGCAAGAAAGGTAGGCTGTGCCGCCGAGGCCAATGCACAAACCGGAATAGAGGGACTTGACAAAATTTAGCATGCGGCCAAATTTAGTTTTTTCGCTGCTAATATAGAACCCCATAAAATCTATTTTTTTGAATATGATTTTATCTTTGCGGGCTCAGAAACGTATGGTGTAATAAAAGCAAAAAATGTAAATACGGTTAGGGAAGAATTGTTATCGGAGTCCCGTCTTTTACGATATCGTAAATGTCTTCGATTTCGTTGTTGGTGACAGCGATGCAACCGGCCGTCCAGTCTTTCCACCTGTGCCAATACTTAAAAAGAAAGGCGGGAATCTTGTTCGGATAGCCGTGAATCATGATGTCGCCGCCGGGATCGAAGCCTCCGTCTTTGGCCGCTTTTATTTGTTCTTCGCTAGGGTACGATATCTTCAGCGATAAATGAAACTTGCTTTTGGGATTGTGCCATTCAATCGTGTAGTTGCCTTCAGGCGTCTTGTTGTCGCCGGATTTAACCTTTGCTCCCACAGGATTTTTGCCTAAAGATATTTTGTACGTTTTGACGATTTTATCGCCATGACGAAGATGCATCTGTCTCTTCGTTTTTTCTACTAGAATGTTGTCGATCATGTGTTGTTATTCATATGAAAATCAAGGATTGTCCCCGGATGTCAGTTCCTCAATTTTGTCCCTGAACCAGTAAATCGCCTTGATTGATGCGAAAAAATGAAGGGCCGTTGCGACCAATATAATCATGGCTTCGAAACGTCCGCAAAAGAAGGTCAAACAACCGAGTAAAAAAAGTATTCCCGAGCAAACAACGCTGAACCCGAGGGGAATGGTTGCAATCCGCTTGGCGGCATCGGTACTCAGGCTCCTCTTGAAAAGAAATAGATTCAGCAGGCTCAAGGGAATGGTGATTAGCCCTGCATATGAAATGAAGAAAAGCATTAAGGCCAGGTAGTCTTCGGATTTGTGCGAAAGTTCTGCAAATCCCAAAGTGCTTGCTATAGGAATGATGGGCATGAGCATGCTGAAAAGCATCCAAACGAGAATGTGTTTGGCCTTTAAATTGTTCATGTCAAACCTCGGTTCGTAAATGAGTATACAACTCCTCAATTTTGTTCCTAAACCAGCTAATCGCAATGATTGCTACTAAAAGTTGAGCGAGCGTTACCGCCAATGTTATGATTGCGGAAGAGTTGCCGTGATGAAAGACAACAATGCTGTACATGAGAAGTATTGTGGAGCAGACAATGCAGAGCCCAAGGGGGATGGTGGCAATCCGCTTGGCGGCCTTGATGCTGAGATTCCTTTTGAAAAGAAATAAATTCAGCAGGCTTAAGGGAATGGCTAGCAGTTCTGCAACTGCAGCGAGGAAAAGGATAAGAGCGAGGAAGTCCTCGTGTCCCGTTTCGTACCCCCAAAGGCTTATTATGGGAATAATGGACATGAACATACAGAATAGCATCCAGCATAAAATGTGTTTAGCCCTTAAATTGTTCATGACAAACCTATATCCCTTGTTAAATCTTTATTGAATATACCTTTATTTATGAGGGGGTGCAAGCATTTTGTTTTTACAAACAACAAAGCGCTCGGTTTTGAACCGGGCGCTTTGTAATGCTTTAGATCCTTCGACTACGCAACTCGCGTTGCTTCTACCCAAAGGGCATAACTCAACTAGAGAACTAAAGTTCTAAGTTTCGTTTAGCTTAGGATGACACTGTACATTACTTCAAGAACTGCATATACGGCAACTTGCTGGCGAGTTCCTGCACCTTGTCGGCGTTGGCCATGAGGGCGGAACGGGCGTGCCAGGAACCGTCGAGGAACTGACCGCGGGGGCCGTCGGCGAGCGTAAGCTGGATGGTTTCGTCACCCATCTTGAGCGTACGGCTTTCGGTGCTCGTGACAAGTTCTGCACTCGGGTTGGCTTCGATCCAGGCGAGGATCTTGTCAGCCGTAGCGTGGTCTACCTTGTAGCAGGGCACGCCAATAGCGACGCAGTTACCGAAGAATATTTCGGAGTAGCTTTCGGCGATGATGGCACGGATGCCCCAGCGCTTCAGAGCCTGCGGAGCGTGTTCACGGCTGGAGCCGCAACCGAAGTTCTGGTTGGAAACGAGGATGGAGCCGTTCTTGTAGGCCGGATCACGGAACGGGTGAACCTTGCCCTGAGCGGCGAGACCGGCGATATCGTCGGCAAAGGCGTTGTCGCCGAGGCCTTCGAAGGTCACGCACTTGAGGAAGCGAGCCGGGATGATACGGTCAGTGTCGATATCGTTTCCGCGAACAGGAACGCCGGAACCTTTAACAATGTCGATAGAATTCATTTTTTAAATCTCCTTGCGTTACTTGATGTACTTGCGGACGTCGGTGACACAGCCTTCGATGGCGGCGGCAGCCACCATGGCGGGGCTCATCAGAATGGTGCGGCCCGTCGGGCTGCCCTGGCGGCCCTTGAAGTTACGGTTGCTGGAAGAAGCGCTCACCTGGCGGTCCTTGAGCTTATCCGGGTTCATGGCGAGGCAGAGCGAGCAGCCTGCTTCGCGCCATTCGGCACCGGCTTCCTTAAAGATCTTGTCGAGACCGAGCTGTTCGGCTTCCACCTTGATCTTCATGGAACCCGGAACGACCCACATCTTGACGGTCGGGGCAACCTTGTGGCCCTTGATGATTTCGGCGGCGGCCTGCAAGTCGCTGAGGCGACCGTTGGTGCAGCTGCCCACGAATGCGATGTCGATCGGGCGGCCAATCATCTTGGAACCTTCTTCCCAGCCCATGTATTCATAAGCTTCGGAAATAACCTTCTTTTCGCTGCCTTCGAATTCGTCGATCTTCGGCATGTTGCCGTTGAGCGGAATGGCCTGAGCCGGAGTGATGCCCCAGGTGACCATCGGTTCGAGGTTGTCGCAGTTGATTTCGACTTCGTCGTCAAACTGAGCGTCGGCGTCGGTAGCTACGGACTTCCAGTAAGCAACGGCTTCGTCCCACTTGTCAGCCTTCGGGGCGTAGGGACGGCCCTTGAGGTATTCAAAAGTCTTTTCGTCGGGGTTGCAGTAACCGACGCGGGCGCCACCTTCGATAGCCATGTTGCAGATGGTCATACGGCCTTCCATGCCCATGTTTTCGATGACGGGGCCTGCAAATTCGTAAGCGTAGCCAACACCGCCGTTCACGCCGAGCTTAGCGATGTAAGCGAGGGCGACGTCCTTGGCGGTCACACCCGGCTTGAGCTTGCCGGTGAAGTTGATACGGCGAGTCTTGAGCGGGCTCATGGCGAGCGTCTGGGTGGCGAGAACGTCGGCCACCTGGCTGGTGCCGATACCGAAGGCGATAGCGCCGAAGGCACCGTGCGTAGCCGTATGGGAGTCACCGCAAGCGACGGTCATGCCCGGCTGGGTCACGCCTTCTTCGGGGCCCACGATGTGGATAACGCCCTGTTCTTCAGTAGCGGGGCCAAAGAACTTGATGCCGTTAGACTTGGTGTTATTTTCGATATGGGAGAACATCTCTTCGGAAATGCCGTCCTTGAGCGGGCGGTTACGTTCCGGGAAGGTGGTCGGAATAATGTGGTCCACCGTAGCGAACGTGCGTTCCGGGAAGAGCACCTTCTGGCCTTCTTCGCGAAGCTGTGCGAAGGCCTGGGGGCTGGTGACTTCGTGGCAGAGGTGGAGCCCGATAAAGAGCTGGCACTGGCCGCTCGGGAGCTTTGCTACCGTGTGGCTCTCAAAAATCTTCTGATAGAGTGATTTTCCCATGATTTTGTCTCTTTTTTGTTTGCGATTCCGTCAGGAACCGTTATTGCTTATTTGCGGTGCAAATATAGAAAAAGTCCCGCAGAATGACTGCAGGACTTCTTTATTGAAGAATAAAATTTCGTTCTTTTTAGTACTGTTCGACCTGGGTGTCGAACTGGTATTTTTCGTGGTAGTAGCTGAGCATTTCGCTGGTGCTGGTAAAGGCGGCGGAGCGAATGGCGTTGCGGACTTCGGGATCGTTGCGGGACATTTCGATAATCTTGGCGTCTATGTCCTTGAACAGCAACTTGTTAGAAGCCATGGCCACGTGATTCTGGTTGTAATCCAAGTGGTAGCTGCGTTCGAGCATCTGGAAAAGTTCGGACTGGCAGGCGTTTTCAGGCGGATGCTTCTTGGCAACCGGCATGTAGCACTTGTTGATGTAATCCGTTTTGTAGGCGACGATCATTTCGTCAATGGCAGGAATATTGTGGTCAGAATCGTGGCTAGCTACTTGAACAGTGGGTGTGACAACTCCGGAGCATCCGGTGAGAAGGGCGGCGGTAAGGGTTGCAAGAGCCAGAACTCTAAACTTCATTTGTTTTTATCCTTTTTTCTTTGTTGATTCCAAATCCCTAATTCCGAATCAAAAATTATTTAAATGTTCGTTTTTTGGCGAGGCGTCAAATGTAACAAATAACTTACAACAGCCCCAAAAAAACGTTTAGAGAACACTTTTTGGAGGTCTTTGTGATAGGGCTCACTTCTACTGTTTGCTGCCTACTGCATCTGCCGTAGGTTTGAACATGTAGAACCATTTAATCGGGTCGATTACTTTATAGTTAACGTTGCCGATATGCTTGTTTCCGTTTTTAGAAACAAGGCCTGTAACTACGTGGGCGTGGGGACCCGTGGTGTGCCCGGTAAGGCCTACCGTTGCAATGGGGTCGCCGGCCATGACTTCTTGCCCGTCGAGGTAAAGAAGCTGGTCGCAGTGCATGAAAATCACCACGTCTTTCTGACGCACCAATCCGATTACAATACCGCCTCGTTCGTCCCTTGCGGTCCATGCCTTGGCTGCAAAGGGGGCGAGAATTCTTGCGCCCTGGCGGCTTGCTACGTCGATACCGTTATGTTGTCTGAAATTCGCGGTGGCGGTCTCGTGATAGAACTCTGTCAGGTAGGCTACGCTATCGGATACGATGGATGTCCAGTATTTCCAGGCGGCGCCGATGGAGTCGGAAGCTGTGTTCCCGATATAGTCCGGGCGCGAGAATTTGATGACAGTTCCTTCGGGAGGAATGTTTAATTTGTTCTTTTCCCAAGCGTTTTTGGGGTAACCGTTTTCTTCCAGAGTTACCGAGATATATTTTTGCACCATTTTTTCGGTGGTAATCAATGCGGTGAATCTGCCGATGGCATAGCGGCCGATGCGCTGCATGGATTCCTTGCCGTCAAAGGTGTATTCGAAGGAGGGGGCCACCGAAAGCTTGTCGCGCTCGTGAATGCGGTCACGCATGTTGGAAATGCTCGGATCCGTCTTGGTTACAAAGAAAAACGGAAGCGCAATGGCCAGCAAAAGCAGAAGCGGAAAACAGGTTCTGAAAACCTTGGAAGATCCGTCCAGCGGATTCTTTTCGAGAATTGAAAATTTGTGGAGGCTCTCGATGATTCTTGCAAAGGCTTCGGGACTCTTTTTCCAATCGCATTTGCGGATTTCCTTGAAGAAGGAATGGCTCCGGCGCACCGCCCTGTAGGCATGGTAGAATTTTTTCTTGTCGGGCTTTTGCGGGAACAGCCAAAGCAGATTGGACTTGTTGAAGTGGGGGAGGTCTTCCAGGAATGCCGAAGCCTCGTGAGCGCTTTCGCCGTCAATCACGACAAGCCTAGAAACGAGCTTTGCGTAATAGGCTTCTTGGTCGCTGATTTCTAGGGGTAGTACGGCTACGATTTGCGCAACGATCTTCTTGAGCAGTTGCAGGTTGTGGTACAGGTTTCTGAACTGGTCGTCGTCTTGGGGAAAACATCTTGTGCCGGTAACGGTCCAATTGTTTTCTCCGGTTTCGAGTTCATTCAGGACTTCTTGGGGAATCTTGTTTTCAAAGAGGGCGTTCGCAGAAATCGGGGCGTTGCCCTTGAGACTGTTTTTGCCTGAAAAATCAATCACTAAAAAACGTGCGCCGGCGTTTAACGCCTGCGCAAGGTTCTGCAAGGGTTCAAGGGGAATCTCGGTTTCGCCCGGAAAAGCGAAAAACGTGACGCCGCCTTGCCTGTACAGGTCATTTAAGACCTTGTGCTGCATGCTTCTGGATTAAGCCTTCTGAGTGCCGCGGGGGTAGGTGAAACCTGCAGGCGGAGCGGCCACGAACTTGTCTACCTGGAGGTAGAGTTCTTCGGCGGTGGCGCTGGGGTTGAAGTAGATTTCCTGGTTACGGTTCTGGGTGCGGCCCTTGAGGGGTTCGCTACGGCGAGAACGGCTTACGATGCCCAGCGGGAGCACTTCCAAAAGCGGAAGCAGGCCAAAGTAACGGAACAGGCTGAAGTTCTTCTGCCAAGTGGTGCGTTCGGCGAGAACGGCGAAGGTGCCTTCGAAAATGGACTTGGTCTGGAGCAGTTCGTCACTGGTCATGGTCACCAGTTCGTGATTGGTGGGGAAGTTGTTCACGAAGTTGACCATGTCGCCCTTGAGGTAGTTGGCGTCGCAGAGAAATACGAATTTCATGTTTTTACCTGTTATTGATTGTTGTTTAGGCACAAAATAGTTTTTTGGCAACGGCTTGTCACTTTTTCAAACCCTCGAAAACCTACTTTTCGGAACTTTTTGTTCCAGTTAAATGTAAATTCTTTGTAAAATCGTAAAAAAATGGATAGAACGCAAAAAAAACGTTTTGAAGTGTCGGAAAACCTTTACGCATGAAAGCTTTTTGTAAGTCATTGATAGTCAACGACTTACGCGGCAAAATCTTTGAAATTTGCATAAAAACGGCAATTTTATTGTTTAGACAAATTTTACTTTTTGAGGATTTTTTTCGAAAATGTGCGTTTTGTCACGTTTAAAAACGTTATATTTGACCTCGTTAAATCGCGCTCGGACTAGCGGGGGCGGTACGTTTTTTGTGAAAGCAAAAGGTGTAATTGGAAGAAGAAATTTATGGGAGATCATAAATGAAACGAAAAAATTGGTCTGTAGCTGCCCTATTGGCGTCAGTCAGTATTCTGGCATCTGTGGGTGTTGCTCAGGAGGAAAATAGTGCTCCTTCGGTTATGGGTATTCCGGGAGAATCCATCGACGAAGGCAAGAAGTTTGCTCCGATTAAACTGGACAAGTATGTTACCGATGAGGACAAGGCCGAAAAGATTAAGTGGTCCGTGTCCGGCAATAAGCAACTCAAGGTATCTATTTCTCCTGAACGCGTAGCAACTATTGAAATTCCGAATCAGTATTGGAACGGTTCTGAAGATATCACCTTTATTGCAACTGATACCAAGGGTGCCACGGGTTCCGAAACGGTGAACTTTAACGTGGAATCCGTCAACAACCCGCCTGAAGTCAAGCAGATTCCTGACCAGAACATTGATGAAGGTAAGACCTTTGCCAAGATCAAGCTCGACGATTACGTGAGCGATCCCGACCACCCGAAGAACCAGATTTTGTGGGAATTCGACATCCAACCGGTGGGCAAGGACCAAGCTGATGGCGACCTGAATGTGGAGATCGACCCGAACCGCGTGGCTTCCGTCATTATTCCTGACCCGAACTGGTATGGCTCTGCCAAGATCAAGTTTACGGCTACTGACGGTGAATATGCTAGTGCTTCTACGACCGCAAACTTCGTGGTGAAGCCTATTAACGACGCTCCGGTCGTGAAGAAGATTCCGGACCAGACCATCGAAGAAAAGAACGAATTCGAATCTATCAGCCTCACGGATTACGTGACCGACGTCGATGACGATGTCATGAAGCTCAAGTGGACCATCTCGGGCAACAAGGACCTGAAGTTCGATATCGACAAGTACGGTTCTGCCAATATCAAGATCCCGAACGAATTCTGGAATGGCTCGGAAACTGTGACCTTCACGGCTACCGACCCTGCCGGTGCATCCGCCAAGACTACCGCAAAGTTCACAGTCAAGTCCGTGAACGATGCTCCTGAATTCATCAAGGAAGTCCAGGATCAGACCATCGACGAAAAGCAGGAGTTCAAGCCCATTGAACTGGACAAGCTGGTCAAGGATCCCGACCATCCTTTCGAACAACTTAAGTGGACAGTTTCTGGCAACAAGGATCTTGCTGTAAACATTGCTGGCAAGACCGCTACCATCAAGATTCCGTCCAAGATGTGGAACGGTTCTGAATCTATCAAGTTCAAGGTTTGCGACCCGGCCGGTGCTTGCGCTGAATCCGAAAACAGCTTCACGGTGAACTCCGTGAACGATGTGCCGCAGCTCGTGAAGCAGATCCCGAATCAGACCATCGACGAAAAGAAGACCTTTGCCAAGGTCAAGCTTGATGAATACGTCAAGGATGCTGACCACAAGAATTCCGAACTTTCTTGGGAAGCTGACGTAAAGCACCAGGGCAAGGAACCGCAGTCCGGTACTTTGTCTGTAAACATCGGTGACGACCACGTGGCATCCATCGAAATTCCTGACCCGAACTGGAATGGCTCTGCTGTGGTGACCTTCACGGTGTCTGACCCCGAAGGTGCAACCGCTAAGCAGCAGGTGACATATACTGTCAAGTCTATCAACGATATCCCTGTGTTCAAAAAGATCCCGGATCAGGCTATCGAAGAAAAGAACGAATTTGCATCTGTCATGCTTGATGACTACCTGTCCGATGCCGACCACGATCTCTCCCAGTTGAAGATCGACATCGCTGGTAACAAGGACATCAAGGTTAACTTGAACAATAAGACCCGCGAAGTTTCTTTCAAGACTCCCAGCGAACTCTGGAACGGTTCTGAAACCATCACCTTTACTGCAACTGACCCCGAAGGTGGCAAGGCTTCTACTCAGATGAAGCTTTCCATCAAGTCCATCAACGACCCTCCGGTCATGAAGGATATTCCTGAACAGTCCATCAAGGAAAAGGGTTCTTTCAAGACTGTTGAACTCGACAAGTATGTCGAAGACCTCGACCATTCTAAGGATAAGCTCAAGTGGACCGTTACCGGCAACCGTGAACTCAAGGTGTCTATCGATGGCGCCCGCGTGATGAAGGTGACTCCGCCTAGCCCGCAGTGGAACGGTTCTGAAACCCTCACCATCAAGGTGACTGACCCTGAAGGCGCAACGGACGAACGCTCTGTCGCTTACACCGTGGAATCCGTGAACGATGTTCCTGAATTCACGAAGCAGGTTGCTCCGCAGACCATCAAGGAAAAGGGCCAGTTCCAGCCGATCAAGCTTGGCGAAATGGTTCGCGACCTCGATAACAAGCTTTCTGATCTCCAGTTCACTGTTGATGTGAAGCCGACCTCTAAGGGTAACAAGGATGGCGACCTCGCTGTTGAAATTGACGCCCAGCATGTGGCTAACATCAAGATTCCGAGCAAGTACTGGAACGGCGCCGCTGAAATCACCTTCACGGTAACAGACCCCGAAGGTGCCAAGGCTACCTCCAAGGCTCTCTTCACGGTTGAATCTGTGAACGACGTGCCTGTGCTCAAGAAGATTCCGGATCAGATGATTGAAGAAAAGCACGAATTTGCTTCTATCAAGCTTGCCGATTATGCTTCTGACCCTGACCACGCCTTCAAGGATCTCAAGTGGACCGTTGCAGGCAACAAGCAGCTGAAGGTTGAAATTGCCAATGGTGTTGCTACCATCAAGATGCCGACCAAGAACTGGAACGGTTCTGAAAAGGTGACCTTCACGGTGACTGACCCCGAAGGTGCTTCTGCCAAGTCCGACGCAGTGTTCACGGTGAAGTCTATTAACGACCCGCCGACCATGAAGGATATTGCTAGCCAGACCATCAAGGAAAAGGGCGAATTCAAGCCGATTGAACTCGACAAGTATGCTTCTGATGAAGACCACGAACAGTCTAAGCTCAAGTGGACCGTCTCTGGTAACAAGCAGCTCAAGGTTGTCATTGACCCGAAGCATGTGGCTACGGTTACGACTCCGAACAAGTACTGGAACGGTTCCGAAGACATTACCTTCACGGTGACCGACCCCGAAGGCGCCTCTGACAAGCGCACGGTGAAGTTTACGGTGGAATCCGTGAACGATATTCCGGAATTTGTGAAGCCCATCAAGGACCAGGCTATTCCTGAAAAGCGTGAATTTGCAATCATCAACCTGAACGACATCGTGAAGGATGCTGACCACAAGCTTGATCAGCTCTCCTGGAGCTTTGACGTGAAGCCGGCCAAGGGTGCTCCGAAGGGTTATACTCCGCAGCTCAAGGTGACGGTTGATGGTCAGCGTATGGCCAAGATTGTGATTCCGGACAAGTACTGGAACGGTTCTGAAGAAATCACCTTCAAGGTGGAAGACCCGGATGGCGGCAAGGCTCATTGCACTGCTACTTTCACCGTGCAGTCTGTGAACGATGCTCCGACCATCGGCAAGATCGATGACCAGAATGTCAAGGAAAAGGAAGGCTTCAAGTCCTTCAACCTGAAGCAGCTCATCAAGGATCCTGACCACGCTTACGGTCGCCTCAAGATCGAAGTGTCCGGCAACAAGGACCTCAAGGTTAACATTGACAACGACGGCAACGTTTCTATCAAGGCTCCGAGCCCGCTTTGGAACGGTTCCGAAAAGATCACCTTTACGGTGACTGACCCAGAAGGCGCTTCTGCCAAGGCTATGGCTACATACTCTGTGCAGTCTATCAACGACCCGCCGATCATGAAGGATATTGCTAACCAGACCATCAAGGAAAAGGGTAGCTTCAAGTCTATTGCTCTCGACAACTACGTGGAAGACCTCGACCATCCGAAGGCTAAGCTCAAGTGGAAGATCGAAGGTGCAAAGGAACTCAAGGTTGCCATGGATGCAAGCCACAATGTGTCTGTGATTCCGCCTAACCCGAACTGGCATGGTTCCGAAACCATCAAGTTCACGGTTTCTGACCCTGAAGGTGCAAGCGATAGCCGTTCTGTGACCTTTACCGTTGAATCGGTGAACGACGCTCCGCAGTTTGTGCGTGAACTCAAGGACCAGTCCATCGACGAAAAGAAGCAGTTCCAGCAGATCAAGCTGGATGACCTGGTGAAGGATCCGGACCACAAGAATTCCGAACTCAAGTGGACCTTCGATGTGAAGGCCAAGTCCGCTGCTGCTCCTGCTGCCAAGGGCAAGAAGGGTGCCGCTGCTGAACCGGCTACCTCCGCTAAGGATGGCCTGAGCGTTAAGGTGGACAACAACCACGTTGCAACAATCGTGATTCCGAACAAGTACTGGAATGGTGCTGCCGACATTACCTTCACGGTAACTGACCCTGAAGGTGCAAAGGCCACCAAGACCGCTCATTACGAAGTTCGTTCTATTAACGACCCGCCGGTTATCGCTGCTAACGCCCCGAAGGGTGAAACCATCCGTGAAAACGGCGTGTTCAAGACCATCGACCTTTCGAACCTTGCCTCTGACCCGGACCACAAGGCTGCCCAGCTCAAGTGGACTGTTTCTGGCAACAAGTTCCTGAAGGTGAATTTGCTCAAGGACAACACTGTGAAGGTGTCTGTGCCTGACCCGCAGTGGAATGGTAAGGAAACCGTGACCTTCACGGTGACCGACCCGGAAGGCGCTTCTGCCAACCACAAGATGCTCTTCGAAGTGACCCGCGTGAACGATGCACCTGTTCTTGCCAAGAAGATTCCTGACCAGAAGATCAAGGAAAAGGAACTCTTCAAGCAGATCAAGCTTGACGAATTCGTGAAGGATCCGGATAACAAGCCCAGCGAACTCAAGTGGACCGTGACGGGTAACAAGCAGCTCAAGGCTGAAATCTCTCCGAGCCGCGTTCTTACGGTGTCTGCTCCGGATAAGTATTTCTGGTGCGCTCCGGAAACCATGGTTCTTGAAGTGAAGGACCCGGAAGGTGCTTCTACCTCTCAGACCGTGACCTTCGAAATCACCTCTGTGAACGACGCTCCGGTGCTCAAGAATATTCCTGACCAGAAGATCAAGGAAAAGGGTTCGTTCAAGGAAATCGACCTGAACAAGTTCGTGAACGATCCTGACCACAAGCTCTCTGAACTCACTTGGTCCGTGAAGGTTGCCAAGGTGGGTGTTGCTCCTGCTCCGAAGCCGGCTAAGAAGCCTGCCAAGAAGGCTAAGGGCAAGAAGGGCGCTAAGGAAGAAGTTGCAGAAGAACCGGCTCCGGCTCCTGTGGATGAATTCCAGGTTGAAATCGACTCCAGGAACATTGCCCGCATCAAGATTGATAACAAGTACTGGAACGGTGAACGCAACGTGACCTTCACTGTGAAGGACCCGGAAGGTGCTTCTGACTCCAAGACGGTGAACTTCAAGGTTGAATCCGTGAACGACGCTCCGGAAATCAAGCAGATTCCTATCCAGAGCATCAAGGAAAAGGAACACTTCAAGCCTCTTGATCTTGCTCAGTTCATCTCTGACCCGGATCATCCGCTGTCTGCCTTGAAGATTGAAGTTGCTCCGACTCGCGCCCTGAAGGCTACTATCAATGCCAAGAAGGAACTCGTCGTCTCTACTCCGGACAAGTTCTGGAGCGGTTCTGAAAAGATCAAGATTGACGTCCATGACCCGGAAGGCGCTCGCGTAAGCCAGCAGATCACCTACGAAGTGACTCCGGTGAACGATCCTCCGGTCGTGAAGCGTATCGCTGGCCAGAGAGTCAAGGAAAAGGAACGCTTTGAAATTGTTGACCTCTCTAAGGCCGCCGAAGACCCGGATAACAAGCCCAATGAACTTCACTGGACTGTGACTGGCAACAAGGAACTTAAGGTTGATATCAAGGGTAGCCGTGCTCAGGTTCTTACCCCGAACCCGAACTGGTATGGTAAGGAAACCCTCACCTTCACCGTGAAGGATATCGCTGGTGCTTCTGCATCTACGCAGGCTACCTTCGAAGTGGTTCCGGTGAACGATCCTCCGACCCTGAAGCCGGTGCAGCCGTTCGTCATCGAAGAAAAGAAGACGTTCGCACCCTTCGACTTCAGCAAGGTTGTTAGCGATCCGGATAACAAGCTCGAAGAACTTGTCTGGACTCTCGATAACGAAGTTCCCAGTGTCAAGGGCAAGAAGGGCCCGAAGAGCGGCCCGGCTGTGAAGCATGAAATCAACTTCTCCATTGACGAGAAGGGTGTGCTTCGTGCCGAAACTCCGAACCCGTACTGGAACGGTATGGAAGTCGTGACTGTGAACGTGTTTGACCCGGCTGGCGAAAAGGCCTCTATCCCTGTGAAGTTCACGGTGAAGCCCGTGAACGACCCGCCGATCGTGAAGGAAATTCCTGGCCAGGAAACCCTGCAGGGCTCTACCTTCAAGCCGATCAAGCTCGACAACTATGTGTCTGACCCTGACCATAAGACCTCTGAAATCAGATGGGGCGTGACTGGCGCCAAGAACCTCGCTGTGCAGATCAACGGTAACCGCGAAGCTATCGTGAAGCCGAAGAAGCCGGATTGGTTCGGTGACGAAACCCTTATCTTTACTGCTAAGGACCCGGCCGGTGCTTCTGACAAGGCTATGGTGAAGTTTGTGGTGAAGCATGTGAATGCCGCTCCGATTATGCGCGACATTCCGGATTTCACCATCAAGGAAGACGACAACAACGGTGTAGTTGCCGTGATCAAGCTGGATCAGTTTGCTCGCGATAAGGATCACCGCTTCGACGAACTCAAGTGGAGCTTCACTGGCAACAAGTACTTGACTGTCAAGTATGACAAGTACAAGAAGACTGCAACGGTTGCCCAGCCCCATGAAAACTGGAATGGTAAGCCGGAACGCATCACCTTCACGGTGACCGACCCGGATGGTGCCAAGGCTTCCAAGACTGCTCTCTTCACTGTGATTGCCGTGAATGACGCACCTGTGGCCAATGCCCAGACTTACATGACTCAGGAAGGCGAAGAACTCAAGGTTAGCGCTGCCGAAGGTCTGATGTCCGGTGTGGTTGACCCCGATGGCGAAAAGCCGGTGTCTGTACAGCTCGTGCAGAAGCCGCGCAACGGTAAGATCAACCTGAACGAACGCGATGGTTCATTCACCTACATGCCGAACAAGGGCTTCTCTGGCCTTGATGAATTCAGCTTCAAGGTTCGTGACCCGGCTGGCCTTGCTTCCCAGGTGACTACTGCCGAAGTTAACGTGTCCTTCAAGATGAAGGATCTCCGCGGTAACGAAAAGAAGGCTGAACCGAAGAAGGAAGAGCCGAAGGCTGAAGAACCGAAGGAAGACGCCCCGGCTAAGGGTAAGAAGAAGAAACGCTCTAAGCGCCGCTAATTTTTGAAGAAGCTTCGCAATAGTTCGTTGTTCGCCCCCTCACGTACGCTTTAGTACGCTACGGGGGCTCAGCTCCTGCTCTTGCTCGCTTCTTCTAAGATTAAAATTTTTGGATATAATAAGAAGTTCCGCCTTTGGCGGAACTTTTTGTATGTAGAGAAATTTCGCTAATTATGGTTAAATTTTTGCGATAAGCACGTTTAAGGTGAGGCCGCCGTGGCTTGTGATGATGTGTTTGGCGTCTGGGTTGTGGTCGGGCGATAGACCGGGGCACTCCCGAAGCAAGTTTGCGGTGCAGGTGTATTTGGTGCCGGGGTCGTCTTTCGGTGCAAGGATGGCGACGGTTAGGGGCTTGGCTTGGGCATTGAGGGGGCGGGCGAGCTCGGCGAGTTGGCGCCCGATGTTGGAGTAAAGCTTGGGGGCGTCAAAGTCGAGACGCTTGCCGTAGGGCGGGTTCAGCACGATAACGGGGGAGGATTCGCCCAGGCAGGCGTCGGCGATGTCTTGAGCGCTGTAGCTGAAAAAATCCTTGAGCTCGGGCACGATAGGTGCCGGGGCGATGCTTGCAAGGGGACTGCATTCTACGTTGTGCCTGATGATTTCTACGGCTCGTTCCGAAATGTCGCTTGTAATGATTTTGATATTCGGGGCTTCGGAAGATTGCTTGAGTATGAAATTCCAAGTAGCGTCTTTAAAGGCGGGCTGGTGTTTCAGGGAAAAGTCTCGGCAAGTTCCCGGAATGAGTTTGTTTGCAATGTAGGCGGTTTCGAGGCTGAAGGTGCCGCTGCCGGCCATGAGGTCGAACAGGGTGACAGGTGTCCCTTGATTTAAATCGAATGCTTCACGGAGCATTCCCGACGCGATGGTTTCTTTAAGGGGAGCTTCGTTGACGAATCGTTCATGGCCGCGCTTGTAGAGTTCTTCGCCAGCCAGGTCCAGCCAAATGGTGCAACGGTCATCGAGAAAGTTTACGAATAAATGCTGCGGGGTGTTGCGGGGTGTCCCCGCAGAGGGGGGAGCGGAAACAGCGGGCCGCTGTGAAGCGAGGGGGAGGCTTCCCCCTTCTATGATATTTTGCAGACGTTCGGCGATGGCATCGCTGTGGTACAGGCGCGAATGCTTGCAGCTTACGTGAATGGATACGTTGGCGCTTGCCAAATACAGTTCCCAGGGAATTTCGGCGGATTTCTTTTCGAGTTCGCGGAAATTCTCTGCCTTGAAGTCTGTGATATGCATCGAAACACGGTTTGCGATTCGGCTGTAGGCGACGATTTTCCAGGCTTCGGTAATTTTGGCCGAAAATTCTACCTTGCCGTCTCCGACAATTTCTATCTCGAAAGGCTCCGAAGTTTGTTCGGAATGAGTGGTCTTGCCTCTAATGGATGCTATTTCATTAACGAGAGTCTGTTCAAAACCCAGCGGAACAACCGCCAAAAAACGGTGCCGTTTTCCGATAACTTGTCGTTTGAGCCTTTTTTCGGTTAATTCTTGCATACCGGTGCAAAGTTAGCTTATTTTGGGTCTTTAACAGAGCAAGCTCAGTTGCCGCGGCTCTCGCCTTATGCTATATTTTCCGCCAAATTGCATTTTTGCCTGGGTCCTGTGACCAGATTCGCCAATTCCACTGGTGCTAGAGCAGAGAAACTCGGACAAAAACATGTAATGAAACAACAAAAACAAAAAAAGGAATGGCTATAATGGCTACTATCACTAAAGAAAAGGCTGCAGAAATCACCGCTAAGTTCGGAGCAAACGAAAAGGACACCGGTAACGTCCGCGTTCAGATCGCTCTCCTCACCGAGAAGATCAAGAACCTCACCGAACATGCAAAGACCCACAAGAAGGACTTCCACTCCCTCCGCGGTCTGTCCATGATGGTTTCTAAGCGCAAGAACCTCCTCAAGTACTACGGCGAAAAGGACATTGTCGCCCAGCGTGCCTTGATCAAGGAACTCGGTCTCCGCGGCTAATTCTTCTGACTGGAGAAATTTATGTCTATTGACGCATACCATCAAAAATACGGTAAGATGCTCGACCCGAAGGAAGTGTCCGTAACGCTTCCCGATGGCCGCGTCATCACGTTTGAAACGGGCCGTATTGCCAAGCAGGCACGCGGTGCTGCAGTCGCCAAGATGGGCGATGCATTCGTGCTCTCTACTGTCTGCTACGGCGAAGAGAAGGAAGGCGATTTCTTCCCCCTCACTGTGGAATATCGCGAAAAGGCCTACGCTGCTGGTCGCCTCCCGGGCGGTTACAACAAGCGTGAAGCTGGTCGCCCCTCTGACGAAGAAACTCTTTCTGCCCGTATCATTGACCGCCCGATTCGCCCGATGTTCCCCGAGAACTTCACCCGCGAAGTCCAGGTGATCGTGCAGGTTCTTTCTGCTGACCGCAAGTTCGCACCGGATGTGCTCGGCGTGTCCGCAGCATCCCTCTCTATCGGTCTTTCCGAACTGCCCTTCGAACAGCAGGTTGCCGCCGTACGTGTGGCTGTGGTCGATGGACAGAACATCGTGATGCCCACCTACGAACAGATGGCTTGCGCCGATCTGGACCTGGTGGTCGCCGGTACCGAAGATTCCGTCTGCATGGTGGAAGGCGGTGCCTACGAAGTGTCCGAAGACACGATGATTAACGCAATTCTCGCTGGTCACGAAGCTATCAAGGCTATGTGCAAGGCCCAACAGGAACTGGTGGACCGCTGCGCCAAGCCGAAGATGGAGCTCAAGCCGCAGCATGTCGGCGAAGCCCACGAAAAGCTTCTCGCCACGGTGAAGGAAGTAGTCTGGGACGAACTGAACAAGGACGTCCACTCCAACATGGTGAAGACCGACTTCTATCCGGCTATGGCAGACCTCTGCGCCAAGATGCTCGAAGATGAACGCATTCTCGCTATCGTCGGCAAGGACGAAGAACAGGATGCCGCTCTCGTTGCCGATGCAAAGGCAATCTTCAGCGACTATGAACGCACTGCCATGCGCGAAATGATCTTGAACGAAGACGTGCGCCTCGACGGTCGTCTGACCACCGAAGTCCGTCCGATCGAAATCGAACTCGGCGTTCTCCCGAGCGCTCACGGTTCTGCAATCTTCCAGCGTGGCGAAACCCAGGGTCTCGTGGTCTGCACGCTCGGCTCCAAGGCCGACGAACAGCGCTACGAAAGCCTGCAGGGCGAAGGCTCCAAGAGCTACATGCTGCATTACAACTTCCCGCCGTACAGCGTGGGTGAATGCAAGCGCCTCGGTATGAGCCGCCGCGAAATCGGTCACGGCCACTTGGCCGAACGCTCTCTCGCTGCAGTGCTCCCGCTGCCGGAAGACTTCCCGTACACCATCCGCGTGGTTTCCGAAATTCAGGAATCCAACGGTTCTTCTTCCATGGCCTCTGTTTGCGGTGGCTGCCTCAGCTTGATGGACGCTGGCGTTCCTATCAAGGCTCCGGTTGCAGGTATCGCCATGGGCCTCATCTCCGAAAAGGGCTCCGTCAAGGAAGGCGGCAAGATCAAGATCTTGTCCGACATCACCGGTACGGAAGACCACCTCGGCGATATGGACTTCAAGGTGACGGGTACCGCTGAAGGTATCACAGCCTTCCAGATGGATATCAAGATCCGCGGTATCACTCCGGAACTCATGCGCGAAGCTTTGGAACAGGCCAAGCAGGGCCGTCTCCATATCCTCGGCAAGATGGCTGAACTCGGCCTCGCCGCTCCGCGTCCGAAGGTTTCCGAAAAGGCTCCGACCATGATCAAGATGCGCATCCCGACCACGAAGATCCGTGACGTTATCGGTTCCGGTGGCTCCGTGATTAAGGGCATGCAGTCTCAGACGGGTTGCACGATCAACATCGACGACGATGGCAACATCGATATCGCAGCACCGTCCGGCAAGGCCGCCGCTGTCTGCCGTCGCATGATCGAAGAACTCACTGCCGAACCTGAACCGGGCCGCAAGTACAAGGGCAAGGTGAAGACGATCCAGCCGTTTGGCGCATTCGTCGAAATCCTCCCGGGTCGTGACGGTCTCGTACACATTTCCGAACTTGCCGACCACCGTGTCGAAAAGGTCGAAGATGTCGTTCACGTCGGTGACGAAGTTGAAGTGCTCTGCCTCGGTGTCGACCCGAAGGGCAAGGTGAAGCTTTCCATGAAGGCTTTGCTCCCTCCGAAGCCCGCTACCGAAGCCCCGGCCGTTGAAGCACCTGCTGCAGAAGCTGCTCCGGAAGCACCGGCTGAAGCCTAATTCAGAACAAATTCTGTAATACAGATTATTGCAGTCGTCAATCCAAGAGATTGACGGCTGTGTTTTTTTACACGCCTTTTATACAAAATCTCCAAATTCAGCTAAAAAAAAGAATTTGGGCATTTTCAAGAGTGTAAATTTAATTTATATTTAAGTTGGGTTAGTGGTGTTGATTATTGGATGGGATACTTATGGTCATTCTGTATTTGACAGTTTTAACCGTTGTTGCAGCGATTAACAATCTGCTGCATTATCGTGTTAATCCTAATCACAATGGTCCATTTGGACTGCTTTTTTTCTGTGTATTTATTTCCTGTTTAGGTCATCTTCTGCTGGCGCTGTCCACCAATTTGGATCAGGCGATTCTTTCGAACAAGATGATTTACGTGGGATCCATGTTCCTGCCTATTCTCACGTTCGATGCCTGTGTCTCGATTTGTAGAATCCGTTTCCCGGTTTGGTGTCACCATGTACTTTTGTTCCTGGTGTTCGGGGTCCTGGCCCTGTCCTTAACCGTTGGTTTCAGTGACGTTTACTACAGCTCCATCAAGTTTATCCGGACCAATGGAGTGGGTAACTTTGTTGCCACTTATGGTATCGGCCATGACATATTCAATTTCTTGATGGTTGGCTTTGTTATTATCAACGTAAGCCTTATCATTTATTCCTTCTTGAAAAAGAAAAATGTCTCCTTCAATAGCTTGATAGCCTTGTCATCTATTGAAGCGGTTTCGATTCTGTCGTTCTTTATTTCGAGAGTGGTGGAAACCGATACCATGGTGATGCCTGCGGTTTATGTCTTTGACCAGTTTGCACTGATGTACATTTGCTTTAGAATCAAGCGTTACAGTGTGGAGCAAATTGTTTCGCAGGTGCTTGAAACACAGAATGCCGATAGTTACGTCCTTGTTACTTCGGACAATAGTTTCCTTGGATGTAATGCAGTCGGGTACGAAACTTTCCCGAACTTCAAGAATTGCCGAATTGACCACAAGATGCCGGATAACCACGAGCTGAACCATATGCTCATTTCGTGGAACAAGGAGCTTTTACAGGGCAAGGACTTTGACGAGAGAAAGTTCGAAAGTGACGGTAAGTTTTACAAGATCAGGCTGACCCAGTTGCCCCTTTCGGGTTCTAGGAAAATTAACCTGTTCAAGATTGAAGATGAAACCAGCATGCACAATTACATCAATATGCTGGGTACGAATAACGTTCGTCTTGAATTGATGCTCAAGGAAAATGATTCCCAGATCCGTTCTATCCAGGAACAGATGGTGGTGGGTATGGCCTATATGGTGGAAAGCCGTGATAGCAACACCGGAAGCCATATCAAGCGCACTAGCAGGGTTGTGCAGATTTTGGTGGATTACTTGCGCAAGGACCATACCCTTGGCCAGTCCGAGTTCTTCTATGACTGTCTGGTGGCGGCAGCTCCTATGCACGATATTGGCAAGATTGCTATCGATGACCGCATTCTGAGAAAGCCTGGCCGCTTTACGCCCCAGGAATATGAAGAAATGAAGGAGCATCCGGAAAAGGGTGCCATGATTGTGGAAAACCTTTTGACGGCGGTGGAGTCCCCGGACTTTGTGAAAATTGCCAAGAATGTGGCGCGTTACCATCACGAACGTTTTGATGGCTTTGGTTACCCCAAGAAGCTCAAGGGTACGGAGATTCCTTTTGAGGCTCGCGTGATGGCTATTGCCGACGTTTATGACGCCTTGGTGAGTAAGCGTTGCTACAAGGCCGAAATGTCTTTCGATGAAGCTTACCAAATTATTCTTGACGGAATGGGAACGCAGTTCGACCCGTCGCTCAAGGATTGCTTTATCGCTTGTCGCTATAAACTTGAAGAATATTATAGCAGCTTGGGCGAAGACGACGTTTAATGGGGGAGTTTTTTGCTATCTTTGGCGGCATGACGAAGTTTAGCGAATTCCCCTATGTTGCCGACCGCTTCAATGCAGTCCGCAGGGAAACTGTACAAGTCCGCGTTGGCGGCGCACTTATCGGGGGCAATGCCCCCATTTTAGTTCAGTCCATGACCACCACCAAGCCCAAGGACGTGGAAAAAACGGTGGCCGAAACTTTGGCTCTTGCCAAGGTGGGTTGCGGTCTGGTTCGCATTACCGCTCCGACTTTTGCTGACGCTGCTGCGCTCGAAGAAGTGATGAAGCAGGTTCGCGCTGCCGGTTGCACCGTTCCGGTTTCTGCCGATATTCACTTCCAGCCCAAGGCCGCTTTCGAAGCCCTGAAGTGGGTCGAAAAGGTCCGCATCAATCCGGGTAACTTTGTGGATACCGGAATTTTGACGCTTGACCAGCAGACGGACAAGTCTTTCGAAGAAGGCAAGGAAAAGGTGGCCGAAGCCTTTACGCCGTTTGTGCAAGAGGCTAAGCGCTTGGGCCGTGCTATCCGTATTGGCGTGAACCACGGTTCGCTCTCGGCCCGTATGATTTACCGTTATGGCGACACCGTGGAAGGCATGGTGGAAAGCGCCATGGAATATTTGGCCGTGTGCGAAGCGGAACATTTCGACCAGGTGGTTTTGAGCTTGAAGAGCAGCAATCCCCGTGTGGCCATTGCTGCTTACCGCATGCTCGCCGCCCGCATTAAGCAGGAAGGCTTTAAGCCCTATCCGTTCCACGTGGGCGTGACTGAAGCTGGCGCGGGTGCCGACGGCCGCTTGAAGTCGGCTGCAGGCATCGGCGCTCTGTTGTTGGATGGCTTGGCCGATACCATTCGCGTGTCCTTGACCGAAGATCCGGTGGCGGAAGTCCCGGTGGCTCAGGAACTCATCAAGGCCTGCGCTTTGCCTGCAAAGCCGGTGAGCTATGCAGTGCCGGTTCTTGAAAAGGATCCGTATCATTACGAACGCCGCGAGACTGAAGTCGTGAAGGTGTCGGGCGTTGAAATCGGTGGTTCTAACCCGGTCAAGGTCGGCGTGAAGGCCGATGCGATTGCACTCACCGGCGAACGCCGCAATGCTGAATTTGCTCTCCCGAGCTTGAGCGAAAAGCCGGTGGTTGAATTCAAGGATGCCATGGATATCGCGGGCTTTGCCCAGAATCCCTCTGCCGTACCCGCCGGTTCCGTGTTCTGCTATACGGGAGCCGAGATGGTCTCTGGCGTTCGCGCCCTTGCGGCAGCTTTGGAAGCTGCCGGTCGCAAAGACCCGATTCTGCTTTACGCCAAGATTGGAGACACCGAAAAGGAAACGCTCCGCGTCTCTGCCGACATCGGAAGCCTGGTGACGGACGGTCTTGGCGATGCCGTCGTAATCGACGGCTACAAGGGCGCCAAGGAAAGCGTTCTTCTGGCTTTTGATATTCTGCAGGCAGCCTACTGCCGCCGCAGCAAGACCAACTTTATCAGCTGCCCCAGCTGCGGCCGCACCCTCTACGACATTCAGCAAGTGATGGGCAAGATCAAGGCCCGCTTCGGACACCTCTCGGACATTTCCATCGGCATCATGGGCTGCATCGTGAACGGCCCGGGCGAAATGGCTGACGCCGACTTCGGCTACGTGGGCGGTGGCCCCGGCCGCATTACCCTGTTCGAAGGCAAGACTGCGGTCAAGAAGAACATCCCCGAAGAGGACGCCATCGAGGAATTGGTGAACCTCATCAAGGATCGCGGCCGTTGGGTTGAACCGTAACGCACCACACAAAAGTTTTAACAATTAACAAAGGATAATATCATGGCAACTATTAAGACGATGAACAATATTTCCAAGAAAGGCCTGAGCCTGTTTGGCTCGTTCTACCAGGTTTCCGACTCCGTCGAAAATCCGGATGCCATCTTGGTGCGTTCCGCCCAGGTTGATACCGACAACTTTGACGGCCTGCTGGCTGTCGCCCGCGCCGGCGCTGGCGTGAACAACATCACCATTGACAAGGCTTCTGCTAAGGGCATCTGCGTGTTCAATACTCCGGGTGCAAACGCCAACGCCGTTGCCGAACTCGTGATGACCGTGCTCGGCATGGCCGTCCGTAACGTGGACAAGGCTGCCGCATGGGTGAAGAACCTCGACACCACCGATCCGGACCTCGCCAAGACTGTCGAAAGCGGCAAGAAGAAGTTCGCCGGTATGGAACTCGCCGGTAAGACTCTCGGCGTGATCGGCCTCGGCAAGATCGGCGTGCTCGTTGCCAACTATGCTCGTTGGAAGAACATGCGCGTGCTCGCTTACGAACCGTATCCGAACGCCGCCAACATGCATGAACTTTCCAACAAGGTTGAAATTGCCGATCTCGACACCGTGATTGCCAACTCTGACTTCCTCACCGTGCACGTTCCGTTCATCAAGGGCGTTACCGAAAACCTCCTCAACCGCAAGAACCTCTCCGGCTTCAAGGGCAGCTACATCCTGAACTTCGCCCGCGGCGGTATCGTGGAAATGGCTCCGGTCAACGAAATGCTCGCCTCCGGTTCCCTCCAGGGCTACCTCTGCGACTTCCCGGATGCAGACCTCATCAAGAACGACAAGGTGACCTGCTTCCCGCACCTCGGTGCATCCACCGAAGAAGCCGAAGAAAACTGCGCCGTGATGGCTGTTGAAGAATTGAAGGACTACATCGAATACGGTTGCGTCCGCAATTCCGTGAACTTCCCGGCTCTCGTTGATCACCCGCATGCAGGTGTGAAGAGCCGCGTCGTGGTCATCAACCAGGACGTTCCGAACATGATTTCTGAAATCACGAAGGTGTTCGGCGCCGAAGGCATCAACATCGCCTCCTTCAGCAACAAGAGCAACGGCAAGATCGGTTACAACCTCGTTGACGTGGAAAGCAAGGTCGATGATTCTATCGTCGAAAAGCTCTCCAAGCTTGACAAGGTCATCAAGGTCCGCGTGATCCATTTCTAGGATTAAGAATAGACCGCTCGGCTCTGTCGCATTCAATAATACTAAAGACGCCTGCTTCATTGCAGGCGTTTTTTATTTGTTGTTGCAACGGCGTTGCGGTAGCGAGTGTGCTTGGCTATTAGTATTGGTAATCGGCGCAGCCTATGTCTCCATAGGTCGAAAAGCAGACTCCGTTATCCGATAAAAGCGCTCCGCCTTTTCCATTGGATCTGTTGCGCATTTTAGCACCGGCAGGAAGCAAGGCCACTTCTACAGAGTTACTCGTCGAATCCATTTGGCTCCATTGGAAACTCATTGTCAGACGATAGTTTGTTTTGTTGCTGCCCTGAGATGTTATCCCTGACAAACCTGCTGATTTTCCACGATTCAACAGATAGCTCATGAATATCTGATCCTTGGGGTAGGTTCGGTAATATGTATCTTTCCCCTGTTGATAGGGAGTAGAATAATAGGTTGCTCCATCGCCCTTTTTATAAGATCCGTTATTTCTTGCAATAAGAATGTCTGCGACTCCGTTAAATCCGGCATCTTTCAATGCGTCATACCAGGTTCCGCTGTCTCCAATTAACTTGCTCATCTCGGAGTCTTTATTGATGCTGGCGTGATTATTCTGTATATTTGTGTTAAGGTCCGGGCGCATTTCTATGACGAACAAGTCGACCCCAGTTTCGCTAGCCAGTTTAGTTTTCAATTTAGAGAGATTGTCCGCAGCCTGTTTTCCTGAGGATACAAAAGAGCTCTTGTACAAGGCCGCATCATTTTCCAGCAGAGCCCTGTTCAAGGCGTCGCGCAGGCAGTACAGCTTCATCAAGTCTGCTTTTTCCTTGGTCTTTTCGGTGTAACCCATTATTTTGGGAACGGCGATTCCCGAGAGTACGCCGAGGACAACGATGACCACCATAACTTCGATTAATGAAAAACCGCGTTTCATTTTGTATTTTCTCGTTCTTATGCCAAAATATAGTTGATTTTCTATTTTTGGCACTGAATTTTTGCATTATGTTGACTTCTCTCGCACTTATTTTCTTGCTGGGGTTACTTTTAGGCTCGATTTTCGTCAAGCTTAAGCTTCCGAGCATCCTCGGAATGATTCTGACCGGGATAATTCTCGGACCCCATGCCCTGAACCTGCTTCGGCCGGCTTTTTTGGATATTTCGGCAGATTTGAGGCAATTGGCTCTGGTTATTATCTTGACAAGGGCGGGGCTTACGCTGGATATGCGGGAATTCAAGCGGATTGGCCGTTCTGCCTTGATGATGTGCTTTGTTCCAGCTTCAGTCGAGATTGTGGGTGTGGTGCTTTTGGCACCGCCGTTGATGGGGGTGACTTACTGGGAGGCTGCCCTTATGGGTTCGGCCATTGCGGCGGTGTCGCCGGCGGTGGTGGTACCCCGAATGCTCAAGATGCGTGAAGAAAATCGCGGCGTGAAGCGGGGGATCCCCCAGATGCTGTTGGCGGGAGCCTCTTTGGATGACGTGTATGTGCTGGTGACTTTTGCTGCATTCCTGGCCCTGTTGAAGGGGGAGAGCGTCTCGGCGACCAGCTTTCTTTCGGTGCCGGTTTCCATTACCCTCGGTGCGGCGGTGGGGGTGGCCTGCGGTTTTGCCTTGGTGTGGTTCTTTAAGCACAAGCACATGCGCGATACGGTGAAGGTGCTGATTATTTTGAGTTTCGCCTTCTTGCTGAACGAACTGGAACATGATATTAGCCATGTGGTGCCCTTTAGCGGCATGATTGCTGTGGTGGCCATTGCGGCCTGCATTTACGGGAAACACCCGGAACTAGCCAAGCGCATTAGCGGCAAGTTCACCAAGTTCTGGGTGGCCGCTGAAATCATCTTGTTTGTGCTGGTGGGTAGTGCCCTGGATGTGGCCTATGCCTTTACGGCGGGAATCGGAGCCATCTTTGTGGTGCTGGGGGCCATGTTCTTTAGAATGGCGGGCGTGGCCATTTGCATGTGGCGCACTCCGCTGAATTACAAGGAACGCCTGTTTTGCATGCTGGCCTACGTGCCTAAGGCCACGGTGCAGGCGGCTATTGGCGGTGTTCCCTTAAGCTTTGGACTTGCCTGCGGCAATAATGTGCTGACGCTGGCGGCCGTGGCGATTATGGTAACGGCTCCGCTTGGTGCTCTCTTTATCGATAGGACCTACAGACGCTTGGTGCCCGTCGATTCGGTAAATGGCGAGAACGGTTAGGCGAGTTCGTTGACCGAATCCATGTATTCTTTGAGGGTCTTGGACTTCTCGATTTTCTTGCGGATTTTTTTCGGGAGGTCCGCGTATGTCCAGAAGGGGCGGATTTTGTCTAGAATTTGGGCGTTGCCCTGTAAGCGGCGGGCGTAGTCGGCCGCGACGTCGGCGTGGATTTTGAGCAAGGTTTCTATCGCGGTTCTGCAGGGGAGTCCGGCGTACTGGGCGGCTAGAACCGGGTTGGCGAGGAGGCCCCTGCCGATCATGATTCCCGCAAGCTTCGGGTAGCGGGTTTCGATGTATTGAATTTCTTTAAGGTCAGTGATGCCGCCGTTAAAAATCAGCGGATGCTTGCATTCTTGGTAGAATGTGTCAAAGGCCTCGAAGTTAAGTGCACCCTTGTACTGTTGGATTCCAACCCTGGGGTGGAGAGTGATGTGGGCGAGAGAAGCTTCGTTTAAAAGCGGTAGCAGATGCATGCTTTCGTCTGGGGATTCTAGTCCAAGGCGCATCTTGATGCTGAACTTGAGGCCTTCGCTTGTAGAGTCTGCTTGGCTTAATTGGCTTACGGCGCCTAGAATCTCGCGGACTTTTTCGACATGGGGAAGTATTCCGGAGCCGCGGCCCGACTTGGTTTGCATGGGGTAGGGGCAACCCATGTTGATGTCGATTTCTTTAAAGCCGAGGTCAGTAACGGCTTTGGTCAAGGTGTTGAATTCATCGACATCGCGTACGATGATTTGCGGGATAAGGTGGTAGGGGTGGTCTGCTTCGAGGTCGCGTAAATCTTTAGCGCGGACTTCGCCTTTTTCTAACCTAAGGAACGGGGTGTAGTAGGTATGGATACCAGGGGCGAATTTGCTGTGGGCTAGGCGGTAAGCCGATTCGGTAAATCCCTGGAGTGGGGCGAAGTGGATGGGGAGCATGGTTACGAGCAGCGCAAGACTTGGCCCGGGCGAATCATGTTGCCCTTGATGCCGTTGAGTTGCTTGAGGCGCGTAATCGAAATGCCGTACTTGCGGGCGATTTTTCCGAGGCAGTCGCCGCGGCGCACCTTGTAGTAGCGGTGCTTGGCCAGCTCTTTCTGGTATTCATCTTCTACAGCCAACAACTGTTGCGGTTCAAGTGTAATGAGGGCGCTCTGGAAGGTGCCTTCTTCGAAATTGAAAATGGTGGCCGGATCGATGTGGGTGCCGTGGTACTTCATTTCGAAATGAAGATGGGCGCCGAAGGAACGGCCCGTGTTGCCACCTACGCCGATAGTGTCGCCGGCTTGAAGGGTGTCGCCTACGTTTACCTGCCAACTGGCCAGGTGGGCGTACAATGTGGTGAGTCCGTTGCCGTGGTCGATAATGACATACTTGCCGTAACCCTTGCGACGGCCTTGGTTGCGGACTTTGGAAACTACGCCTGCAAAAGCGGCTACGATGGTACGGTCTTCACCGTGGCAGAGTCCCATGTCGACGCCGCGGTGCATGCGGTAGGTGCGAATGCCGTAGGGGGCAGAAATGCGTCTGCTTGCCGTGGGCACAAAGGCGGTGGTCATGTCGAGGGTCAATTTCTGGAGACCGTCAACGGAGTCGGGGGCAGCTTCGGCCATGTCGGCGTCCAGTTCTGCGTCCGCTTCTTCCTGGCTCATTTCGCTAGCGCTGTCGGTGCTGTCTGTATCTGATTCGGAATCATTTGCTGCGGCAACCATGTCGCTGTTTTCGGTTTCGGTAGCTTCGGAGCTATCAATTTCGGAGTCTGCGGCAGCAACATCGTTTGCGCCTGTTTCCGTATTGCCGGCGTCGGCTTCGTCGATAATGGGGTTCCCTGTAAATTCGCTTTCCGTTTCGGATGGGGGCAGAATTTGAGCTTCCGGCTCTGCACTGGGCTGTACTTGTTGGGCCGTATTATTGTTGCCGGCACATGCTGAAAAAAGTAAAACAGATAACAGTAGAAAACCAAACATTCTCATAGATTTTAGCAATATAATATATTTCTCTGACTTTTAAAACTTTTATTTTCCTTGCACACGCGGGTGTGTAAGGTGTTCTAAACAAACATGGATTTTTTGGGATATTTGGCCATGTCAACTATGTATATTTTTCTATTTTTACGCCCCGTCAGGGCCTATCATCCAGGTAGGTTCCTAGTCCGGCTAGATTAGCCGATAAAGGATATAAAATGGCAAAGAAAGTCCAGGATGCCCTCAAGGACATCATCTCCCTCTGCAAGCGCCGCGGATTCATTTTCCCGGGCTCTGAAATTTACGATGGCCTCGCCAATACTTGGGACTACGGTCCGTATGGCGTGGAACTCAAGCGCAACATCAAGAACCTCTGGTGGAAGAAGTTCGTGACCAGCCGTCAGGATGTGCTCGGTCTCGACAGCTCCATTCTTTTGAACCCCCGCGTATGGAAGGCTTCTGGCCACGTGGGTAACTTCTCTGACCCGCTGGTGGACTGCCTTGCTTGCCACGAACGTTTCCGCGCTGACCAGCTCCTCGAAGAAAAGCTCGGCGAAGGCTGCTGCGCCGGTAAGAATTTTGACGAAGTCCACCAGATGATGATGGACAACAAGATCGAATGCCCGACTTGCGGCAAGACCGACTGGACCAAGCCCCGTGCTTTCAACCTGATGTTCCAGACCGAAATCGGTGTGATCGAAGGCGAAGGCAACAAGGTGTACCTCCGTCCGGAAACCGCCCAGGGTATCTTCGTTGACTTCAAGAACATTGTCGACAACGTCCGCCCGCGCATCCCGTTCGGTGTTGGCCAGATTGGTAAGTCTTTCCGTAACGAAATCACTCCGGGTAACTTCATCTTCCGTACTCGCGAATTCGAACAGATGGAACTCGAATTCTTCTGCGAACCGGGTACCGAACTTGACTGGTACAACTTCTGGCGTAAGTACTGCTTCGACTGGCTCGTGAACGACCTCGGCGTGAACAAGGAAAAGCTCCGCCTCCGCGAACATGCCAAGGAAGAACTTTCTCACTACAGTAACGGTACCACCGACGTGGAATACGAATTCCCGTTCGGTTGGGGCGAACTCTGGGGTATCGCCAGCCGTACGAACTACGACTTGACGCAGCACCAGAACGAATCCAAGGTCAAGCAGGAATACATCGACCCGGTTCAGAACAAGCGCTACATCCCGTACGTTGTTGAACCGTCTCTCGGTGTGGAACGTTTGCTCCTCGTGCTCCTCTGCGACGCCTATGACGTTGAAAAGCTCGAAAACGACGAACGTACCGTTCTCCACTTCGACCCGAAGATTGCTCCGGTGAAGGTTGCCGTTCTTCCGTTGGTGAAGAAGGGCCAGGTGAAGGCCAAGGCCGAAGAACTCTACCAGAAGCTCCTCAACCGCTGGAACGTGGAATACGACGAAACGCAGTCCATCGGTAAGCGCTACCGCCGTCAGGACGAACTCGGCACGCCGTTCTGCGTGACCGTCGACTTCGACACCGTTGGTGAAGGTGAATCCGATCCGGCAAAGCTCGGCTTCGTGACCGTCCGCGAACGCGACTCCATGAAGCAGGAACTGGTGAAGATCGACGAACTCGAAGCTTACCTGTCCGCTAAGCTCGGCTGTTAATCCGGCGTTTTTAGCCATTCGTCTAATAGGGAATCCGCAATCGGGTTCCCTATTATATATTTATGCCTGATGATTCAGGACAAACTTAAACGTCTACTGTTTTTTATTTTGGTTGCATCGACCTGTCTGTGGGCCGAACCTGCAAATACACCCGGGAATTGTTCTTCTGATAGCGATGAATACTATTGGTGTGATTTAGCAGTGTTCTTTGGCTCGTGGGTGGGAACCACTACGGGTTCTGCGAATAAATATCTTGATGTGAGGTTGGGAGCCCCGTTTATTCTTGACTTTGAATTGCAACTTTCACGAGTGGCTGTTGGATTCTACTACGGTTTTGGGTTAATACATAGTATGCCCTATCTCTACGACGGGGTGGCCCTTACGGAGGATGATCGCGATAACGAAGAAACTGACGAATCCATGGGGATTACTTTGGGTTATGCTGTATTTACTACACCTTATTTGGAACTACAGCCTTTTGTTGGTTTTGGTGGAAATTACTTTAATAACGGTCTTGACGATATGGTTTTCTCTACGTTTGTTACGGGAGGGAATATTGATATCCGCCTAGGAGCGAATCATGTGAAGTCTACCGATGTTGCTTTTGAGTTGGGATTTATGCTTCGTCTTAAGTATATTGCGGAATTTGGGTCGTATTCTGATAAATACTATACCGAGGCGATTGTCGATGGATGGCATCGTAGTGTCGAGGTTAAACAGAAAGGCTACTTCATAAACCACATATTCGCGATAAGTCTCGGTATAGCAATTTGGTAATACGCACTATAAGAATTTGTATAACCGCCGCGATGAATTTGGACGATTTTTATATTTCCGTTTATGAAGTATTTGTATAAAATATTGTTGTTCGCTTTGGTTTTGGCAGGCTGCTATAGCGATAAGGGGTATGAACCCGAGATTGATTATTCTCATGCTGTTCCAAAGTATCGACTTTCTGGACCAAGTGAATTGCCGCTTTGCTCAAAATCGCTGGAAGGCACTGTTATTTACATGAGTAACGATTTGGGTTCGATTTATGCCTGTTCTGACGGGCTCTGGACTAAGATGGCAGAGCTAGGTTATTCTGAAACAAAATATGATGACCTTGAGTATTTCAATGCGGATTCCGTGCGCAAGAGTATTGCTTTAGATGGAAACGATATCCCGCCCCCGGTGTATGACATGATTACGGATGTCCGTGACGGTAAGAATTACAAAATTGTTCGCATTGATGGCGAATGGTGGTTTGCTGAAAATCTCGATTTTGTAACGGGAAAATCGGTTCACTTCGAAGATGACGTCTGCGAAGACAAGTGCGGTGTAGGGTATTATTACGAAGATGCGGTTAATGCTTGCCCCAAGGGATTTCATTTGTCGACAAAAAGCGAGTGGTATGACTTAATTGAGTACGTGGGGGGGGAATCCTATGCCGGAATCGCCTTGAAGGCCGAGGGTGACTACTGGTATGGCGATGCTCGCAATACGGTGGGCTTTTCTGCATTGCCGGTAGACATTGACTATTACAGCGTGAATTGCTATTGGACAGCATCGGATAATGTCCTTTTTGACATCAATGGCTACGAAGTGGAAGAAGGCTCCAATGTGGCTAGCCAGAGAAAGTGTTCTGTGCGTTGCGTGGAGGACTAAGTGAAATTTTTTAAGATTCTTTTGCTGAGCGTTTTCTCGCTAGTTTGGGCTGACGATTACGACGAATTTGAAAAGTCTCTGATGGAAGAGCCTACTGCAACTGTCGCTGCGAAACAGGTTGTTCCGGATAGTTCTGAAGATCATGTTGTGAAAGATACGTCGAAACCCGCCTTTGGTGATGAGAGGTATTGGAAGGAGCGTGCTGCAAATAAAGAAAAGAATATTCAGAAGAAACTGTACACAGGCGGCATCGGATTTGATTTGTATTTGTTTGGTGGCGGAACGGTGTTGAGTGGCTATGAAGATCTTTATCGTAGTGATCTTCTGGAAGGTGACGTGAATCTTGTACACTTTGATTTCTACGTACAATTTAGCAGCCTCGCTGTTTCGATGGGATACCATAACACGGCCCTTGTCGGTATTGAATCTGTTGATTTAACCGTAGGCTATGTCCTTTATGATAGTCGCTATTTGAAATTCCGTCCGTTTGTGGGATTTAGCGGACCCATAAGTAATTTCTCGGCAAAAAAGAAATTTTGTGTAGGCTCCAATGAAATTTCCGAATTTAGTCAATGCTATATAGGTGATGATGAAGAAATATCGCAGGACTTTAACGAAACAGGATGGATACTGGGGGCTAATATCGACTTTAAGTATGCAACGACTTATTTATTCTCTTCGGATATGATTTTTTCCTCGTTCTCGTTGGTGGGCCGGTTTGGAATTTCGAGCATTAATTTGGATGGCGAAGTTATTAATGGATCCGGCTATATGGCGTTCTTCAGTCTTGGACTTGGCTTATATTTGTGGTAGAAATGAAATCGCGCCTGCTTGTATTTGTACTTATTGCCTTGTGTACAGCCTTTGCTGAAGAAGAGGCGGTTCCAAAGAAGGAACTGTTTTCAAGGGCGCGCGATGCTTTAAAAACATCGTTGGAAACGGGCGACAAGGAGCGCGCCGGACAAGCTCTTGGTTACTTGCGGACAAATGTAAGTCAAGGTGCACCTTTGACTCGTTTTGAAGAATATCTTGTGAATATGGAATTAGGCGATTATGAATCGGCTATTCCGATTTATGTGGATTTGCGCCGTAGAAAACTGGATCCTGAATATCGTCGTGAAGAAGAAACTCGCGTACAGGTGGATGATGCCTTGGCGAAATACTTGCAGCGAGACTTGATTCCGCTGACCAAAGACAAGGCGGATTCCATGTATGCACTTGTCGACAAATCGGATGTTCCGGTCGAATCCAAGAAACTTTACTTGAACCTGCTTTATACAGAAATGATGTTCAAGGATTATGATGTCGGAATGGCTTTTATCAATGCGGCAAAGGATTATATGATGTATCATCCGACGTCGCTTTATTCAGAATTTCTTGCTAAGCATAAAACTATATCTGCGGTAGAAAATTTGTGGCGTCGGGAAAGCGAATTCCGGAATGATTCCTTGAAACATAAGTATTATACGGGGGGCGTTGGGGCGCATGTCTATGCTTGGCATGGATTCCTGGGTGGCGATGCGTCGAAGCTTTGGGATGACGAAATGGGCGATGCCTTTATGTTTGACTTGACGATGCGCGTCTGGCGAATCAGCGTGAATGCATTTTGGTCTACGGGGCTTATGATAAAACCCAAAGACGTTTATTCGAGTGGTAAAACAGAAGATGAATCCTATGGACTTACATTTGGTTTTACGGCCTTTGATTCAAGATATTTGCGTATAGAACCCTTTGTGGGGGTTGGCTATACGGTTTATAAATATGCAGGTTTTTCCACAGAGTCTTTTGATAATGTTTTTGGAGGCAATGTTGATTTTCGCTTCTATGCTTCGAGACCGTCGCATATCGGAGAAATGACATATGCTATTGATTTGCGTTTTAAGTATATGGTGCAAATGGGTGAATTTGATGGGGCCTTCGAAACGGGTAATAGCATAGTTGTTGCAGATGGGGGAATATCTGCAAATCGCCATGTATTTGGTATTGGCCTTGGTGTAGAATTGTGGTAAAAGTCATCCTCGCTTTGGCGAGGATGCATACATTTCAAGAAACTTTTGATTTGTTTTACTTCTTAAAAGCCTTGAGGATTGCCGCAGCCTTGGTGAATTGCTGCTTCACGGACTTAGGACCGGTACCACCTTCGATGTTGCGGCGAGAAACGCTGTATTCGAAGGTGAGGGTCTTCTTCATCTGTTTCACATTCGGCACGCCGGCGCTGGCCCAGGCCTCGTCAGAGAGGTCCGTGAATTCGAGGCCTTGGCGGGCGGCTTCGCCGACCAGGCTACCGACCACGTGGTGTGCGTCGCGGAAGGGCACGCCGGATTCCACCAGCAAGTCGGCCAGGTCGGTGGCCAACAGCGCCGGGAGCATCTTGGCATGCATCTTGTCGAAGTTGAAACGAGCGCTTTCCAGAGCTTCCTTCATGACGCGGAGAATCACCTTCACGTTGTGAACGCTGTCAAAGACCGGTTCCTTGTCTTCTTGCAGGTCGCGGCTGTAGCTGAGCGGAGCACCCTTCACCAGGGTGTAGAGGGCGCTGAAGTTACCGAGCATGCGGCCAGACTTACCACGAATCAGTTCCATGGAGTCGGGGTTCTTCTTCTGCGGCATCATGGAGGATCCGCTAGAGAAGGCGTCGTGCAGGGTGAGGTAGCCGAATTCGCTGGTGCTCCAGTTCACGAAGTCTTCGGCGTAACGGCTCATGGTGTTTGCGATAATGGCGAGGTCGGCTTCGAATTCCAGCATCATGTCGCGATGGCTCACGGCATCGATGCTGTTGGGGCTAACGCCCTTAAAGCCCAGTTCCTTGGCCACCAAGGCGCGGTGGTAGGGGAATGCGGAACCAGCCATGGCACCGCTACCCAGCGGAAGTTCGCTGTGGAGTTCCAGGAAGTTGTCGAGACGCTTCACGTCGCGGCTCACGGCAAAGAACATGCTCATCAGGTAATGGCTGAAATAAATCGGCTGTGCCTGCTGCAAGTGAGTGTAGCCCGGCATCATCTTGCCGAAATACTTCTGCGCCAAATCCAGAACCGTTTCCATGAGGGAAACTTCGAGAGCGCGGATCTCGGCGGCGCGGTGACGCATGTAAAGCTTGAAGTCGGTGCAAACCTGGTCGTTACGGCTGCGGCCCGTGTGGATCTTCTTGCCGAGAGCGCCGATGCGTTCGGTGAGCACGCGTTCCACGGCCATGTGGATGTCTTCGTCAGATTCCTTCCACAGGTTCTTGCCTGCCTTGTAGTCCTTGAGGATGCTGGCGAGACCGTCGCAAATCTTCTTGTATTCCGCCTTGCTGAGCACGCCGGATTCCACCAGGCCCTTGCCGTGGCCGATGCTACCTTCGATGTCTTCTTCGATGAGTTCAGCGTCAAACTGCAGGCTAAAGCTCAGGTCCACCATGCTCTGGGCCATGCCACTAGCGAAGCGGCCGGTCCACATGTTGGTCTGGGTGCCTTTCTTTTCAGTTTTCTTTGCGGTTGTCTTTGCCATTTTCAAGTCCTTTTGTTTTTTCGCGCGTAAATTTAGTATAAGGCGAATGCCGCGGCAAAACATTTATGTTTTGACATGGCTGAGCCGAACTAAATGCACTCTTTACGAGTGCAAATTTAGTAATCTACCAACTAAAATCCTACATCAAAGCGTATTTCAGCAAGAATATCACGGTGAGCGTAATCATGACCCAGTGGACATTCTTGATTTTTCCGGTAAGAGCGTTCACGAAGGTGTAAGAAATTACGCCGAGCATGATGCCATCCGAAATCGAGTAAGAAAGGGGCATGGCAATCATGCACACGAAAGCGGGAATGGCCTCGCGCAGGTTGGTAAAGTCAATCTTTGCGATGGATGTCATCATGAAGAAGCCCACGAGGAAGAGGGCCGGTGCTGTCGCAAAGCCGGGGATGGCGAGGAACACCGGAGCAAAAAGCAGGGATAGCAAGAAGAATAAGCTGACCGATACGGCTGTGAGGCCAGTTTTTCCACCGAAGGCGACACCGGCGGCACTTTCTACGTAAGTGGTGGTGGTCGAGGTACCCATGACAGCGCCTGTTGCGGTGGCGATGGCGTCGGCAGAGAGTGCCCTGGAAATGCGGGGAAGCTTGCCGTCTTCGGTCAGGAATCCGCCACGGAGGGAGACGCCGATGAGGGTGCCCAAGGTATCGAAAAGGTCCACAAAGAAGAAGGCGAAAATCACCACGAAGAAGTCAAGCGACTTGAGGAGGGAAAATCCTTGGCCCACGATGGCATCGCCGCGGGTGTGCGTCCAGGAATCGGGGTTGAACAAGGCTCCGCAGGTGACTCCGAAGTCCTGGAAAGAACGTTCCAAGCTCTGGAAGTAATTGCTGAAATTGGGAATGACGGAGTGGAAACCTTCTTCTGCGTTTGGCACATAAATACCCGCAAATTCGGTTATGATGCCCACGAGCCAGGTGGCGAAAATTCCAAGCAGAATCGCGCCTCGGATTCCTTTAATCAAGAATGCCGAAGTAATGATGATGCCAAGCAGTGTAAGGATGGCCCAGATTCCGTTGGTATGCATATCGACATCGTGGAAATTGATGAGGCCGACAATGGTGGCGTTGTTGGCGACCACGATTTTTCCGCCCTGCAGGGCAATGAAGGCGATGAATATGCCGATGCCTACCGCTACGGCGGCTTTGAGAGAAAGGGGGATGCTGTTGAATAGTTTTTCGCGTACGGGAACAACGGAGAGTATTAAGAACAGGATGCCTTCGACAAAGACGGCAAGCAAGGCAAATTGCCAGCTGTAACCCATGCTGAGTACGACCGTGTAGCTAAAGAAGGCGTTGATGCCGAGGCCCGGGGCCAAGGCGAAGGGGTAGTTGGCTACAAAACCCATCAAGGCGGAACCCACCGCGGCAGCGATGATGGTGGCGATAAATACGCCGCCCCTGGGCATGCCCGATGCAGACAGAATGTCCGGGTTTACGGCTAGAATGTAGGCCATGGCCATAAAAGTCATGAGGCCAGCCAGCATTTCGTGATGGATGCTGGTGTTGTTTTCACTTAATTTGAAGAACCTCTCGAGAAAGAATAATTCCTTTTTCATTTCTCGACCGGCTTTGTATAAGAATGTTCCTTTTTTCTCCTTCATGAGCACCTCTTATTTAATGTCCTGGAAATTTCGTGAGCGATTCAACTCGATATTCGTTGAGCTTTTCGCGCCCCTTTAAATCAAAAAGCTCTATTACAAAAATACAACATTCGATGGTGCCACCCAGCTTTTCGAATAGCGTGGCGGCCGCCTTGGCAGTGCCTCCGGTGGCAAGAAGGTCATCGACGATAATTACGCGTTGCCCGGGCTTGATAGAATCCTTGTGGATTTCGATGCTGGTACTGCCATATTCCAGGTCGTAATCGGTGCCCACGGTTTCGCGGGGGAGTTTGCCTTTTTTACGGACCGGAACAAAAGGTTTGTGGAAATGTTCTGCGACAGAGACTCCGAACAGGAATCCACGGGCTTCAAGGCCTGCAACTACATCAAATTCTACGTTTTCAAGAGCCTTGTATAGCGTGTCGAGGGTGAGCTTGAGTCCATCGGCGTCGGCAAGAATCCCTGTGACATCGCGAAAGAGAATTCCCGGTTTCGGAAAATCCGGCACAGAAACGATATAGTCTTCTATTTTCTTCATAACTCCTTCCCACTCAAAATTTTTTCAACAGTCGCGATAATCTTGTCGCGTTCGCCGCACCAGTCGGGGGCAATGAGCATATCGCTGGGGCTTTCACCGCTGAATCGTTCGATGGCGGTTTCGGGACCGATAATCTTGATCATGGCGGCCACCGCTTCGCAGTATTCTTCGAACTTGAGTAACTTGATTTCACCTGCGGAAAAGTCCTGCGCCATGGCGGTGCCGGCCACGATATGCAGCGGGTGAATCTTGACGGCGGCGAGGTGCAGGTCGTGCACCACCTGGGCGGTTTTTTCAAAATCGCCCAGCGTCTCACCGGGAAGCCCCACAATCACGTGCGTGGTGACGGTGAGACCCGCCGCCTGACAGCGCTTGACGGCGTCTTCGAATTCGGCGAGGGTATGCCTGCGGTTGATGGCCGCAAGGGTCAAGTCGTTTGCGGTCTGCAAGCCGATTTCTACGATGATGGGCTTCTTGCGATTGAGTTCCGCCAGGTATTCCACCTTTTCGTCTTCGAGGCAGTCCGGGCGGGTGCCGATGGCGAGCCCTGCGATCTCCTTGTGCTTGATAATCGGGTCGATAATGCCCTTCAAGTGCTCCAGCGGGGCGTGGGTATTCGTGTACGGCTGCAAGTAAGCCAAAATCCCTGCGTTCGGGTATTTTTCGCGAAGTTTCGGCACGAATTTGTCGAGCTGTTCCTGAATCGAAACCTTCGCCTGGTCAAATACCGGACTGAAACTGCGGTTATTGCAGTAGCTGCAACCCGAAAATCCCTTGGTTCCGTCCAGGTTCGGGCAATTCATGCCGCCGTTCAGCGGGAGTTTGCGCACCTTCAGGTAATTCGGGAAAAGTTTTAGCAATAAGTCGCGGTAGGGAGTGTAGTGCATAGGGGACAATATAGTATTTAGTGAATCGCAGGCTGTAGACCATAAGAAGTAGACAGTGATGCTAGGTGGTGTACCTAAGGGAAATGTAAATTTTAGTTATATTTTGACCTATGGTGTCTAGGTTATTTTTTGTCTTACTGGTGTCGCTTTTCCTGTCCAATGCGTGGGCGCAGACTTCAGGTGATTCAACTGCTGTAGCTCCTGTAAAATCCGGTTCTGCTGAAAAGGGCGGGCTTCTTGGCAACCTTCATACAGTTCAAGAGGACGAAGCGATCCATCGTGGAAACATCTTGATGGGTGCCACATTATTCTTGCTGCAGGGGGAATCGGATGAAGATGCCCTGAATATCATTTTTGGCGATATTTATAAGGCCGAAGGCTACACCTTTACTGCCGAAGGCTTTGGCGGCTATTTTATCCGTGATGCAATTGCGATTGGTGCCCGAGTGGGATATAGCCGTACTTTTGTGGATATCGATTTCTCAATCCTCGAAGACATTGCAGATGTCAAGCAACATCGCAAGTATGTGAGCAACGGATTCTTTGTGCAACCGTTCCTCAAAAATTACTTGAAGGTTTTTGATTCGAGAACCATCTATTTCTTTAATGAGACTTCGCTCAAGGTGGAATATTCCTACGGAATTTCGCAGTCCGATGATGGTGAAGAGATGTCCAAGACAAAAAATCATGGCTGGACGTTTAATTTCGGCATCAATCCGGGTTTAAGCATTATGGTTCTTGACCGACTGGCCTTTGAAACTTCGGTGGGACTTTTGGGTCTGAGTTCTTCGTTTATGGAAATCGAAGAAAACGGGGAGTCTCGCAGCGAAGTCCTGTACAATATTGTGAATTTCAAGATTAATTTGCTGGCCTTGGATTTTTCGCTGGTTTATTTCTTTTAATAAGTGATGAGTGCTGATATGAAAAAGTGGATTTTCCTTGCTTTGATGATGGTTCTTGGCGCATGTACCGCCGACTACGACACGTTTGATACGTCGGATTATCGCGAACTGAAGGATATTGGCGTTGCTGAACAAGATGGCTCGCCGGCGATTTATTCGGAGCAACATCGCATTGAATTTGACTTGGTGGAAGTTCCCGATTCGCTTGACACCTGGGAATCGGTGATCCTTGATGTGCTCGACATGAGCCATTTTGCGACCCTCCACCTCGTAGAAGACAAGATTAAAAATTTCCCGGCAGATTCGGCAGGGCTTGATTCCCTTGCCGAAAAGGTGAAGTATTCCAAGAAAACCATTGAACAAGGCGAAATAATTCAGATTCCTTCTAGCCATGTGCTTTATGTGGTGGTGGTTTCTGAAAGCGGGAAAAAGTCCATTTGGCAGTTGAAATTCAATATTCCGGACGTGGAACCCGAAAGCGCTGAGCCCGAGTCTAGCAGTTCCGCAGAAGGTAAATCTGGAAAATCCAGTAGCTCCGCGTCTACAAAATCCAGCAGCTCCGAAAAGAGAGGCAAGTCCAGTAGTTCGGAGTCCAAGGACACTTCCAGCAGTTCTAAAAAATCTGATAACCCGGATAGCCCTGCTTCCGAGACTCCCAAGATTCTCTCCCTTTCTATTGCCGGAAAGGACGCCGTTATCGATGAAGAAAACAAGTCTATTCATGTGGACGACTTTGAATTCCGTACGGATTTGACGGATCTTGAACTTACGGATATGGAACTTTCGGAAGGCGCGTTGGCCAATGTGACCGTGGGCGAGTCCTACGATTTTGGCATGGGCGTGCAGGTGAAGGTGACGAACGAAGATGATGAAAGCGTCATCTACTCAGTGAAGGCCGGCTACCAGTTGCCGGGCTCAAATTTCAATTCCTGGAATAAAAACGATGTCACGCCGGATTCTATTTGGGGCAACGCCAACACGATTGTGGAAACGACGAAAAAGGTGACTTCGGGCTCCATGATCGGTGCTGAAATTAAGACTGCATCAGCTCTTATCAAAATGGCAAGTGGAAGTCTTTATACGGCGGACTTTAACCCCAATGGCGTGGGCACCCTTTCGATGGCTAGTTCCAAGACATGGCCCGACGGCAATGAACTTCTGGACTTCGGCAAGCCCTTTGCTGCAAGGCCCGAATATATGGAAGTCAAGTTCAGCTACGACGGCAAGGGCGACAGCTGCGATATCTATATCCTGCTTGAAAACCGCACGGGCAACAAGAATGTGAACCGCAAGTCTACCGATGTCAACACGTTGGTGGCCTCGGCCTGGTTCCGTTCCACCAAGGCTGACAATTCCGGCCGCGAAAATCCGGATGTGGTAAGTGTTTCTGAACCCGATGAAAATGGAATGCGCACGCTTCGCCTGAAGCTCAAGTACGGCGAGCCTCTTGAAGGTTCCCCCATCGAAAATTCCTCGACTTTCGATACGACTTTGAAATCTTCGCATAAGTCCGCCATCAATAACGGCCTTGTACAGGGAACGGGGGAGGAGCCTGTAACCCATATTCGCGTGGTTTTTGCCTCCAGTGCCGACGGCAACCATTACGAGGGCGTAGAGGGGGCAACCTTGATTGTTGATGATTTGAAATTGATTTATTAAATAAAACTCACAAGGGGTTCCCAAACCAAGGCCTTTTAACTAACTTTTTGATAAGGTTAAAAGATGATGAGAAAATTCCTATTCCCAATCCTCATAGCGATTTATTCACTCGCTTTGGTTTCTTGCGAAAGCAAGCAGGCGGTAATCCCCAATAAAGTCTACTGCATTAACGATCTCGGCCACAAGAAGGTGGGCGTGCAGATTGGCAATACCGCCGACATTTACGCCTCGGATTTCGGTGGCGATACGGCAAAAATCGATGTGGACCGCTACACGAAACTGGCCGATGCCGTGCAGGCCTTGATGCAAGGGAAGATTGATGCGGTCTTGAGCGATGACCAGCCGGCCAAGGCGTTTGTGCGCCAGAATCCGTCGCTCCGCATTCTGGAAGAAGTCTTTGTCGAAGAAATGTACGCGGGCGTGGTCGCGAAGGGCAACGAAGCGCTTCTTGATACGGTGAACCAGGCGCTTGCCCAGATGAAGCTGGATGGAACCTACGATTCCCTTTTCAATACCTACATCAACCGCACGGGCAATTTCCATTACCAGAAGAAGGTGACCGAAGGCCCGAAGCTGGTGCTTTCGACGAACGCCCAGTTCCCGCCCTACGAATACTATGAAAATGCCAAGGTGGTGGGCTTTGACATCGAAATTGTCAACTACATCGCCGACTTCATGAACCGCACGGTGGAAATTCAGGACATTGAATTCGACGCGATTATCAATGCGGTTGCCTCGGGCAAGGCCGATGTGGGCTTTGCGGGCTTTACCGTGACCGAAGAACGCAAGAAGTCCATCAACTTTACGACGCCCTATACGCTATCCAAGATTGTGGTGATTGTCCGCGGTGATGAGGTGGTTGAAAGCGAGGAATCCTTTGGCGATCACCTGTACAAGAACTTTGTGAAGGATGCCCGCTGGAAGTTCATTGTCACGGGTCTTTGCAATACGCTGATTATTTCGTTCTTTGCAGCCCTTCTCGGAATCTTGATTGGTTTTGTGATTGCGCAGATTCGCACCAGCAATGAATTCAATGGCCGCCTTAAGATCCTGAACGGAATCGCCAAGGTGTACCTCGCGGTGATTCGCGGTACGCCGATGATGATCCAGCTGCTCATCATCTATTACATCGTCTTCTCGTCTGTGAACGTGAACAAGATTTTGGTGGCGATTGTGGCTTTCGGCGTGAACTCGGGTGCCTACGTTTCTGAAATCATCCGCAGCGGCATCAAGGGCGTGGATCCGGGCCAGATTGAAGCGGGCCGTAGCCTTGGTCTCAAGTTCCGTACGATTCTTTACAGCATTGTCTATCCGCAGGCTTTCAAGAACTCGCTCCCCGCGCTTACGAATGAATTTATTTCGCTCATCAAGGAAACCTCTATTTGCGGCTACATCGGCCTGACCGATTTGACCCGCGGTGGCGACATTATCCGCAGTATGACTTATGAGGCCATGCTCCCGCTCCTTGCTGTGGCGGCTATCTACTTTATCCTTGTGGCTGGACTTTCGTCCTGCGTTGCAAAGCTCGAAAAGAGGTTGAAGAAAAATGAACGCTAATGCAGAAACTTTAATCCAGGTCAAGGATCTTTGCAAAGCCTACGGCGATAAGCAGATTCTCAAGGGAATTTCTTTGGACATTCACCGCGGTGACGTGATTGCCATTATCGGCCCGTCGGGTTGCGGTAAGTCCACCTTCTTGCGCCAGCTGAACTTGCTCGAAAAGCCTACGAGCGGCGATATCCTTTTGGACTGCAAGAGCATTTTGGCTAAGGATGTCTCGAAGCCGAGTGTCCGCAGACGCGTGGGCATGGTGTTCCAGCAGTTCAACCTGTTCAAGAACATGACTGCCCTCAAGAACATCATGTTCGCTCCGGTAAAGCTCGGACTCCTTTCCAAGGCCGATGCCGAGACCCGCGCCAAGGACCTTCTGAAGCGAATTGGGCTCTTGGAACGTGCGGACCATTATCCGGCGCAGCTTTCTGGCGGCCAGCAGCAGCGTGTGGCCATTGCCCGCGCCATGGCGATGCAGCCCGAAGCCATTCTCTTTGATGAACCTACCAGCGCCCTGGACCCTGAAATGGTCGGCGAAGTCCTCAAGATGATGAAGGATTTGGCCAAGACGGGCATGACCATGATTGTGGTGACGCACGAAATGAGCTTTGCCCGCGAAGTGGCAAACCGCGTGCTGTTCTTTGTCGACGGCTACGTCAAGGAAGACGGAACCCCCGAAGAAATCTTCGACAACCCGAAGGATACCCGCCTTAAGGAATTCCTCTCGGCCCTGAAGAAATAATTCGCCTTTTGTCATGCCGGGCTCGACCCGGCATCTTTTTTACAGCTTAATTTCTATGGCGGCCAGTTCCTTGCCGCTTTCCAAATGATGCACGCTGAATCGTGGGGGATTCTTGCCGTCATCATCATACAATCCGACGGTAGGTGGGTTTCCGCCCTTAGGCAGGCTCGTGGAGCCGGGATTCAGGCAATAGACCCCGTCGGCATTCTTTTCGGCAGTGAAAATGTGCGTGTGGCCGGAGAAGTATGCGTCGGCTTTGTAGTGGCTGAACAGGTACGGGTCGTAAAGGTGCCCGTGGCTCATAAAGAGTCGCACTCCGTTTTCTTCGAATTCGGCGTAGTCTGCAAGGCAGGGGAATCCAAGCACCATCTGGTCTACTTCGGCATCGCAGTTGCCGCGAACGGCGGTAATCTTGTCCTTGAGCGGGCTCAAAAGAGCGACAACACCTTGCGGATCGTGTCCGCCGGGGAGCGGGTTGCGGGGCCCGTGATAAAGAAGGTCGCCCAGCAAAAAGATTCGTTCGCAGCCGAATTTTTCGAGGTAAGAAAGCGCCTTTTTGCAGGCGTAAGCAGAACCGTGAATATCAGAAAGAACAAGAGTACGCATAGATGATTCAAATTTCAAAAATTGTCTTGGTCATAATATAGCTATTATTTGAATCAATGAACGTTTTCTACCACCTTCCCGGCCTGTTTGAATTTTATGACTTGTACAAGGCGTTTTTGCCGCTTTTCCGCGAGCACCGGGAATATTTTTACGAGTGGTGTGAAATCGGTTCTATTTACGGTGCGCCTAGCGATTGTCTGTGGGGTGGTGGCCGCGTCGGATTTGGCGATGCGGAGCCCGGTGAAGTTGCCGCACTCATGAAGAAGTACTGCATCTCAGCGCGCTTGACTTTCAGCAATTCTTTGCTCCGCGAAGAGCATCTTGCCGACAAAAAATGTAATGCTTTGTGCGCTCTGTTCGAGAAAAATGGCGAAGCCCCGAGCGGGATTATTGTGCATTCGGATTTGTTGCTGGATTACATCAGGGCGAAGTACCCGGGATTCTATTTCGTTTCTTCAACGACGAAGGTTCTGACAGATTTTGACCAGTTTGAAAAAGAACTGAACCGCGACGATTTCCGCTACGTGGTGCCGGATTTCAGGTTGAACAAGCAGTTTGCCAAGCTGAATGCCCTGACGGCAGCGCAAAAGCAGAAAGTCGAATTCCTGTGCAATGAATGCTGTTGGTTCGGGTGCCACGAGCGCAAAAAGTGCTACGAGAACGTGAGCCTGAAAAACCTCGGCGAAACTCAAGATGACCACGTATGCGCCTCGCCGAACGCAGGGCGCGGCTATCGCTTCTCCGATGCCATGAAAAATCCTGGTTTTATCGGAATCGAGGACATCCAAAACGTGTATGCCCCGCAAGGATTCCGCCACTTTAAAATCGAAGGCCGCAGCCTCGGCAGCGCCCTCATCCTGGAATTTTTGCTCTACTACATGACCAAGCCCGAATACCAGCTCCAAGTCCGCGAAGAAATCTACCTGGACAGCGCGCTAGACTTGTTTTAACGGTCGGCCCTTAGCTTATTTTTTCCGTTTTTCGGCTGTATGGGGCGTTTTCACCATTGTCTGAAACCCGAAAAAGTGCTATATTTGATGCGTAAAATTCTAATTACCTTAAAAGGAAGGTTAAATCATGGCTAGAAAGAAGATTGCACTTGTTGGTGCTGGTCAAATCGGTGGTACAATGGCTCTCGTTATCGCCCAGAAGAACCTTGGCGACGTTGTTCTTATCGACATTCCGCAGACTCAGGGTATGCCTAAGGGTAAGGCCCTCGACATCATGGAAGGCCGCTCTGTCATCAACTCCTCCGTGGATCTTCAGGGTTCTACCGACTACTCTGCTATCAAGGGTGCCGATGTCGTGATCGTTACCGCCGGTTTCCCGCGTATGCCGGGCATGAGCCGCGACGACCTTCTGGATAAGAACTGCGGCGTGATCAAGACTGTTGCCGAAGCCATCAAGGAAAACGCTCCGGATGCATTCGTCATCGTCATCACCAACCCGCTCGACGCCATGGTCTACAACATGCAGAAGCAGTCCGGTCTCCCGGCCAACAAGGTTATCGGTATGGCTGGCGTGCTTGACTCTGCCCGTCTCGCTTGCTTCGTCGCAGACGAACTCGGCGTGTCTGTCGAAGACGTGAAGGCCCTCGTGATGGGCGGCCACGGTGACACCATGGTTTCTATCATGGAATGCGTCTCTGTCGGCGGTATCCCGGTTTCTCAGCTCATGAGCAAGGAAAAGTTTGCCGAACTCGCCAAGCGTACCGCCGGTGCCGGTGGCGAAATCGTGAACCTCCTCGGTCGTGGCTCCGCCTTCTACAGCCCGGCTACCTCTGCCGTGCACATGGCTGAAGCCTACCTCCTCGACAAGAAGAGCGTGTTCTCTTGCGCTGCCAAGCTGAACGGCGAATACGGCGTGAACGGCCTCTACTGCGGCGTGCCGGTTGTCGTTGGTGCAAACGGTGTCGAAAAGATCATCGAAGTCAAGATGAGCGCAGAAGAAAAGGCTGCTTTCGACAATTCTGTCGAAGCCTGCCGCAAGAACGCTGAATGGGTCGACGCACATACGTAATGACCGCTCGGCTCTATCGCATTAATTAAAATGTGATATCGCCTCGCTCTCACAACCACGCCTCGTTAATACGAGGCGTTTGTTGTTCACGTGTAATCTTCAATAGAAGGTTTTGAAAAAGTCCCTGGTTTACGCCGGGGATTTTTTTTGTGGTTGCACGAAATGTGGACTTTTTATTTTGCTGTTTTTTGTGGAGTTTGTGGAATTGTCTATTAGAATGTTGAAAATGTAGACTTTTTAATAAAAATTTTTGTTGACTTTTGCCTTTAAATAAGGTATATTAAATACAAACCGTCAGGGAGTATTATATGTGTATGGGATTTCGTGGTGTTTTGGGTTTAGCGATGGCGTTGGGGACCACCGCTACCTTCGCGGCCGATTGGTACGCGAAGGACAATTTGCAACCGGGTCATGACCCGAGCATGGTGCGTTTTGAGGACGGTTACGCCCTCATGAGCACCAACAACAATCTGGAACTGTGGACTTCCGAGGATGCTTATTCTTGGAAGGACCACAAGTCTACGGTGAGCGCCATTCCGCAGTGGGCTTACCAGTATGCGCCGGGTACCGAGGGTATCTGGGCGCCGGATTTGTATTACATGAATGGCGAATTCCGCGCCTATTATTGCGTGTCCGTTTTCGGTAAGCGTTCTTCTGCGATTGGCTATACGGCGACGACATCGATTATGCCGGGTACAAGTGGTTACGGCTGGAAGGACCATGGCCATGTTTTCCACACGACAACTAGCGACAAGTACAACGCGATCGATGCCGACGTTGTGCGTGACACCGAGGGCAATTACTGGATGGCTTTCGGTTCGTTCGGGCTTGGCATTCAGCTGATTAAGTTGGATGCAACTTCGGGTTACCAGGCTAGCGACGACAAGACTGTTTACAACATTGCTCGCCGCACGAGCAAGGCTAGCGAAGGTGCCGAAGAAGGCCCGAGCCTGATCGAACATAACGGTCAGTATTTCTTGTTTGCAGCTTGGGACAAGTGCTGCCAGCAGGGCGCAAACATTGAACAGACCACATACAAGACCGCTTACGGCCGCGCCGACAAGGTGACGGGACCTTACAAGGATCGCGCTGGTTACGATATGGCTACCGGCGGCGGCACGATTTTGCTTGAACGCTATGGGCGCTACGTGGGCCCGGGCGGCGGCGAAGCCTTCCAGGACTTGAACCGTGTGCGCTTTGTGCATCATTATTACGATTTGAATGGCGACAAGTTCAACCACATCCATATTCGCGACGTGGTGTTCACCGACGACAACTGGGTGGAAATGGGGCAGCCATTCCTCGGACGTTATTTGAGTGCCGAAGTGGAACATGGCGTGTTGACTCGCGCTGTTTCGGGCGATTTGGCCATTACCCGCAGCAATACGGCCTCTAACGGCGAATACCTGGCTTACGTGAATACGGAAGGCTCCAAGATTCACTTGCCCATGAACATTATGCAAGCGGGCGAGTACCTGCTGCGCTACCGCTACGCAAACGGCGGCGATGCAGCTGCAAACCACAAGGTGACTGTCAACGGAAAGTCTCAGACGGTGGCGCTTCCGCCCACGGGTTCTTGGGGCACGTTCCCTGAAAAGTCCGTGGTGATGGTGTCGGCAACCCTCAAGCGTGGCGGTAACTTTATCGATATCGAACCGTCGCCCAACGGCAATTTTGCAGAACTGGATCGCATCGATTTTCTGCGCGTGATTCGCGATACCATTCCGGCAAACGGCTTTGACAACGGCATTCGCGTGCGCCTCACGAAGGATGACGAACTCGCCATCAAGGACGGCGGCTACGCCATTTTCGAAAACGTGGTGACGGATTCCATTAAGTCTCAGGAAGTTTCTATCCAGGTGAAGAGCGTTACGGGTGGCAAGCTCAGCATTCGCGACGGCAAGAAGGACGGATTCGTTCTTTCGGAATGCGAACTGGTGGCGGCCAATGCAAAGTCGACAGCTAACGGCTGGACGCAAGTTGCCTGCTCGAACATCAAGAGCCTTGGCGGCGTGAAGGATTTCTACTTGACGGCATCGGGTGTTTCGGGCGAAGTGCTTGTCAAGAATATCGTTTTTGCGGCCTCGTCTGGGGAAATCGTTTGCAATCAGGCCCCGTGCGGTGACCCGATTTCCAGTTCGAGTGGCTCTGACATTACCTCGAGTTCTTCGAATACGACCGCAATTGCCCCGCGTGCAATTCGCCACGATTCTCAGATGCCCGCCCGCAAGGCCTACCGCGATCTGAAGGGCCGCTCCTTCGACAAACAAATTCCGTATCGGGTGATGTTTTAGGGGAATTATCTAAATTGCGTTTGTAGAAACATCAATTTAGATAGGAGGATGTGTGAAGAACCTTAATCACGTCATTGCGAGCATCGCGAAGCAATCTATTTGTGAACTTGTTCTTGTGGCGGGTCTTTTTCTCGTAGCTTGCAGTGGTGAAGACGGTAGTTCTGCTCCGCGCCCGGACGACGATTCTTCGGTTGAATCGTCTTCGTCCAGCGTCACACCGAAGTCGAACGATAGTGAGACAAGTGTGTCTAGTAGCAGTTTTGCAACGTCTTCTAGTTCGGCTGCTTTGGCGACGCCATGCAAGACAGAAACCGAAGACAACTGCGAGTATGGTGAGTTGGTGGATGATCGCGATGGTCAGACTTACAAGACTGTGAAAATCGGCGACCAATGGTGGATGGCGGAAAATCTGAATTACGCCTATTTGCAGCCCACAAAGACTTTAGACTCTTCCAGTTTCTGCTATAATGATAGTGCTAGTTATTGTGAAAAATATGGTCGGCTTTATTTATGGAGTACAGCCATGGACAGCGCGGGTACATGGAGTGCGAACGGCAAGGACTGTGGCAATGAAGTGGAATGCTCGCCGACATATCCTGTTCGCGGTGTTTGTCCCGAAGGTTGGCGCTTGCCTAGCGAGGACGATTGGGACACTTTGATCGACGTTGTCGGTGGACAATCTGTTGCCGGCGCAAAACTCAAGTCCACATCTGGTTGGAACGGTAGCGGCAACGGCACAGATGCCTTCGGACTTTCGGTGTTGCCTGCTGGCGTCGTGTCCTACGATGGGGATTACGGTAGCGAGGGATACAGCACGGGATTTTGGAGCTCTACTGAGTACATCAGTAGCCTCGCGTACTGTATGGAATCGAGCTACATTATCGACAATGGGTATGTGAACGTCTGTAATAAGTACTTGGGGTACTCTGTCCGTTGCCTCAAGGACTGACGCTATCCGGGGGTGTTAGGGGGCGGAGCCCCTTAGGAGAAGGGGTAGCGTAAGATCCGGCTAGATCCTTCGACTTCGCAACTTCGTTGCTTCGCTCAGGATGACACAGCCGGGGCTGAAGCGAGGGGGAGGCTTCCCCCACAAAAATAAAGGTAAAGGGATGTTATGAAAAGGTTGTGTGTCATTTCTTCTTTGACGGCTGCGGCTTGTTTCGCGGCGAATCCGCTCACTACGGATTTCTATTCAGCCGATGCGGCTGCTCTCGTGCATAACGACAGCTTGTTTATTTTTGCGGGCCACGACGAACAGGGCCCCCAGGGCAATAACAACAAGGCGTTCATCATGAACGACTGGCACGTGCTCGTGACCGATGACATGGAAAATTACCATGATTACGGTGCCGTGCTCAGCGTGAAAACATTCAAGTGGGCAAACGCCAGCGCCTTTGCGGGTCACTGCGAATACCGTAATGGCAAATTCTATTGGTATGTGGCCGTGCATCACGGGACCATCAAAGAAAACGGGAGCGAAGGCTTCGCCATTGGCGTGGCTGTGGCAGATCACCCGTCGGGCCCGTGGGTCGATGCCATCGGGCAGGCGCTCATTACCGACAATACGCCGAACGATGTGAAGCTCAATATTGACCCTGCAATCTTTTACGATGGCGATGATATCTGGATGTATTGGGGCTCGTGGAATGCGGGCCGTCGCGTAAAGCTCAAAGAGAATATGATTGAGCTGGCGGGCACTCCCGAAGACATCAAGATCAAGGATTTCTTTGAAGCGCCCTGGATGCATAAGTACCGCGGCAATTACTACTTCAGCTATGCCTCGGGTTACCCCTCGACCACGAATTATTCCATGGCTCCGAGCATCAATGGACCTTGGACCCAGATGGGCGTGCTGAACGATAAACTCGACAATTCCGAGACGAACCACCAGGCGATTTTCAAGTATCTCGGGCATTGGTACTTCATGTATCACGGCGCGAATTCTCCGGGTGGCTGGACTTACCGCCGTTCCGTGAATATCGATTATCTGTATTATGATCGTGATGCAGTGATTCAGAAAATCAAGCGTACCACGACGGGTGTAGACAAAGTAAATAACGCCCTGGTTGAAAACGGTGGCTACCGCATGACGGTTTCCCATAGCAACCTCACGCTGGGAGATGAAAACGGAATTGTGGTGCAGCGCCCGCTGGTAGAAGATTCTACGGAGGCCCGCGCCAACAATCAGTTGTGGGTGCTCAAGCAGAGCGAAAAGCGCCGTCATTACACCTTGCAGAATTTTGGTACCGGCCGCTATTATTGCCCGCCTACAGAACTTCTGGATACGGTGAAGACCTCGATGAACGCTTGCGAAATCCGCATTGAAAATGCCTCTGTCAACAAGGGTTATTACCTTTACGGCGATTATGATAGCGATTTCGTGGGTGATGTGCTGAATATTTCGAAGGATTCCGGCATGCCCGTGATTACCTGGGTGCGCGCTGGAACGGATAACCAGAAATTTAAACTGGAAAAGGCTGTGTTGCCGGATACCGCGACAGTGATGTCCAGCTCTAGCGAAATTGCACCGGAAAGTTCTAGCAGCGGAACGACCGCGATTCGCGCCGATGAACTCCGTGACCGCGCAAACCTGCGCTTACCCCAGCGTGCAGGCTACCGCGATCTCAAGGGCCGCCACTATAGCAAACAGATTCCGTATAGAGTGCTGTTCTGAAAAACGCTACAATGCTCTTAATGCCCTATGAGATTTTGGTAGCATGATGTCGGAATACAATGTCAATAATGATCTGTTGGACTTTTTTACACAGTCTTTTTAAGAGTACTTTTGAAATGGAAATAATACCAACTGAACTTTGTCTCCGCCTCAAACGCGGCTTCCTATGACAACATGAGTTAAAGAGGTTTTTATATCTTTTATTTTTTTAGACAACGTAGGGGGTAACTATAGGTTTGATTAGCGCAACCTATACTAGAAGTTGTTCCACTGCTTCGAAGCGAAAAAATCCACGCTCCACTACAACCGCTACCTTCGGTACTGGTCCAATAAGATACTGAAGTTCCGCTTCCATATGGCGTTGCTGAAAAGCCGGACTCATTATTTCCATTTCCGTTGTTGTCCCATCCTTTTGTCGCTTTTAATTTTGCGGCAGCAATGTTGCTTCCACCTACGGTACTAATCAAAGTTTCATAATCACTTTTTGAAGGAACCTTCCAGCCATTAGGACAAACATTATAAGGGCTACTCCGTGTAGCTTCTGTAAAGGTCCATGAAGTTGCATTTTGATAAAACATGTTCTCCGCCATCCATATTTGATTTCCAATTGAAGTCGTTTTATATGTGCGTCCGTCTCGAAGGTCTTTGAGCATTTTATCGTCGGGATAATAAATACTTCCTGTTGTGTTGTCTCCAGTTTGAATAGCTGTCACGGAAGAAGAGCTTCTTTCTGATGAGGAGCTTTCCGATGACGGTATTTCTGATGAAGAGCTTTCCGTTGGCTCAGTTTCGCTTTTTATAAAGCCCTTAATTATACCGCCGCAAACAATATTAAAACCGCCGTCTACAGCTACTGCATCGCAGCTAGTTCCATTAACACCATCTGTTCCATTCCTTAAAAAGCCTTTAACTTCGTTATCACAGACTATATTAAAGCCTCCGTTTGGAGTGTCTTCGCTTGCTTCCACAGCAACAACATCGCAGCTTGTTCCATTTGTGCCGTTTGTTCCGTTCGTCAAAACGCCTTTGACTTCATCGTCACAAACGATATTAAATCCCCCTTCCACGGCAATTGCATTACAGCTCGTTCCATTTTTTCCGTTTATGCCGTTAGTTCCGTTCGTCAAAACACCTTTGACTTCATCGTCACAAACGATGTTGAATCCGTTTTCCACAGCAATTGCGTTACAGCTCGTTCCATTTGAACCGTTTATTCCGTTCATCAAAACACCTTTGACTTCATCGTCACAAACGATGTTGAATCCGTTTTCCACAGCGATTGCGTCACAGCTCGTTCCATTTTTCCCGTTTATGCCGTTTGTTCCGTTTTTCAAAATGCCTTTGACTTCATCGCCACAAACGATGTTGAAACCTCCTTCTACAGCAACAGCATCACAACTCGTTCCGTTTTTTCCGTTGGAGCCGTTCGTTCCATTCCAAATTGTTCCGGCTCGTTTGCCGCCACAATTAAAGTTTATACCTACAAGACCGTCATTGCTTATAGTATCTTTTGCAGAACAGCTAGTTCCATTATCGCCTTTTTCTCCATCATCGCCTTTATCACCCTTGTCCCCTTTCTCGCCCTTCAAACCTTTGAACATTTCCCAATTACCTGCGTGGCATAAATACATAATTCCCGAATCGGGTACAAAACTTATTGCGCCGTCATTATTTGTGGAACAATTGGGAAGATCCTCATTCGCCTCTAATGTAACGATTGTATTCTGTTCATATATATTTGTCGTTGTTTCATCTCCACACGCTGCCAAAAAAGTTGCAAAAGCAACCATTGAAAATAGGTACGTTTTTTCCATGTTTGCCTCCTGAAAAATGAATGAACCTGATTTTTATCTAGGCTTATAAAGAGCCTATATAAGATTTACTTTATGAATATACCATATTTTACGTAAGGTCGCAAGCTTTATGTAAAATTTTGTTACACTCCTTGCCAAAAATCCGCATATTAGGTACATTAACGCCCGACGCATCTCGCTATCGAAAGGCGAGGTGCGTTCTTTTTTATCTGAAATTCAGATTGAATGGAACGCCTCTAAACATAAACCGGTCACAATCTGTGACCACCTTGGAGGCTATTATGGCAAATAAGTCAATAAAGTATATGGAAATTACTCCACAAGTTGGGGATCAATAATGTGTAATTACTTTTGATTAAAAATGTTGACAAGTAATAAAAAGTAATATATATTATACTATGTACAATGTTCTTATGTCAAGAAAGGTTGCAAGGGCTGTAGCCACAATGCCCAAAGCTCAGCAAGAGAGGCTCGCTCTCTTGGTTGATGACATTAGGCAAAATGGTCCTGTAAGGGTGAATTGGCCCAATTACAGCATTCTTGCGGGCGCGAATACTCATCATTGTCATCTTTCGCACAAGTGGGTGGCTTGTTGGGTAGAAACGGAAAAAGGTATAACAGTGGAGGTTACTTATGCGGGCAGTCGTGAAAGCGCCCCCTATGCGGCGCACTGAAAAGCCGGTGTCGTTTAGGGTTGAAGGCGAGAATATCCCTAAGGCAGTTCTCGCGTTTCTTGATGCGTTGTTTCCGGATCATGTCCGGATTGACGATGATGAGGACCTCGTGGCTGTTGAAGATACCGATTGGTATAAAAAGGCGAAGGCAAAGATGACGCCTGCAAAGGCTCTCAAAATAATGCGCACCAATGCAGGTCTAACGCAGATGCAACTCGCCGAAAAAATTGGAATCGCTAAGCAAAACTACAATTCGCTTGAGCGAGGGGCTAGGCCTATCTCGATGATGATGGCAAAGAAACTTGCCGATGCCCTTGGAACTTCCTACACGATGTTCTACGAAGATTAAGCATCTTTTTCCTGTTTTTTAATTATATTAAAAGAGTGGTGTGTGGGAAAGCGAGGCTTTATGAAGAAAACCGTTTTGGCTTTGACCGCTACTTTGTGTGCACAGGCGACATTGGCCGCCGACTGGTACGCTAAAGAAACTCGTTGGGCGGGGCATGACCCGGATATTATCCGTTACGAAGACGGTTATGCGCTTGCGACCACGGACAACCACATGCTCATGCAGTTTTCCGAAGATGCTTTGAACTGGAAGAACGGCGAGCCGGCCATGCCCGAGTTTTCGAAATGGCTTTACACCTATGCCCCGAATATGATTGACATTTGGGCCCCCGATATTCATTACATCGGTGGCGAATACCGCATGTACTATTGTGGTTCCGAAATGGGAATCCGTTCTTCGGGAATGGGATTCATGGCGAGCAAGGAAATTGACCCCACCAAACCTGGCTACGGCTGGACAGACAAGGGCGAGGTCATTCATACGGTCAAGAGCGATTCCTATAACGCCATTGATGCCGCCGTGCTCAAAGATTTAGATGGAAAAGTCTGGATGGCGTTCGGTTCATGGGGCACGGGCATTCACATTCTTGAACTCGACGAATCGACGGGCAAGGTGAAGAGTGGTGCCAAGATGCAGAACATCGCAAACCGCGGTGGCGCTGGCGTCGAAGGTGCAAGCTTGATCGAACATAACGGCAAGTACTTCTTGTTTACGGCATGGGATAACTGCTGCAAGAAGGGTGCCGACCTTGAAAATAATTCCTACAAGACGACGGTGGGACGCTCCAACCGCATTGACGGCGGTTATGTGGATCGCAGCGGCAAGGCGCTCTTGGACGGCGGTGGAACGATTTTGCTGAGCCGTTATGGCCGTTACTACGGGCCTGCAGGCGGCGAGGCGTTTGAAGACATCAATCGCCAGCGTTTTGTGAACCATTATTACGACAAGAATGACGGCGGAAATTCCTACATTCAAGTGCGCGATATCGTGTGGACCGAAGATAACTGGCCGGAACTGGGGCAACCCTTTATGGGCCGCTACTTGAGCGCCGAAGCGGAACACGGCATCCTCACGCACGTAGATATTTCCAGCAGTTCCAAGGCTTCGAACGGTGAGTTTTGCGCCTACATCAACTATGACGACAGCAAGATCCGCCTGCCCATGATTATCCCGCAGGCGGGGGATTACTTGATCCGTTACCGCTACGATAACGACTGGACAGAAGACGGTGCCAATGGTAGCTCTCATTTCGTAGACATCAACGGCAAGACGCAGGAAGTGGCGTTGCCGCTGACGGGTGCCTGGAGCGAATTCCCCGAAAAGTCTGTCGTGTACATTCCGGCTAAATTTAAGCGTGGCTCGAACTTTATCGAAATCACCAAGGGCAAGCACTACGCAGAATTGGACCGCCTCGATTTCTTGCGTATTATTCGCGACACGATTCCGGCCAATGGCTTTGATAACGGCATTCGTGTGCGTTTGACGGATAATGATGAATTCGCTATCAAGGACGGCGGTTACGCAATCTTTGAAAACGTGATTACGGACTCTATCGTGGGCGCTGGCGTGAGCGTGCAGGTGAAAAATGCTGCTGGCGGAACGCTCTCGCTCCGTAAAGAAAGCAAGAAGGGTGACGTGATTTCGAAATGCGAACTGCCCGGAAGCGGCGACGCCGCCAAGTGGGATGAAGTCGCTTGCACGAACTTGCCTAAGCTCGAAGGCGTACAGGACTTCTACTTGACCGCAGAAGGCCTCGGCGGCGAAACGTTAATGGGTAACATCAAGTTTGGCAAACCGGCGGACACCTCTTCGGTGAAGATTCGCAATATTCGTCGCGAAACTCCTGCGAACGAACGCTTGCTAGAACCCAAACAAAAATACCGCGACCTGAAAGGCCGTCGGTACGATAAGCAAATCCCGTACAGGGTGATGTTTTAAATAGAAAAAAGGACTCTCAGAAAGAGTCCTTTTTTAGTTCTGGAGGTGAGGGGAGTCGAACCCCTGTCCAAAATCACGTCCATGCACGTTCCTACAAGTTTTCCCTTCGAATTTAAGTTCTCGTCTGATCTACGCCCAAGAAGGTCGGCGCGGACTTTGACCAGCCTAGTAAATCTCGGACACACTCCCTAGGCATGGATGCATCCTATCCCATATTGCGTCCGGACTTTCACCCCGATGGGAGCGGAATGAGGCCCGGCGTTGCCGTTAATTAGGCAGCGAGTGCGTAGTTTTCGTCAGCACTTATTTTTTTTCAGACTTTTTTACGAGTGCCCTCGTCTGAGACCTCGACTTGCAACTAACACTTCGGTAACCCTGTCGAAACCAGAGCACCCCCGGTGCGTTTATTACAAATATAGCAAAACATCGTCAAAGTTCAAAGATTCGTTGGGTGCATTTCCGGCGAATCTACTGAAATTTCTATCTTTTGTTTACAAACGAATGAGGGTAACATGAGAGTTTTTCAAAAGACAATCAGTCTTTTTGTACTTGCGTGTGCAAGCATCTTGATCTCTGCCTGCGGTGATTCCGATAGCTCCAGTTCCGACGATCTTGAAGAAGGTGATCTTCCTTCACAAAATATTGACGTTGACAGCAAGGTTTCTGATGCCGCCTATTTCAAGGATCGGTTCTACAATTCCAGTACGGGGTCTTACGTAAATACGATCCAGTTCGGTATGTATATCTGGCTCGAAGACAATTCTACCGAAACGACGTCGTTCTCTAGCAGTTCCGTGTGCTACGACAACGTGCCTGAAAATTGCTACATCTATGGCCGCTTGTACAGTCCTGGGGCTTCTAGATGCCCTAGTGGTTTTACCGTTCCCACTAAAGAAGACTGGTCCAGAACTATGAGCTACCTGGATCGGTACGATGAAATGGATAGTATCTTTGGTTTTTCGAAGGGTGGTTCCTGCTATGAGAGACAGGGGGACATTTCCTGTTCTGGATTAGGTAAGACCGGCTATTACCTGGCGAAGGATAGTGCTGTTGCCGAAGTTAGTGGACATTCCGTTTCTTTTAGTACTTCTAGTGAAAGCGGTTTTTATCAATTACGTTGCGTGAAGTACACCTATATTGTTGCTACGGAAAATGATTTGCCCCATTGTGATACGACCAATCAGTATAGCTTGAATCTCTACTATGTCATGAGCAAGAAGAGTAACTTCCGTTGCATCGGGTCGCGCTGGGTTGACGATTTCTCGGATAATTGTGGCCATGTCGATGACGACATGTTCGGTGTCTATAACGATTCCATGTACATCTGCAAGAGCAACAGGTGGCAATTGGCTAGCATTAGCGATTCCAAGGAAACCTGTACCGAAAATAAGGAAGGGACCACGTTCCTGTTCAATGGCAAGTACTATGCCTGCGAAGATGAACGCTGGCGCGAATTTACCAAGGCCGAAACCTATCTGGGCTATTGTAACGAGAAAAAGCGTGGAACGCTGGATTCTGTTCCTACGGTGTACAAAGCCTATAGCTACGAAGAAAGTGGCGACAGCCGTAAAGTGGTATATACTCACTACTTCTGTGATTCCCTGGGGTGGCGCGAAGCCGGGTTGGCTGATTTCTTTGGTAAATGCGATTCTACCAAGGTTGGCAAGACGGCATACTTTGAGGGGGCCGACTACGTGTGCCGCGGCAAGAAATGGGAAGAATTTACGGACGAAGAACTGGAATTTGGTGTGTGCACTTCTAAGACGCAGGGCAAGTTCGATACGACATGGACCGGTGATTCGTACATTTGCGACGATAACGCGTGGCGTGTGGCGACTAAGAATGACTACTTGGGTGAATGTACTCCCGAACGCGAAGACGATGTAGTCGTCTATAATTCCACCTACTATATCTGCCAAGATGAATATTGGGACGAAGTCGAAGGAATGGGCTCTCGGCTAGGGTTGTGTACAGCACAGCGTCAAGGCGAGAGGGATACGGTCTCGATGCGTTACGATGCCGGTGTAAAGGTGGTTTATATTTGCGATAGTTCCAGTTGGCGAGAACTTACGCCCAAAGATGTGGATGGTGAATGCACCAATGATAAGCTCAATAAGGTGATTCAGGTTGGTTTCAAGAAATGGTATTGCTATCATGAGTCTTGGTATAAGATGGATGATGTTGAAGAAGAATATGGCCTGTGTTTCCGCGACGACTATGGAAAAGAAGTGACTTTGAAGGGTTCCCGTTATGTCTGTCAACGCCAGGGCTGGAGAGAACTGACAAAAGTGGAACGCACGTTGGGCGTTTGCACCGACTCGATCGAAGGCAAGGTCGAAGTGGTTGGCGATTCTACCTACATGTGTCATTCCTATGAATGGGTGCTTAAGTCCCGCCGCGAAATTTTAGGTGATTGCGATGAATCGGTATATGGCAAGACTGGGTCTTATTCCGGCGTAACGTATGTTTGCCGCGAAGACGGCTGGGATGTGACCTCTGCTCTGGATGAATCTCTTGGAATCTGTTCGCCTCTGAATGCCGGCGAGCTCAAGTCATCTGGAACAACGGATTACCGCTGCGAAGAAGATGGCTGGACCCTGGTCGATGCGAACATTGCCAATCTGGGAGAATGTACCAGCGATACAGTGGTCATGAAGAAGGTCGGAGGTGTCTACTACTATTGCAAGGACCATGAATGGAATGTTGCCGATAGCATTGAACAGGTGTACGGCGAATGCACCGATAGACGCAAATTGACAGCCATGTACAAAGATACGTTATACTATTGCAATGATGTTGCTTTTAGCGGTAAGGGCTGGATGCTTTACGATGACGTCGATATGTCTAAAGGATATTGCGCGAGTGACACCTTGACCTTTAAGGGAGTCCATTACAAGTGTAAGAGCAATCGATGGAATAAAGCCTCTATTCGTGAATATATGGGAACTTGCACTTCCGATCGTGAAGGTCACGTCATGTATAACGGAATTGATTCCAGTGTTTGTACCGAAGGAAAGTGGGTTGCCAGGCCCTTCAAAACAATGACGGATTCTAGAGATGGCAAAAAATATGACATTGCAGACTTTGACGGTGTGACTTGGATGGTGCAGAACCTGAATTACAACGATGCATCGGATTCTACGGAATGTGTGGATGAAGACGAAGTAAACTGCGGTGAACGTGGCCGCCTTTACAGCTTGTCTTCGGCTAAAAAAGTTTGCCCGACCGGGTGGCATTTGCCCGATTCTACGGAATGGAGAACCATGAATACATATGCCGTTACGCTTTATTATTATGTTGGCTCAACCCCTTTCATTGATGTAAATGGTGTAAAGGAAAACTATTTGGGACTAGAAATGGCTCCGACGGGATTGAAAATCTCATACTTGCGTAATGGCTTTGATGCGGCGGTAATGCGGTATTATGAAAGCTTAGGTGCTTATTATTGGAATGCTGAAGGTACCGTTTGGTCCTTTGGATACGCATATGAAGATAATAAGTCTACTTCAGGGCAAGTTCAAAACGAAAAGGCGATTGGCGTTGCTGTCCGTTGCGTGAAGAATTAGGGTAAGGGGTATGACGATGAAAAATTTTGAGAAAGTGAGTGCAAGTTTCTTTGCCTTGGTTGTTGCCTTGTTTTGCGGGGTGTTCTTCGCCTGTAGTTCTACCTCGAGTTCTTCGAGTGCTGAAGAAGAGGATCTTCCCAAGAAGAATGGTGGTGCGGATTCCTTGAGCAAGGCGGATAGTCTTAAACTGGACCAATTTAAGGTGGCGGCCGAAGGGGAAGTTCTTGCCAAGGATGGAAAATCGTATAAGACGCTAACGGTGGGTTCTGTCATCTGGATGGTGGAAAACATGAACTCCGAAGAGCCTCTACTTGCCAAGAGTACTTGCTATGATTATGCCGACAGCTGCGATTCCTATGGCCGGTTCTATATGGATAATAACTATAGTGACGCTGAAGAAGTTTGCCCGGAAGGCTTTACGCTGCCCTCCATTGCGGCCTGGAAGGACCTGATCGCGCAAGGTGTTGATTTCAATTTGGAACTTGCCGGTATATGCGACAAGAACGATACGCTGGAATGTCACGACAATAAAAATTTAGTCAGGTACCTTGCTTATGGTGGTGAAGCCATTGTCCTGAAAAAAAATGATAAGGGCAAGATTGTTCACGAAATTCAGGATGTTTCTGCAACTGGATTCTACTCGCTGCGTTGTGTCAAGAATCGTTCAATTGTAAGTAAGCTGACGGAGCTTCCCATATGTGATGCCTCCAATGGCAATGTCCCGATTACCATGGTGGTGGACAGCGTGGCTTATTTTGAATGTTCTGCGTCAGACGAAAAATGGGTTCGTTCGGAGACGAGAGCTTGTCAGGAATCTGAAAAAATGGACTTCTTCTTGTCTGGTGATCGACTGTACGTGTGCGATGAACTTTGGCGATTGGCGAACGTTTCGGACTTGAATGTCTCCTGTACCGAAGACAATCTAGAACAAGAATATGAGCTGAATGACAGGCGTCATGCCTGTACCAAGGAGGGCTGGATTGTGTTGGATTACCCGGCTTCGGAGCTAGGATATTGTGGTACGAAACTGCAGGACGTTATCGCAACGAATTCTAATGGAATGACGTTTATCTGCACGAAGTATGGGTGGATAGAACCAGATATAACCGCTGTTTATGGGGAATGCGATGAAAAGAATCGTTTCAAGGCTGTGGAATTCCAGAAAAAATCTTACTTCTGCGATGAAAACGGCTCCTGGAGGGGGCCTTCCGGTGTTGAATATTCGATAGGGTTCTGTACAGATAGCTTAGATGGAACTTTGAAAACCGAAGACTACGATTTGTACAAGTGCGAATCCGGCAGATGGTATGTTGCCGATGCCATTGAGTATCTGGGCCCTTGCAATGCCTCTAAGACAGAGGACACGACTGTGGTTGCTTCCTCTAAATTCCTGTGTACCGGAAAAGGCTGGGTTTCAGGAATGGCCATCGAAGATGCTCATGGTTTTTGTGTGGCGGCAAAGAACGATTCCGTGGTAGAATATTCTGGACAATATTACAAGTGTATTGCCGATGAATTCCGATGGAATCGGGAAGTGTTCGAAGATTATGCTCCGCCTTGCGATTCTACCACGTATGGTGAAAAGATAACGGTCGGTGGAGTCGAGTACACTTGCGATGAAAGTTACGGTAGGTGGTACGTTCCTTTGATACTGCCTCCGATTCTTATCTATCCTACGAATTATTCTAACTGGTAATCTTTTGCTATCTTTGCGGGCGTGGTAGATTCCCTTTCAGAATTTCTTACTTTTGCCCGTTCCGAAACCCTTTCCCTCTTCAGCAAGGCCGAAGGGGGCGCTATTCATGTAAATGGTGCCACGGTGCCGCTGGCATCCATGATGGTGGCGGTGCGGTTCCTTAAAAAGCCGGCCCCGATTCTGGTGGTGGCGAAGGATTACAAGAGTGCCGAAAACTGGGTGGAAAATCTGGAAGGCTTGCTGGGAGAAGACTTCGTTCGGTTTTTCCCCTCCATCGGTTTAAAACCCTACGAAAAGAAGGTCCCTTTTGAAGGGGTCGTCGAAGAACGCCTCAAGTTTTTTAGGGATGTAGAAGGTGCAGACCCCTTTATTACGGTCTGCCCGCTGGATTCCTTCTTGATGAGGCTTCCGGCACCTCATTCGGTGATGAAGGATTGCTTGGAACTCAAGGTGGGTGGCGTTGCCGAACCTTCGTCTTTACGCCCCTGGTTCTTGGATCACGGCTTTGTGGAACAACCCGTGGTTTCGGGTGTGGGGGAGTTCTCCATTCGCGGATGCATTGTTGACGTAAACTGCCTTTTATACCCGCACCCGATTCGTATCGAGTTCTTTGGCGACGAGATTGAATCTATCCGCAGCTTCGACATTTTCTCGCAGCGTTCTGTAGAGACCATGAAGTCGGTAAAGCTTTTCCCCATGGGCGAATTTACCGTCAAGGAACATGAAGCGGCTTGTTATAACGGCGATTTGTCCGGCTTATGGTGGCATCGTGGACGGTATGTGAATCTGGATTACAGCCTGCTGGACTATTTGCCGAAAGCATCTCTTGTATTCGAAGAACTTTCGCTTTTGTCGGAGAATGCCTCCAAGTACTATGAGAACTGCGAGAATACCTTCCGCGAAGTTCGCCAAGTGGATTCCGAGGCGGTGGACCCGGCCCATACCTGGTTCAAGATGGGGGAGCTTTCCCGCAAGTTTGTGGGGCGCACCTCCATGGATGTTTCCCGTGTACAGCTCAACGACGGTAACAGTCATGAGTTGCAATGCAAACCCCAGGATTTTTCTTCTAACGGCACCGATGCCGTGGCCAAGGAAATCGAGGAATTCGCGGCCCATGGGGGATCTGTATATGTGGTGGCCCCTAATGCGGGAGCTTTAAACCGTATCAAGCAAATGCTTGAGGGGCTCCCGGTAGAAGACTACATTGTCGGCAACATGTCCGAGGGCTTTTGGCTCGAAAACGACGGGCTTGCGTTCCTTACCGAGACCCGTATTTTCAACCGCCATTCCAACAAGACCCGAAAGCGCAAAATCGCGGGTTCCGTTTCTAGCGCCTTGATGATTGAATCGCTGAATCGCGGCGATTACGTTTCTCACGAAGATCACGGCGTGGGTAAGTACTTAGGGCTTGTGCGCGTGAACGTGAACGGCGGTATGGTGGACTGCGCCCTGCTGGAATATGCGGGCGGCGACAAGCTCAAGTTCCCTGTGGCGGACTTGCAAAAGATTGAACGTCTGGATACCCAGGAAAATGCGCCTAAACTGGACCGCCTGGGAGGCAAGGCCTGGGAAAATCTCAAGGAACGCGTCAAGAAAAAGGTCATCCAGATCGCCCGCGAACTGGTGGAACTTTATGCCAAGCGTGAACTGGTCGATGGCTTTGATTTCCCGCCCGATGGCAAGTTGCAGCATGAATTCGAAGATGCCTTTGAATACGACCCGACGCCGGATCAGGTGAAGGCCACCGAAGATATCAAGCGCGACATGGAAAGCCGCCGCCCCATGGACCGCCTGATTTGCGGTGACGTGGGCTTTGGAAAGACCGAAGTGGCCATGCGTGCGGCCTTCAAGTGCGTGGTCAGCAAAAAGCAGGTGGTGATGCTGGTGCCTACGACGATTCTCGCTGCCCAGCATTACGAAAACTTTATGGACCGCTTTGCGGGCTTTGGCGTGAACATCGCGCTGGTGAACCGCTACAAGAGTCCTAAAGAAAAGAAGGAAATTTTCAAGCAGGTCAGCGAAGGTAAAGTCGACATTCTCATCGGCACCCATAGCTTGCTTTCCGAGAAGAACCAGTTCAAGGATTTGGGCCTTTTAATTATCGACGAAGAACAAAAGTTCGGCGTGAAGCAGAAAGAAAAGCTCCGTGAGCTTCGCCTTGCCGTCGATACCTTGAGCATGAGTGCAACACCGATTCCCCGTTCCCTGCACTTGAGCATGACGGGCGTGCGCGATATTTCGCTGATTAACACGCCGCCCATGAATCGCTTGCCTGTGGAAACCACGCTCATGAAGCGTGACGACATGGTCATCAAGCGGGCCATCGAAGATGAATTGGCTCGCGGGGGCCAGGTGTTTATCGTGAATGACCGCGTCCAGAGTATTTATACTCTTGCCGACGAAATCCAGGAAATGGTGCCCGATGCTACCGTTGGCATTGCCCACGGCCAAATGAATGACCGGGACCTGGAAAACGCCATGGACGCCTTTATTTCTCGCAAGTTCGATATATTGGTAAGCACCAGCATTATCGAATCGGGCCTGGATGTTCCTAACGCCAATACGATTATCATTATCAACGCCCATCATTTTGGCATTAGCCAGCTTTACCAGATGCGCGGCCGCGTGGGTCGAAGCAGCGTACTTGCCAAGGCCCTGTTGGTGATTCCTGCCCAGAATGAAATTTCTACGGAATCCATGCGACGCCTTAAGGCGCTGGAACAGTTTACTGATCTCGGTAGCGGATACCAGCTGGCCATGCGCGACTTGGAAATCCGCGGTGCGGGTAACTTGCTGGGCCAGGAACAGCATGGCTTTATTGCCGAAGTGGGCTTCGAAACTTATGTGCGCTTGGTGCGCGAGGCGGTGGAACAGTTGCGCGGTGGACCTTCCGAAAAGCCTATCCAGCCGCGCGTGGAACTCGGCGTAGATGCTTACTTGCCCGAAGACTATATTCAAGATGGTCTCACTCGTATCTCGATGTACCAGCGCATTTCTCGCGTAAGTCATACCGACGAAATCGCAGGCCTTGCGCAGGAACTGGCGGATCGATTCGGGCCCGTGCCCGAAGCCGCCAAGATGTTGCTGCTGGTGACCGAAATCGGTCTCTTGGCGGGGCGGCTCCGCATTCAAGGCTTGGTGCAGCGCAAGGGAATGCTGGCGGCCACCTTTGTGGAATTCCCGCCGCCCGATCCGCGCATCATCAGCGAAATGTACGCCAATACCCAATTCCCCATGAGAATCATGGGCGGTTCGCCTTTGCAGGTGGTCATTGAACTGGGTAAGGGCAACGCCGTAGAATTGGCCGAAAAGGCTCTTAAGGAATTCCGGGCTTTTGCTGTGATTAAGGCAGATTCCGTGGTGACGGTATCACGCTAGGTGTTTCCGCTAATAATTTTAGCGGCTCACCAGCTGTTCCGTTTCTTTCAATTGTTCCATAAGGGAGTCCGCGATTTTTTCGACGGATTCGTTCTTCAGGAGATTTGCCGTGCAGAAGGTTTCGTCTGCATCGGTCTCGAAGCGAATCTGTTCTGCAGGAATTTGCGGAATGGCCGCAAGTGTGGATTTCTTATGGAATGAATCGAGATGCAGCGAGAAAATCGGATTCAGGGCTTGGGCGGCATTGACAATCGAAATGTCGCCACCGAAGCGGTGGAACGTAACATGAATTTTCGGAGCCCTTTGGCGAGACTTGATATTGGATTTCTTTCCTGGATAACCGCAGTCTTCTAGAATCTTGATGATGCGGGCGTAGTCGCCAACGCAGTGAATATGCAGGTCGCGATGCTTGTTTCTTGCAAGTTCCACCTGTCTTATAAAGGCTTGTTCCTGAAGGCCGCCTTCGGCATAGCCGTCGTAGCGTTTGTCTAAACCGCATTCACCGACATTTGCATCGGGATAGTTGTCAAGGAGCGATTCCAGGCGTTCCCAGTCGGCTTCGGTGACGTCGGCGGCGACTGTAGGGTGAATGCCGTAACTGCGGGTAGAACCTTCAAAAAGGGGAGCTTCCATCTTCTGCAAGATTTCCCATTCCCAGGGCTCGCAAGCGATGGCATTAAAGCTTAAACCCCTTTTGAGAAGGGCCCGAGCAAGCAAGGTAGGCTGGGGTAGCCGTGCCAAATGAAGATGAAAGTCAAACATATACTTAATATACTCCCAAAAAGCAGTTTTTTATTCAATTAAATAAAAAAAGTTCTTGTTTTTTTGTTAGAAAAAGCCTAATTTAAGGGTATTAGTTACCCCTGCATTAAAAAGGAGTTTTTTATGCGCGATCTTTTGGAAAAAGCCTTAAATAAGGGCCTTGGTGTTTCTTTTACGACCGAAGGTGGTTTTTCTGTTATTCGTATTACCAAGGGAACCGACGTGGTTGCATCCTGCAGTCTCGGTTCGGCCGATTTCCGTGCAAGTGTAGAAGATTCTTTGCAGTCTCTGCTGCTTGATCTGGATAGAAAGGGTTTATAATATTCCAACTTGTAATTTTTAAAAATGAAACATCCCGCGGAATTCTCGCGGGATGTTTTCTTGTTCGATTTATAAAGATTTGGTGAGCAACAAAGTCCCTGTTATTAAACAGGGACGGTTGCGAGAGCGAGCGCTCTGGGAACGTACTTAGTACGATTGGGCGCGAGCGGTCTTATGTGAGCAACAAAGCCCTCGGGTGTTAACCGAGGGCGGTTGTGAGAGCGAGGCGATATCACATTTTTCTTTATGCGATAGAGCCGATCGGTCTCTTAGTTAATGCGACCGACGAGGTTACCCGAGATCATGTAGTCCTTGGTGCAACCGTAGCTGTGGAAACCTGCGGACAGGCTGAAACGGCTGGTGAAAGCCTTTTCCAGGTAGAAGGCGCCCAGAACATCCTTCACGTGCTTGGGATCCTTGATGCCGTAGAAGTCCTTGTGGTCGTGACGGTTGCCAACATATTCAGCTTCGAGAAGAATACGGTCCACAACCGGAGTGTAGATGGCGAAACCGCCAGTCACGGGGATCACCAGGTCGTCAGACATATCCATGAGGGCTGCTTCGGCAAAGATGTCCACGATGTTGTTCACGATGGGCAGGTTAGCCTTCATAGAAGCGTTATGCTTGATGTCGGCCTTGCTGTCGTAAACGACGTCGAACACGTTGCTGCGGTAAGCGAGCTGAATCTTCAGGGCAGAGATGCCTGCGAGACCGTGGAAGTTGAAGGCGGCACGGACGTCACCCTTGTCCAGGTTTTCAGACTTGCTGATCAAAGAAATGAAGGCGGACATGTTGTCAGTCGGTGTGAAACCGAACATCAACTGGTTTTCAGAAGGCTGGGTAGAAAGGAATCCGGCCAGGTAACCATCGATGTAGCCACCGAAGTAGTCTCCGCTCTTATCGGTGTTGTCCCAACGACCGACCTTGAAGGTGAACAGGTCAGTTTCCTGCATGGCCCATGCTTCGTCCAGGGAGAAGTAGTCGTCTGCATACTGACGGGAACCGTCACGGAGCTGTTCCTTCTTTACCTTCTTGTCGATGTTGTCATCGGCGGGCTTGAGGTCGCCCGGGTAGAATGCAACGCCAATCTTGCCCTTGAAGTCTTCGGCTTCGGCGAGCACTGCGAAGTTAGCTTCGCCATTCCAGGTTTCGAAGTTGTCGCCCATGGCATCTTCTTCACTGTTCCAAAGCACCTTGCCAGCTTCGAGTTCGAAGTCTGCGTTGATGTCGAAGTTGATCTGGTTAACCGTCATCACGGCGTTCTGGATCATTTTTTTCTTTTTGCGCTTTTTCTTCTTGGCCGGTTTCTGTTCCGGTTCGGCGGCAGCGACTTCGGCTGCCGGAGCAGCTTCTTCAGCCTTGGCGACTTCTTCCTTCGGCTGTTCGGCAGCGGCTTCTGCGGGGGCGGCTTCGGCCGTCTTTGCTTCTTCTGCGGCAGGAGCTGCTTCTGCAGGCTGTTCAGTCTTCACTTCGGCTGCGGGAGCAGCTTCAGCAGTTTTTGCTTCTTCGGCAGGAGCGGCTGCGGGAGCAGGAGCCGGTTCGGCCTTAGCTTCAGCCTTGGCTTCTGCGGCGGGCTTGGCTTCAGCCTTAGCTTCGGTCTTGGCAGGAGCGGCAGCTTCTGCAGCAGGCTTTGCTTCAGCCTTAGCTTCGGTCTTAGCCGGTGCGGCGGCAGGTGCGGCTGCGGGTTCTGCAGCAGGGGCCTTTGCTGCCGGAGCGGCAAATACGGCTGCTGCCATAATGCAAGAGGCAATAAACATTTTCTTCATAAAAGGAACTCCTTTATATATTCCACGCCACAAATTTTAGTAAAATATTCTTTCTGTCATTATTTTTACATTCGCTTTTCATATAAAAAGTTAACTTTACTCCCACAAAGAGGTTTTGTTTTGAAAAAAATCCAATTTTTTACGTTTTTGATTTCGCTCTGTTGCTCACTTTCGTTTGCTCAGGAAACTTTATCTGTTTATAAGAAAACCGCTAGCGGTATCGACGAAAATACACCTGCAGGTTCCCTGGTATTTACGGACCAGATTCGCGAACTGCCGATTCCCATGGATTCTGTCAAGAAGGTGGTGGTCGTTAAAGAGACTGTCGAAGTCAAGGACCGCAAGGGCAACGTCAAAAAAGACAAGAAGGGGAGACCCAAGACCAAGGTGAAAAAACGCCGCGTTGTCACCTGGGAAAAGGTGGAACCCAAGGAACCTCCGCGCTTTGTGCCCATCCAGTGTAAGTATGGCGAAGTGTGGGTCCGCCGTGCCGACCTTGCCCGTTTCCAGCAGGCCTCCATGGACTTGAGCGGTGAGTACGCCTCCGGCACCGGTAGTGTGTACCTCAAAAAGTCTCCTACCAATCCCCGCTATTTCTCTTTTGTCATCCAGAACGGTCCCTTCGGCAATCGTGCCGAACTGGAAGCCAGCAACCTGGAACTTCGCGAAGCAAATGGACATGCCCGCCTGACTTATACCGAAGAGGGTTGTACGGTGGATATTGCCGTGGCAGACCGCAAGGTGAGGGTCGCTCAGCGTGGATGCGCCGAATACAATGCCGGCAGGTACAAGCTGGAAGGCGAATACAACATTTACAAGGGTAACCGTCGCGTCGTAGAAACATTCAATATGCCTGAACAGAGCTTCAAGTACAAGAAGTACCTGTGGTGCGGCAGCGGCTTCGATAGCTGCGAAAAAGTCAAGGATGACAACGGTACCGTGACCATTACCTGGAGTAAGGACGGCAATGGATTCATTGAACGTGCCGCTGGCGAAGATTCCCATGTATACAGGCCTTTCGAACACGTGATTCCCCACAAGCGTGACTTCTTTAACGGCGAAAAGCCCATTGCCATCAAGACCAAGCGTACCGACATGGCGGGCGAGTGGATGATCTGGTACTTCTACCCCCAGGCCCAGCGCTTTAAGATGGTCCGTGCCGGCATGCGCGAAGATATCGCCTACATGGAAATCTATGAATAAGGCGCTTGAAAAATCAAGAGTCCTCTTTTTGGATACCGGTGCCGTGGTGCGTCTTTTACAGATGCATCCGGATTATTACCCCGTGGTGTCATCGGTACTTGATTTTGCCTACGAAAACAACTTGACCCTCCTGGTCTCTAACGTTACTTTATTTGAGCTTTCGAAAAAGGCCTTTGCCGCTGGCGAAGGACTCCTTTCTCGCCAGTATCGCGAATTCTTTGAACATTCCCGCAATGTCAAGGCCTGCGAGGTCACTGGCGAAATTGCCGTGAAGGCGGCCGAATTTGCCGGAACCCACAAGCTGAATAACGAAGAATCCATGCGTCTTGCAACGGCCTACGTTTGTGGCGCAGACTGCATCCTGACCGACTGTGTGGCCTTCCGTGACATGACGGATATCTCGGTTGTTCTACTCAATGAAGTAGAATAGGGCGATGTGAAATGTGGGATGTGTAATTAATCATCTCACACCTCACATTACACATTTCACATTATATTTGCGGTATTACCTGGTTGCCATCAAAGGCGTTCTTGAAGTGCTCGAACTGCAAGGGTTTCTGGTAGACTCTGGCAGTCAGCACGTCAAAGCGGCAGGGGGTATCAAAGCCCTTGGGGGCATCTTCCTTTTGTGTGCTTAAGAAATGGCAGGCCGTCTTCCAGATTTTTCGCTGTTTTAAGGTGTTTACGCGGGCGGCAGGATTCCCTTGCTGATTGTTCCATACGGACTTGACTTCTACAAAAACGAGTGTTTCCCCGTCTTTGGCCACAATGTCCAATTCTCCACCCTGGTAGGCGTAATTGCGGGCAATAATCCGGTACCCTTGGCGGCTCAGGTATGCGGACGCCTGGGTCTCGATAAAGTTGCCCTTGGGGCGATTGATTGCTTTAGATGCGCTTTTAAACATAGAGTTCCTTTATGAGTGTCTCTATGTATATACGCCGTTTTTTGAAAAAGCGGGGATTTAGGGAAGTTCCATTCCCAACAGGCGGATTTCAGAAATGGCGAAATCTTCGTTTTCTGCTTCGAACACGTCGTCCAGATAAACCTTGAGTTCGCTGGTTTCCATGGCCTGGATATTGGGGTATTGCATGCCGCGGATATTTTCAAGTTTTACTTTCTGCTTGAATCCGTCCTTGGTTTCCAGCGTAATGGTTTTCGGCTTCTTGAAAATGCGGAATCGATCACCGAAGGCGTCGTCTACGGACTTCTGGTAGCCGATGGCGATACCGAAGTGGGTCACGATGGCGTTGCCGTCAAAATACAGCGTGAGCACGGGATTCTGCGGCTTCTGGGGCATGGTGTAGAGCCAGGCCGTCTTAAGGTCGTTGTCGTTCAGGTTGTCCAGGGGGTAGCCGCCGGAAATGTCGATTTCCAACTGCTTTGTCTCGAAATTACCCAGGGCGTCGTTCCATTCCAGTTCCCGCAGGGTGCTTTCGGGCTTGTGGGTCAGCATCAGCAAAATCAGGAGCATGATGATGAGCGGGAAAATGAAGATGGCGAGAGCCGTCAGCTTTTTCTTGAGCATGCGGGCCCGCGGCGTAATCATGTTTGCCATTTCGGCAATGGATGCCGTGCGGCGGCGGAGCGGCGTGTGGCCCATGGTGGGGCGTTGGTTTGCACGGATTCCTTCGGCGGGGAACACCTGGTCGCAGGCATCCAGGAATTCCTGCATGTCATGGAAACGTTCGTTCAGCTTTTTCTTGAGGCACTTGAGAATAAGCTGGGAAAGTCCGGGAGGCATGTCCTTACGGAAAAGTTCCGGTGCAGGGGGCTGCTCCTGTACGTGCTTCAGGGCGATTTCTACAGGGCGGTTGCCTTCGAAGGGCAGGCGTCCGCAGGTCATTTCGAAAAGAATGACGCCCATGCTGTAAATGTCAGACTGAATGGTCACGTTATCGCCGTGACACTGTTCGGGGCTCATGTATTCGGGAGTCCCCATGGTCATGCCGGTGCGGGTCAGCCTTTCTTTTTCCATTTCCTGGATGTAAGAAATGCCGAAGTCCATGATGAACACGCGGTTGTCGCGGGTGAGCATGATGTTCGAGGGCTTTACGTCGCGGTGAACGATACCCTTGTTGTGGGCCGAAAGAAGGCCGCGGGCAATCTGCCTGATAATTACTTCGATGGCTTCGAAGGAAAGCTGTTCCTTGTTGTGCAGAATGTCGGCGAGGTTGGTGCCTTCCACATAGGTCATGGCGATAAAGAGCTGGCTATTCTGCTGACCGAAGTCAAACACATGCACGATATTCTGGTGGTCCAGCTCCTTCATGGCCTGCGCTTCCATGTAGAAACGCTTGATGGCCTCTTCATCGGAAGAAGCGTCCAAGATCTTGAATGCGACCACGCGGCCAAGGCGCTTGTCTATGGCCTTGTAAACGTTTCCCATGCCTCCCTTGCCGAGGGTACCGATCAAATCGTAGTTTTCATTAAAGGGGCGCGGAAATACTTCGTTTTTTTGCGGGGCTATCATTTTGCTTTCTTAGACCAGTTTAGTTTTATTGCAACCACAATATAAAAACATAATGTGATGGCGATGGCAAGAATCGTGTTCTCCATAGAGTCTTTGCGCTCTAGGAGCAGGTTTAAAAGGCTTCCCTGGTTATAACGGGACCAAATAATGGTAGAAAGTGCCCGCCCTATGGGCTGCATCTGGTCTAGGGGCACCAGTGCTCCGGCCAAGGCGACCTGGGGAATAATCAAGAGCGGGAGCATGGCGTTTGCCTGCCCGGCGTTTTTGGTGAGGGCGCTCACGGCGAGCCCCACGGCAACGGGCGGGAGTACCATCAGGAGAATCACCAGCAACAGTTGCGGGGGAGAGGGCCAATTGAGGGTGCGGAACCCAACAAAGGCGTAGACGATAAGGGTCTGGACAAAGGCGACTATTGTGGGCAAGAGGGCTTTGGCCAAAATGGTCGGGAGTACGGGAACGCCCTTGCGGAATTCTGCCTGCAAGATCTCTTTTTCCTGAACGATTTCACGGATCGAAAGGGAGAGTGAAAGCCAGTTTGCCGAAAGGATAATGGCGAAGGCTACGATCCAGAGCGAGGTCAGGTTCGAAAAAATTTGCGAGAATAAAAAGCCGATAATGAGTGGCTGCAAGAGGAGTGTGAGGAACTTGCCCTTGTCCCGGAACCACTGCTTGGCGGTAATGGAAAGCTTGTACAGGAATACCGGCGACAAACGGGTCTTCGGGAAATAGCTTGGAACCAAGGCTTCAAGGGTCGAAGTGCTTCTGATTGGCGCGGTAATGCGTTCTTGCAGGACCGTTTTCCATTGGGTGGCGGTATCGTCATTCAGGTTGGTGAGAATGGTTTCGGGATCATCGCTTTCAAAGTAGTTGTAGGCTTCTTTGGGGCTTCCGAAGAAGGCCTGCTGCCCTTGGTGCAAAACGAGAATTTTGTCGGCAATTTCGAGGGCTTCGTAGCTGTGGGTCGTCAGGATAATCGTGTGTCCCAGAAAGGCCAGCTGCTTCAAGTGGGTGCAGAGAATCTTGCTGTTGTAAGGGTCGAGGCCCGAAAGGGGCTCGTCCAGGACAATCAGGCCCGGGTTTCCCATAAGTTCCTTGGCGAGGGCGACTCGGCGGCATTCGCCGCCGCTGAGCGTGCGAATGGGGTTGTCGAGTCTTGCGCTCAGCCCGAAAAGTTCGGAGAACTTTTCCAGTCGCCCGGTGGCGTTGCGCTTGAAGTCCTGCTTGGACATTCCTACCCGCGCACCGTCCAAGAGTGTTTCCTTGACGGTCAAGTCCCGGCGCAGTTCCGGGTCTTGCTCCAAGAAGGCGATATGCTTGCGGATTTCTTCGTTGCGGTAATCCAGTTTTCCGATGCTTACAAAGGAATCTTGCCCGCTTTTATGCTTGCCTTGCAGCAAACGCAAAAGGGTAGACTTTCCCTGGCCCGAGCGCCCGATAATGGCGAGGATTTCTCCGGCCCGCAGCTTAAAGTCGATTCCCTTGAGCAACTGCTTTTTCCCGGCAAAGACATCCAGGTTTTCTACTTCTACATCGAATCCCAGGGGCAAGTTCTTGCAGGTCAGTTCGCCTTGGGCGTAACTCATGGTACAGCCCGGGAGACGAATCATTTTGCCTTCTTCAAGCTGAAGCAGGCGGGTGGATTTCCCTTGGGTATTGACGATTTTATCCTTAAAGCTGATTTCGGCCTTTCCGGCATGGACTCTGGCGCTACATCCTTCGGGAATGTCCATGTGAAGGCTATCCAGAGTTTCCCAGGAGCTGCTTAAACTTTGGGTTTGTACCAGGTCACGCTCCACCGATTCCATGAGCAGAAGCTGCAGGTTTCCGTGCTTCAGTGTGGCGCGGAGCTGCAAGGGGCCAATGAGAATGGTGTCGCCGTCTTCGAGAACTGCGGTTTCGACATCGTTGCCGTTTACCTGGGTCACGCTGTTCTGCGTGAGGTTCTTCAGGTTCCAATGCTTGTCTTCGAATTCCAGCACCGCATGGTAGCGCGAAACCATCGGGTTATCCAGCACCAGAGAGTTGTCTGGCTTGCGACCGATGGTAAACGGTTCGCCAATCTGCGGTGTGATAATTCTAAAGGACTGCAACTAGGCGAGCTCCTTCAATCCCTTGATAAATCTGTCGCAGGCCTTCTGCAAAGTCTCATCGCTGGCGGCATAAGAGAAACGCACGCAGCTGTCGTCACCGAAGGCGGCACCCGGCACAATGGCAAGGCCCTGGGATTGCAGCAGGTATTCGCAAAGCTCGATGGAGCCGTTGATGACCTTGCCGGCAGGCGTCTTCTTGCCGTAAAAACTCTTGACGGGGGCAAACAGGTAGAAGGCTCCTTCCGGGGCGCGGCAGGGTTCCGGCAAAACTTCGGCGGTGCGCTTGAGCATGTAGTCGCGGCGCTTGCGGAAAGCAGCCTGCATGGCGTGAACGTTGGACTTGTCCATCTGCAAGGCGCCCAGGGCGGCGTACTGTGCCACGTTGCTGGGGTGGTGCGTGGCCTGACCCTGGATCTTGCCGATAATCTTTGCGATTTCAGCCGGGGCTGCATCGTAACCGATACGCCAGCCGGTCATGCAGTGGGACTTGGAAAATCCGTTAATCACGATGGTGCGTTCGGCCATGCCGGGCAATGCTGCGGCGGAGCAGAATTCCGTGTCGTAGGTGAAGTATTCGTACACTTCGTCCGAAATGCAGTAGATGTCGCTTTCGACAATCACCTTCGAAAGGGCTTCCAGTTCGGCCTTGCTGTAAACGGCGCCGGTCGGGTTGCAGGGGTTGTTCAAGAGGATTGCCTTGGTGTTGGCGGTAATGGCTGCCTTCAGGGCTTCCGGCTTGATCTTGAACCCGTCTTCAATCTTGGTATTCACAATCACCGGCTTTCCGCCAAGCCATTTCACCAGTTCCGGGTAAGTCACCCAGTACGGTGCCGGAATAATCACTTCGTCCCCTTCGTTTACCAAGGCGGCAAGAGAATTGAACACGGCGTGCTTGGCACCGCTGGTCATAATGATCTGTTCGGGCTTGTAGTCCAGACCATTTTCGACTTTCAGCTTTTCCGCTACGGCCTTACGGACTTCCAGAATGCCTACGGGAGCGGTGTAGCGGGTCTTGCCTTCGCGAATGGCATTTACGGCCGCATCTTGAATGGGGGTGGGGGTCGGGAAATCAGGTTCTCCGGCACCGAGGCTAACCACGTCCTTGCCGTCGGCAATCATCTGTTTTGCCAGGGTGTCGATGGCGACGGTGAGCGATGCTGCAATGTTCAAAGTTCTAGCGGATAAGTTTTTCATGTTTGTGTTTAGCCTTTTTCAAAATGCGGTATGCATCCAGGGTGCTTGCCACTAAGGGGTAAATGGTAAATTGAGAAATGAAAATGCAAATTAGTCCAAGTACTGCTATTTGTCCCATGCCATTGATTCCCGGGTGCGAAGAGAACAACATGGCGAGAGCTCCAATAAAAGAGGCTCCTTGGGCGATCAATGTCGAAATCAATTTCGTCTGCAGAACGGTCCAGGCGTTTCCGCCTTGCTTTTCGTAGTACGAAGACCACAGCTGCAAGGATCCGTCCACACTGGCGCCAATCAAAAGAACGAAAGCGATGGAACTGTAGGCGGAAATCTGAATATTGAAGACATGGACCAGAATGGTCACCCAGCTCATGGCGAACAGGGATGGCAATAGGGTAAAGAAGGCCCGGCTCAACTTGTTGTAGAACATCAAGAGGACAATCCAAAGCAGGATAGTTCCCAGGAGAATGGATTTGTCGATGTTGCCCAGGACGGTATCCAGAAGGGAGGCTCTTAGAATGGGGGTTCCACAAATCTTGAAGGTCTTGTCGTGGATTCCGTCAATTTGCTGCAACTGCTTTGCAATGTGGCGGCAGATCAGGCCGTTGTTCGGGTCGGAACTGGGGATGATGAAGGCGAATACGCCCGATTTCCCGTTTTTGTCGGTGAATTTTTTACGGATGCTTTCGGAAAGCTCGAATTCCTTGACATCGTTTTCGTAGTTGTCGAACATCTCGACAATGGCGGCGCTATCCTTGGGATTCAGCCTTGCCAGGACATCTTCCGATATCATCTTCTTCAAGGTTTCGATTTTGTGCTTCTTTTCTACGCTGACCTTGGGCAAGAACTGGTACTGTGTGTAAATCTTGCCAAGATCCTTCAAGCGTCCTTTCTTTTGCAGGTGCTCGAAGTTTTCCACCAGGTCGTCATTGTAAGACGAGTCGGGGAGCATGACGATAATGGGGTCGTAGGTAGAAAAGCCTGTTTCTGCAATCAGAGCCTTGGCTTCCCGTTCTTCCAGTTGCAATTCCGTTTTCTTGAAATCATAGAGGAAGGTGAGATTCGCTCCGCTGTAAAGCCATGCCCCTGCGCTGGCGACGCTGATGGTTACAATGATAATCCAGTTCGTCTTGAACGAAAACAGGCGCTTACGGTGTTTCGGCGAGATTCCTTGGAATCTGATTTCAAAGGGTTTCTTGCGTTGCAAGAGGAGTAATAGGGAGGCGGTAAGGAGCGGGCAGACCAAAAGGTTCAGCAAGCTTCCGATAGCGCCGAGGACTCCGAATTCCCTGAGCCCCGGCAGGGGCACGAGAATGAAGGCGCTGAACAGGCCCGCCATCACAAGGGACGATGCCGCAACGACAGGGCCAATTCCCAATAGGGCGCTTTCGATACAGAGGGCGGGGCTTAGCTTGCGTTCCCGTTCATGGAAGTAGCGGGTGAACACGTGGGTCAGAATCTGGCAGGCGTGCCCCGGCAACAAGAGTCCGAGCGAAAGGGTGAACAGGTTGATTCTGCCGTAAAGCACATAGGCGCTGGCCAGGGTGAATAGGGTAGGAAGGGCCAGGGGAACCGCCGAAATAAAAATCAACTGGGGCTGGCGGTAAAAGTTGATAATCAAGAGCACTAAAATGATGAGGGCGGCAATCCCGCCGGCGAATTTCGCCTTGGGGAGTAGTGCCTTGCCGGCCTTGATGGAATCGTAGACTTTTCCGGTATAGTAGATATTGATTCCCTCGCCATTTTCTTCGACAAAATGTTCGACTTTCGTCAGCAAGTCCCTGTTGGCTTGCAAGTCCGAAAGGGAGGTGGCGGGGTAAATGTCTACGACTCGAATGGATCCTTGCTGGTTTGAAAAATCCTGTTGCAGGCTTTTGAAATACTTGGCTTCGATTTGCGAAATGATTTCGATGGTATCGTGCGGGGCCGGTGCCGCATCGGACAAGTCTACCAGTAGCGGATTGTGTTTCTTGATCTGTTCGTCTTTGACTTTGTCCAGTTTTTCAATCACCAGGTCCAGGTCTTTTTCGCTTGCGTACAGGAGCCTGTTTTTCCTGAAAAAGTCCAGGTCCGTATCGTATTCGGTATAGTGGACCGCAGGATCTTTTTCGAGTTGGCGTGCCAGCTTTTGGGCAAATTTATAGTTGGCGGCACTGTCTTTAGATTGAATGACGACTGTCAGGCTGCCGAGACCCCCGAAGGCGTTTTCGATAGTCTGGTAATCTTCTTCTACTTCGTGTCCTTTAAGCGTATCCTGCAGCTGGATTTCCCATCGAAGGTTTTCGATAGGGTAAATACATACAAGTGTAATAGCGAGGAACAACCCAATCATTGTCTTGGGGTAGTGGGCTATCTTTCGAATCAATTTGGCAAAAGCCGAAAACATATAAATAATATAACTATTATATTCTTTATTCGAATTAATAAGCTAAATTAGGGGCATGTTAAAAAGGGAGTCGAGAAGTCTCTGGGTTTTTGTTTTTGCCTCGCTATGGTTGTTTGGCGTTGTACCGCTCTTTGCCGAAGAAAATTCCAGTACCGAAGTATCCGATACGGGTGCGGCTGTTGAAGAATCTGTAGATAGTGATAGTGTTGAAGTTCCTGAAAAGTCGGCCTGGATGTGGCCCATTGAGCATATTATCCAGCCTTTTTTGAATGGTCTTATTTATCCGATTGCGCAGCCTGTGGACTACGCCTTTAAGAACGGTGTCATTGAAAAGACCGTCGAATTGATTTCTTTTGGCGAAGATTACAAGATTATGGTTTACCCCGGTTTTAACTTTAAGCCGGGTTCGCGATCCATGGTTGGCATGAACTATCGCCATCGCAGCGCGTTTCTTGATAAAGATTATCTTGTCTTGCAGGGGGAATATTTTGCGAATGGAGACATGGGCTTCACGGCTCGCTACACAAAGCATTCCTTGTTTGGAACCCGCTTCTTTGGCGGCTTTAGGTACGATATAGACCTGGACCGCGACAATCGATTTACGATTCCTGAGACCAAGGAAAACTATTTACAGCCCGATTCCAGTTATCAGTTTACCTGGCGTCTGGGGGCTCCCATTACCAATACAGCCAACTGGAATGCTGAAATTTGGGCGTCCCTTTTTTGCGGCCGGGCCAGTCATCCGGACGTTCAGGATTCAGTGCTGATTAGCGATAAATTCAAGATCGAAGACCGTGGCCTATACCAGAAGGTTGACCAGGTTCCGGTGGGTTTTTCCATTGTGTACGACAACCTGGATGCTCCGTATGCTCCTTCTCGTGGAACTCGCGTGGTGTTAGAGGGCGACTATACCTTTGTGGGCAAGTATTCCGGTGTGCGGTACGAAGATTTGGGAATTCTGCCGGAGTCTGACCATGACGAAGTCATTAAAGATGGTGGATTGAATCACGATTACTGGACAACGCGGTTTATTTTTCAACACTATTTCTTTTTAGGAAATGCACAAAACTATGTGTTCTCGGTAAAGGAAGCCCGTGAAAATCGCCGGTTCTATACCGATTTTTCTTGGGATGAAGTGATGCGCGTATGGCGTCCGGAACAGGTCCGCAACACGCTTTTTGAACGCCGAGTTATAGCCTTGCAGTACCGCTTGGTGAGCCTCTGGGAAATGGAAGAGGGGGGCGCTCCTCACGATGCATTTATCAATGTGAATGCCAATACTCCCTTGCGCGGCTATAACGATAAATGGACAACGCACAATTTGATGTCTTTGAGTGTGGAATACCGTTGGCCGGTAGACTTGTATGTCGATGGCGTGTTGTTTGATGAATATGCGATGATTGCCCCTAAAATAGACAAGTGGAGTATGGACCATTATTACAACTCCTGGGGCTTTGGCATCCGTGTCCGTCGACCGGATATTTACCTTTTCCGTTTGCAGCTCGGATTCCATGGGCTTCATGGCATCAACATGATTGTGACCATTGCTCCTGAATTCAAGTAGGAATATGTCATCCTGAGCGTAGTGAAACGGAGTCGAAGGATCTTTGTTTTTTCTACATTTATCACGTAAAATTTAAACCAAGGACATCAATATGCGTGATCAATTCGAAAGCCCGCTCATCAAGCGTTATGCTTCTAAAGAAATGAGCTTCCTCTTCAGCCCCCAGTACAAGTTCCAGACCTGGCGCAAGCTGTGGATTTACCTCGCTGAATCCGAAATGGAACTGGGCCTCCCGATTACGCAGGAACAGGTGGACGAACTCAAGGCTCATGCCACCGATATCAACTTTGAAGTCGCCGAAGAAGAAGAAAAGCGCCGCCGTCACGATGTGATGAGCCACGTTTACGCTTACGGCGTGCAGTGCCCCAAGGCCAAGGGCATCATCCACCTGGGTGCAACTTCCGCCTTCGTGGGTGACAACACCGACCTTATCCAGATGCAGCAGGGCCTCATCATGGTCCGCAAGCGTCTCTGTCGCGTGATGGACAAGCTTTCCAAGTTTGCCATGGAATACAAGGACATGGCCCAGCTCGGTGCTACCCACTTCCAGGCCGCCCAGCTCACCACCGTCGGTAAGCGCGCCTGCCTCTGGCTCCAGGACATGCTCATCGACCTCGAAGAACTGAACTTCCTCATCGAAGTTCTCCCGTTCCGCGGCGTGAAGGGCACCACCGGTACGCAGGCCAGCTTCATGGACCTGTTCAACGGCGACGAAGAAAAGATTATGGAACTCGACCGCCGCGTGACTGCCAAGGCTGGCTTCAAGCGCGTGCTCACCATCACCGGTCAGACTTACACCCGTAAGTGGGACAATCGCGTGAACCAGGTGCTCAGCTCCATCGCTCAGTCCTTGCACAAGTTTGCAACCGATATGCGCCTTATGCAGGGCGTTAAGGAAGTCGAAGAACCGTTCGAAAAGACCCAGATTGGTTCTTCTGCCATGGCTTACAAGCGTAACCCGATGCGCAGCGAACGCATTTGCTCCCTGGCCCGTTTCGTGATGGCCCAGGTGAACAGCACCGCCTTCACTCAGGCTACCCAGTGGTTCGAACGTACCCTCGACGATAGCGCCAACAAGCGCCTTGCCATTCCGGAAGCATTCCTCGCCATGGATGCCATGCTCATCATCGCCGAAAACGTGACCAACGGCCTCGTGGTCTACCCGAAGGTTATTGAAAAGCGTATCATGGCTGAACTCCCGTTCATGGCTACCGAAAACATCATCATGGAAGGCGTGAAGAATGGCGGTGACCGTCAGGAACTCCACGAAGAAATCCGCGTGATGTCCATGGAAGCGGGCAAGGTCGTTAAGGAACAGGGCAAGGACAACGATCTCCTCGAACGTGTCCTCAAGAACGAAAAGTTCCAGAAGCTCGGTATCACCGAAGCCAAGCTCAAGGAAATCCTCGACCTTCGCAAGTTCGTGGGCCGCGCTCCTGGCCAGGTCGTGAAGTTCGTGACCGAAGAAGTCCGCCCGGCAATCGACGCCGTTCCGGATTGGGCGAACATCGACGCCGGCGAGCTGAAGGTGTAAAATTCGCTGATAAACTTCGCATTACTTCCTCTCGGCAAGGCTCACGTACGTTTTGTACGCTACGCCTTGCCGTTCGTCGTCCTGCTCGTTTTTGAGCGAATTTTGTTTTGCTTGGTTCTAAAGCGATTTTTATTGTAATGTTGTTGCGAGGATCAAAATAACAAAGCAATCTATCACTTTATTGAATTTTCCCGTGGAGTTAATCACGGGATTTTGTCATTTTACGCATATGTGCGATTTTGAGCCCCCTTTTATCTATATTGTAAATGAAAGAAGGAGAAACCCCATGAATATCCGTAAAAGCAAAGTTGTTAAGAATCGCGAGTGGTCGGCTTCCACGCAAAAGAAGCTGGCGTCCATGCTTGGGGTTTCTGCGATGATTTCGGCCGCAGCCTTGACGGCTTGCGATTTTGGCTCCAATACGACTGATAGGAATGTTTCGGGTTCAGAACTGTCTAGCAGTTCCGTGGATTTGCCGCCGGAATCAGGAGTCGTTGAACCTCCGGAGCCCACTTGTGGGGAACTTCCTTGTGATGGTTACGAACGTCTGTCTTCGAGTTCTGAACAGCAGAATTCAAGCAGCAGTTCTGAGCCGCCCCTGTCGGCTGGTATCTTGCCTCCGCAAATAGATGAATCTTCTTCCAGCAGCTACAGCATCGATTCGTTGGAAGTCACTTCGGGTGAAATTGCCCCTCCGGATACCTTGGAACCTGAATCGGGCTCCCCGTTCGATCAATTACACGATTTAAGCTCCAGTTCCACGATTCCGGAGTTTCCTCCACAAGCCGGAGTCGTGGAACCGGACTTTGGAAGCAGCTCCTCGTCAGTAGATGTTTTGCCGTCTTCTTCGTCAAATGAGGTTGAAATCGATTCAACGCTTACGGCAGGTTTGCCTGTTATCGAAGAAAGCTCGTCGTCCGAGGAGGAGTTCGTTACGGCGGGTCTGCCCGTTATAGAAGAAAGTTCTTCTTCTGCCGAAGAACGGTATATTCCTGCAGGCGATCCGGTTCTTCCGCCGGAACCTGAAGACATGAATAATTAATGAATCTGGTTCTTTCGCTCACAGAACGTTGTAACCTTCGCTGCACTTACTGTTATTACAAGGTAAGTCACGAGGCCCGTAGCCTTGTGATGTCGAAGGACGTCATGGAGACTGCCATTCGGTTTGCCTTCGAGCGGACTCTTGCGTTAAGGCAGAACTTTCTAAATATCACCTTTTTCGGTGGCGAGCCCCTGCTTTGCATGGACTCGATTTGCCATGGTGTGGAACTTGCGAAAAGCCTTGCTCGTGAGCGCTTTGGCGACAACGTGTCGATTGGCATGACTTCTGCGAATTCGGCTCCTTTAAATTCTGCCATAAAGCCGTTCCGCTTGCGTTTTGCGGTAAACACCAACGCCACTCTGCTGGATGATGCCATCATCGAATATCTGAAGCGTGAAAATTTCCGCATCTATCTTTCGCTGGATGGTCACGAAACGCACCATAACATTTGCCGCAAGCAGGTGGGGGGAGCGGGGTCCTTTAAGCTCATCGAGCCCCATATACCTATTCTCACCAAGATGGATACCGTCGTCCTTTCGGTGGTGACCCGCGACAATATGGATTCCCTTTCTGACGCAGTCCGCTGGATTCAGGCCCAGGGTTTCAGGAACATGACGACGGCGGTGGATTTTGACGGCAAATGGACCGGCGACGAATTCGATATCCTCGCCAGGGAATACGACAAGCTGGCGCAATTTTGGCTTGAAACCAAGCGCAAGAAGATTCCCTTTTACTTGGGAACAATCCAGGACAAGTTGAAATTCCGCCTGACGGGACAACGCCATCGTTTAACGAGTTGTCATGTGGCCGAGGGCATTGTGGCTTGCGCCACCAACGGGAATCTTTTCCCTTGCACCCGTTTTATCAGCAGTATGCCTGACGCTCCCTATATCATGGGTAGCGTTTTTGATGAACCCTCCAAGATTTTTGAGGGCCCCGTCGCCAGGGATATCCGTGATTTCTTTAGCCGCGACAAGAAGGACTGCGAAGGTTGCGCTATCCGTTTTCGCTGCCATGCCCACGAATGCGCCTGCACCTCGTTCTATTCTACGGGGTCCATTCACGGGGTTTCTGCTGAAGTTTGCACCCACGAACGAATGCTTGCCGCCATCAGTGACGGCGTTGTTAGTCAGGAAATTTGCTAGTTCTGGCTACCGGGCGCAATGGCTAGCAGTATCCAGACAAAAGAGTATATGTACGAAATGGGATACATCAGTAATCCCGCGTAGATTCCGCCCAGTAAATCATCTGCCATTACGCCCCAAGCTCCCGGAAATCTTTCAAAACGGTGGATGCCGAGGGGTTTCAGGATATCGAAGAAGCGGAATAGTCCAAAGCCGATAAGAAGCAGGGGAGCGGTAAAGACAATGCCCATGCTGCTGATAAGGCCGGGATTGATGAATGCGAAGGTCATGAAGATTCCGCAGACTTCGTCAATGACGATCCAGCCGGGGTCTTCGGTGCCGGTGTCTTTCATTGCCTTGTTCACGAAGGGAATGGCTCCGAAAAACACGATGATGGCGGCAGCAAAAAAGAAAAATCTGAACAGGGTCTCGCCAAGAATGTCGCTGGCGAAAACAGCCATGGGGTATGCCACGACGGTCGCTGCCAGACTACCCATGGTGCCTGGAGCCTTCGGGCTCATTCCAGATCCAAAGAATGTGGTTACGAGTATAGACAAAGAATCGGTGCCCCGCCATTCGTGGGGCACACGTTTTTTGCCATATTTTTCTTTGAGTTCCTCGCGGTTCACGAGTACTTAGTTGTCCTCATATTCGGAGCTGCCCCAGCCGTCCAGGTCGCCCGCGGCGCGGCCAAGAGTTGCACCGCCGAGGATTTCGTCGATGCCCTTGTCTTCGGAATCGTCGTCCTCTTCTTCGAAGATGGAGGATTCTTCCATTTCCAGGTCGTCGTTCGGAATGATCGGATCGTCATCCAGTGCGTTCTTGCTCTTCTTTCCAGCCATATTTTCTCCTTGATAAAGGCGTTTTCGTATTCTTTAACGCTATATTATAAAATTTTTCATAAAAAAGGAAATTTTTTTTGAAAAAAAAGATGTTTTTTTGTGGAAAAACATCTCTTTTATATAAAAAAATGAAAATTTGTATGACAAAAGCCTAAAAAATCATATTTTTTCTCGGACTGTAAGGTTTCTTGTCATGAATGCATAGACGGCTTTTGTTCCCATACGCGATATAAATCGAACTTTGGTGTTGACCCTAAAGCTGTTCAACGTCACGTCGTATTCAACCGTTTCCCTGTGTTCTTCGGAGTATAGAATCTTCTGGTAATATTTCTCGACCTCTTCGGGCGGGTTTTTTTTCCAGAGGATTCTTAGAACTTCGTTGGCATCTGTCGCTCCGAAAGACTTGATTTCGCGGATAAAAGCCTTGTTTGCAAATATGGTGCGGTAGTGACGGTCTTCTCGTTCGATAAGCGCAATGGGAATTTCGTTTGTGACATCCATGCGCTTTCGGGTCAACGGAGAGTTTTCCAGGAAGTTGATGCGGCCCATGTCGTCGTAATAGCGGCGTTCTGCAGGAGTTTCGTTTGTCTCGAAATTGCACAGTTCTGCGCGCTTGTTGTGGTAGTCTTCAATGGGCATGGGCTTGGCAAAATAATAGCCTTGAATCAGTTCGCAGCCGATTCTCTTCAGGTATTCGTACTGGTCTTCGGTTTCAACGCCTTCGGCCAGAGTGTGAATGCCGAGCTTTTTCGCCAGGTCTACAATCGAGGCGATAATGACCTTGGACTTCGGGGTCTTGTCGAAGTTCCTGAGGAAGTTCATGTCGATCTTGAGGAAGTCGAAATCGTAGGTCTGCAGGTTGTTGAAGGAACTGTAACCGGAACCGAAGTCGTCAATCCAAACCTGGTAGCCGTCTTCCCTAAAGCTGCGAATGGTATCGCCCAAGCTTTCCAGGTCCGAAGCAAAGGCGCTTTCGGTGACTTCCAGGACAAGATATTCCTTGGGCACGTTATATTTGACAACGGCTTCGTCCACGACTTTCTTGATGTCGCTCAATTCAAAGTCAAGCCTTGAAAGGTTGACGGAAATGGGCTGGTAGGCGAAACCGCTATCGATATCGTCTCGCAGGTCCTTGCATACCTGATCAATAATGTAGGCGTCCAGCTTGTGAATCAGGTGAACCTTCTCTAGCACTTCAATAAAGATGAGCGGCGAAATCATGCCGCGCTTGGGGTCAATCCATCGGGCAAGGGCCTCGTAGCCGCAAACCTTCTTATTGAGTGCTCGATATATCGGCTGGTAATACACCTTGAAATAACCCTTTTCGAAGGCTTCGTCAAAGTGTTCCAACACATATTGTTTCTGCTCGTGCCTCTTGCAGAGTTCTTCGTCAAAGACGGCGTATTCCCTGTTAAAGATGCCGTGGACTTCGCGACAGGCGAGGGAGGCGCGGTCCATCATGACAATGGGTTGTTGTGGGGTCCCGTCGGCTATATAGATGCCCGCCTTGATGAGGTTGCGGAGTCCTTTTTCGTAGCCCGCCATCGTCTTGTTCAATAGCTTGATTCGCAGGGCTATCTCTTCGACGGTGAGATTGAGGCTGATGACCACCAGGTGGTCGGCTCCGGCACGTAAGACGGTTTCGCCTTCAAAAAGCTTCTTGAGTTCATCCCTGAATTTGCAGAGGTATTCGTTTCCGCCTTGGTAAGAGAACCTCTGGTTGATGGTCTTGAAACTCATCACATTAAAAAAAGTGATGGTTGATCTTTCGAGAGGGTAATAGTTAGGATCTTTTTGAGTTTGCGCAAAGAACCATGCTACAAAATTCAGACCGGTAATGGGGTCTTCTTTTTCGAAAATCGAAGTGCTTGGTCCCGCTCCCAGGGGACGTGTCATATCGGGTTCGCTTTGTATCACGACCATTTTCTCCTATCTTCTAGCTTTAATTTAACTAAAGAAAACAGAAAAAAGGGACTTTTCTGTGAAAAAAGTCCCTTAATGCCCTGCTTTTTTTATTCCAATTTGGAATAAAATGGCGTTTTGCTCAATTTATTTATAGTCGTTTATGTCGTAACCGGGAACGCGCTTGGCATCCATGAAGTAGAATTGTTCCTTGATGTTTCCGGCCTTGTCTGTTACCGCGTTCATGATAGAATCCAGGGTTGTTGCAAAGATTGTGGAATCTTCTTCTGCGTAGATTTCTCGAAGCCTTTGGAATAAAGCCGTTTCTTCAGGCGTCGTAAAGCCTTCTGGCCAAGAGACAGCAAGAATCTGAACCGAATCTTCAGTAGTACTTTCATCGATCAGGCCGTCATAAACATCTTTCCAGCGAATTTCGTGCAAAATACCAAGAGATGTTGAATCGTATATTCCATAACCTTCCTTGGCGAAAATTTTTTCACCGTTGACCGTGGTTCGGGTGAATAAATAGTCGACAAAGTTGTAGGGCTCTACGGTCATTAAATAATATTCGTTCGTAATCACGTCAAGCAGACGGGCCTTGCTTGCTTCCTTGAAAAAAATGTTTTTATTGTAATACTTTAATTCCCGGGTTACTTGAGCCGGCACGACCCAATCTTGGAACACGAGGGCGCAGGACAGTGTTGCGCTGGTATCATCTTTCAGGAAGTTGACCAGGGTGACGCTGTCGAGGGAAACAGAGCCTTCCTGATAATACCGGGCATTCATGATGTCGTAATCTTTTTCAAATTCGATTTTCAATTCCATCGTATCAGATTCTGTTTTCAAGAAACATTTCGATTGGACGGAGTCCGCATAGGTGGAATAGAATCCTCCATAGTAGCACGGTATAACCCTGGCATAGAAATGTCCTTTGATGTAGTAGGCATCATCCGGATTATAGCAGACTTCCGTAAAGTGAGCATCGCCGGGTTTCTCTGAAGGAACCAATGTATAGGTTTCCTTTAGATTGCCGCACTTTGCGGAGTCCGTTAATATTTCGATGCGGTAGGTTTCATTCTGTTTTTTAAAGATATCCTTGAAAACAAGGCTACCATTCGACTCAGTGCTTTTTTCACCCTTGATTTCTTTGCCATTCAGCAAAAATTTGGTGTTGCTGTAATTGCAGACGGAAGGATCGTTAAAGCGAATGTTGACAACCATTTCTTCAATGAACTTGTTGATTTCGATCGTTGTGTCAATAACACGGCTTTGTCGGAATCCTTCAGAAATGTACGTGCCGTTTCCACCATTGGAGTGGTTTAGGCGAATGGTTGTTCCCGAATTGCTTATAATGCTGTCCAGTATATCCCTTTCTGTAATTTCCTTTTCAGCCTTCTTTTCGTGCTCCTTTTCTGCCGATTTTTCTTCGGCAGTCGTGCCGCTGTCAGAACAGGCTACAAAGGCGCTAAGCAAAAAAGATGTCAGTGCAAACCAGATTACGTTTTTCATAGAATCAATTAGTCCTTTAAGCAACGAATAGACAGATACGAATTCATTCCTGTTCCGCTATTACTAACTTCTGGAGTCCAGTTGTGAAATGTGATGATTTCGGCGGTAAAGTCATTTCTGTTATCGGATGTCCAGAAAAAGGCTACTCCGCCCTGATCGTACAGGTGTACGTTTTCAGTGTCATCGGCTCGGCCCACTGGCATGACGTTGAATCCGTAATCGTCAAAACCGTTTCCGTCGCGGCCTTCATATTCTTTCCAGCCTTCTATGGACTTTAAGGATTTTTCGACGTTATTCCAATCAGGGAAACTAGGTTCTTTTTGACCGCCAATAGCAGTAAAAAGGACCTCGTATTCATCTACGTTCGGCAAGTGCCAACCTTCGGGGCAAATGCCACGAATCTTACCATTCGAGTTGTTTTCGTTGGCGCACTTTCTAAAGTCATAGCCGCATCCCTTGCCGTCTTCAGAAAATACGGCGGCAGAATCCATGGCGGCCGACCACAAATAAAGGCGGCCATATTTTTCGCAATAATCCGGATCCTTGTCGTCGCAGAAGCTGGAAGAATCTTGGGTCTTTGTCGGTTCTACGTAAGCGTAGGCCAGGTTTTCGGCCATCCAGGTTTGAGTCCCGATGGTCACGGTCTTGTATTCGCGATTATCACGTGTGTCTACCATGGTTCCGGCAACAGCCTCTAAAGGCGGAACATAACTGATGCTGCTGGAAGATTGCCAAGAATGAAACGTCTCACTCGAAGAGGATATTTCTTCTTCCTTGGAACTTGAACTTTCTTCTGTTTTCTTTGGAGCGATGTTGCGGTAATATGTCACACCTTTTTCCACTTTGCAAAGGCATCCGTCAAATTCCCATTCGGTTGCCTTGGGTATCAACGTATTGAAGTCGCCGTCGCTTCCTAATTTGTATTTGCAACCATTGAGCTTAATCCAGACACCTCTGTAGCCGTATTCAGAATTTAAGATAAAGTCTATACGGTTCTCTTCGGGATTGAGCATCGCTTCGTAACAGGAGATATCAAGGTTACCTGTTTGACTGATAAATTCCGCGGCCTTGGAACAAGCCTCTTTGTTGAGAATGGTACTGTTGGTGATTGTCTTTGACCAGGAATTTTTTTCGGTGATGCCGTAGAGTTCTTTGCATTGGGCCGAAGACGGTGCGTCGGGAGTATCCTCTGGCTCTGATACTTCCGGTGTATCCGGAGAATCCGGTTCCGAGGAACTATCGCTGCAAGCAATGAAGTGTGCTGCTACAATTGCCGATAAAAATAAACTTATGCCGAAAGACTTTTTCATACGAACAAATTAGTAATTTTAAAGTTCTGTTAATTATGAATGCAGCGGACATTCATTGCCATGAGGCGGTCTTCAATGTCTATTTTTGCTTTTTCCTCGTCGAGATCCCACATGATCAAGTAGTAGGCGAAATCATCATAGCCTGGATTCAGTGTCTGACTCCAGATCTGAACCAATTCGCCGTATGTTGCAAAATACTTTTCGATAACGTCACAGCCACCGTTACTGCAATAACCCGTTTCATCTACAAGAAGTCCCAGGGGCAATGCGGAAAATCCGCTTTCATTAGTTGCAGAACTCTCTTGCCATGGCCATTCTGTTGATTTAAGGGCGGCATCACTTGCATTTTCCAAAAGGGTTTTGATTTCGTCTCTCTTTGGTAGGTGCCATCCTTCTGGACAGGCTTTCATCGCTGCGATGTGGGAGTAAAAACGCCCGAAGATTTCGCAACTGTCGGGGTCGTTGCCTAGGCAATGAGTTTTTCCTGCAAAGAGGGGGTGGGCAATGGAATCGACGTAGTTCAGGTTTTCTGCCATCCAAACTTGTTCACCGATTTTTACGCTCTTGTAGCAATGGCCATCGCGGTCATCTTGGAAAATCTCGTATTCCACATCGGGGTTCAGATATTTCCAACTCTGTTTTTGGATGCTGGCGCAGGTGTCTGTATCTACGCTGGAAGAGGAAACTTCGATTGATGATGAACTGGGAGTTTCTGCAGAAGAACTGGACTCTACGGAGGAACTGGATGGGATAACCATTTCCATGAGCAGGGTGTCCTTGACGCAACGGAGCGAATATCCGTGAGACTTGGAATCAGAAAATATGGACGATTCCTTAGGGGCTGTACCGTAGCTGTACACCCTCGATGGAGGAATGGTTTCGTCAAAGAAGGTGTCTTGGTTGTGGTCGACATAATAGTCCATTTCGTCGCTTTCGGTAGCAGTGATGAATTTGTCAGCGTTATCCCAGTAAGAGAAGGAGTAGTTGCTGTAAAAACCGCTGTGGAGAATCTTGAATCCGTAGGGGTCTTCGTCAACGATGTCGGTGTAGCTCATCAAGTATTTCCATTCCAGAGTATCGGGAACATGCCAGCCCGGCATACAGATGCCTTGATGGTACGGCTTGTGGATGGAATCTTCGGCGGTATTTCGCAGGTAATAGGCTTTAAAACCCATTGCTTGGGCCCAATTGTACAGGCGGCCGAACTTGACACAATTGGAATCCTGGTTTTCAAAACAGCGGCTGCCTTCGACTTCGTAACGCAGGTTTTCGGCTGTCCAGATAAGTGCTCCTATTTCCGTGGTACGGTAGACCTTGTAGTCGCGGGAGTCGCAAATTTCGTTTTTACCAAGTTTCTCCGGGCAAGAAGTAGGTTCATCTGCTTCAGCTGAGCTTGAAGAAGTTTGGTTCTCGTTTACGTCTTCGGGTTCAGAAGAACTGCTGCATGCGGAGAATGCGAATAGAAACGATGCAAATGCCGTTACGACGAAATAAGGAAATTTTGCAATATGTGAAAGCATTTGATAAATATAGAATTCATTCTTACGTTGTCTACAAGAAACGCCAGCTGATTCGAGATTCAGCTGGCGTTTTCTTTATTCCTTTCGCGACACTCGGCTCCGCGCTACTCCCATTGCGACTGCGCTACGCTCGTCGCGTGTTCGCGCGGCTCGGTCATGAAAAAATAGCGCTAGCGCAAGCATTTTTTCGCGACACTCGCCTTACTCCCACTCAATTGTTCCGGGCGGCTTGTGGGTGACGTCGTACCACAGCGAGCCTGCGCCTTCGGCTTCGAACTTGCGCCAGAGACCAGCGAGCATTCCCTGGTCGATTTCGGCGAAGTTTGCGGTCATGGCTTCGGTGGAGTTCACCGGGCGCATCACGATGCAGGGCTTGTTCGCCGTGCGGAGCGGAACGAGAACGACCGGCATCTGCCAAATCTTTTCGTACAGGTCGTTTGCCTGCAGGAATTCGGTGCAGATGTTGTCGAACTTGCGGAGCGTATCGAAGTTTTCGCGGGTAGCGAACTGTTCAACGAGCTTCGGATCTTCATCGGCCACGCTACCGATCTGATAGATGACGCGGTTGATTGCCTTGAAACGGTTGGCAAGTTCAGTAGAGAACTTTTCGCAGTCCTTCCAAGAGAGGCCCGGAGTCGTGATGAGGAACGGCTGTGCGTAAGTACGGCCATCGCCCTGCACGCCCACGCTCTTGATGGGGAGCAAACGGCCTGCAATGTTGTTTGCCTTCAGGTAGTCAGCGAGGGACTGGCCGGTCGTATCCTTCACGTCTTCGAACTTCACCATGTCATTGGTGAGAACGCCGTCGCTGCAGAGCAGGCGAACGCCGAGACCCGGACCCGGGAACGGGTGACGCCACACGAGGTTGTGCGGAATGCCAAGTTCTTCGCCGAGGGCACGAACTTCGTCCTTGTACAGGTCGGCGAGGGGTTCCAGCACGAGGCCCTTTTCCATGAGGTCCAAGACTTCTTGCACGCGGTTGTGGTGCGTCTTAATCTTGTCGGCGTTCTTGGTGCCGCCGCTTTCGATGGTGTCGGGGTAGATGGTACCCTGGGCCATCATCCACTGGTTCGGATCGAGGTTGAGCTTTGCCATTTCCTCGTCCTTGACCGTCAAGAATTCCTTACCGATGATGCCGCGCTTGGTTTCGGGAGCGGTAACGCCCTTGAGCTTGGCGAGGAAGTGTTCGCTGGCATCGCGAACCTTGAGGTTGTTCATTCCTTCCTTGGTGAGGAAGTCCATAATCTTCTGGGATTCGCCGAGGCGCATCATGCCGTTGTCCACGTGCAGGCCGAGAACCTTTTCCGGTCCGAGCACGCGGTTCAAGAGCACGAAGGCAACGGTGGAGTCTACGCCGCCAGACACGAGCAGGAACACCTTGCGGTCCTTCACCTGGTCCTTGATGCGCTGCGTGATGAGCGGCAAGTAGCTCTTCATGTTCCAAGTTTTCTTGGCACCGGTGAAGTCGATGAAGTTTTCCAGCAACTTCATGCCGAACTTACTGTGGGTGACTTCTGGGTGGAACTGAATGCCGAAAATCTGGCGTTCGGGGCGGTCGCTATCGAATGCGACGGCGGCGATTTCGCAGTCCTTGGTGCTGGCCACGATCTTGTAGCCTTCCGGGAGCTTGGTGACCTGGTCACCGTGGCTCATCCACATGGGGGAGGCCTTCGGCAGGTCCTTCAAAATCGGGCACTTTTCGTCACCCACGATGAGGTCGGCGATGCCGTATTCCTTGACCTTGCCCGGTTCCACGTGACCGCCCAACTGCTGGGCGATAAGCTGGTGGCCGTAGCAGATGCCGAGCTTCGGCACCGGCAGGTCCAAAATTTCGGGATTGTATTCCGGAGCGTCTGCAGCATACACGCTAGACGGGCCGCCACTGTAAATGATGCCCTTTACGCCTTCCAGTTCAGAAACCGGGGCGGCAGGGGAGTGGATTTCGGTAAAAACGCCCAAGCGGCGCACGCGGTTCGCAATCAAGTGAGCATACTGCCCACCAAAGTCCAAAACGGCAATAGTGTCAACGTTCTTCATATTCTTTCTGTCATCCCCGCGAAGGCGGGAATCTTTTTAGCGTAAAGATAGAAATTTTAAGTCTTTCCTGTATTACAAATGTAAAAAAACAGCGCTGTTTGTCGCTGTTAATAAAAAAATAAATCAATTTTGATTTTTTTTTGCAAAGTGTATGTGTTGTACGACGTAGATGGAGTGTTGTAATATCTGTTTGCTAATGTTGTACAAATTAAATATGTTGTGTGAATGTAGTTTAGTGAAAACTTATATGTTGTTTGTTTTATTATGAACAAAGTTTATTGACGATGAAAAATAGTTTGTTTAAATTTGAGTCAACTTTTTTCAATAAGGAGAACAAATGAAAAAAACATTACCATTGATTATCTCGCTTTGCTGCATTGGAGCAAATGCGACCTCTGCTAATTATGACTTGCTTGGCCGTAAGGGAAGTAAAATGAATTCCCCGATGGTCTATAAGAATTTTGACTATTCAAAAGTCAAGAAAAATGAGCAACAGAAAGTCGGCTCTTCTTTGGAAAACCGAGCTTTGGCCAAATCAGGCATGCCAAATACTGTTGGTGCCGTGGAAGCTTTGTATTGGTCTAGCTTGACTAGTAATCCAGGTTTTGCGACAATACCTTATTATTTTAGATCAATTGATAATTATGGTAATCCGATTTTTTCTGGATATTGTGATTGGGCTAATTATAAATATCGTTGGAATGAAGTTTTTGGTGCATACAATATCGTAGAAATGTCTTCAACCGGTTCAAGTGATCCGTACCATACTTATGCGCCTTATACGCTTTCTTTTGATGGGAATATCCCTTGGACTTATTATAACTACACGCTCTTTGCTGAAAATCCTCCAGAAACGTATTACTTGTCTGAAGTGTCTCCGTATAATTCTAATCAAACGATTCGCTACGATAAAAGCATTGTAGAAGTGATGAAACATAAGAATTTTTCTGGGGCAAATAGTGTTCAAAATTGGTATGATTCCAAAGCATCGGATGTGGGCGTTTATTTGGCTGTTGACGCGCGTCCGGTAAAGAATAGCTGGAGTTTTGATCCAGAATATATTAAGTATGATTTAAATGAATGGGGCAGTGGTTTTATAGATAACTATGGGCATGAAGTAAGAGATACTCGTACTTTGAACCTTGTGAATTATGTTTCTAGGCATTCCGTTCCTTTTGTTGGTAAGAAAACGAATCCGAATAACCTAACTTCTACTTATCCCCATATCTATATTGGTGTGCGCAATAACAAGATGAGTAGTTCGGGTACATCATCTTACGATGCTTCTGCTAAAGCCTTGGATAACTTTATTTATACTAAGCGTACAATTGAATTTGTTCCTGCTGGTAATACGGGTGATGGTGCTGGTAAATTGACTGCGCAAGCACATGCTGCAAATGCGATTACCGTGGGTGCAGTTGATGTCACCCATAAAAATGTAACTAGTTACACATCTACCGTGACTCATTCTAGAGGTTCCCAGAAGCCGGAAATTTACAACTATGTTCATTTCCGCAAACCTAATGAACGTGCGATAACTTATACGCGAACGAATGGAAATCAGAAAACGTTCCAGCCGTTCTATAACGGTACAGAAATGGCCGCTGCTTATACAGCTGGTATGGTGTCTGATCTTTTGGCGGTTAACCCGTTCTATCGTTGGCATCCTGAAGTTGTGAAGGCCTTGCTTCTCACCTCTTCTGGCAATTCGATTTCTCAGTATCCTGATGGTGCTGTAACTACAACGACTCCTTCTTACGAATACTTGGTATTTGATGATATTGGCTCAAAACCCAAATATGAGTATCTTTCCCGTTATTGGAATGGTGACATTAATAAGTTGAGAAATCACGAAGTAAATGGTATGAAGGAAATTTGGTTCGTTATACCTAATTACCCGGGAAAGTCTATGAAGGCTGCTATTTCTTGGCTTAACTATGGTGATGATATCGCTAATCTTGGTGGCCAAATTCCGCAGGATTTCGATTTGTATGTGATTGGCTCATATTCACCTGAGCTGATTACGGATAACGATATGAATGTAAATGATTCTCATCTTATTAAAAAGTCGGATAGTTCCTATGATTCCTTTGAAAAAGTGGAATTCAAGTCTGGAAATCTTCCGTACCTGAAGTTCTGCATCAGATTGCATCATGATAATTCTGCTTCTGAACGTAATGGTCAGATTATTTTGGGATTCAATCTTGCGGTTACAAAATAAGAATCTTTGAATTTAATCTTGAATCAAAAAACGACCGGGATTTTCCCGGTCGTTTTTCGTTGTTTAAATGTACAGGGCTTGCTTATTCGTTGTTAGACATTTCGCGGGCGAGTTCAATCAGCGTCTGCACGCCAAATCCGGTAGCGCCGTATTCGGTGTACTTCCACTTCTTGTCGACAAAGGCCGTGCCTGCAATATCCCAGTGGCTCCAGGCGGTGTTTTCGGGCACGAATTCCTGCAAGAAGAGGGCGGCAGAAATGGCTCCTGCGTCGCTTCCCGTATTCTTCAAGTCGGCAAACTTGTCCTTGAGGGCGTCGGCGTATTCTTCTTCTAGCGGCATGCTCCAGAACTTTTCGCAGCAGGCTTCGCCGCAGTTGATCACCTTCAGGCCCAGGTCGTCATCGTTGCTGAAGAATCCGGTGACTGCGTAACCGAGGGCGCGGACCATGGCGCCTGTAAGGGTGGCGAGGTCCACGATGTGGGTGGCACCGATGAGGCCTGCTTCGGCAAGTCCGTCGGAGAGGACCAGACGGCCTTCGGCGTCGGTGTTGTCCACCATGACGGTCTTGCCGTTCTTGGCGGTAAAGATGTCGCCCGGCAGCACGGACTTGTTTCCGATTGCATTTTCGGCGAGGCAGCAGACGGCGCTCACGTGAATCGGGAGCTTGAGTGTTGCTATGGCCTGGATGGCGGCGAGCGCGGTCGCTGCGCCACTCATGTCGCTGATCATTTCGGGCATGGATTTAGGCGGTTTCAGGCAGAGGCCGCCCGTATCAAAAGTGAGGCCCTTGCCGACAATGACCAGGTGGTCCTTGGAAGTGCGCTTGGCGGGCTTGTATTCAAGGGTGATCATGTGTGGTTCGTGGGAACTGCCCTTGCCGACCGTTACATGGCCCATGAAGCCTTCCTTTTCCAGCTGCTTCATGTTGCGGACCTTGATGGAGAGGCCTTCGGTATACTTGGCGACCGTCTTTGCTCGTTCCACGAATTCGGCGGGGTAGAGGTCGGCCGCGCAAGTGTTGATCAAGTTCTTGGCAAGCGTAATAGCCTTCTGTTCCACGGCCACGTCTTCGGCAATCTTCTTGAATTCCTTGACGTGTTCGCCGGCGACAATTTCGTAGGTCACCTGGAAGTTTTCTTTCTGCTTGCTCTTGTAGGCGTCGAACTTGTAGTTGGCGTAGTAAAGACCGTGGGCAATGGCCTTGAACTGTTCTTCGGCTGCGTCGGCGAGGAACAGGCTCACGGTGGAAATCTGCTTTTTCATGGCGCGCTTGGCCAGGCGATAGGCGGCCATACGCAGGTGGTCCAGGGCCGAAAGGCCGCGTTCCTTGGCGGCATCTACAAAAATGGTGTTGCAGCCGTCGATTTCGAGGTATTCCAGGTCTTCGAAGGGGCCGTCGTTCATGCCCTTCAGAACGGATTCAGCCTGGGCGATGCCCGCGTCAGAGAGAACCCTGGAAAATTGAATGGACTGCTTGACAAAGAAAAGGGCGTAAGCCTTGTCATCAGTGTTCTTGAGATTTTCAGAGGAAACGATATTCAGATTCATGCCCTAAATTTAGTAAAACTGGGGGCGAGGGCGGTTCTATCCGCGTAATTTGCCGTCTAGTCGCTTTTTTTGCCTTTCTTTTTGCAATTTTAAAAGAAAAAATGCTATAATAAAGTGTGAAAAATGGAGGTTCAAATGAATCGTAAAATTACTGGAATTCTTAGTGTTCTTGCCCTTTCGGCATTTACCTTTGCTCAGGACGCCGCTACCGCTGCTCCCGCAGCTGCCGCTCCGGTGGAAGCTGCCGCTCCTGCTGCTGTCCGTGGTGCAGACGCTGCTGCTCCTGCAGCCGCTCCCGCTGCAACCGAACAGGCTGCCGCCCCTGTTGCCGCCGAAGCTCCCGCAGCCGTTGCTGAAGCTCCTGCCGCTCCCGCAGAAGAACCTGTCGCAGAACCTGCCGTTGTCGTAGCCCCGAAGGCTGTGCGCGGTGCCGGTAACGAAGATGTGGGCCCCTCTTCCGAAGCCGCCCAGCGTTTCCGCGATGCTCGCAATACCGTATATTACGAAACCGTTTATACTGGCCAGGACGGAGTTCCTGTCCGTACCGTTTATGTTGCCGAACGTGAAGGCAAGGACACGGTCACGATGGATGATCTCAGGGGCCTTTACCCCATGAGCTTTAAAGTCGGTGCCCACGCCTCTGTTGGTGCCTACCAGCTCGCCGGTAACGACTGGGATAGTGACCAGTACAACGGCATGAACTGGAAGGCCGGTATCATGTCCATCATTCCGTTGAATGCCTACACCATGGGTATCAAGCTCGGTGTCCTTTACGAACAGAGCCGCGCCAGCGAATCTTACTATGTCAACAAGGTGCCGACTAGCTACAAGTTCAGCCAGAAAAAAATTGATATTCCGGTGCTCTTCACCTTCAAGGCTGCCACTTCGAGAATCTTCTTCGACCTCGGTGCCGAAATGTCCATTCCTGTATACGACAAGCTCCGTATCTCTTATACCGATGCAAAGGAATCCAAGCATACGGATAAGATCGACATGATGGACGATTATCGAAACAACCTGGATTGGGCCTTTGTCTTTGGATTCTCGGTCATGGCGAACCAGTACATTTCTCTCGACATCTCTGCCAACCTGGGTATGTCCGACTTGTATGACGGTCACATGAAGAACATGAACCTGAATCTGGATGCCTCATCCTTCAACATCGGAATTTCTGTCTACCCGTTCTAAGATATGATTCTTGCCATTGTCGCTGTAATTCTTGGCCTTGCGGTTCTCGTCTGGAGTGCTGATAAATTCGTGGACGGAGCCGTAGGTATTGCCGAATTTTGCGGCATGTCTACACTTCTGATCGGTATGGTTATCGTAGGCTTTGGAACCTCTGCTCCGGAGCTTACGGTTTCTGCTATATCGGCTTCCCAAGGAAACCCTGAGCTTGCCCTAGGTAACGCTTACGGTAGCAATATTGCGAATATCGCCTTGATTCTGGGAGCGACAGCCTTGATTTCGCCCATACTCATGCAGCGTTCGGTAATTCGCGGAGACTTGCCGATCCTGATCGCGGTATCTATTCTTTCTATTGTGCTCGTGTGGGACGGCAGCGTGGTTCGCTGGAATGGCGTGCTTTTGCTGGTGGTCTTTGCGGTGGTGATGGGTTACAGCATTTGGCGCGAATTGCGCAAGGCCCATGCCGAAAATTCTGCCGATGAACCCTCCAGTGAAAAGAAATCCCTGGGCAAGTCCATTATGTGGCTGGTCTTGGGTCTTTTTTTGCTTGTGGCTAGCTCCCGTGCGCTGGTCTGGGGTGCTGTGGAAATTGCCCGCACCCTTGGGGTGAGCGATCTTTTGATCGGCCTTACCATTGTGGCTATCGGAACCTCTTTGCCGGAACTGGCCAGTTCCATTGCCGCAGCCCGCAAGGGCGAAAACGACCTGGCCCTCGGAAACATTATCGGGTCTAACCTTTTCAATACGCTGGCTGTAGTGGGCCTGGCTGCCACCATTTCGCCTATGGACGAAATCGAGAGCGTGGTGACTACCCGCGATATGCCGCTTATGACCGCCCTGACCGTGGCCTTGATTATTCTTGGCTTTAGGCGCAAGGGCGACGGTCGTTTAAACCGTATTGCCGGCGGAATCCTTTTGGCGGTTTACGTCGGATACCTTGCTTTGCTTGTTTCGCAAGCAGCCCATTAATTTGATTTAGTTTTGATCTTCCGCTAGAACTGGAAGTAGATGAAGGGGCAGCTGTCTGCGCTCATGAACTGGTATATCACGAAGATGATGAATGCCGTGCTTGCCACCATCAGCGGAATGGGCTGAGAGGCGAAGGCGATGCGGTAACGGCTCTTGATCTTCTTGGGAATCCAGTGGATGAGCATGCCCGCGATAAACACCAGGATGATATTGATGTGTTCCCAGGCGATTGTGCCGATGGTATCCCATTTCCAGGCGGTACCCATCTGCTGCACCATGTTCTTGGCGGTGTTCCAGGCCACTTCGTTGGCTTCGGCCGGATCCAGGTTAGAACCGGCGCGGAAGAACAAGCGGGTAAAGGTGATGAATATGAAGGTCAGGGACACGTTCCAGGCCACGTAAATGCCGTGGATGTACTTGTCGCTGAACAGGCGGAAAATCAGCACCGAGTAAATACCCACGAACAGGATGCCGAAATAGGCCGCCGTGATGGCGAAAATGGCGATGTGGCTCTGCTTAAAGATGATGGCGCTAGAGGCAAAGAGCACAAAGGAGGCGATGGCGCGGAAGGTAACGCTGCGCTTGACCCAGATCTTGTTGAACACCTGGCCAAAGCCGTTTAAGCCGCCCCAGATGATGAAGTTCCAGCTGGCACCGTGCCACCAGCCGCCCACAATCTGCGTGGACATGGCGTTCATGTTGGTGGTAATGAACTTGCGGGAATCGGGCTTGAAGTAAGCGTAAATGGCAATGTAGAGGAAGAACAGGCCGAGAGCAATGCCCACCCAGACGCTGCCGGAGAGCATGATGGCCACCAGGCTCAAGAAGCCCATCCAGAAGAACGTTCCGACGGAGGCTCCTCGGTTACCGCCCAGCGGGATGTACAGGTAGTCGCGCCACCAGCTGGAAAGGCTGATGTGCCAGCGACGCCAGAATTCCGTGGGGCTGAGGGCCTTGTAGGGGCTGTTGAAGTTTTGCGGCAGGCGGAAACCCATGAGGAGGGCAACGCCGATGGCGATGTCGGTATAGCCCGAGAAGTCGGCGTACACCTGCAGGGAGTAGGCGAACAGGGCAATCAGGTTTTCGAGGCCGGTAAACAGCAGGGGAGTGTCAAAGACGCGGTCCACGAAGTTGGTGGCCAGGTAGTCGCTCAAGATGATTTTCTTGGCCAGGCCGTTCAAAATCCAGAAGACGGCAATGCCGAAGGTACGGCGGGGCAAGAAGAATTTCTTGTACAGCTGGGGCACGAACTTGTCGGCACGCACAATGGGGCCCGCCACCAGCTGGGGGAAGAAGGACAGGTAGAAACCGAAATCCAGGATGTTCTTGACGGCCGAAATCTTACCGCGGTAAATATCGATGCAGTAGCTCATGGCCTGGAAGGTAAAGAAGGAAATGCCCACCGGCAAAATAATCGTATCTACCAGAGAATGGGTGCCGAACATCTTGTTGCTGGCCGCCGCGAAGAAGTTGTAAACGTGCAGCTCGATGCCGGTAAAGTCGTAGAGGGCGTCCAAGAAGAAGTAGGAATACTTGTAGTAGCAAAGAACCAGAAGGTCGATGATGACTACGATAATCATCAGGAATTTCTTTTTCCACTGGATTTCGGCTTTTTCGATCCACTTGCCGATAAAGAAGTTCGCGATGACGCAGAAAATCAGGATGCACACGTAGCTGCCGCTGGTCTTGTAGTAGAAGAACAAGCTGGTCGCAAACAGGAACGCGTTGCGGAGAGCGATGCGGTTCTTGATGAGGGTCAGGAATGCAAAGACTACGGCGAAGAATCCCCAGAAATAGAACTGCGTAAACAGCAGGGGACTGTTCGCATCGAAAGCAAAGGTTCTTGTTAAAAAAGGTATTAAATAATCTAGCATAGCATTGTCATCTATTTATTTGACTTCACTTTTAGTCTGTGCAGGCAAATTGGCTATATGCTCTTGATATGTCTTGATGATTGCCTTGTAGAACAGGTCGCCAAGGAGGTTGTAACCAGCCAATTTAAAGTGGACCTTGTCCGCCTTGGCCAGGTCGGCCTTTTCCCATTTGGCCATGGAGCCTAATCCCCCCATGATGCTGAACTTGTCCCATACGCCGGCCTTATGCTTTTCGGCCAGGGCGAAGAATGCCTTGCGGGCCACGTCGCCGTTGGGGTGTTGCACGTAGCGTTTTTTCTTGACCTTGCGGTACATGTCGTTGTTGGTCTCGAAAATAATGGCGGCGTTGGGGTTCACCTTCTTGATACGGGTAATCAGCTTGTCGTAGTCTTCGCGGAACTGCTTGTCGTTAAAGCGTTCCACGTTGGCGTCGTTGATGCCGATGGCGAAAATCACCAGGTCCGGCTTGTAGTAGGCCAGTTCCTTTTCGAAACGGGGGCAGACTTCTTCAAAGTAGTCGTGAACCTTGGCGCCGTTGATGCCCACGCCGGTATAGGTAATGCCCGGGTTGTTGGTTTCGGTCAAAATACCCGTAAGCGTAAAACGGGGGCGGGCGTTCTTCTTTGCAGAATCGGGAACGACTTCCGCTTCGGTAATGCAGTGCTCGTTGGCGTAGTTGGTGGAATCCAGCTCGCCTTCGGCGTAGTTGACAGCCGGCTTGTTTACCATGTCGGCACAGCGGCGGGGGCCCTTGGCACGGGCTTCTTCGCGGGCGAGGCAGGCGGTGTCCAAGACATCGCATTCACCCTGGAACATGGAATCCCTGGCTACTTCGGGCAGGGCCACGTTGTTGGGAATCTTGGCGGGCGGTTCGGGTTCCTTCTTGTTCTGGGCGGTGTCGCCGTTGGCCTTTTTCAGGGAGTCTTCCTTGGCCCTGGCGATGGAGTCCTGGATCAGGGAGTCCGTAATGAACTGGGCGATGGTGGCCTGCTGCAGGGAATCCATCCAGCGGAATGCGATCTGGATGGTATCGATGGGGCGGGGGCTCGTAAAGACGTAGCTCTGGCTTGCCGTGTCCAGCTTGCCGTAGATGTCGGTGGAATCTACACGCAGTACGGGTACCACATCGTTGTTGTCGCTGTAACCGAACAGCCTGAGCTTGGTTTCGCCCCAGATAGGTTCAGAATTGTACTTGTCTAAAAGGAGGGTGATTTCGGAGCGGGGGTCGCTGGTGCTGACGGCGATACCAAGCAGGCCCAGGGGCTTCTTGATTTCGCGCTGCACGTTCTTGTTCATGTCCCAGATGCCCTTGTAGGCGCTGGCGTAGCTGGCGGGCGTGTTGGTGCGGGCGGCGGAGTAGGGGAACACGAAGCCGCGGCCTGCAGAGGCGCCCGGATATTCCTTGATAAAGTGTTCGCGGATGCGGCCCGAAATCACGTCGGCCTGCAGGTGGGAACCACCCACGTGCAGGATGCGCACCTGTCCGCGGTTTTCGAACACCAGGGTGTCCAGCTTGTTGTAGAAAGCGTTGAAGGACGCATTTCCTCTGGGGAACTGAATTACGTTAAGCGAAGTGTCGATAAAATCGTAGCGGGTCAGGTCGATGTTGTAGGCACCTGGGGCTGCCGTTAGCTTTTTCGCTTCGCTTGCAATAAGGTTTGTTGTGAGAGCTGCAATCAAGGCTACGGTAAGAAATCTCATTTCTTAGCTCCTCCTTTTGCCTTCTTAGTTCTTCTCTTGACGTTCAGGAACGTGCGCTCCGGCAGGGCGTTCTTTTCTTTTTCGACTTGTTCTTCGGAGCTCCACTTGTGAATGTCTTTCAGCTTTTCGTCACTAATGTTGTGGCGGTCGCGGAACTTGAAGTAGTCGTAATGCATGCGCAGTGCCGAGCAGAACAGGTCGCCCATGTAGGCAGCGCCGCGGCGGGTAAAGTGGATGTGGTCCGTGAAGCCCAGGGCCGGATCCTTGTTGACCCACTTGATCATGGCTCCGTTGCCGCCCATGACGCGGTGCATGTCCCAGTAAGCGGCACCGTTTTCGAGGGCAACTTCGCGGAGAGCCTTGATGGTCATGTTCAGGCCAGCGTAGGTTTGCCATTGGCCGTCCTTTTGGCGAGCCATGTCGGCAGGGCCGATGAACAGGATGTCTGCATCGGGGTTCGCCTTTTGAATGGCCTGAATCTGACGGGTGATGATTTTCTTGGTCCAGTCGATGTTGCCGGAGTTGATGCTGGGAACCAGGTTTCCGCCGTATTCCATAATCACCAGGCGGGCGTTCATGGCCTTGTAGGATTCTGCCAAGAGTTCGGTGTCAATGCGGTGGAAGATGGTTCCCGAAGAACCGCGCATGGCCACGTTGTCAACGGCCACGCCATAAGCACCGTCGGCGGCAATGGCGTAAATTTCGCCGTTGCCGGACAAGTACATCTTGGCGACGGATGTGGTGTCCTTCAGCTTCCAGGTAAAGACCTTCAGCTTGTTGTAGGTATCGACCGTGGGTTCGCCTGCGTCTACCACCTTGGTGGTGCGCTTTTCCTTGGAGGTGCCGTCATCGTTCTGGCCGACCACTTCTGCAAAGGTCTGGTTGACGTTGAGCTTGGCCTTGATGCGGGCGTTCTTGTTGGTCAAGAGCTTGATAGTCTTGTAACCGCCTACGTGGGGGAACTGTCCCTTGCGTTCCTTGCGGCGCTGGATGGTAATGGCGGCTTCGCCTTCCAGCTTGGCCAGCTGGGCCAAGGGGCCGTAGCGGCTGTGGTCCGCTTCTTCGTCTTTCGGTCCAAACAGGATGTAGCGGGAGAGTGCGCCCGTGCTGGCATGACTGGTGGTCTGGGACGGTACGGTCATGATGGCGGGCATCATGCCGGGGCCTGCGCCACCGAATTCGTCTTGCAAGTCTTCGCGGATGGTGGCCGAAATGCGGTCTTCTTCAAGCTGGGAGTCGCCGTAGTGGACCACGTGCACCACGGTGCTGTCCAGGGAGGCAAGCTCCATGTGCAAGAAGAATCGGTCGAACCACGTGGGGTCGTTGTTGGGCAAATCGAATCGCGTGCGTCCCTTTTGGAAAAAGTCCTCGTAGAACTTCAGGGAGTCACTGAAGGCGGCGAATTCCTGCCGTCTGGTGGCTTCCATCATTTCGCGGATAGCCTCTTCGGGGTCGACCTGTCCGGATTCCTCGAGGGAATCGCCGACGGCCTGCTTTTCGAAGATTTCGGTGAGCTTCGGGTACCGGAGCGTGCTGTCGCCTACATGAATCCCGTCGTTGGGGTAGATGAGGGCGATCAAGCCCAGCACCGCGAAAAGGCTAATGATAGAAAGGAGGACTTTTAAAGGGGACATCATAGGCGGGCAATAATCGCTGCGACGTTGCCGACAAACATTTCGCCGGTGCGCATGTCCTTGTATTCGAATTCACCTTCGGCAGCCTTGGATCCGTCCACGTAGACGACAATCTTGGCGCCCTGATAGTTTGCTTGATCCAGCTGCTTGCCCATCTTCATGGGGGCCAGCGGGTGAGATACCGTCTTTCCGTCTGCGCGGAACACCTGGGCGGTTTCGAATACCTTCTTCATGTCGTTGCCGAAGCTTGCGATGTAGAAGTCCACGCTCTGCTTGGGGCTCGGGAGCAGGTTGTGTTCGGCCAGGAGGTCTGCGAGAACCACGTCGCCCATGCCAAAGCCCACGCCCGGAATGCGTTCGCCGCCGAGCTTTTCGGTGAGGCTGTCGTAACGGCCACCGCCAGCGATAGCGCGCATGGATTTACCCTTGTCAAAGACTTCGAACACGATGCCGGTGTAGTAGGCAAGGCCGCGAACAATGGAAAGGTCCAGGTTCACGCATTCGCCGTAGCCTGCTGCGGTGAGGGTGGCGAACAGGTCTTCGATTTCGGCGAGGGCGGCCGTTGCATTTTCGCTGTGCACCTTGGTCTTGACTTCTTCGATGCTCTTGCAGCTCATGAAGTCGTCCAGTTTTTTCACCTGGTCTTCGGAGAGGCCTGCGTCGGCGAGAGCCTTGGCGAAGGCTTCGGGGCCGATTTTTAAGCGGCGGTCAAGCACCGGGTAAACCAGCGCCGGATTCGGGGCGCCGATTTCTTCGAGGTAGGTGGCCAAAAGCTTGCGGCTAGAAACGCCAATGGCAAATTCGCCATCTTTGAGGCCGAACTTGCGGAGCATGGTAGCGATAGCGGCCATCAGGTCAGCTTCGGCGTAGATGCTTTCGGTGCCGATAATGTCCATGTTCAGCTGGAAGAATTCGCGAAGGCGACCCTTCTGTGCCTTTTCGTAACGGAAAAGGCGGGGCATGCTGAACCACTTGAAAGGCTTCTTGAGTTCGCGGGCCTTTTGGATCACCAGGCGGGCCAGCGTGGGGGTCATTTCGGGGCGGAGTGCGATTTCGCGGTCGCCCTTGTCCTTAAAGTTGTAAAGCTGGCTAACGATTTCTTCGCCGGACTTGCCTGTGTAAAGCTCCAGGTGTTCAAACATGGGGCCTTCGTATTCTTCGTAGGCAAAAGATTCGGCGACGCTGCGCCAGGTGTCAAAAATGTAATTCTGGATGCGCTGGGCTTCCGGGTAAAAATCACGTGTGCCCTTAGGCAACTGAGGGATAGAAATGCTCATAGTGAGCACAAAGATAGAATTTTTTGCCTTACCACCAAAGCTTCAGGCGCAAAAAGTCGATGGCCTGATGCGATAAAATCCACCAGAGAGTCTTTTTCTCGGAGAATATTTTGGTAATGCCTGTCATGCCAGGGCGGAACCACGCTGGAGTCTGCTTTACAAATTCTCCGCGTACAGCGAAGGTGTTTTCTTGATCCTTGACGGTGGCCGTGGGGCTGATGCGTTCCGTTCTAAATCGGTAAACATAATCGGGGCGGCTCTTGATGGCGAGCAGGCCTTCGCCGCCGAGTTTCACATTCTTGATTTCCAGTTCGCTAACGCTGGATTCTACATAGATGTTTTCAATGGTAGCCATCTGGAATAGTTCGGAACCTTGGCTGACTGGGGCTCCGATACGTTTTTGCAGGTCACCTTCGACGATTATGGCGCTGTCGGCTGTTACGCTGATTACTGATTTTGAAAGCTTGTAGCGGACTGTCTTTAGCTTTGCCAGAGTCTGTGCAAGTTTTGCCTGCTGAATGCGCATTTCGGCCAGTTCCCTGTTCGCTTGCGCTTTTTGAATTTCGCGGCGGTTGTCCTGCTCAACGGCCATAAGGTCGGCTTCTTCGAGTTTAAGCTCCTTTTGGTCGAGTCGCAAAAGTTCCTGACCCTTGTACACCATGTCGCCTGGCTTTACGCTTACGCTTTCGATGTAGCCGTCAAATGGAGCTGTCGTATAAATTATTTTGTCTGTTTTCAAGATCGCAGGGGAGCTTACCCTGTATTCAATGGGAACGAGCGTTGCAAAAAGGATAAATGCGGTAACGAGAATACCGATCAGCTTTGCCCAGGTGTGTTCGTGCCCTAGGAACTTGCCTAGCACTTTGCGTGCTTTGTGTGCCATTCTGGCGCCGAACCAACGGCTTTTGCTGTAAAGTTCCAGTAGCCTTGCACTGCAGAGGTTTGCGGCGAGATGAATCTGGGTCGATTCGTTGTCGTCGAAAATCTTCCCCTTGCGTTCGCATGTGATGATCCCAATCACTTCGTCGCCGTGCCTGATGGGGACCGAAAGCAGGTTGCCTGCATTGTGGGTTTCGCTGTAACGCTTGTGTTCCCGGTTTGAAAGGGGGCTGTTCTCTTTTTCGGGGTAGGTGATAGCGGCATCTTGCTCGTAGGCTTCTTCCATGGCACCTTCGAGGTCGCGCACGATCTGCATCTTCTTTTCGAATCGGTCGGTATGGCTAATGGCCTTGAGGGCGATATAGTCATGCTTGAGCCAACCTAGGCTCACCCTTTCGGCATGGTGCCTGTCGGCAATTTCGCTTGCGAGGGTAATCGCCGTTGCCTTGAATGTTTCTTTTTCTAGTACCTTTTGGACTGTATCAAAAACATTGGTCATCTGCATTATCTTGGCGTTCGAGCTCTGAAGAGCCCCCTGCATCGCCTTGATAATTTCGGTAGGTTCCAGCGAAACGGTCTTCTTATTCATGGAGCAGATCCTCGCGGAGGGTGAGCTTCCCTTCTTTCCAAGATTCTAGGTCATTCTGCAGTAAAATTTTGCCTGTAGCGCGAGCGAGCCTAACATCAATAACTCGAAGCAGCCGCATGCTTTCCAAGTGGCGTTGCTTTGCTTCGCGCAAATCTTCTTCTGTCTCGAAAATCTGGTGGTAGTTGCTTTTGCCAAGTTCCAGTTTCTTGAATTCTTCTTCCAGTTCTTTTTCGTGATATTTGACGGTGACTTCGCTCAATTGCCATTGTTCACGCAGTTCGACAGCTCGTTTTTTCAGCATCTTGTATTCTTCGAAGAGCTTGCTCTGGATAAGCGTAAGACGGATTTTGGCTGAACGCACGTTGGCCTTTTCTGCTGCAATCTGGTGGCGTTCGTGAATGTTTGCGAACAGGGGAATATCTATTTCAATTCCGCCCGCAAGGACTGTCTGGCGGATATTCTTGCTCTTGAACCCGGCTACTGCGGCGTGGGCATTGTTGTCTCTATTGCGGATCCCGTAATTGCCAACAAGGTCCACCTTGGGCAAGAAGTTGGACTTGTGCAAGTCCAGCTCGGTTTCGCGGATGTCCAGTTCGGCATTTTGCGAAAGGTATGTCGGGTGCATGGCGCTTATGGAATCGATGAATGTAAGCGAGTCAAGGACCCTTCCGGAATCAAGTTTGGTGTCTGGGGCAATGGCGAGGGGGCGCTCGTCTTGCAACATTTCGGTGGACGAAAGCATGAGCAAAAAATCAAGCCTTGCGGCTCTTAGCTTGTCGAGGGCTTCTAAACGAGCGGCTTCGCGATTTGAAAATTCGGCGATTGTCTTTTGGTAATCTAGCTGAGATAGCAAGCCGTGTTTTACGCGCTTTTGGGCGTCGTTTACTATATCGGCTGCAACTTTTGCAGATTCGGTTGAAAACTGGAGCATTTGTTGCGAATAGTAATAGTTCCAGTAGCTATCGCAGAATTTTTCCAGAATTTCGCTTAAGGCTTCTCGGTATTTCTGGTAGGCGTATTCTTTTTGGAACTTTGCCGAGCGTAAATCGTTCGTGGGCGAAAGATACAGCGGACCGTCTTTCAAAAGGTGCTGGCGGAGTTCTGCGCCAAAGTAAAGTTCCGAGGTGTAGTCGCTGTGGGTATAGGTCGCCTGGTTAAAGCCGACATCATATTCGGTACCCGTGGGCAACTTGCCTTGCACGCCAATCTTGTATTCGTCTTTAGTCTCGGTAAACAGGGCGCTGGGGCTCTCGCCACGTTCCTTGAACGCGCGTCCGATTAGATGCGGTTCGAAGTTGCCGTATGCGCCTTGGGCATATTCGGAACGTACAATCCAGTTGTATTTAGCCTCCTGGACATCGGAATTATTTCCGATGACCATTTTGAGGGCTTCATTAAAGTTGATGACTAGCGAATCTTCTTGCGCAAAAACCACTTGTATCGCGAAAAGCAATACAAAATAAGCGATGCTCCTTAAATAAGCCTGTTTACGCGCTGCCATCATTATCGGTTATTTAATCTGGATCTTCCCGGTGACGCCTGGTTCTACGGACTTGTCCGAATTGTCGAATATCACCTTGACGGTCCTCAAAAGGCTCGCCTTGTCTACCACGGGTGAAATAAACTCGATTTTGCCCTTTTTGCTCTTAGCCTTGCCGCTATTGAGTTGCAGGTTTACCTGTTGGCCAATCTTGAGTGAACTGGCCTTGTTCACGATAATGTAGGCTGTCATGCGGCAGGTTCGCACATCGGCGATTTCGATAATCGGCTCTAAGGCTTCGACGCTTTCGCTGGTGTTCTTGGAAATCGATACGATTTCGCCGTCAAAGGGGGCTATCAGGTATTGCTTTTGGAGCTGGGCACGGGCCATGCGGTGTTCCAATGAATCCTTGATCTTGTTGACTTTGGCGGCGTTCCAGTCGGCTCTAGAAATGTCGAAGTTCATCTGTTTTTCCCACAGTTCTTCTTCGCTTACCGAGTTGCTGGTTTCGTACAGTTTTTTGATGGCGTAATAGTCTTTTAGGTATGTGTCCATTTTCGCCTTGGACGATGCGATGCCCGAATAATCGTCGGCAATGATCTTTGTCATGTGTACGCGAATCTCTTCTTCGGTCTTGACAAGGTTCATCAGGGTGTCGCCCTTGTGTACGAATGCGCCTTCTTTCACCCAAATGCGGTCAATTTTTCCGGGGACGGTAAAACCGATTTTTGCCTGGGCGATGGGTTCCGTGACTCCGTCAAAAGAGGCTGCAACGGCTGTCCCGAATGCAAACAAGAAAAATGTCAGGAAAAATAGTTTCAAAAATATCAACCTGGATAATGGTGTTTAGATGGCGCTGCTGCTCGAAGAACTAGCCGTATCGCCTTCGCTCGGCAATTCCATGGCCGAACTGCTCGATGATTCAAAGACGGCTTCGCTGCTTGACGATTCAATGACTGCGCTGCTGCTCGAAGATTCTGCGCTGCTAGATGATAAAGCCTCGGAAGAACTGCTTGATTGGGGTGGTACAACGAGTTCTGTTCTCAACTCAAAATTTTCGGCATACAGGCCGTTCTTGGCGTAAATGGTGATGTTGAAGCCTGCGCTGTCGCCCTGTTGGCGGTCTTGCAGAATCTTTTCGTCCATTTGTACGAACATGGTGTCTTTTTTGACCCATGCCTTGGAATTAGCGTAGAATCCGTTGCCGTACAGGGTTCTGTGAACACCGCTACAGTAATTCCATTGAATGCGGTCGGTGTTCTTGTCGAGTTCTTCGGAGAACTTGACCCACATGGTGTCTTCGATTCCAAATGTAGCCTTGAATTTGCTGTTGGTCGGCCATGCATTACTGGTGATTGCGTATAGTCCGCGGTCAGTCGTGAAGGCGGAGTCGCCGCTGAATGTCATTTGAATGCGGTCGTTCGACTTTTTTTCGTAGGCGACAATGCTGACTACGATCTTTTTTTCGGCAGGGAAGGCCGTGTCGTGTTCCAGGAACAGCGTATCGCCTTTAACGACGGGCTTCACGTACAATTTGTTTGTGTCTGCCGTTACTTCTACCGTGAGATTGCTGGAATGGATTTTTTGCGAGAAGACGTAGTAAGGCTTTGCAAGGGTAGAAATGTTCCCGTATCCAATGAAGTTGTTGTCCATCACGTTCGAGGCTACAATCTTTTTCGTTTGCGGAATCAGAGTGTCTTGAACAAGGTAGGCGCGCCCGAGATCGCGCGTAGCGCCTGCGGCAAGTTTGGGGAGTGCTACGCTATAGAGTTGGTAACGGATGTTTTTGTAAGTGTAGCCGGCTACGTTCAGTACAAGGCCCGTGTCGGCGGGCAATTTCTTAAAGGTGAATTTGCCAAGGGAGTCTGTTTTGGTAGAGAACGTTTTCGGGAAAATGTTGATGTAACTGGAATCAATGTGCGAAAGACTCAGCGAAAGACCTGAAACCGGAATTTTTTTACCAGAACCTGGGTCGCTGATGTAGAGTTCGCCTGTGACGGCTGCATTGAGCGGGCTTAACCGTATAACAGCCGAGGTACTTGCGACCACGCCTTCCATGTGGCTGGATTCGTTTGTGCTAGAGACGTCAAAAACTTTTGGGGTGTAATACAGGGTATCTTTTTTGTTGACGCTGATATAGTTGAACGTAAAGGTCCTGGAACCGTATGGCAGGTTGCTTATATAGAAGTTGCCGTTTTCGTCGGTTTCGGTGGTGTCAATGTCGCCGTCGTTGTCGAGGTAAGAGATTTGAGCACCTTCGAGAGCGAGCCCTGTCGATGCGTCAATGACCATGCCCGAGAAAGTCCATTTGGAATATTCCGAGTTTTCGGAATCTGTTACGGAACAGGCCGTAAAATAAGATGCTGCCAAGAAAGCGGCAACAACAATAAACCAATCCTTTCTATTCATTGGACCTCCAGTAACACAATATCCCAAAACGAGGCGAATTTTAGAATTCTTTATATAAAATGTCAAGATGCAAAAATGAATACAACGTATGTTTAATTTTACACCTTGTATAAGTTTTTTGTAACAATTTAAGCGGATTGCTTTTGTTAAATTTGCGAGCGCGTTTTGGGAAAGTAATAACAATTGGAGGTTTTCTATATGGCAGAAAATACGAACGAAAAGACTGAATCCGTTGCCCAGCCCGAAGTGGTTTGGAATGATTCCAATATGAAGAGTCTTTATGTGAACGCGACCAACGTGGTGGGCGGCCGCGAAGAAATTATGATGCTTTTGGGCCTTAACAAGGCTTGGAACGTGAATCAGGGCAAGGTGAATGTCGACATTGCCGAACGCGTGGTGATGACCCCGTACACGGCTAAGCGCTTGGCCATTATGCTCGCCGCAACCCTGAAGGCTTACGAAGCTAAGTTCGGCCAGATCGATATCGGTCTCCAAAAGAAAGAAGACTAGTCTTCTGCGTTTATCCTAAATAGAGTGTTGAGGCATCCAAAAGAATTTGGATGTCTTTTTTCGTTGAGTTTGTTATATTTCGCAAAAAAAAATGAAGGTTAGGTGGGATTATGAAGAATGTTATTGCTGTAGGTCACCCTCGACTGGCAAGGAGGGGGTCCATGCCTCTTGTATTAGCTCTTGTTTTCGCGATCTTTGTTGCCGGTTGTGGTGACGATTCGTCAACTTCTTCTGACCCGGCCTCTGAAAGCCAATCCTCGTCAAGTGTCACCCTGAGCGAAGTCGAAGGGTCTAGTTCTTCGGTCGGTAGGGAAACGTCTTCTTCGTCTGTAAAGTCTGGAGATGATTCGCAGAAGAGTTCTAGTTCTGTGAGCGGTAAGAACAGTAGCTCAGATGGTGTGGATACATCTTCGTCGAGTGTAGATAATACTCGTTCTAGTTCCAGTGGCTATGTGCTACGGGATTCGCTTTGCTCGAGTGATTATGAGGGGTGGACTCAGTATATTCCTCAGTTGCAACAGGAATTTATCTGCGAGAATGGCCGCTGGATTCCGATGTCTTCTAGTTCTGTAACGCCTTCTTCTAGTAGCAAGTATTACGACATGAGCCGTCTTTTTGTAAGCGAGAATGACTACAGCTACGGGGAATTTACGGACCCCCGTGACGGCCAGGTGTACAAGACAATTCGCTATGAACATGGTTTTCGTGGAATAGATTCTATAACTTTTTTTGCCCAAAATCTAAACTATGGCAGGATGATTCCTGGGGGAACCCAGATGACCGATTCTACCAAGTTCTGCTACGATGATGACCCTTGGTATTGCGAGAACGGCTTCGGTGGCCTTTATACTTGGGCTACGGTGATGAATTTCCCGGCAGCCTGTGACAGCTTTGCCATGGGCAGTGCCAAATGTCCGGAGGAGTACGACTTGATGAGTAATCCGGTTCCCGAGTATCAAAATAACCTTAGTCTTGTCATTCATCGGGGAATTTGTCCTGAGGGATGGCATGTGATGAATGAGGAAGAATGGGCTACTGTAATGAAAGGTCGCGGCTCCAGAGATGGCGCTTCGTATTTGGGCGCTGTTTTGTGGGGCTCCAATCAGCGTGGATTTTCTCTTTTGCCTGCCGGAGTGCTACAAACTCAATGGGTTGATTCTCCAGAAAAATATATTAGATATGCGAATATTGATGTGTTCGCAGATCATTGGATTCCTGGTGATTATGATGGTAGTCTAGTGAGAGATTCGACTGCGTCATATGGTAATACTGTTCTGATTACTCAAGATCGAATTAATCGAACTGCTGGTACAAAGAAGGTTAATGGCCTTTCTATTCGTTGTGTACAGGATTACTAAACCTTAATTAATCATTCAAAAAAGTTTAACAAAAAAACAGGGCTTTGGGGAAAAGCGTGCTAAGTGAGCGTCGCGACAAAACGCTTGCGTTTTGGCATGACCGAACGACGCCGCGGACGCCGCAGGCGTCAAAAGCCCATTAAGTGAGTGTCGCAGAATCAAACTTGTTTGATTCTATGACCGAACAACGTTGCGGACGCCTATACGAAACTTACCACTTTAGTGGTCTAGTTGAGTTATCCCCTTTGGGGAGTAAGCGTCAAAAGCCCATTGGGAGTTATTATGTCAAAGAAAAGCGTGCAAGGCTCGACTGCGCGGGTGCTTGCACACGCATAGGAGAGCCGCAGCCGCGGACGCCTTGCCGGTAATGATGATGGATGCTGCCCAGGTCTTAAGTGCAGTCAAGAACGGTTCCGCAGTACCTATTTTCCCGAAAAATAGGTATATTTTTTTTAGTCTGCCAAACTTCAAGAAGTCCGCTGAAGAGGTGTCCGGTCCCGTGGATGCATGGCTGTATCTGCTGAATCATGCCGCCGACAGCGACAAGTTGCCAAACTTTGGCAGTGATATAATTGAAGAGGCTATTGACCGCATCCGTGTGGACAATGCGGACGAAGAACTTCTATCTGACCAGGAGAACGCCATGTCGATG
>NZ_JBGUQY010000038.1:0-2128 GCF_045131395.1 Fibrobacter sp. | reverse complement strand
CCGTGCAGCTTTTCCCGCGTGTGGTCTCGCCGCTCGGGTTCCAGTGTAACCCGCCCGCACGGACTCTGTCAAGTCCGTAGCCCAATACGGACTTTTTGCAAAAGTCCATTGGTCAAGGGGCTACGCCCCTTTGAACCCCCGCGCGGAATCATTGCGACTTTGCCTATCGTTTTCAAGGCAAAGCCGCAATTCCCGCGCTATGGCTGCCGCCCTCGCCTCGCGGCCTTGCCTCCGCCCCTCCCTCGTTGGGGGGCTTCGTCAACGCCGCTCTGCTCACCCGCTCCAAGGGTCTGCGCCCCTCGGAACTCCCGCTTGTATTTATACCACACGGCGCGCGATAGCCCGGTGCTCTCCATAAAGTCCTCGCAGGTGGCGGGCGGATAGCTCTTGATGAAGTCCTCCACCACTTGCCGGACGGACGGGCGGCCCGCCCATTCATAATTCGGATAGTCGATTTTCTGAACGGCGCGCGCTCTCTCTAAGTGTTTTTTCTGCGTGCGTCCGTTCCGCTTGTTCGCCGGAATTTCGATAGCCGTAAGCTTCTCGATTTCCTTCCGGGGAAAAGTCCGGAAGCATTCCTGATACAGCTCCAAGGCCGACGCGACGTCGTCCTCGGTGAAAGGGTTTTCTTTCGAAAGGCTGCTGAGCTGCGGGCGAAGTTCCTCCGCGTCCTCGCGCAACTCTTCAAGGCTTACGCCGGACTTCAAGGCGTAGATGGCGAGGCTCATAATATAAAAATATCGGTGGTGGACTTGGGCGAGCTGCCACTTGCCCTTCCACCAATCGTATAGAGCGCGGTTGCAAGTCCACCCCTTCCGCTTCCGTCCGAGTTCGATTCGCTGATGATACCACTCCGGCCATTTTTTCTTCGCCTCGGCCAAAGTCGTGCGCGAGTGGTAGAAGGTGTCCTTAATCCGGAATTCCTCCGGAACGAATTGGGAGAGGTATTCAAGCGAAACGCGGCCGCCGGTCAAGTAGGCCTTGACGGTCTCGCCGCGCTTCGTCCTGGATCCGACAAGCCGGAATCCTTGGTTAATGCCTTGGTATTGCCGCTGCTCTAGTCGCGATGTGTCGCCGTTCCAAATCAATTCAGTCAAAGCGTATTTTAAATCTTTCAATTCGCGCTGAATGTTCGGATAAAGCGGCACCGGAATTTCGAACACATAGTAAAGGTGAACGCCGCCGCCGGAATTGACTATGTAAGTCGGACGCGGCGCGCGTCCTCCAAGACCTTCCACCCAAGCTTCCCAAAAAAGCCGGATTTCCTCGCCGCCAACTTCGTCCAAGTCGAACACGAGCGCAAACATCTCGCGGGCGTTCGCCGCCGTTCTGTTTTTTCCAAAATACGAAATGCAAGACATAAACGCGGACTTCTTGTCGAGCTGCTTGCCGATTTCTTCAAGGCCGTCAAAAACCATCCGCGTATGTTTCCGGCCGTCCTCCATCTCGTAAACGATGAAGCCGTTACCCTTGCCCGTCCGCTCGTAGTCGTCCAGCTTTCCGGCCTCGGCCTCAAAGCTTCCCTCCGGAAAAATGTCGCGGTAAAACTCGGAGAATTTCACCTCCGGAAACTGCTGCAGCCACTTTTCCTTCTCGTCATAAAGCCCCATCGTTTCCCCCCAAAACCCCCCGCTAGGGGGCGTATATTATCAATACATTTATAGACTTTTGGTAAAAAAGTCAATAGACCCACAGTCATAGAACTATGACCCACACAAAACATTCAAAGATGGCCCTAGGATTGCGCCTGGCGCGTTCTTGGAGGCGGGTTGATGATATAACACTCCCTCGCTATTCGCCCTCTTTCACATCGTCCTTGACGCAAGCGGGAGCGGCGGGCGAGTCGCGCAACATTTGCATTAAGTCGCCAAGCAAGTCGTAAATTTTATTTTTTTTATCGTGCAGCCGGCTTGGGTGAAAGCGGAGCACTTCGTCAAACTCGTCAAGCTGCTTTCGCGTGTTGTTAAGCGCGTTGTAAAACTTCCAAAAATCTTCCTCGCTCATAACCTCTTCAAAGCACTTTCCCATTTTTGCATCCTCCTCAATAGCCGTAGCCGCCGGAAGAGCGGCGGAGGCTCCTCTGCTTCTGCTTCCGGATTTTTTCCGCTTGCTCGAAATTGGAGGCGCC
>NZ_JBGUQY010000037.1:0-1710 GCF_045131395.1 Fibrobacter sp. | reverse complement strand
CTATATGGATAAATCAGATATTGAACTTCACGAAAAACGCAAGTTGCAAATTATGATGCAACACGTCAATGATGACGAAAACGAAGTGTGGCACACACGTCGCTTGCTTGGCATCGGTGGTTCTGAAGTTTCTGCCGTTCTTGGCCTTGATTCGTTCGGCAAAACACCTTTTGATGTTTGGATGAATAAAACCGGCCGAAAGACAGATCGTTTTTCCAATCGATTCACCAAATGGGGCACCATCCTTGAAGATACTGTTGCACGTCACTTTGCAGACTTAACCGGTTTTTCTGTTAGTCGCTCTAATAAGCATTATTCGCTTGAATCCGCACCCTGGTTGGTCGGCAATGTTGACCGCCTTGTGACAATCAACGGCAGTCGTTCGGCAGTCCTCGAATGCAAAACTGCGTCAGCATATAGCGACAGCAAATTCAACAAATCCGCTGCATGGTATTCAGACGAACAATTTCACGACGAAAATATGATCGGCATTCAGTCAGAAACTGATGTGCCACTGAATTATTATTTTCAGTGTCAGCATTATATGCTTGTGACCGGCATTCATAAATGTTTCCTTGCTGCTCTTATCGGTGGCAATGATTTCAGAATTTTTGTCATTCCGTTCAATGAGACTGTCGCCAAATTGATATATTCGAAGTGTTCTGAATTCTGGTGTCAGAATGTTTTGAAAGATGTTGCACCGCAACCAACATCAAACGATTTCATCAAATCTTTTTTTGAAGAAAAATCAGTCATTATCGCAAATCAGGATGTTTCAATGTTAATCGCCAAATATAAAGATCTGAAAAAATCAATTGATAATCTTGAAAATGAACAGGATGAAATCAAAAGAAAAATCATTGAATTCATAGGTGTGAATGATGAACTGTTGGACGCTGACGGCAACAAGGTTGCGACTTTCCGTGCATCCAGTAGATCATCACTGAATGTTGATGCAATGTCAGAAACTGAAAGAAAGACATATGAACAACTTGTTGCGAAGTACACCATTAAAAAACTTGATGAGAACAGAACACTTCGTTTTTCAAGTTCCAAGAAAAAAGGAAATAAATAATTATGGAAAACCAACAGAATATAAATCAGAACAACATGGTTTCTTCATTCGGCGAATCAATGCCGGCAGAATTTGTTGATGAAACATTGAACGTTATCAAAAAACTTTCCCTGAAAGTCACCGCGCCGGTTCTTTTCAATTTCTGCGCAAACATGTTGTCAAACAACGGCAAGGATTTCATCACAAAACACGATGTTTTCACATTCCTTGTGCAGTGTGCAAATCTGAATCTGAATCCAATGGTCAAACAGATTTATGGTTTTGTCTCCCGCGGAAAACTTGCAATTGTGATTTCAATCGACGGTTGGAACACTATTGCAAACAGGTCACCACAATTCGACGGCATGGATTTTGAATTCGGACCCGTTCGTGAACGTGAATTGAATTTTGTGAAAACCTCTTATTCAAACGGACAGCGATCAAAAGTGACAACCAACGTCAAAAGAACTGTCGCTGATTGGATCAAATGCATTGTATATCGTAAAGACCGGACACATCCTGTCTGTGTGACAACATTTTTTGACGAAGCGTACACCGGTTCTGAACCTTGGGCAAATCAGCCGATGCAAATGTTGCAGAACAGGGCATTTGTGAATTCAATAAAAAAAGCATTCAATATTTCAGCTTATGCCGAA